>CAKTYZ010000007.1 GCA_934635225.1 uncultured Kiritimatiellota bacterium
CGATCATACAGCACTGGAAACAGTCTGAAATTGAGCGTGTTAGAATCCCGCTTCTGCCACTTCCCCGCCAACGCGCCATTGCGGACAAAGTTAAAACAAGCTTCGCGCTCCGCGCCGAATCCAAGCGGCTCCTCGACCTCGCCAAGCACGCTGTTGAAGTCGCAATTGAGCAGGGGGAAGAAAAGGAGATGCAAGCACTTGAAAAGGAGATTGTCCATGCCAACTAATAATACGTTTACTTCAACCAAAGAAGCGTGGAAACGCCTTGCCGACATTGATTATTTCAGTATGTTTGTGAAGGTATACATCCCATTCAATGCATGGATGAATCTTGATTATGGAACATTGGATACCGACCGGGCTAAGATTAATGAAGTAAAACGGACGAGAAATGCATTTCGTAATAAAATAGTTTCTCTTTTGCAAGATAGAGACCAAGATGCTGTGGCGTTTCGGGTTAATGTTGGTGATCTTCATGTAGCGCTTGAGCAAGCTCAAATCTATAATCAAGATCGAAGGGTCTCATTTGCATGCATACGCTATAAAAGTGACAATCAGTCCACATGTGATAAAAGCTTCAACAAGATGAAATATCACGCTCATTTAGATAACAATTCTACGGAAACTATTGTAGAGATTAAAAACCGAAAAGGTGAAAAGGTATTCTCCTATACATTTGAAAAGTATGAATATGATATTGAAGTCGTCGGACGAGCGTTGACATCAGTGAAGCAATCATGGCGGGATGAATTAATCGGGTGTTACAAGTCCGTTGCGCCACTAAGTATAGAGTCACTACTTGATAATGGGACTTCTGAGCATCCAATATTATGTGGTGATATTAGATTTATTGAGGATACAGAGAAAATAGCGATCGGCTTAATAGAAATCTTGTTCAATCTTCGCAATGCGCTGTTCCATGGAGAAATTAATCCGAACAATGATGCTCACAAGGTTTATGGCGCAGCCTATCACCTTTTGCGTCGTCTTATTGAGTTCTTGTAAGAAAGGAGTTTTCAGATGGCAAGTCAAATAACAAGCGAACTTGAAGGCGTGGTTGCGCTTATTCGAGATTTCAAGTCGAAACCATTGATGCCACTTTTTGAAGCGTTGGTAAATTCAATTCAAGCTATTGAAGATCGATTCCAAGGCAAGTATGATGATGGCAAGATCAGGGTCATAATCAAAAGAGCTGCTCAACGAGAGTTTGACTTTAAGGATGGAACTCGACGAGAGCCTACGATACTAGGCTTTCAAGTCATAGATAATGGCATAGGTTTTACCGATGAAAACTTGGCGTCATTTAAGCTTATGGCATCCAAGCAGAAAGCTGCACGTGGAGGAAAGGGTATCGGCCGGTTTACATGGTTAAAAGCATTTGACGAAGTTGTAATCTCAAGTGTGTATGAGGATGCCAAAGGTAAGAAGAGGCGCCGCGAGATTGAGTTTTCGTTGCGACATGGAATAAAGGATTCCGCCCCTGTTGATGTGGAGGAAAAGACGCCGATTCAGACTATTGTCTCTTTGAATAAATTTAAGCCGGTGTATCGGGATCTCCCTGCAGCATATCGGACGACTGAAAAGATTGCACAAAGGATTTTGGAGCATTGTCTAGTTTCATTCCTTGCAAATAAAGTTCCTGATATCGTCGTGGTGGACGATCCAAACGAGAATTCACGCTCGTTGGCTAAGATGTTCAATGACGATATCAAGCCGCAGATAACGACATATGGAATTGATGTAGGGGAAGAACGCTTTGCCTTGACAGAATTGAAATTGTATGGAACCAATGCGCAAATGCATCGCATGGTGTTTTGTGCGGATTCGCGGGAGGTGACTACATGTGATATTGGAAAACGGTTGGGCACGACGATTCAGTTTGATGAAAAGGGGAAGAAATTTGTATATGCGGTTTATGTGACTGGTGCATATTTGGATTCGCATGTGCTGCCGACGCGAGATGATTTTTCCATACCAGAAGATTCGGCACCACTCGACACGGAGGCACCTATTGGGCGTAGTTCTATTGAAGAGGCAGTTGTTGCGCACGCAAGACAGTATCTAAAGCCATACTTGGACTCTCTGCAAACAAAACGCAAAGAGATAGTTGAGGGATATGTGGCGGAAAAGAATCCAACATTGCGGGCCGTTGTTAAATACTGCCCTCAAGCATTGGAGGAAATAGACCCGAATTCGTCTGAGGAGAAGATTGATGAGGTATTATATCGTCACAAGGGCAAGGCGGAGTTTGAAATCAGGCGGAACAGTGAGAAGTTATTGAAGACGCAATCAGAGTCATTTAAGAGGAGTGAAGAGAGTATAAAAGAGCTAACAGAGAAGTATGATGATTTCCAGAAAGACAACCTTGCCGCATATGTAACATATAGAAAGTTTGTCATAGAACTGTTTAAGAAGAAGATTGCAGCCAGTCCGGATGGAAGTTATGTGGACGAAAAGATATTGCATGACATGATTTTCCCAATGCGAACTGATTCGGATCATATTGGATTTGATAATCATAATCTGTGGCTTATTGATGATAGGTTGGCTTTTCATGCGTGTGCCATGTCGGATAAGGAAATCCGCGAGTTCATGGAGAGTGATTCTGCCGATAGGCCAGATATTGTTGCCTTTGCGGATGTAGATCCAGACACGCGCGTTGCAAGGACTGTTTCGATAATAGAGTTTAAGAAGCCAAACCGTACAAATTACAGAGACGAGAAACCCCCAGAACAAGTGCAGAGGATGCTTCGTCAAATACGTGAAAGCAAGCACGTCTTGGTTGATCATGGACGGCCTATCCACATTTCGCAAGACGATACACAGTTCTTGTGTTATGCCATTTGTGATTTCACCAACCCTATTCGTGAGTGGGCAGAAGAAAATGATTATGCAAAAATGCATGGTGAGTTTGCGTATTACTATTACAACAGGAATTTAAATGCGAGTATATACTTAGTTAACCTTGATCAAATCGCAATTGATGCCAGAAAACGGAATTTTGCGTTCTTTGACAGATTAGGGATAAAATGTGATTAATGGAGTTGTGCCAATATGATGCATTTCTTCAATGTCCGTAGAAATCGAAAGCCTGATTTCGCGGAAGAGGTTAATCGGTTAATGGCGATACTAAATGCCGAGGCAATCCCTAGTGGGATGCACCATGGTGCAATTCCCCTTATTCAGATAGCGCAGGCAACCTTTTCTAATTCCAAATTTAGGGGAGACCTGCGTTGCCGTTGATAATCTGTATGAAGAAGTTTTACATGGCTGGAAGAAAAAGGGTGTCAAGATGGACTTGCAGAATTTTCTGCTGTTTGTCGAAACGACCTTCAACATCATAGCCGAAATTGGAGATTCGGTTCGCTTGATAGGGCGTTGGATAAAGGATTTTATGACATGACGCATAATACAGAATTCAAGCCGAAAGCTGGATATGTGTATGTTGTCACTAACGAGTGCTTGAAGCTTGTTAAGGCGAAAGGCATCTTTAGGGGCAAGATGGTTAAGGCCGTGAAGATCGGCAATGCGAAAGATTTTACGAATCGCTTGGGTTCGTTGAATACTGCTGTCTATGAGAATTTCGATTTCCATTTAGGCATCAAAACGGATGATGTTGTTGGGTTGGAAGGCATTATTCACACGGCCTTGCAGGACTATAGGATTTTCACTAGAGACGATGACGCGACGGAATTCTTCGCTTGTCCCTTGGATGAGGTTATTGTCAGAATCAAGAACCTCATCGTGCGAGGTCATAAGATGGATGTCGAAGAATACAAGGGCGGCAAAGTGGTTGGGCGCTCCGGCGCAAAGATTCGCGCCAATATCAAGCGACATGAAGCGGCTAGGGCGAAGGTCGTGAAGTCGGCACACAAGAACACGGGAAAAGCAAAAGCGTTTTCGTTTGCAGAAGTAGGAATTCCCAATGGCGCAAAGCTTGTGTTTGTTCCGACCAGCGCAGAAGTCACGGTCGTGGGCGATAAGAAAATCGAATACAAAGGCACCCAATATTCGCTGTCTGGCTTTTGCAAAGCTTTCATGCCTCAGAAGAATGCCTCTGGCGCATATCAAGGGCCAAAGTTCTTTTCCCACAATGGCAAGACCTTGATCGATATTCGCAAGGAGCGCGGACAATTGTGATCATCTGGAATAATTACGTGTGGGGATTGTGACATGAAGAAAGAGACACAGACGATAGAGTTCAAGCAGTCGTGGCACGACGAGTGTTTGAAGTGGATTTGCGGCTTTGCCAATGCGCAGGGCGGCAAGTTGACCATAGGGAACCCCGTTGGCACGGTCAATGTATTGGATAGGAGGACGAAATGAACGCAAGCGAATTTCCTCTATTGCTTTTCTCTACGGAGACAGGCGACATTCGGGTTAATGCCGTTCTGCGTGATAGGACGCTTTGACTTACGCAGAAGGCAATGGTAGGCTTGTTTGGCGTGAAAAGTCAGGCCATCACAAGACACCTGAAGAACATCTACGCGCCCCATGAACTTGCTGCGGCCTCAACTTGTTCCAAAATGGAACAAGTTCAAAATGAGGGCGGACGCGACGTCTTGCGCGAGATGGTATTCTATAGGATCTGATTTTGATCGTCAGATAAAACTACTTCTTGATGCCAACGATGACGAGAAATCATCCCAATGAGTTGAGGGAAAATGATACGAAAGGCGTGTAATCCATAGAAATGGATGCCGTAAAGCGGATGACATTCATAGGGACATCCTGATGGAAGCGTTAGGTTGGTATGTTATCCGTTTCTGGCATTATCAAGTGGTCAACGAGATAGACACTTGTATTAATCATGTAAGGGAAAGCATCGCAAGATTCACCTAACAATACGAAAGCCATTTTAAGATATGCTTTGTGATATTTGCCGCCGCCGCGATTCCACTACCGCCCACGCTCATTGGGTGATGGGGAATAGTTATGGGGAATGCTCCGCGTGGAAGGAGGAACGACCACCGCCGTCATGCCTGACATCGTTCCGGGGAAGGCCTGCGACTTCATGCTGCGCGTCACCAGCCAGCGGCGAGAACGAGATCGTGTTCAGCGGCGCGGAGGCGTTCGCGGGAGAGGAAGGCTCGCTCGAACCGCCGTGCGACGTGGAAGACGGTCGTGTGCTTCTTCGCCGAGATGGCGGCGGACGTGATGCTTGTCGCCCGCAAAGTCGCGAAGAGAATCGAGCGCGTCGATTTCGTCTTTCAGGCTTTCTGGCAGTTCATCCATCTTCCGATAGTTCCTTTTGCCGCGCAGGTTGTAGTGGTAGGCGGTTTTACGCTTTTCATGTGTGTTGCCTTGCACACGGCTCTCTACGATAAAGTCCTACATCATACGTTTCCGGGGCATCGGATTCCACGAAACCCCCGTAAAACAAGGGCGAAGCGTATCTTGTAGGTGCTACAACATACGCAGAGAGGATTTCGGGTGGTGCGGAGAATCGAGGCTCGCCGTGGGCCTCGGCGTAGGTCATCAGACCTTCCAGCCGGTGAATCTCATCAATCAACTTGTCTCTCTGGGGTAGTGCCATCGCCTGGTTCCTTTATGCTGAAAGCTTGCCTACGAGCTCAAGGATGCTGTTGCGCGTCGCTTCCGCCTCCATTAAGGTGTAAGGCCTCTCCCAAGTGGTCCTTGATAAAGATTGCGCTCCGGATCGAATTCAAGATTCGTATCATTCGGAGCAGGATTGAACACAGATTCTCCTACCACAATTTGGACCATGAAATTCAACGGACCCAAGATCTTAGCGTAGTTGGCGGAGACAATCTCTCCTTTCTCATTGCGCACAACTCTCGTTCGGATGACCATGTATTCATCTCTTGCAACCACAGGAGCCTGATGCAGCCATTTGTTCCCTTTCTGCGCGACGATCTGAATTGGGAATGAATCAACAAAGGCTGCATTTTTATTCGCCCTGTATGTGGACGGGAAATATTCATTGCCAGTCTTCTTCGCAATGTATGCTCCACAGTTCTCTGCGAACTCTATTCTGCCAACTACATCACCGGCTTTAGGGCATTCCTTTTCCCCGTTCCTGAATGAAAAGAGACGCTGAATTTTCTTGCGGTCACTCTCTCCTTTTGTCACGCTGTTCTCCCCTAAGTTGCGTACATAATAAAAGTCAGCCACTTTCCCCTGACCCAAGGGCGGAAGCCAATCAAAGCATTGCAGATCGAAACCGAACCTTCCATCCCAATACGGTGCAGAAACCTTTTTCTCGGCAGTATAGGCAAACATCGGTTGAGGATTCTTCTTGCGGTAAAGGCGAACGCTTCCACGGCTGTCGTGCTCATTCAGGGAAACACTCACGGTTGAAGGATTCAACTTTTCCTCGCTCTTGAAGCTTCCATCAAATGGCATGCTCGGGTAGCAGCTATTCGCAGTTACCCACCAGGAGAAATGCCCATTAGGGCAGCTGAAACGAACTGTTGCTGCCCCATTTGAGTCAGTTAGAGCCGTATATCTGTTAAAGTCCTTTGCCTTGTCGCTCCCGAAGAGGATGACCTTGTTCATAGCCTTGACGGTAACTACCGCGTCCGTGACAGCTACATTATCGAAATCTGTCACAGTTACGGTAAAGGTTTCTGACGCACATCCAGCAGTGGCAAGCGACAGGACCGCGAGAAAGACGAGCTGCTTCATTGATTGTCTCCTTGTTTTATGAGTGTCATGATAGACCGGTAAAGATCTTTTGTCCGCCGATAGGAACGTTGAACGAAAGTGCTGTGGACCCATTTTGTTTCATCGCCAGAAAGACCAACCTCGTTCGCCGCATCATGGAAAAGCGTTGCCATGTCATAATTACCATCTTTTATTATTGACAAGTCTTCAACATCGTCCAAGCCCGGCAGTGGATTCGCACCAACGGCGAACGACTCCGAAGGGATCGCATATGCCAGCATTTCAGCCCTATAGAGGTAATTTGAAGCAACGATGACTCCGTTGGGCGACGAATACATTTCAGGGTTGGCGAAATCAAGAAAGAATGGCTTTTGCCTCAGCTGAGGGTCTGTTAAGACCGCTGCGTTAGCCGGAGCCATGTGATAGCGGTGCTCAACATATTCATTTCCCAGCCACGATCCCGCTACCGTGTCATAGAAAGAGTTGAATTCCCATCCGCCCTCGTATTCGTGAAGCATCATTGGCCACAATCCTTTTCGCGTTTCCTGATTGTACCAGACGTAATTACGTACTGCGATGGTATGCCAATCACCGTCACCATTGTTGACCACCTCTTCTTCTGTAGAATAAAAATTTACTATGTCCAAAACATCGGAGAACCGGTTTTTCCAAGTCAAGAGTCTGCGACCGTCGCCTTCCGGGAATCGCTCGTACCAGTGCGTTGCGCGAACCTTGTCAACATAGTTCGTCCATGAACGAGGAGTCATGTTGTCGTGAGATTCTACCGTTATCCCGTCAATAGAGTCAAATGCTTCAATCGCTATGGCGGCATTAAGCATAAAGTATTTCTCATACTGCAAGCCATAATCCTGTGTCGCGGCCGACACAAGCATGTTTCCAAGCGAATGCGCTACAAACCATTTCGGCCCTTGAACGGTCGCCATTGCATTCGACAAGGCCGGAGCTGTCTGAAACGCATTCTGAACATTCCCGTAGTAATTTGGCGTAAGCGTCCCCGCCACCTGGCCTTCGTTGCCACGCCATTGAACGGCTATAAACCCTCTGTCAAGACCAGACCACCATAATTTCTTAAACACGTTCTGCGCCCAAAGTTGCGTCTCCTCGCCCTCGGCCATATTGTATCCATGTACGAATACAACATTCCCAACCTTATGCTCGGTAGTTGGCCAGTCATCCGTGGCGAGACGGGTCGGCAACCCGCTGGAACCGCCCGCAACACTTCGCAGGTTCTCCCATCCAATCATCTCTGAAACCTCTCCGACATGAAGTTTGATTGATGACGAAAATAGCAGAGCGTTGTCAGATTTTGAATATACGTTTAGATAGAGGCTGTTGTATCTGGCGATCTCCGGGAATTCCATGAACAACGTGCTGCGGCCAGGGTGTGTGAGCGAAACAAATGCTGGCGGCAAGTTCGTACCGTTGCCCAGCTCGAACACCGGAGCCTCTCGAAGGCTGTTGCCGTAAATGTCGTTGTCGTTTCCTATCGGAGCATCGCCAATTTGGGTGCGTGCTATGCTTGCAAACGCAAGTTTCGCCTTGTGCAGTGCAGACGAATGCGCTTCAAGGCGATAATAAACGGCACTTGAACTCCAATGGGAGGCAAACTGCGCTACATCAACCGAGATCGGCAAGAAGTTAATCAGATCGTTACGACCATTTACGATGTTGTCTGAAGAATTAACTCTGTTGATGAGATGGGATTCAAAGGCATCGTCGCCTTTCCACTTGTCATCGTTTTGCCAGAAATATGCATAACGACCGTCCATGTGTCGTGCTATGTCGATGGCTCCGAGAACGCCGTCCCTGTCATAGTCAACAAGCAGCACGGGATTAACTGAAGAGAACTTTTGACAAGCCTGATCCTGCACGAACTTTCCGTCTATCACGTTCCAATAGCGGAAGACGAGGCTGACCGTACCGGTGCTGGACGATGTTATGTAAATTGGCAAATCGGAAGACTCGCCGTAGGAAGCACGTCTCATCAGGGCCTTCCAGTAGGCCATCGAGAGGTCTTTGACGGTCGCCGTATCAGTATCGAGAAGCTTGCGGTATTCACAAGTCCTGTTGTCGTAGTACCAGAACGTGAACTGCCCGGTCGCGTTTGCGAGCTCCAGGTGGACCTTGCCATCCGGAAGCTTTACATTGGTGACAAGCCGCACCGATGGAGCGTCCCATACGTTTGTGCAAACTGTCATGGGATAGCCGAAGGTGCTGTTGAGCGCGTTGTAGTCTGCGAGATCGACGCCGTAGTCGCCCTTTATCGCCACGCCAAGGACCGTCTTGTTGTGCTGCTGGTAGATTTCTCCGTTGCGGGAGAAGGCAAGCGTCGCGTCGCCGACGGCGGAACTCGGATAGACGCCCGCGAGGTTGACCTCGCACGAGGTCTCCGTCCTGCTGAAGTCCATTCCGTTCGAGTCGAGGAGCCGCAGCCGGTATGACTTGTACGCCACACCCACGTAGTTCGTCCAATGGTCGGGGCACGGGCAGCAGTTCCGATGCTCAGTCGGCACGTCGAGGTGGATCTGCTCGTAGAACGGCGGCTCGCGGATGTAAAGGACGCCGCCGAGATGCTGGACGTTCTGCACGGCGTTCGTGTAGTCGTCTTCGTGGAGGCCGGCGCAGTCCTCGTAGGACATTGAATGTTCGGGGCACTCTTCGTCCAAATCCTCCTCGCCCGGCAAGGGATCGCCGGAGCCGCTTCCGCAATCGCAGCCACAGCCGCACCATCCGTCGCACGTCCCCCAGTAGCAACACCAATGCTCGTCATGGTCGTCGTCGGTCTCGTCGGAATCGTCGCCGTCGCCATTTGAATACCACGGCGGGTCTTCGGGCGGGTCTGGGTCTTCCGGATCGGGATCGGGCGGTTGCGGGCAGAAGCGGACGGTCTGGTTGTAGGTTGTCTGTCCGAAAAGGTACTGCGGATGCGAAAGCGTGTAGGTAATTCCGCTGGTGCTTCTCGCGGAGAAGTTCCCGGTGATCGTCGCCGCCCTTGGCGGACTATTCTTGACCTTGACGTTGTTGTTGCCCTGCCATGTGCAGGTCAAGAGGTTGGCGTCGCGGCTCATCGGAAGATAGACGCCTTTCCGCCGGGCATTGAAGTCGTGGATGCAGGGCGTCGTCGCCACCGTGTTGGGGAAGTTGATGTGGCCGAAGGTGCTGTAGGTCGGCAACACGCCGAAAGCGAAGTCCGCAGAGTTAAGCGAGACTTGCAGAAGCTCGTCCCCTCGCACATAGACGGGATACGTCTCGCCCTTGACGAGCTGGACGAGGAGCGGCGGCATGGGATTCGGCGGGGCCGAGCGCATCTGCGGGGGCGCGACAAGCGGAACGACCTGATTGCCGACAATCAAGTCGCCCGTGCCGGAGCCGGACACGGACACTTCCAGCACAGCCATGCTGTCGGATGACTGCGGATAGGCAAAGACGCCATTCGTCGTGCCGGAATAGAACACGTGCTCGAGGACGGTGTTCGTCGAGCCTTCAGGATAGGAGAACGGGTTAACATCTCCTATCTTGACCGCTATGCCGTCGCAGTAGGTGTCGCTTACGGAGTGTGGATTCAGCGGGTTGGTACCATACGTAAACACTTCCTCATAGTCCGAAAGACCATCATAGTCCGAATCGGCATTGTTGGGGTCGGTATTGTAAAAGAACAGTTCATCGATTGTTTGAATTCCGTCATTGTCAGGGTCGTTCTCATAGGCATCGGAGGGTGAAAGCGGATAGAACGTGAGGGAAGTCGTATTTGTCGGGAGTGAGTTTGTAGTCCAAGCGTTTCCGTGGAACGAAGCCCCCAAGACAACATTCGTGATTTCTTCGACATCGAGGCGGGAGAGGTCGTAGCGGTAGGTGAAGCGGCCAGACGGACAGACTTCCATCTGGACGCTGACGGGGGTGTTCGTGAGACGGTCGAGAAGCACATTCTGCCACGTGAGCTGGAGCGTGTTCGAGGGCGTGACGAAGTGCCAGAACTGGCTGGGCGCGAGGTCTTCCGGCGCGGCATTCTCGTTACCGGTGACGAGCGGCCAGTTGGCCTCGGGCACGATGCCGAGCGAGGCGACAAAGGGCGCGAACCAGCAGTTCGTCGCAATGTGTCCTTCGGCGTCCCGGACGAGCGGATCGACCTTGCCGAAGGAGAACACGCGCAGCCTGTCAACCTCATTCGTGCCAAGCCGGAACGCCCAATCCTCGAAGGCAAGGTAGATCCAGTCCGTCGCCGCGCCGAAAGCCCGCCAGTCCGCGCACACGTTCGCTCCGGCGGGGGCTGCGAAGGTGAACGCCTCGTCCGTCCCGACGCGCGTCAGGACGAAACCACGGCGGAAATCGTCGCCGTCCAGCGTGCGCGTGGTGTTCGTTGAGGTGATGGGCGTGAAGTCCGTCCACTGGTCGGTGACGGGCGCAGGATCGCCGAGCAGTCCACCCTGCGGCAGCTGGATCCCGCCCTGAAAGCCCTGCTGCTGGCTGTTCGTGACCGCTCCGGGGGAATCAAGCGGCTGGAGTCCGCCGCCGGGGCCGATCACCATCTGAATGTTGTTCGTGCCGCCGCCGCCACCGTCGTTGCCGCCGCCGTCGCCCGGCTTGGTGCTGGCGATCACCCACAATGCGATGAACAGCGAGCCGAAGATGACGCGTCCGGACTTCGTCTGCTTCTTGAAGAACATAGCGAAGTCGCGCAGCGGACGGACGTTCTTCTCGCGGCAGACGAGAACCAGCCACGCGCAGAAGAACATCCACGCGAGAAACAGCAACGCCCCTGTCCATATCTTCATCAGCATGGCGTCACCTCGACCTTATGGCAAGTCCGCGATGCGATGCATCGTGCTCGATCCAATCCGCCGGAAGTCCCGCGCCGCGACGGGTCACGCACATCAGATTCCATTCCCGCCGCCACATCCACGCCGGAGGGCGACACTGGCATCTGGTTTGCCGTGAACTCGACCGCCCGAAGCGCAAACGCCCCAGCTGGCGTAGCGGGCGACACGCCCGTCTTGTCACGCAGGTCAGCGCGGGGCTTGTCGCGGTCTATCAGCAGTTTCCAGGGCATCTTGCGGCACATCGCCATAATCGGTTAAGAGGCCTTTCCTTAAAGGAGAGATTTTCTTAGTACCGTTTGAAGATGGTCGGGGCGAGAGGATTTGAACCTCCGACATTCTGCTCCCAAAGCAGACGCACTACCAGGCTGTGCAACGCCCCGTTGTCGTAGTGCGTATAGTATATCATACTTTCGCATTCCGTTGGGGGACGATTTTTGATATACTACACCAAAATGGATAGAATAGACACAGCGCAGGCCAAAGCGGCCGTTCTGACTGAGGCCCTGCCGTACATTCAGGATTTTCAGGGTTCCGTCGTCCTCATCAAGCTCGGCGGATCCGTGATGGAGATTGAGGCGAACTTCGACTCGATCATGGATGACGTCGCGTTTTTGAATGCGGTCGGCATCAAGGTCGTCATCGTGCATGGCGGCGGCAAGGCGATTTCAAAGGCGATCAAGGCTTCGGGGCATGAGCCGAAGTTTGTGGATGGACTTCGCGTGACGGATGAGGAAACGATGGAAATCGTCCGAAAAACCCTCAATAACGTCGTCAATCCTGACCTTGTCACGCGCCTCGGCAAGCGAGGGGCGAATGCGAAGCCTTTGCACGGGAACTGGCTTTTCGGGGCCAAGAAGGTCGCGTCGCCGGATTGCGGCTACGTTGGCGAGGTCGTCGAGGTGACGACGCGAGCCGTCGTCGAGATGCTTGATGCGCATATCATTCCCGTCGTGACGCCGCTTGGCACGGGGGTGGACGATGGTCACCTCTACAACGTCAATGCGGACTATGCCGCCGCCGCGCTGGCGAAAGCGCTGAAGGTCCGCAAGTTTGTCCTCGTGTCCGATGTCCCTGGGCTCCTCCGGGATCCTGAGGACCCCTCGACCCTTTTTTCTACCTTGCATCTTGCCGATACAGGCAAGCTCAAGGCGTCAGGAGTCATCTCGGGAGGGATGCTTCCGAAAATCGAGAGCTGCGAAGATGCGATTCGCGAAGGCGTGAAGAAGGTCCACCTCGTCGACGGTCGCATGGCGCACTCTCTTCTGTTGGAAATATTCACGCGTGAAGGCGTGGGAACGGAGATAACCGAATGAGCAACGAAAAGTCCAAGGAAATTCTCGATCTTTACAAGGCGAAGGTCATGCCGACCTACACGCCCTCGGTGGTGATAGCCTCCGGCAAGGGCATTACCGTACGTGATGCGGATGGCCGGAGCTACTACGATTTCACGAGCGGCATCGCCGTGCAGGCCGTGGGCTACGGCAACAAGAAGGTGACGGAGGCAATCCAGAGCCAGGCCGCCGCGCTCACCCATTGTTCAAACCTTTTCGTGAATGCGCCCGAAACGCTGCTTGCCGCGAAGCTCGTCGATCTCTCGGGCCTGGGCGGCAAGGTCTTCTTCTGCAATTCGGGAGCCGAGGCGAACGAGGCGGCCCTGAAGCTTGCCCGCAAGTGGGGGCATGCGAATGGCGGTCGCTATGAAGTCATCACGTTCCGTCAGGGTTTCCACGGCCGTACGCTTGCGACGGTTGCCGCGACGGCTCAGGCTTGGTGCCAGGAGGGATACGATCCTTTGCCCGTTGGCTTCGCCTACGCGAACTACAACGACTTGGAAAGCGTCAAGGCCGCCGTCAACGAGAAGACGGTCGCGGTCATGCTGGAGGCCGTACAGGGCGAGGGCGGCGTTCTCTCCGCGACGGAGGAATTCATGACGGGACTTCGTGCGCTTTGCGACGAGAAGAACCTCCTGCTGATCGTGGATGAGGTCCAGACGGGCATGGGGCGTACGGGCCAATGGTTCGCGTGGCAGGGCTATGGCATTCAACCAGACCTCTTCACGTGCGCGAAAGCGCTCGGCGGCGGGCTGCCGATGGGCGCGCTCGTCTCGAACGCAAAGTTGGCAGATGTCTTTACGCCGTCGTCGCACGCCTCGACTTTCGGCGGCAACCCGGTTGCGGCGGCCGCCGCGAACGCGGTCATCTCCGTCATCGAGGAGGAGGGCCTTCTGGAGAACGTGACAAGGGTGGGCGCGCTTCTCCGCGAGGCCCTGCAGAGCTTCGTCGACAAGTACGACAAGCTTCTGGAAGTTCGGGGCAAGGGCCTCTTGCTGGGGCTTGTCGTCGATGGCGACGCGAAGGATGTCGTTGACGCGTTGGCAGGGCAGGGGCTTCTCGTGCTCACGGCCGGCAAGAATGTCGTCCGCTTCCTGCCGCCGCTCTGTCTTGGCGAAGACGATCTCGAGGATGCGGTTGACATGATGTCCGACGCGCTCGACGGACTCTACGGCGCATGAGTGACGCGGGGACTTCCGCATGTGACGCTAATTTGCTATAATAGCGTTCATGCGGAAGGGTCAGTCTCTGCTGGAGTATGTTCTCGTGCTCGCGTCTCTTGTCGTCGTGGTGTCCATTCTCGGATTCCTCGTCGCGGGGGCGCGTAGCTACGGCGTCCGCACGGAAAGTCTTGTTTCAAGCGAATATCCCTAATGAAGGAGGTCCGAACATGATGAAAACGTTGAGAAAAGGTCAGACGATGGTCGAATACATCATCATCGTCGTGTTGATCGCCGTCTCCCTGATCGCTGTCTTCACATTCTTGAGCCGCGCGATTGGCAAGAAGGCGGCGGGCGCGACGGAAGCGCTGTCTTCGGAAGAGGGCGGCAAGGCGAAGTCGGCGGCGGAGTCGATCAGCACGGATTCGATCCGGTCTCTCGGGGAGTGATCCCGTGCGGCGCATGCGCCGAGGACAGGCGATGACGGAGACGGTCTTGGCCGTCTTGGTCATCTCTTTTGCTTTTCTGACGCTCTTCAAGCTTTCCTCCCTGTTGACGGGAAAGATCCTGCTGGAGCATGCGGCCATGCGCACAGCCCGGGCCCGTGCCGTCGGTTTTAACGACTATATGTGCCGCAAGGCCGCGCGCGTCGCCGTCATCCCCATTGCCGGGCGGCGCACCTGGCCGGAGGAGACGGCGTTTGACGATGCCATGGAACGCGGGCGGATTCCCGAATACCTTGCGTCCGAACATGAGGCCGAGGCGCGCGGCATCTTGGACTACGCGAATTGGGGACGGCTCAAGGTAGAGCCCGGCGATGGGACCAAATCGACCGTTTCGCTGGACTTCGACCTCTTTGACGGCGCGATGAGGTTTGGCCTTTCGGGCGAGGCAGGCGTCGAGGCGAACCAGACCCTTTACCTGAACGATGCAGGGCGATGAAAGCGAGACGCGGACAGGTTGCGCTTTATCTCGTGTTCGTGCTGGTCGCGATCACCTTCCTCGTTCTCATGAACGTGGGGACTTTTCTCTCGGTGACCGCAAAGAACCGCACGATGAACGCGGGTGATGCGGCGGCACTGGCGGTCGCGCGGCACCAGGCCGAGCTGTTGAACGAGATCGGGCGGCTCAACCTGTCGCACCTCAAGGCCGCGCTGGCGGACGACGCGGACGAATGCGCACGGATCGCGGACGAACAGGCGCGGCTCTGCTTTCTCGGCCCGTTGCGCGGCATCACGATCGGAAACGAGGCGGCGCGGAACAACGGCGCGGAGCCGAACGACGCGATGCGCGAGATCCTGGAGCGGCATGTCATTGAGATCCGCACGATTTACGCGATGACGCCCGAAGCGTATCCCGCGCCGTGGGAAGGCGCATGGGAGGAATATGCACAGGCACTTGAGCTTGAAATCGGACAACCGCTTTATGCCGGACCGGACAACATCGAGTTCGTGGATGCCGCAGGCGGACATCTTCTCCTCGATCAGCAGTTCTACCATGCCATTGCGGGACGCAACTGGTGTTGGTTCCATTTTCACGCGTCGGGCATCCTCGACAGCTACCCGGGCTTTCGAGGCTGGGGGCCCTTGCCGCGCGCAGAAGACGAGCTGACGCGGCAAAGACGATGTGCGAACAGTGAGGTCTATTCGCTTCGCCTCGTTCCGCGCGTCGGAAGCGCCGTCGATTTGCTCGGACAGGACCTCGTTTGCCGTTTGGCGGACGCGTCCGTTTCAGCTCTCGCGAACTCGACGCTCATCACGAATCAGACGCAGGTCTGGTACTTCTATGACACGACAGAAGCGGGTGCCTGGCGAACTTGGCGGGAAATGGATCCTGATGGCGAGATGCGCTTTCCCGTTGTCGGACCCGTCAAGCCCGAATACGACGTGCGCGGCGCGGCGGCGATTTGCCGCGTCATGGGGGACATTCCCAATCTCCTTGAAACGGGGACGGGCCGCACGGCGAAATGGGCGGCGGCGGCCAAGCCCTTCGGCACGGTCGAGGGCGAATACGGCGAAACGACCGTTGTCACCGCGTTGAAAGGCCTTGTCACGCCCGATTTTGACGCCGTGCGCCTTGTGCCGGTTGACGCGGTTGGCGGTCAGGACCTCTCGACCGCTGACCCTGAATGGATGCGTCATGTCCGCGAGGATTTGCCGGCCTACCTCTCAAATGGACCCGATTCGCTGAAGGGCTGCTATTACTGCCGTCAGCTTTGGGACTGGGAGCGATCGTCCCTGCGTGAGCAAGGGCGGACTTGGCTGAAGTACAATTCGCAGAACTGTCTGCGTGCGCTGCCGGGAACGGGCGGTCGAGGAGGCACGCCGCATGCGCACTGAATGGAGCCGGGGACAGGCCCTGCGGCGGGGACAGGCCCTGATCGAGCTATCCCTCGGCATGCTGGCATTGACGCTTGTCGTCTCCGCGCTGTGCGGTTTTGCCGTCTACATCGCGAAGTCCCTGCGCGTTCAGAACGAGTTGCGTGTTGGGGGCAATCGGTCTGCCACTGTCGAGGTCTCGTCTTCAGGACCTGCCGTGGAATATGTCTTTGGCGCGAAAAGCCTGAAGATCTCCGAGAAACTGGACTGGCCTTCGACGACCTTGCTGAAATGAGCCGCTTCGCATAGGCTCATTTCCTCTCATCCGCTCTCATTTTCAGTCCCTTGTTTTCTCATGTCGGAAATGCTATACTGAGTTTGAAATCTGCGCAGGGTTTTCGGCGAGTCGCGTTTGGCTTGCCCCTTGTGCGATGGCTTCGGCGAAGGCAACAAAGATAATGGAAATGAAATCAATGTTCGGCGCAGGTCTTGGCCCTTTGGCAACTCACATCCTTCCGGGGGGGGGGGCAATGCGAAGATTCGTGAATGTCCTGGGGCTTGTGCTTTTGAGCCTGACGGTTCTGGCTGCGACGGGGCGGGCGGCCCAGAACGCCGAATGGAAGGACGAGGACGGCACGGGGCGCGTTCTGGAGGTTTCGCAAGGCGATTCTTATGAGCTGACGGTCGAGGATGTCGCGACGCTTGTGGCTTCGGGACGGGACTTCGTCGTGCGTGGTGCGGGAACGGTCGTCTGCGCGGTTGACATGTCGGCTTTCGCCAAGGACGCGGTCATTGAGCGCGGCATCGCGTTTGTCATGACCGTGCCGGATTGCTTCGGCTCGGCGAAAGGCTCGGTAACGGTGCGGGATGGCGCGTCGATCCTTCTCAACACGACGAATGCACGCGTCCTCCAAAACAAAACGCTCTACTTTGAAGGCGTCGGCCCGGACGGCAAAGGCGCGATCCAGATCCGCAGGTCCGCTTGGAACAGTTTCTCGGGCGACAAGTTTCTTTTGACGGGCGACGCGAAGATTGACTTGGGCGGGCGAGCGGACTGTTACGACATTCTTGACACCTGCGGGCATAATCTGGAGATTGTCGGCAGACCGTGGGCGACTTCTTGGTGGATGTCGTTTGGCGGCACGTTGGTGACGAATTCGGCGGAAACCGCGTCAACGATCGTCTGTCTGAACAACAAGGTCCAGATCAAGCAGTGGCACGGCAATCCGTTCGGAGGCTCGGCGGACAACGTCTTCTGCCTCTCTAACGGCTGCTACTACACGAGGTGGAATGTCGAGAACGGCTGGACGCTGGCGTTCCACGGCGACTCGTCTGGGATTGAAGCGGACGTCTGGGTGGCGGACGGCGCGACGGCCGGCCTCGACATCTGCCGGTTCTCAGGCCCCATGGATGTCCGAGGCTCGACGCGCTTCACGGTGCGCACGAACAGCGTGGTGACGGTCGCGGGACCGCTTTCGGGTTCGGGCACGATTACGGTGGACGGCGGTTGGCTGAACCTGGCTTCGGAGAACATCACTTACGCCGGCCAGATTGCCGTTCGGGCGAAGGCCGTCCATGAGCCGGGCTGGCGCGCCGGCCTGGCCCTGCGCACGGACACGGCGCTGCCGCTGTCGGGCCTGTCGTTCGCGGACGCGGACCTCAAGCTGACTGACACGTTCGCGACCGCCTTGCCGCCGCTGGCCTTCGCGGGCGAAGGCGCGACGAACCGCGTGACGGGCGGGCATCTCTCGCGACAGCGTTTGGCCTGTCCTCGGCTGACTGTCGCGGACGGCGCGACAGTCGAGCTGTCCTCCCCGATTGCACTGGACGAAGCCTCTGTCGGCGCTGGCGGCACATTGCGCGTCGTCCGTGTGGCCTCGCTTGTGGGTAACCCTGGCCTGATGGGATATGCCGCGTATCCGGAGAACATGGTCTGGAGTTTCACCAAGCCCACGGAAGAGGAGATTGCGGCGGACTACACGACTTACTATCCGCACGGCACGGACCTGCTCACGGTCCCGGTCCCGCAGGGGGAAAGGAGGAAGCGCAACTATCGGTTGCACGGCTACATCTGGAACCGTTCGGAGACGACCGCGACCTGGTCGTTCCTGGCCAACTTCAACGACCGCGTCTTCATGTGGCTGGACGGCAAGCAGATTTACAAGGGCGTCGGCAGGTATATCAGTTCGCCGGAAACTCGGGTCGTGACGGTTTCCGACCTTGCGCCGGGACCGCATGAGATCGTCATGAACTTTACGGCCAACGACACAAGCGCTGGCCCGTGTGAACTTGAACCAGACAAATCCGTCTGTTGCGCGATGGGCTTTGACAGCCTCGGGCGTGGCAGACTGAGCGACTTCAGCACCTACTATCAGCCGCTGATCGACCCGGGCGACGGTTCTCTGCTCACGGTAGACCGGGCGGCCGAAGCGGACGGAAGCCTCTACTGCCCGAGCTTCTCAAACCTCGCGTTCGGGAGCGGCGCGACCTTCGACGGCGGCGGATTGGAGCAGACGGTGAACACGCTTCGGGGCTGTCCGACCGTGGCGAACGTACCGACGCTGACGGTCAACGAGAGATTCACGGTGAATGCCGCGGAATTCGTCGCGGGCGGTCTCCGCCCGTGCACGGCGGACGGCGTGGTGGCATTCGGACCCGACGCGGTCATTGATGTCGAGATCCCCGAGCCGTTGACGGCGGAGCAGAGGGCCGCGCTGAAGACCGGCGTGACGGTCCTCTCCGCCCAGTCGATTAGGGGTGCGCCGCGACTCTCCGAGGCGGCAAAGCGTGCGCACTTCACGCTGCGACAGGAGGGGGGCGCGCTGAGGCTCGGTTACGCGAAGGGCGCGGTCATCGTCATTCGCTAAGGCGGCGCGCCTATCGTCTCGCGTGGTCAATGCGGATGGAGACCCCCTCTCCATCCGCATTGCGCCTACCGTTTGATGCGGATGGAGGCATGGGCGAGGGGGCGGACGGGACGCCGGAGACGTGAGGCCGACTCGTCGATTTGACAGGCATTCGCGGC
The DNA here is from genome assembly GCA_934635225.1 of uncultured Kiritimatiellota bacterium. Classification (GTDB taxonomy): domain Bacteria; phylum Verrucomicrobiota; class Kiritimatiellia; order RFP12; family UBA1067; genus UBA1067. Next base: position 19,300 of record CAKTYZ010000007.1, read on the forward strand.
TTTTGATATCATTCGCGCGATGAAACTTGATTCTATTCGCAATTTCTGCATCATTGCCCATGTTGACCATGGAAAGACGACGCTTTCCGACCGCATTCTTGAACTGACGCATGCGATTTCCCAACGTGAACTGAAGGAACAGACTCTGGATGCGATGGATCTTGAGCGCGAGCGCGGCATTACGATCAAATCTCATCCCGTCTCGATGCACTACACGGCAAAGGACGGAAAGACCTATCTCTTCAACCTTCTTGATACGCCCGGCCATGTGGACTTCGCCTACGAGGTCAGCCGTTCGATGGGCGCGTGCGAAGGGGCGATTCTCGTGGTGGATGCCGCGCAGGGCGTCGAGGCGCAGACCGTCGCGAACACCTATTTTGCGCAGGACGCCAAGCTGGAAATCGTCCCCGTCCTCAACAAGGTGGATCTTCCGGGCGCGGACGTGAGGGAGGTCTCGCGCGAAATCGAGGATATTCTCGCGATTCCGATGGACGAGCCGCTGCTCGTCTCGGCGAAGACGGGCGTAGGCTGCCCCGATGTCCTGGAGGCGATTGTCCATCGAATTCCGCCTCCCGAGACGCGCGGTGAGGATGCGCCCTTGCGCGCGCTCGTCTTCGATTCGGTCTTTGACGAGTTCCGTGGCGTCATTACCTACGTGCGCGTGATGGACGGGACACTCTCCGCCGGGCAGAACGTCAAGTTCATGGGTTCCGACGTCTCGACGACAGTCCACGAAGTCGGCGTCTTCTCGCCGACGAAGAAGGCCGTCGCGCGCCTTTCGGCGGGAGAGGTCGGCTACATCGTCGGCACGGTGAAGGACCCGAGCGAGATCAAGATCGGCGATACGGTGACGACGACACGCCTCGGCGCGACCGAGCCGCTGCCCGGTTTCCAGGACATCCGCCCGACCGTCTTCTGCGGCATCTACCCGATGTCAACGGACGAATTCCCGAAAGTCGAGGCGGGATTGGAGAAGTTGCATCTCAATGACTCGGCCTTCACGTTCCACCATGAGGCGTCTCTTGCGCTTGGCTTTGGTTTCCGATGCGGCTTCCTCGGGCTTCTCCACATGGAGATCGTGCAGGAGCGTCTGCGCCGTGAGTTCGGCCTCGACATCATCTCGACCTCGCCCGGCGTCATCTACAAGCTCAAGCTCAAGAACGGCGAGGAGAAGGATCTCGACAATCCGCTTCAGATGCCCGATCCGTCCGTCCTGGAGACGATTTCGGAACCGATCCTGACCGCACGCATCATCACGCCTTCGGAATCGATCGGCGACGTCATGCGCATTGTGATGGACCGACGCGGACTTGTCGAGGACACGGAGACGATTGACGCGAAGCGCGTCATGCTTCACTGCAAGTTGCCGCTCAACGAGATTCTGATCGATTTCCATGACACCCTGAAGTCCGTCTCGCACGGTTATGCCTCGATGGACTATGAGCCGGCGGGCTATCAGGTCTCGGACATCGTGCGCATGGACATTCTGCTGAACGGCGAGACGGTCGATGCGTTTGCGACGATGGTCCATCGCGACAAGGCCCGCACGCGCGGACTTCAGATGTGCAAGGCCCTCGCCGATTCGATTCCGCCGCATCAATTCAAGATTCCCGTGCAGGCGGCGATCGGGAAAGAGATCATTGCGCGCGAGGACATCCGCCCGTTCCGCAAGGACGTCTTGGCGAAGCTCTACGGCGGCGATGTCACGCGCAAGATGAAGGTCTTGGAGAAGCAGAAGCGCGGCAAGGCGCGCATGAAGGAGTTCGGGCACGTCAACGTGCCGCAGTCCGCCTTCATCGCCGTGCTGAAGGGAACGATCAAGGAACACTGAGTTCTCAGGTCTTCTCAAATAAATTCATCGTTTGTGCTTTCTTTCTCGCGCTCAAATATAGTATAATTGCGCTCGAGAACGGGTGTCTGTCGTCTGGGCGAGTGCTCGGGCGGTGGGCGTCGCAAAGATTCACCACTGAAAGGAAGACAAACAAATGGCATTCAAGATCGGCTATCTGCCGCTTTCCAAGGTCAACTGGACGAACGACACGCTGGAAGCGGCGCGTGCGGACGCAATCAAGTTTCTCAAGACGCTCCCCGACGTCGAGGTGCTGGCACCCGACCACATGCTCGCGCTTGAAGGCGAGGCAATCGAGGTTCTGGACCAGTGGGAGAAGGACCGCCCCGACCTCATCGTGGCGCACTTCCTCACGTTCTCGCTGGGCGTCGTGCCGCCGATGTTCGCGCAACGCCTCAAGGTCCCCGTGCTGCTCTGGTCCCAGCCCGAGCCGGATCCGGCGGGCGGGCGTCTCCAGAACAACTCGTTCTGCGCGGCGAACATGAACGCCCACCACATGTGGCGTCTCGGCATCCCTTATTTCTACGTCCACGCTCAGGCGGGCACCCCCGAGGCGGAAGAGAAGCTCATGAAGCAGATCCGCGTCGCTCGGGCGATGAAGGCCCTCGGTCGCATGCGCATCGGCCTCATTGGCGGGCGCGTCCCTGGCTTCTTCACGAGCTGTGCGGACGAGATGATGCTCCGCCGCACGCTTGGCCCCGAGGTGAAGATCATCACCGAACACGAGCTTTTCACGGTCGCGAAGAGCCTGACGGACGACGAGGTCGCGAAAGGCCTGGCGATCATTGACGGTGACCTGAAGACGCATCCGACGGATGGCCCGCGCGGCGACCAGAAGGAGAAGTCCGCCCGCCTCATCGCGGCGGTCATGAAGCTGAAGGAGAAGTTCTTCGTCGACACGTTCGCGATGCGCTGCTGGCCTGAGGTGATTCTCAACGAGTTCTACGGCATAGCCGTCTGTTCGACGCTTGGCCACCTCACGAACCACGGCTACCTCACGGCGTGCGAAGGCGACGTCTACGGCGCGGTGATGATGCGCATCGGACAGATCCTCTCGGACGACTTGCCGTTCTTCTGTGACCTCATCGTCTGCGAAGGCGACCATGGCACGGTCTGGCACTGCGGCGCGGCGCCGTGTTCGCTTTGCAAGCCGGGCTACCAGCCCGAGCTGCACTGCTCGGCGACGGTCGAGGGCGGTGGCGTGAAAGGCTGCACGGGAGAGTTCCCGCTGAAGCCCGGCCGCGTCACGCTCGCGCGACTCGGCGAGACGCGCGACGGCACGGGCTTCCGCATGCTCGTCTGCACGGGCACGGGCCTCGACACGGACCTCTTTGTGCGCGGCACGCCGCTCAACATCAAGTTTGACGCGGGCTGTGAGGCCGTCCGCCGCGAAGTCATGGAGAACGGCTGGGAGCATCACTACGCGCTCATGTACGGCGACCGCACGGAGGAGCTGACGGCCCTCTGCCGCAACATGAACATCGAGATGCACCTTGTCAAGTGAGGTCCGTGATGAAGTCCGTGCCCCTTGTCCTTTTCGTCGCCGCCGCGCTCGGTCTTGCGCGGGCGGCCTGCGGCGAGACCTATCTGCCGGGAGAGGGCGACGTCGACGTCGCCGTCTTCCAGACGACGGGGGAGCGCGGCTTCCGCGAGATCCGCACGTCGCCGTTCACCCCGCACGCCTACACGAATCGTGCGCCGATTGACGTTGACGCGGCGGAGGTTCGCGGGCGGTTCAGCTGGCTGGGCGTGTCGATGACCGACGCGTCGTGCTGGCTCCTGTCGCGTCTGGAGCCCGAGAAGCGCCTTCGCCTGCTCGAAGCCGTCTTCTCCCCCCAGACGGGCGCGGGCCTCCGCGGCGTGCGCCTCAACATCGGCTCCAGCGACTACGCGACGGCGATCTACAACTACAATGAGCACGCGGGCGACGTGGAGATGAAGCACTTCTCCGTCGCGCGCGACGACAACTGGGTGTTCCCGATGGTGAAGGCCGCGCAGAAAGTCAATCCGGGCCTTTTCGTCTTTGCCGCGCCATGGAGCCCGCCCAGCTGGATGAAGACGACGGGGAACTTCATTGACGGACACTTCAAGGACGGCTGCGAGTCCGCGTATGCGAACTATCTCGCGGCCTACGTGCGCGAATGCGGCAAGCGCGGCATCGCCGTGCGGGCCGTCACGGCGCAGAACGAGGCCGCGCTCTCGACGCACGGGACCTATCCGAGCTGTGTCTTCTCCGCCGAGCAGGAGGCCGCTGTCGCGAAGCTTCTGGCCGCGCGCCTGAAGGCGGAGAAGCTGTCCGCCCAGGTCTGGCTGTGGGACTGGAACTACGCTGACGGCGGAGACCGTCTCGTGCGGCAGCTGGGAGAACTCGGCTTGTCCGAAGTCATCCGTGGCATTGCCTGGCACTCGTACAGCAACGGCGAGGAGAAGATGTGGGAGCTGAAGAAGGCCTATCCGCAGATTCCGTTCTACCATACCGAGATGGGGCCGGCAAAACATGACCCGAGCCGCAACGAGCAGTGGTGGGCCGGCAAGATTCGCCGCGCGTTCGAGAACGGCTGCCAGTCTTTCACGGGGTGGAATCTCTGTCTGGACATGGACGGACAGCCGCTCGTGGGGCCACACCTCTGCATGGGTCTCGTCACGGTCGAGCCCGAAACGGGCGACTTCAAGCCGAGTGCGCAGTACAACGTCTTCCGCCATATCGGACCGTTTGTCCGTGAAGGCGCGGAAGTCCTGCGGGCGGAAGGCGATCGCGATGGCATGGAGACGTTGCTCTTTCGCAATCCGGACGGCGAATGCGTGCTAGTCTGCGTCTGCAGTGCCGGGCGCGGCCTGAAGGGGCGCAGATGGAACGAGCCGCGTCCGAAGCTCTATGTCCGTTATGCGGGCGAGTACAAGTACCTGCCCCTGCCCTATGGCACATGGTCCGTTACCACGATGGTTTTTCGCAAGAAGTAAGCAAGGGACTCGGATGCCAATGACAAGGCGAGACTTTCTGCAGACGCTGACCGCTTCGGGTGCCGTCTCGTTTTTCGGCGGGTGCAGCCTTCCGGAGGCGCTGAAGGGCAAGTTTGCGCTCAATGCCTCAACCCTCCGGACCTACAAGCTGACGCTCGGCGAGCAAGTCCGTGCAGCGGTTGCCGGGGGCTTTTCGGGCTTCGAGCCGTGGATGGCGGACATCCGCGCCGCAAAGGAGGCCGGGGAACTGAAGGACATCGTCGCTTTTGCGCGAGACAATGGCCTGGAATTCGTCAACGGCATCGCATTCGGGCAATGGACGAACCCCGACCCGTCCGTGCGCGCGGCGGGGCTGGAGGAGACGAGGCGCGACATGGTGCTTCTCGCCGAGATGGGGTGCCCGAACATCGCCGCGTCGATGTTCGGCGTCCACAGGCCGGGCTCGCCGATCCTCACGCATGAAGAGATCGCCGAGCGTTTCCGCGCGGTCTGCGACCTCGGCGACGCGTCGGGCGTGAAGCCGCTGTTGGAATACTGGGGCCATTCGGTCAACCTCCAGACGCTTGAAGACGCCCTGGACGTGTTGAAGACGCTCGGACGAAACGACACGGCGCTGCTTGCGGACGTCTATCACGCCTATCGGGGCGGCAGTCGCTTCGGGTCCTTCGCGCGCCTGAAGGCTTCGCAGCTGCCCGTCTTGCACGTGAACGACTACACGTTCGCGAAGCCGCGCGAGACGCTCGTCGATGCCGACCGCGTGTGGCCCGGCGACGGCGCGGCGCCGTGGAAGAGCCTCTTCAAGACGCTTGACGGCATGGGTGCGACGCCATGGCTGTCAATAGAGCTTTTCAAACCGTCTTACTGCCAGACGACGCCGCGCGAGACGGCGCGTACGGGCGTGCGGAAGTTTGCGGGACTTGAGAAGAAGAACGCGCTTCAGCTCGGCGTCCAGATGTGGAGCGTCAATGACCTCTGGCGGCAAGATCCGGCCGGATCCCTGCGCAAGCTTCGTTCGATAGGCTACACGGGCGTGCAGTCTCTCGGCTTTTACTCGATGGACTGGAACGAGCTTGAGAAGATGCTGGACGGTGAAGGCCTGCGCATCGTGGACATGCCGTTTAAGGCTGAGATGGTCGAAACGCCAGACGGCTTCAGCCGTTTCGTCGAGTTCTGCCGTCGATTCAGGATAGATTTCGTCTTTGAACCGTGGATCGGCTCGAAGAAGCTGGACAAGGGCTCGTGGCAGGCGCGCGTCGAAAAACTGGCGGGCTTCCGCGCGAAGTTTGCCGCCGTCGGCATCCGCACGGGATTCCACAACCACCAGATAGAGCTGACCACGAAGTTTGCGGACGGAAGTTGTCCGCTGGATCTCTTCGAGAAGGCAGGCGTGGACTTCGAACTGGATGTCGGTCACGTGAAGCTTGCGGGCGACGATCCCGTCGTGTGGCTCCAGCGCCTTGCGGGGCGCGTGCCGTCCATCCACGCCAAACCGGGCGGTGGCCGCGCCGTTGGTGACGGAGACGATGCGAACGCGTGGGGATTGATTCTCCCCGAAGCCGCCGCCAGCGGCGCGAAGTGGGCCATCGTCGAATGCGAGACGCGGCGCAACACCTTTGATGACGTAACGGAATCGGCTGTTTACCTGAAAGGAATCCTCTGATGAAACTGAATCGCAGAGACTTTGTGAAGAGTTCGGCTTTTGCCACGTTATTCGCAGCGGGCGGATGCGCGACGGATGGGGGCATTCCGAACATTGTGGAAGTGCCCGTGGGGACGCCGCCTCCGAGCGGACGGCTCAATCTGGCGATTGTCGGCTGTGGCGCGATGGGCGTCAGCAACTTGCGTCAACTGTGGAAAGATCCGCGCGTCCGCTTCGTCGCCGCGTGCGATCCGATTAAGGAGTCGCGCTTCCACGGCTACGATGCGAAGACGCTTCTTGGGCGCGACCCCGTGAAGCGCCTGATTGACGCAAAGTACCAGACGTCTGCGACGAAGAGCGTTGCAGACTGGCGTGAGGTCATTGCCGATCCTGATGTGGACGCGGTGCTGGTCTCGACGGGCGACTACTGGCACGCGCTCATTTCGGCGGAGGCGATGAAGGCCGGCAAGCACGTCTATTGCCAGAAGCCGCTGACGCTTGGCGTCAACGAGGGCAAAGTCCTGCGCACAATCGCCGCGAAGACGGGCCGCATCTTCCAGGTCGGTTCGCAGCAGCGCAGTGACGGGCGTTTCCGCCTTGCGGCAGAGCTCGTTCGCAATCATGCGCTTGGGGATTGCAAGAGCTGCACGATCGGTCTCTGTTACGCGCACAACGACAGCCTCAAGAATGGCTATACGCGCGACTGCACGCCGCAGGGGATCCCCCCGTGGCTCGGCGACAAGGCGATGTGGGACCTCTACCTCGGGCCTGTCCGGCATTGGGAGAACGACGCCTACATTCCCGCCATTCACGCGCCCGTCTGCTGGCGCTGGAACTCGCGCACGGGTAACGGTTCGCTCGCGGACTGGGGGGCTCACCACATTGACATCCTGCAGTGGGCGCTTGGCTTGGACGCGACGGGCGGCCCGATCGCGATTGAGAACGTAAAGACGGATCTGCGCGATCCCGTGCGCTGCAACCGGTATCTTGATCAGGCGGTGCATTATTCCTTTGACATCGTGTATGCGGACGGTTTCCGGGCACATGTCGGCGACGAGCAGACGATCGGACGAAACGGGCTTTGCTTTCATGGCGCAAAGGGAGACCTCTTTGTCTCGCGCAGCAAACTTGAAATGCCAGACGCGCTCAAGAACTTCACGGAGAACGATTTGCGAGGACGCGACGTCCGGCTGTACTGCAACCCGGCGGCGAATGGCTCGCACGAGCTCGACTTCGTCGACGCGGTCTTCACGGGCCGTCCGTGCGCGTGCCCGGTCGAAGTCGGCCATCGCAGCGCGACCATCTGCCATTTGGCGAACATTGCGGCGCACGCAGGCCGTTCGTCAGTGACATGGGATCCGGCACGGGAAGTCTTCACGGGCGCATCCGCCGAGCTGAACGCAAAGCTGGATGTGCCGTATCTGAATGGCTGGAAGTTGGAGGCCTGAACAGGGAAGGGAGGTTGGACATGACGTCTTATGTTCTTCATGGGGGCGACGGCGCGGAACTTGAAGTCCTCGACTACGGAGGCAAGGTGAAGCGTCTCTCGGTTCCCGATCGCAACGGCATCTGCGAGAATGTCGCGCTTTCGCTCGACTTCTCGAAGCCCGGCTTCGGCGGCTCGCTTGTCGGGCGCTATGCGAACCGCATCGCGGACGGACGCTTCACGATCGACGGCGTTGTCTACAAACTGCCGACGAACATTGCGCCGGACGGCCTGCCGTGTCTGCTGCACGGAGGCCCGACGGGCTTTCACGACAAGATCTGGGCGGCGCGGCCGTTTGTGGACCCGGACGAAAACGAGGCGTTGGAACTGCGCCTGACGAGTCCGGATGGCGAAGGCGGCTTCCCCGGCACGCTGTCTGTCACGTGCGTCTATACCTTCACGAAAGCGAATGTCTGGCGCATCGAATGGACGGCGACGACGGATCGTCCGACGCCCGTGAACTTCACGCACCACGTCTACTTCAATCTCAGCGGCGAGGCGCGGCGTCCGGTCGACGCTTCGACGGTCACGCTCTTGGCGGACGCCTACACGCCGACGGGCGTCGGGCAGATCACGACAGGCGAGATTGTCCCGGTCGCCGGGACGGACTTCGACTTCACGGCGCCGCAGGTCGTCAGTGCGCGGCGCAATGGACAGTATGACCACAATTGGGCGCTGCGGTCGCAGGACGGTTCATTGGCTTGCGCGGCAATCGCCGAGGAGGACGGTTCGGGCCGTCGGCTGGAGACTTGGACGACCGAGCGCGGCCTGCAGTTCTATGCGGGCGGCGCATTGGGCGCACAACTGAAGGACCAGTTCGGGCGTGCGCTCTTCCCGTTTGCCGGCTACGCCTTTGAGACGCAGGCTTATCCTGATTCCGTCAACAAGCCGAATTGGCCCGATACGGTTCTCCGTCCCGGGCAGATCTTCCGCTCGACAACCGAATATCGCTTTTTTGCCAAATGAAAGGAAAAACAAAATGAACCTTCGGATTCCCCTGAAGCCCGTGCAGGGCTACAACAAGATCTTTGACGTTGGCGAGTACAAGATGGAGCTGACGAAATTCGGTCTCCTCAAGCTCGCGAAAGGCACGTCCTACGCGGGCGAGACCGACGAGACCGAAGTCGCGTTCGTCCTTATGGGCGGGAGTTTCGCGGCAAAGGGCGACGGCTGGTCGTTTGAGGTGACGGACGGGCGCAAGAGCCCGTTCACGGGCAAGCCCCACTGCCTGTACCTGCCGCGCCGCACGCGCTACGCGATCACCGCGCTCAGCGACGTTGAACTTGCCTACAACGGATCTCCCGTGACGCGCGACACCGCGAAGCCGACGCTCATCAAGCCTGAGGACACGCGGCACATTGCGCTTGGCAAGGACAACTGGACGCGCACGTCCGAGATCATCCTTGACGAGAAGTTCGACTCCGAGCATTTCTACATCGGCGAGGGCATGATTCCGTCCGGCAACTGGTCTGGCTATCCGAGCCACCGTCACGACGTCAACAACCCGCCGGCTGAACTCGACATGGAAGAGACCTATTTCTATCTTTTTGACAAGGTTGGCGCGGGCGCGGGGGAACCGAACGAAGGCTTTGGCTTCCAGAGCGTCTACACGCCAGAAGGGGTTGTCGCGCCGAAGTTCGGCGAGCGCCTGAATGAGGCGTATCGCGTCTCGAGCTACGACACGGTCGCGATTGCCGAAGGGTATCATCCGCTTGTCGGCGCACCGGGCTACAATATGTATTACCTTTGGACTATGGCTGGCAATCAGGGGCGCGGACTCATCTCTTCGATGGACTCCGCCCACGCTTGGGTGAAGAACGCCTAATCAATTACCCTACGGCCAGAGAGGAAGGGCCGTCTCCGGCGAGAGGAGGGGACCGCAACGAGGCGCGTTGACGGTGGGCGTTGGATTTGCTATACTTTGTCCCAAACAAGGCATTTTGTAGCTTTTGAGTTTCAATTTATGAGAAAAGTTTTGTCAACGATGTTGTTGCTTGGTGCGGTGACAGCAGGGGCTTTCCCCGAGATTCCGCGTGAGAGCGGCAAGGCGCTCGGTGTGACGAAAGGACGCGCCTTTTCCGAAGGCCTTGTTTTCGTGAACGGCAAGTTCATTCCGCCGCCGTATCAGGTCGAGCGGTGGGGCACGGGGATTCGGATCAATCGAATCCCCGTGACGGGACAGGTTGTGGACTGGACGGAGTTCTTGAAGACGCAAGTAGGGGTCAAGGCCGAGGTCCTGACGGAGCCGGCCGGTCCTCAGGCTGCTACGCCCGAACCGGTTTCAGCTTCGACAGCGAATGACGAGGACGACATCTCCCTTGATGACCTCTTTGACGACAATCCGTTGCCCAAGAAGCCGAAGAAAGTGAAGCCTGCCACGCCGAAAACGACCGTTTCCTATTCGTTTGAGGGAGAATTCGTCAAGAATGAGGCCGTGCAGACGCTTGTCAAGAAAGTCAACGCCGCGCGGACCGAAATAGACCGCACGCTTCGGAGCGGGGGGTTCATTTGTTTTGGCGATCGTTATGCGCGTATTGTCGGCGATGCGCGGGCGGCCTCCAAACTCCTTGCCGTCCTGCCCGAACTTCAGATGAAGTCCGAGACTTCCGATTCGTTTCGCGCAGGAGCGCGCGCGGCACACCTTGTCTATCTCAACGAGTTCGTCTGTGACGAGCTTTATCGCAACCGCATCGATTATCTCTTGCTGCAGAAGCATCGGCAGAAGCTCCGTCAAGATCAAGAATGGCGGACGATGATGGAAGCTCCGAAACCCCTGTTCTAAATCTAAAGGTTCTTTTGATGAACAAACTCGCGAAGCAACTCAACCGGGCGCTTGGCCCTGCGGTGGATTTCCTTTCCGCTGAAGGGAAACGCATGTATTTCCCTTATGGCGGCATTCTCGGCCAAGGCAGCGAAGCCAAAGGCTGCGCCATCAACGCAACGATTGGCATGGCTTTTGAAGAGGATGGCTCTCCGCTCGTCATGGACTGCTTCTCGAAAAACGTCCCGTTGGGGCGCAAGGCATTCCTCTACGCCGGAAGCTTCGGGTTGCCCGCAGTGCGTGAACAGTGGCGTGCGATGGAACTGAAGAAGAACCCGTCTCTTAAGAATGTCCGCTATTCGAATCCCGTCGTCACGAACGCGCTTACCCACGGGTTGCGCATTGCGGCGGAACTCTTTGCCGGCACAAAGGACGAGTTGGTCATCCCCGATCTTTTTTGGGACAACTACGAATTGGTCTTCCAGGAGGCTGTCGGCTGCAAAGTCCGGCACTTCAACACCTTCAAGCGCGGGCATTTTGACGCGGCGGCAATGAAGGCGGCGCTGCTTGCGCCTAGTGCGAAGAAACTGCTGATTCTCAACTTCCCGAACAACCCGACGGGCTATACCGCGACATTTGACGACGCGAAGAAGATCGTTTCCGCCGTCCGTGCGGCGGCGAAGGCCGGGAAGAAGGTCATCGTCATTCTTGATGACGCCTACTTTGGTCTCGTCTACGAAAAGGGCATTCATGGCGAATCGCTCTTTGCGGACTTTGCGACGCTGGATCCCAATGTCCTCGCCGTCAAGCTCGACGGCACGACGAAGGAGGACTATGTCTGGGGGTTGCGCGTCGGCTTCATCTCCTTTGCGTTCAAAGGCGCGACGGACGAGCAGCTCAAGGCCCTTGAAGCGAAGGCCGCCGGCAATGTCCGTTCGGCGATCTCCAATGTCTCCTCGATAGGCCAGCATCTGGCAATTGCCGCGTATTCGGATGCGCGGTATGACGAGCAGAAGAAGCTGAAATACAATGTGTTGCGCGCGCGTTACGATGAGATTCGCCGCATTCTCTCCGCGCATCCTGAGTATGACAAGCTGTTCGAGGTCATGCCGTTCAATTCGGGCTACTTCATGTGCGTGAAGCCGCGTGGCGTGGAGGCCGAGAAGGTTCGCCAGCGGTTGATCGCGAACTACTCGACGGGGACAATCGTCCTTTCGGGGCTGATTCGTCTGGCGTTCTCGACAATCCCGAAGGCAAAGCTGGCGCAGTTGTTTGCGAACGTGGCCTCGGCGATTGCCGACTTGAGAGGCTGAGGCGTTGCAAGTCGAAGCTCACGCGAAGATCAACCTCACGCTTGAGGTCTACGGACGGCGTGCGGATGGGTATCACACGTTGCGTTCGCTCGTCCAGCCAATTGTTCTTGCGGACACGCTTGAGATCGATTGGTCAGATGACGCTTTGATCCGAACGGACACGGGTTATGGGGAAAAGGACCTGATTGTCCGGGCTGCGTTGGCCTTGCGCATGGCGTATCCGACGGCGACAACGTCTCGGGGCGTGAATGTCCGTGTCACTAAGCGCATTCCGGCGGGTGGCGGACTTGGAGGCGGAAGCGCCGATGCCGCGGCCGTCTTGTGCGCGTTGAATGACCTTTGGAGGCTCGGTCTCTCGCCGGCAGAGCTTGCGGCCGTTGGCGCGACGGTTGGCTGTGATATTCCCGCGCTGGTCCTCGCCCAGCAGTTGCGCACGCCGGTTTGGATGGAGGGACGCGGTGAATGCGTGCGCCCCGCGAAGCCCCGACAGGCTTCGGGAAAACAGTTCCTGATCTTGGCCTATCCGGGCGTCTCATCGTCCACGGCCGAGGTCTTTTCCCGTTGTGTGCCGCGAACAGAGCCGACGACGGTGCCTGTCAATGACCTTCAGGCCGCGGCGTGCGCGTTGCATCCGGAAATTGCGATGGCGCTTGCGGCATTGGTCGCGGCTGGCGCGTCCGACGTGTTGATGAGTGGTTCGGGGTCCGTTGTCTACGGATTTGCGGCGGATGAGCCGGAGGCACAGGCGATCGCGGCACAGATGCGGACTCATGGATGCAAGGCCTGGGTGACGTCAGCTCTCGGACAGGCGGAGGAATCACGTGTTAGACTTTAGGGGAATCTCGGTCCATTACGGGCATCAAGACGTTTTGACGGATGTCACGTTTCGCGTCAACAAGGGAGATCGCGTGGGTGTTGTCGGCCCGAACGGCTCCGGCAAGTCGACTCTTTTCAAGATCATCCTTGGCGAGATGTCAACGGACAAGGGCGAGTTCGTCATTGAGGCGAGTCCGCGCATTGGCTTCACGCGCCAGAACCCGGCGCCGGACACGCCCGAGGAAACGCTTCTCGAGTACTCGTTGCGAGGCATTCCGGGCTTAAGCGAGATGGAGGCCGAGATGGAGGCCTTGGAGCCCGATCTGACGGATCCCGTGAAGATGCGGCGATATGGAGAACTCCAAACCAAGTTCGAGCATCTCGGCGGCTACGATATCGAAACGCGCGTCAAGATTGCGCTGGGCGGGCTGGGGTTCGCGACCGAGGACTTTGCGAAGCCGTTCAAGTCCTTTTCCGGGGGATGGCGCATGCGCGCGGAACTCTCTCGCGTCCTGGCCTCGAAGCCAGACCTTCTCCTGCTTGACGAACCGTCGAACTACCTCGACCTGCCAGCGGTGGACTGGCTTCAGAAGTTCTTGCGCGCTTACGACGGGACGCTGATGCTTATCTCCCATGACCGTTATCTTCTGCGCACGCTGACGGACATCATCGTCGAGGTTGATGCGGGCACGGCGACGCGTTATGAGGGCAACCTCGACTATTACCTGACCGAGCGCGAGGTCCGCTACGAGCATCTGAAGGCCGCGAAGGAGAACCAAGACCACCATCGTGAACAGCTGCAGCGGTTTGTGGATCGCTTCCGTGCGCAGGCGACAAAGGCCGCACAGGCCCAATCGCGGCAGAAGCTCATCGACAAGATCGACGAGGCGCGGGTCGTCTTGCCGAAGCGTTATACGACTTCGGGTCGCTTGCGTCTCGCGGAGCCGCCGCCGAGCGGGATCGAGATGTTCCGCTGCGAGAATCTTGGCTTTTCCTATGACGGCGTGAAGAACGTCTTTTCGGGCCTTGAGTTCAACATTACGCGCGGCGACAAGATTGCGCTCATCGGCTATAACGGCCTTGGCAAGACGACGTTGATGCGCATCATCGCCGGCACGCGCCAACCGACCGAAGGAAAGGCCGTCATCGGGCACAACGTGCTCCCCGGCTATCTTTCGCAGGAGTTCGCCGAGACGATACCTCCAGACCTCACCGTCTACCGGAATGCGAAGAACGCCTGGGATGCGCGGGGCGGCGGACCGGAGAAGGTCTTCCGCAATCAGCTGGGTGCGTTTGGCTTTGACGAGAATGACGTCGAGAAGCCGGCGGGCGTGCTGTCAGGCGGCGAAAAGATCCGTCTTGCGTTCCTGCGGCTTTTCCTCACGACGCCGAACTTCCTGTTGCTGGACGAGCCGACGACGCACTTGGACTTGGACGGCCGTCGCCTTTTGCAGGAAGCGCTTCAGAAATACACGGGAACGATCTTGCTCGTTTCGCATGACATTGACTTCGTGCGGGCCGTGGCGACCAGCATCCTCGAAATCACGCGCGAAGGCATCCGCGAATATCCGGGCGGTTACGATTACTACTGCGAGAAGAAGGCAGAGCGGGAAAACGCGAATCGAAGAGCCGAATCATCGGCCAGTCAGAACGTCTCGGACGCTCCGATAGAAAAGGCGTCAAGGCCCTCTTCGAAAGAGCTGCGTCAACAACGTGCGGCCGAACGGGCGAAGATCGCGCCGAAAATGCGTGAGCTGAAGACACGCGTCGAGACGGCCGAACGCAAGATAGACGAGCTGCAGAAGGCGTTGGATGCGGCCTCGGCTGAACTCTTCAACCCGACGCCGACGACGAATTTCGCTGAGGTGAATCGGCAGGTCCGCACGCTCCAGTTTGAGATCGATCGCTACACGGCGGACTGGGAGTCGGCCGCGACGGAACTCGAGGTCTTGACGCAGGCCAACGCGTGACCTCTTTTGACAAGCCATGATCCGGTCAGGAATTACGCGCGCGGAGCTGGAGGGCTGGGGCGGGAAGGATGTCTTTAACCAAGGCCTTGCGCTGTGCAACACGGGCGCAGTTTCGGACGTTCACTACGACGACGAGACGCTGATTGTCTCGGGCAAGATCCGTCAATCTGACGGTTGGGACATGCCGGTGCGTTTCCATCTTGAACGCGGCGGAAGCGTTCGGTCAATGTGCCCCTGCGCCACTAACCAGCGTTACGGGCGCATCTGCGAGCATGTGTTGTCCATTGGCATTGCCTTGTGGGCGATGGAGACGGACGAGCTTGAGGAGGAGAAAACCAAGGAGGACGAACGGAGCGCAGGCGGGGCCTTTCCCGCCTCGGCCTCAGAGTCTGACTTCGACGCCGATTTCATCGAGATTCCCATGGTGCCGAAGTTCTTTGCGAATCTCTTTGGCACGCGTGCGTCCCTTTCGATTGAATTGGACGCTTGGTATGGGGACATTGACTTTCCGGCGGGATCGGTACAGTCTCCTCGGACGGTCTACTTGAAGGATCCCGATGACGATCTCGTGCGGCGCACGCGGTCGCTGAAAGCCGAGCGAGAGGCATTGGCGGAACTGAAGGAATGGGGGTTTGAGTCTGGTCAAGAAGGGGGGCTTCGCCTTTCGGTTACGAATCCGCAGAAGGTGATGAACTTCCTGGGTTCGGGCTATCCGAAGTTCCGGCGCCGGAAGGATTGGACGATCCAGATCTCGGGCCGCCTCTCGGCTTTGATGGACAGTTTCCGCACAATTGTCCCGGTCGTCAAGGTGAAGGACGCGCCGAACGGCGCGTTTGACGTCGCCTATGAATTTGACGCGCAAGGGGAAGACGTCTCGCAGATTGAGATCCAGGCCGCGTTGAATCGTCATGACGGATGCATACTGAAGAACGGTCAAGTCTATCTTCTGGACGGCGACGCCATAGAGAAGATGCATGAGATTTTCGCTGACTGCACGGCGACTCAGGGAGGTGCGAAGCCGGGCTGGTTTCGAGTGAAAGGCGTCTACGCCCCGTATGTGCGCTCGTCGTTGGAGTCGATTCTGGATGCCGTCGATCTCGATGATTCGGGTGCGGCGGCTTGGCGGACGGCTGCCGAGAGGCGTGGCAATCCGAACGCGCGGTTCGAGCCGATTGCTCTGGGTGCGCTTGACAAAGTTTTGCGACCTTATCAGAAGCAAGGCGTTTATTGGATGCGTTTTCTCGAGGAGGCGGGGCTTTCGGGACTTCTGGCGGACGAGATGGGCCTTGGCAAGACGCTCCAGACTCTGACATGGCTTTCTCTCCCGCCGACATGCAGACGAGGAGATGCGTCAGCCCCTGCCGCGCGGAAGCCCGCGCTGATCGTCTGCCCTACGTCGCTTGTTCGCAATTGGGAGGCCGAAGCTCAGAAGTTTACGCCTGAGATGCGGGCGTTGGTCGTCTCCGGCGCGGATCGTGCGCGCGACTTTTGGCGAATCGATGCGTCGGATCTTGTCATCACGTCCTATGCGCTCCTTCAGCGCGACTTTGACAAGGCCTACTGCGGACGACATTTTGGCGCAGTGGTCTTGGACGAGGCGCAACACATCAAGAATCGTGAGACGAAGAACGCGCAGGCCGTAAAGTTGCTGGAGGCGGATCGCAAGCTTGTCCTGACGGGAACGCCCGTAGAGAACTCTGTCGCGGACGTCTGGTCGATCTTTGACTTTCTTATGCCGGGCTATCTGGGCGATTACGAGACATTCCGCTTGAACTATGAGGATCCGATCCGGCAGTTTGGCGACACACGGACGATCGAGCGGCTGAAGCGCAAGATCGCGCCGTTTATCCTGCGGCGTGTCAAGAAGTCCGTTGCGAAAGATCTTCCCGAAAAGATCGTCAAGGTCTCCTATTGCCCGATCTCAGAAGACTTCCAACGCGAATACGCGATGGAAC
The DNA here is from genome assembly GCA_934635225.1 of uncultured Kiritimatiellota bacterium. Taxonomy (GTDB): domain Bacteria; phylum Verrucomicrobiota; class Kiritimatiellia; order RFP12; family UBA1067; genus UBA1067. The sequence goes on from CAKTYZ010000007.1 coordinate 36,050, forward strand.
TCGCGAAGACGCGGCGCGAGGCGCGATCCATTGTCAGCGCGAAGGGCTTCGCGAAGTCGAAGTTCGAGCTTCTCGTGATGTTGATGAGGCTGCGGCAGATCGCCGCGCGGGCGAAGGTCGAGCCGTTTATGGAGCAGCTTGTCGCCGCCGTCGAGGGCGGACACAAGATTCTCGTCTTTTCGCAGTTCGTCAAGATGCTGAAGGTCCTTTCGGACGAACTGGTTCGCGCCGGAATCCCGTTCTGCTATCTGGACGGATCGACGAAAGATCGGCTCGGCGTGTGCAATCGCTTCAATCGAGATCCGAAGATGCCGGTCTTTCTCATTTCTCTCATGGCGGGCGGCACCGGCCTCAACTTGACGGGTGCGGACATGGTCATGCACTATGACCCGTGGTGGAATCCCGCCGTCGAGGACCAGGCGACGGACCGTGCGCACCGCATCGGGCAGAAGAAGACGGTTTATGTCGTGAAGATGATCGCGTCGGGAACCATCGAAGAGAAGGTCCTTGCGCTTCAGCGTCGCAAACAGGCCGTCATTCAAGCGACGGTATCCACGACAGACGCACAGATGATGGAGACGTTGACGGCGTCTGATCTTGACACGCTTTTGCGATAGGTCAGGCTTGGCGACGCCAATCGCGCATGGACAGGCCAAACCGTTTCTTGAAGAGGTTCTTCAGAGAATTCGGATTCTCATAGCCGCAGTCTGCGGCAATCGTGTCGATGGATTCGCGCGTGGAGGAAAGCCGTCGCTTGACTTCGTCTAACCGGATGGAGATGATCATCTCGCCGATAGAAGTCCCCATAAGCTCATGGAAGCGCAGGTCGGCAAGTCGTCGTGAGCAGCCCATGTGCGCGACGACATCACGAGCGGAGATGCCCTGCAGGGCGTTCTTTCGGATGTAGGCGACGGCTTTTTGGACGAGCTTGCCCGCAACCGAGACGTCGGCTGTCGAATCGCGGCGCACGACGGCCTTTACGCCGACATAGAGCAGAGGCTTCGCCGTTTCGCCGCGCATCAGGGCGTCGAGCGTCTGTGCGGAGAGGAAGCCCTCTTGTTCAAAGTCGGGCTGAATGGATGTCAGGCGCGGACGGCAGTTTTCGCAGATGAGCGCATCGTTGTTCGTGCCGAGCATAAGTATGTCTTCAGGCACATGGAGTCGATGCCGGCGACAGTATTCGAGCGCATCATAGCCACAGTCGTCGTTCGCGGCAAACACGCCGATGGGCCGTTCCAGTCCTTTGAGTTCGGCGGGCCCGTTCAGTTCATGCGCCCAAAGGCCGTGGTCGCGCAACGTCTCGCGAAAGGCGCGAAACCGGTCCACGCTCCATTCAAGGATTGCGGGATGGTGGATGAACGCATATGAGCGGCATCGGCCTGTCGAGAGCAGATGATTGGCGGCGGCGTGCCCGATCTCCTCGGGCGAATTGCGGATGAAGACGATGTTCTTCTTTCGCGCGGCAAGTGCGGGGTCGTGGATGTCCATCACGAGCGTCGGAATGTCCGTCGCCGCAAGAAGGGCGGCTGTCCTCTCCGTGTCGGGAATGGAGACGATGAAGCCGTCGTAGTCCTCTTGAAGCGCGGCGTGGACTCGTTCGGGCGTGAATTCGGCGGCTGTGCGGACGAGCGTGATGTCCCAGTCGTGATTTTCGCCTAAAAAGCGGAAGATCCCGGCGAGTTTCTCTTGCCCGGCGACGCCTGCCATTCTCAGTGCGATGAAGACGCGTTTCATTTGACATGCATTATACCATCCGTTCCCTGTCTGACGCAAGCGCGTCCCGAACGCCTTGCGCAAGGCAGGTGTTTTTTCCCACTCTTTGGACACCTGAGGGCAGTGAATTTTGATATAATAAACCCATACTTCTGTCAAAGAAAGGAAACAAGACCATGATTGATTTTGAGAAGCAGTTTGGAAATCCCGATTATGCGTTGGGGGCGCGGCAAACCAAGATTGCGGCGACCTTCAAGATCGTCTACGGGTGGATGTGCGCGGGGCTTGCGCTGTCTGGCGTCGTCGCGTGGTACACGGCGTCGAGCGGACTTTGGCAGAAGGTCCTGCAAGGCCCTGGCTTCATGGGCTGCATCTTGGCGGAACTCGCGCTCGTGCTGGTCCTGAGCCTTGCCATCCGGAAGATGCCGGTTGCGCTTGCGTATCTTACGTTTGCCGCGTATGCGGCGGTGAATGGGCTGACGCTCTCGGTTGTTTTCATTGCCTACGACCTGGCGCTCGTCCAGCAGGTCTTCTTCATTACGGCGGGCATGTTCGGCGGCCTTGCGATCTGGGGCACGCTCACGAAGAGCGATCTGTCGAGCGTTGGCTCGGTTTGCGGCATGGCCCTTTGGGGCCTGATTCTCGCGGGCATCGTGAACATGTTCACGAAGTCTTCTGGCTTTGACCTTGTGCTTTCCTTTGTGGGCATCCTTGTCTTCACGGGACTGACAATGTATGACGCGCAGAAGATCCGCCAGCTTGCGGCAGCCGAGGGGGAGCTTGACGCGGCGGCTCGCCAGCGTGTCGGCATCCTTGGTGCGCTGACGCTTTACCTGGACTTCATCAATCTCTTCCTGCACATCCTGCGCTTTCTCGGCAATAGCAACAAGAAATAAGGTCACCGCCGGAAGATGCCGCAAAAGGTAGACGTGACGCGACGAAAGCGGGAGATCGCCAAGATTGCCCTTGGTCTGTTCGCGCAGATCGGCTACGAAAACGTTTCTTTCCTCATGATCGCCGAAGCCGCGAAGGTCGCGCGCACGGCGATGTACCGATGCTTCAGGTCGAAGCGCGATGTCATGGACGCGGCGATCGCCACGGTCATTGCTGAAATTGACGTGCGTAGCCGGGAGGCGCTGCTGACGCGTGACCGGGCCTCGGTGCGGCTGGAGAGGGTCTGCCATGCCGTTGTCGACGTCATGTTTCGCGAGCGCGAATTTGTCATTGCCGTCTTCGACTTTGTCATGGAAATGGTGCGTCAGGGTGAAGACATGGGCGCTCGCATCAATCTGCAGACGCGTCCCCTGCTGGAACTCATCCAGCGATTGGCACGGGAAGCCGAGCGATGTGGGGATTTTCCGAAAGGATTGAATGTGAAGCGCATTGCCGATATGATTTATACGGCGTTTGAATCGTGCGCGATGCGCATTTTCTTTGGCACGGAATGTGATTCGATGGCGGCGAAGGCGCGTCTTTCGAACACGATTCACGCCATTTCCTCCTATCGTTAAGACAGGGTGCTTGTGGTGACGGGGGACGAGGCGGTTGCAGTTCTCTATGGAGCCCTTTTCGTACGAGGCGTAGGCCCTCATGTAGCAGGTCTCGGCCCTGAACGCCCTGTCGAGCCTTTTCTGGTCGAGGAACTCGCAGCCGTTGTCCGTCGTCACGCTCCTTATGACCGGCAGGGCCTTGCGCGCCCTCATCTTTCCTACGTGCCATGTTCGATGCCGAGCGCGGCCATTTTTTCGAACGCCCTATTCAGATACTCGTCCGAGTTAAGGATCCTCTCGTAATGGTCGCGCAGGCCCCTTTCCTTTTTCGGCATGTCCTTCAGGGAAACAGTGCCGGCGTCGAAAAGGACGATTTCGTTCTTGAGCCTGTCATACCACCCACCAGGTTCACCCGGTTGAACTTGCTCTGGCGACAGGACAATCTTCGTGTCCTCCAACTGCGGATATGCCTTGAACAGTTCGGGCGCGTCGAGCAGCCTCCCGAGCGTCGTCTCGTTGCCTCCTTCGATAAGCGCGGCGTAGAGTTCCCTCTCGTCCCTCATCCTGACGGACGGCAGCTCGAAACGCCACTTCCCGTCCACGCCGCGCCACCAGCCGGTCCTGCGCCAGATCGCCGTGCGGTCGGCACCGTCCTTCTCCATCGCCTCGACATCAGACATGCCCCTGACGCCAAGGTTGCCCGCGCCGCGTTCGCCCGCGACGCTCATCAGCCCGACGTCCTCCGCCGTGGGCGGACGTGAGGAGGGTGCGGATTTGACAAGAAAAATGCTATAATGTGCGCTTGACAGTCAAAGAAAGGGAAGAATCCATGGCAACGGGAAAAGCGCTCGACGGAAAGCCGCATGCGGGAAATCCGCACGTACGGTTTGACGAGTGGGAAGTCGCACCGGCGACAACGCCGAGGCGTGGGTCTCTACTCTACAAAACGATGAGACGGCACATCCAACAGAAAAGGACAAAACAATCATGAAACTGAAATCAACCACCCGCCTCGCGCTTGCGGCGCTTGCGACGCTGACGGGGCTTTTCGCCGAGGCGAAGGACTGGCCGGGCTTCACGCGCGGCATGGGCATCGGCGGCTGGCTCACGAACTACAAGCGCTTCAATGTGCTGCCGGAGAGCCGCCGCCTCAAGATCACGGTCGGCGACCTGGAGCACTTCGACACGTACATCACGGAGCGGGACATCGCGAACATCAAGGCGATGGGCTTCGACCACGTGCGCCTCGGCTTCGACCAGATCGTGCTGGAGGAGGCACCCGGCAGATACCGCGAGCGGACGTTCCGGAAGATCGACGACTTCATCGCCTGGTGCGAGAAGCACGGCCTCAACATGGTCCTCAACCTCCACAAGGCCGTCGGCAACTACTGCGACATTGCGGAGAAGGTGCAGCTTCTCGACGACAAGGGCCTTCAGGACCGCTTCGTCGCGCTGTGGCTCGAATTCGAGCGCCGTTACCACGGGAAGCCCGGCCTCGCCTTCGAGCTTCTCAACGAGGTGCGCAACGTCGACCCGGAGAAGTGGAACGCCCTCGCGGACCGTACGCTCAAGGCGATCCGCGAACGAAACCCGATGCGCTGGGTCGTGGTCGGCTCCACGTGCTGGAACGCGGCGGGGACGCTGGACAAGCTGAAGATCTGGGACGACGACCGGGTGGTCTACACGTTCCACATGTACGCGCCGTTCGAGTTCACGCACCAGCGCGGCGTCCTGCAGGCGGGTCCGCTCTACTACAACCGCGTGATGGAGTACCCGACGAAGGACGTCGAGCGCTACCGCGACTACAACCGCCTCGTGAACGGCTCGAAGACGGGCGGCTACGAGGGCCTGACGGAGATCGGGCGGCAGTACATCCGCAACTGCCTGCATGGCGCGCACGTCTTCACGCAGAAGCACCCCGACAAGATCCTCTGGAACGGCGAGTTCGGCACGATCCGCCACGCGCCGCCCGCGAGCCGCGTCGCCTACATGCGCGACGTGATCGCCACGTGCAGGGAGTGGGGCATCCCCTACTGCGTGTGGAACTACCTCTCCACGCCGAACGACGGCAACCGCTTCTCGCTTGTCGACGACGACACGCGCCGGATCCTCTCGCCCGAACTGCTCAAGGCCTGCCTGGGGGAGTGAGGGGATTAAATTAAGTAGTTAAGTGGTTGAGGGGGTTAAGTGTTTAAACAGGAAAGGACAACATGGTGCGCCAAGCGAAGCTCGGCAGAGCTGACAGAATGAAAGGAGTCTGTACGGCAAAGGAAACGACATGCCGATAGGAATGTCACCGGGCGGATTGCGGCGCGGCATGACCGCTTGCCGAGGGACGGCTTCTCGTCGTTTCGCCCGTCTTGCAGTCCATCCGCATGGAGGCGGCTCATCCATCCGCATGGGGACGCCTCTTCCATCCGCATGGAGACGCCCCTTCCATCCGCATCGGTTGACGCATCCGTTCCGGGTCGTCCCCTTACCATTTTCGTATTGTTTTCCACTTGCTTTCGAGACGCCGAATGTAGTATAATCACTCCCATCATGAGTTCAAAGGTTTCTTTCATCATCGTTTTGGCGGCATTGACGGTTTCTCCGCTCATTGCCGAAGAGGCTACCGCACCGGCGGCTGCGGCTCAGGAGAACCCTGAGTTCGAGGCCGAGATGAGTTATATTCGCGCGCTCATCGACAATGCGTATCCCGACATCGCGGGGCCTTTGATCGAGGAGACGAAGAAGCGGTGGCCCGCTTACGAGGCGCGCTTTTTCGCGGTGGAGATCCGCAGCATTCTCTCGCTTGGCCAGTTCGAGGCGGCCGAAAAGATGATCGCGGCCTTGCCCGACCGCAAGTCGACCAAGTATTGGGCGGCGCGTCTGCAGATGGCGAACAGTTACTTCACGCGCGGCCAGAAGCCGGAGTGCATGAAGATCTACGAAGAGTTCTTCAAGGTCTTTGCGAAGCCACCGGCTGAGATTCGCGGCTTTTATTTCGAAGCGTGTTACGCCTATGGGCAGCTTTTGGCCCTTGACAAGCAGTACGCGAAGGCAGCCCAGCGCTACGAGGCCCTGCTTGCACAGCAACAGAAGGGAAGTCCCGAGTGGTGCAACGTCGGTTGCGAGACGGTCGATCTCTACCTGCGGCTTGCGGACCAGCAGACCGATCCGAAGCAGAAGAAGGCTCGCGAGGCCAGCCTGAACGCGGCGGAGAAGATCGTTGACCAGTTGCTCTGGAAGTTGGACGAACCTCTTATCTTCGGCCGTGCGGTCTCGATGAAGGCCCATCTTGCGCAGATGCGGGGGAATGTCGAGAAGGCCTCGTCAATCATCGACGACTATCGGCAGAGCCTTGAGGAGATTCATGAGCAGCTCGTCGCGGCCGACCCGGATGGCAAGTTGGGTTATCTGCGCGCCTCCCCGTTGCCGGAATGCCTGTTCCTTCAGGCGAAGATCCTGTGGGATGAGGCTCAGGCCGAGTACAAGAAGCCGAAACGCGATGACGAGAAGGTCAAGTCCCTCATGTTCGGTCCGCGCGGCAAGAACGGCAAGCGACAGGTCAAGAAAGGGGCGTTTGCGATGGCGCAGACGGTCTTCCTCGATTATGACTCTTCTTCGTGGGCGCCGCAAGCCGGTGACCTCGCGCAGGCCGTGAGCGAGTTCGCAAAGGCGAAATACAATGCGAACATCAAGTGCAAGATCACGCCCGAACAGGTCGCGAAGGCCCGTGCTCGCCAATTTGCGGACGGAAACGAGAAATTCCTTGCGCAGGACTATGAGGCGGCGATCGCGTCGTATTCTCAAGCCTTGGCGAAATATCCTGAGATCAAGGAGTCCGTCTCGGCGGTCGAGAACATCGCCTCAAGCTTCCTTGACCTCATCCTCCAGACGAAGGACGAGGCCAAGAATGCCGAGTGTCGCCTGAATGCCGATGCGGTCGAAGGCTATCTGTCCGAGCGCTTTGCGGGGGCGAAAGACCGTTCGCTCATGATGGCGGGCGGCGACGCGACGCTCCGACTCATCGCGAAGGAGAGACAATACAAGAACGCGGCACGCGCCGACTGGCTTCAGACGGAGTTTCTGACGAACTATCGTCGGCATACGAATGCGGGAACCCACGCGCTGAAGTGGGCGACGGACGCCCAAAAGGCCGAACGGTACAGGGACGCGATCAAGTACTGGAATCTGATTTGCGCCTACTACACGAACTCGGCTCACTATGCGACGGCGCTTTCCCAACTGTCGGTCTGTTGCGGCAAGATCGGCGACAAGGAGGGTGAAGTCGCGAACTTGACGAAGTATCTGACCGTCGAGACGGTGAAGTTGCGCCGTCTGCAGGCCCAGTTCAACCTCGCGAAGATCTACCAGCAGAACGGCCTTGACACGCTCGCGGCGGCGGCCGAGAAGACAGACGCGGCCGAAATCGAGGAACTGGAGAAGCGGGGCACGGCGCAGATCGTCCGCGCGATTCAGAACTTCTCGGGTTTCAGGAAAGAGGCGGACAAGGCGCTGGCGGATCCGGCGACATCGAAGGAAGATGCCGAGAAGTACCGCAATTTGCGCGAATCGGCGATGTTCATGGTTGGCCTTTGCTGGAGGCGCATGACCCGTCCCGCCGACAAGCTGGAGGCCTATCGCAAGCGTGCGGCGGAGGGCTACGAGGCCTATGTGAAGGAATATCCAGAAGGCAAGTTCGCGAAGGCCTGCTATGTGGACCTCGGCACGATCTACACGGCTTTGGGCGACATGGCGAAGTCGAAGGACGCGCTGGACCGCCTGTCTCAGAAGTATCCTGATTCAGACGAGGCGAAGAACGCGAAGCCGCGTCTGGCGAAGAACCTCATCGAGATGGGAATGAAGCGCGAGGGCGCTGAGATCTATGCGGAGATGCTGCGGACAGACGGCGCGTATTCCGCCGGCCAGTTCGTGCTGGCGGGTGAGGCCTTGATCGAGGCCAAGAACTGGGATCTCGCGAGTCAGGCGTTCGAGAAGGCGATTCGACTGGCGGGCACGAACTCGGTGACGACTGTTGCGAAGGCGCGGCTCGGTCAGGCGAAGAGCGCGTGGAAACAGGGTTCTCTTGCCGAGGCTCGCGAAGCGCTCGACCTTTTCCTCGCCGACCCGAAGATGTCGCGCATGGCCATTGCCGCCGATGCGAACTTCATGCTCGTCGAAGTCGCTTCTGACCAGGGGCGCGTGGAGAAGGACGCGACGATGCGCGGCAAGTGCTTCGGCGCGGCGATCGGTGCGCTCAAGAAGGTGCGCCAGTATTGGGCGAAGAAGCCGCAATGGGAGCAGGATACGCTCAATCTCCTTTCGGGAGACGTGCTGGTTGACCGCATGAAGGCCGAGGAGGCGATGGGCCTCAAGGAAGAGGCTTTGGAGACATGCGGGCGCGCGGCTTCGACGTTTCAGGCGTTCCTGCAGGCGCATCCCGTCACGGCAGACCGCTCGATTGACAAGATGGAGGCGGGCGAGGTCGCGAACCTTGAGCGTGCTTACGCGACGCTTGTGCCGCTCTTCGCGAAGATGGGCCCGGCGCAAGCCGATCGCGTCATGACATACGGCAAGGAGTATCTTGACCTTTTCCCGAACGGGAGTGCGCGGACGGTTGTCCAGAATTGCATGAACCAGGCCAAGGCCGACTTGCCGGCCAAAAAGTAATGATTTAGGAGAGAAAGGCAACAAATGAATAAACTGACGATCATGAGTTTGGCGGCCCTTGCGGCGGCGGAAGTCTTCGCCATCCCGGGAACGCTCAACACCGAAACCGAGTCCCTGAAGGGCGACATCAAGTGGCGCGCGCGCGACAAGCAGTATGTCGTCTCCGTGAAGAAGGGGCAGACGACGGTGGACATGGAACGCAAGAAAGACGATGTCATTTCGCTCGACATCCCGAAGCCGGCGAACTACGACAAGGCCGTGGAACTGGTCGAGAGCGGGTCTGGCGCATCGGCGATTCCAATGCTTCAGAAGATTGTCGATGACTATGTCATGCTTCAGTGGGACAAGCCGGCCGGGCGCTATCTTGCGATGGCGCACCTTGCGGCAGGTCATGCCCAGAAGGCGCATGACGTTTGCTTGAAGATCGTGTCGTCCGACAAGGAAGCCGCCTATATGGGCGACATCGCGTCGGTCTACTGGCAGACGCTTCTCAAGCTCGGCAAGGACGATCAGCTTGAGGGCCTTCTCAAGAAAGCCGCAAGTTCGGGAGACCGTGCCTCCTCGGCAGCTGCGCTTGTCATGCGAGGTGACATCATCGTCGCAAAGTCGAACGACGCGGCGGCGGAGTTGAACAGGGCCTTGCGCGACGGCTATCTGCGTGTGGTCCTCATGTATCCGGATGCCGAATGCAGACGCGAGCGCGCTGAGGCCATGGTCAAGGCGGCGCAGTGCTTCGACAAGCTCGGTCAGTCCGCGCGCGCCGAGAATCTCCGCATGCAAGCGAAGGCCTTGTGAGAAGCGGTCAAGTGTTTGGATAATCAAAATCAGTTACTAATCTAACCTAAAAGGAATAACATGAACAAGATCAAGAAATCACTGTTGGCGATGTCGATTCTCGTTGGAACGTGCGTCGCGCCCATGGCCGCGCTCCAGTCGTACGGGCAGGAACTGACGGATGCTGAGGGCAACAAGGTCGAGTCGAACGCGGCAAAGACGTCTTCGTCCTCGGGCGGCGGCTTCTATGACATTGTCTTTGGGTCGGGCATCGTCGGCATGCTCCTCTGGTTTGCGCTGTTTGGCGATGGTGCGCTCGCGATCTACTTCGCGATTGATTCCTCGATCCTCATCAAGGCGGACAAGCTCATGCCGAAGAAACTCATGGACGGCGTGCAGGCTGCGATGATGGAGGGCGATGTCGTCAAGGCGATGGAAGTCTGTGACCAGAACCCGTCCGCGATGGCCTCAATCGTCAAGGCGGCCTTTCAGCACATCGAGGAGGGCTTTGAGGCGATTCAGGAGGCCGTGACCGCGGCATCTGACCTTGAGCAGGAGAAAATCCAGCAGCGTCTGAACTGGATTTCGGTCTGCGGTAACCTCGGGCCGTCGCTTGGCCTTCTCGGTACGGTGCAAGGCATGATCTTGACGTTCCAGGCTCTTGCGTCGGGCGGTGCGGGTGACGCGGCGGCGCTTGCGAACTCGATTGGTCAGGCGCTGTGGACGACTGCGGCCGGCTTGATCGTGTCCATTCCTTCGATTACCATCTTCTACTCGCTTCGCAACAGGGCAAACCGTCTCATCCTCAAGATGACCGCGATGACGATGGAGATTCTGAACAGCCTCCGCAATGTCGCGGTGGAGTCGGGCACCGAAGGCGAGGTCCAGGCGGAAGCGTAAGCCGCTTCTTCCCTTGGATTCGAGACTATGGCAAGAAAATCACAGGAGAATCCAGCCCTCGACATGACGCCGATGATCGACGTCGTGTTCGAGCTCATCATCTTCTTCGTCGTGACCCTCACCGAGGCGCAGCGCAAGGACGAGACGATTGAGCTGGAAGACGGCAAGCACGGCATCGTGCTGGTCCCTGAGGAGTTGCCTCCGACGCATATGCAGATTGACATCGCGAGCCGTGACAAGCGCGGCAAGCGGCTTCCGAGAGGCCGCATCTCGATGGGCGACCGGGAGATTACGCCGGAGGAAATCGGGCGTCGCGTGAAGGAGCGGATGCGCAAGGTCGGTGAATTCCCCGTCCTTATCCGCGCCGACTACGACGTGCGGCACGAGGTCGTCGCGCGCGTGATGAACGCCTGCACGGCGAACGGCATTTGGAAGATCTCGTTCATGGCAACGGCGGAAGACAAGCGTTCGAAGCCCGGACATCCGGCCCGCAAGCGCCTTGACGCGCTCAAGAGGAGGGGAAGGTAGCTATGGCCCGCAAACCTCAGGAGAATCCCGCGCTTGACATGACGCCGATGATTGACGTCGTGTTCGAGCTCATCATCTTCTTCGTCGTGACGATCAAGCAGGAGGACACGCTCTCGAAGCTCAACGCGAACCGTCCGGCTCCGTCAAATTCGTCATCGAGTTCAAGCGAATCCGACACGACCGTGACGATTGAGATTGGCCGCGGACACGACGCGAACGGGTTGTTGCTTTACAACAAGCGCGAGGTGCGCCGTTCGGAGCTGGACCAGAACTTGCGCGAGATCGCCCGTACGTCGACGAAGACGCCGATTATCATCCGCTGCGCCGAAGACTCGCCGCACAAGGCGTTGGTTGACGCGCTTGACATCTGCTACCGAAACAACCTGTTCAGCGTCAGCATCTTTACGATGTAGGCGCCAGACGGGTCTGGAACGTTTGGGAGGTTTAGAATATGGCAGAAGAGTTTGTTGAAGACGAGACGCTGGAAGAGGTCCCTCTGAGCGCAGAGGAGCTTTTCGAGCAGCATAAGGCCGAGATTGACGCGGCATTTGAGGAGAAGGGGTTCTTCCGCCGCATGGCGGACATGGTCACTGGTCTCTCAAAGCCGCGCTCGTCGGCTGAATTCAAGATCGCGAAGACGGAGCTTCAGCGTCTCATTGCTCCGATTGCGGCAATTACGTTGCCGGTTCTCGGCGTTGTCGTGCTCATCGTCGTGACTGCGGTTCAAGGGCAGTCCGGCAAGAAGATTGAGGTTGAGGTCGCTCGCGTTCAGGACGAAGAGACCGAGCTGGAGGATGAGCAGGAGCCGGAGGAGATCGAGGAGCAGACCCCGCCGGAGGAGATGGTTGACATCACGGTCGATACGCCGACCCTCAACGTGACGGAGGTCGCGACGCCCACGGCAACGCCGACGGTGGAACCTCTCTCGGTCAAGCCGGCGACGCAGGATACGGTCATGCTCATCAAGGCGCCGGTCACGATGAAGACGATGGCAAGTTCCCGTTCGCCTGGCTCGATTGGGGCCAAGACGAGCGGGACCAGCAAGATGTATGGCGACCAGGTCACGGAAGCGACGGTCCTCAAGGCGCTTCGTTGGCTCAAGAAAACGCAGAGCCCGAACGGCAGTTGGGGGGGCGGCGGGAACCCGATTTCCAATGCGGGGCTCGCAATCCTGACGTTCCTCGCGCACGGCGAAACCCCTGCGGAGTCGAAGGAGTTCGCGGAGACCGTCCAGAAGGCGATGCAGTTCCTGATTGATTCGCTGACGCGACGGAAGGATGTGACGGGGCAGGACGTCGTCTCGTTCAAGGGGACAGACGGAAACGAGTATGCGACGCTCATCGCGACTTATGCGCTTTGCGAATCGTACGGAATGACGCGCAACCCGAACACGAAGACCGTCGCCATGCAGACTTTGCAGCGCATCGTCGACAACCAGTCGCCAACGGGCGGCTGGGACTACGGCATGAACCGCAAATCGACGCGTGACGACATGTCCTTTGCCGGCTGGGCCCTTCAGGCTCTCAAGGCCGGCAAGATGGCGGGCATGAACCCGAAGGGCCTTGACGAGTGCATCAAGAAGGCGGTCAAGTGCCTGAAGACGCGTAACTTCAAGAATGGCGGCTTCAACTATACGGCGGGCGGTCTGCCGACGGGCCTGACGGCGACGGGATGTCTCGCGATGCAGCTTCTGGGCTACATGAACGAGCCTGAAGTGAAGGCGGCTCTGGACACGATGCGCCTTTGGAAACCGTCGTTTGAGGGCGTGAAAGGCGTGAAGCTGAGCGAGGGGTTGCCGACGGCGAACCCGCAGTACTACTGCTACTACGCCACCCAGTGCAAATACCAGGCTGGCATGTGCCAAGGCGCGACGCCCGCGAACGTGAAGGCGTGGCAGGACTGGAACCTGGCGATGAAGGCGCTTTACCCTCGGACAATCATTACGCTCCCCGAGAAGATTCCGGGACCGGACGGCAAGCCGAGGCAGATTGGCTACTGGAAGTTCAAGGACCAGACCTGCGGCGGCGAAAAGGCGATGACGATGGCGACTTGCTTGGGCGCACTCCAGCTGATGGTCTACTATCGTTATCTGCCGACGACTCAGACAAGGGCCGCGAGGGCCATTACCTCGGGTGACGACGAGGACGAGAAGAGAAAGAAAAACAAAGAGGAACTCGACATCGAGGTCGATATCTGAGTTGAACTTTCCGCTGTTTCTCGCCCTTAAGTACCTCAAGCCGAAGCGATCCGTCGCTTCGGTCATTACGCTCGTCTCCATTCTCGGCGTGATGCTGGGCGTGGCGGTCGTCATCATCGTCCGCAGCGTCATGACGGGCTTTGGCGACATTTGGGAAGAGAAGATTCTCGATTTCAAACCGCACATCTCTCTTGTGCCCCAGTCGGGGAACGTGATTCGCGGCGAAGAGGACCTTGCGGCGAAACTCCGGCGCATTCCAGGCGTGACTTGCGTGACGCCTGAGATTGACACGCGCGTCTTGCTCTCCCACAAAGGGCGCGTCTTGGCGCCGGTCATCTTGGGTGTGGACGGCGACGACTTCACTCGCGCCTACCGTATCGGTGCGCCGCGCGCAGGCACGTTTGACCTGACGGGCGATTCAATCGTTCTCGGCGCTTCGTCCGCGCGGTCATTGGGCGTCTGGGTGGGCGATGAGGTCACGGTCTACTCGCCGAAGACGCTGGTCGCGAAAGACGAGGTGTTCTTGCCCGTCAAGTGGAAGGTCGTCGGCATTTTCTCCTGCGGACAACATGAATACGATTCGGGCTATGTCGTTGCCTCGCTTCCGAATGTTCGCGATCTGATGGGCATGGAGCATGGGGTCTTCGCGATTCACGTCAAGACGGACTGTCCGACGGATCAGGCGAAGTTCGAGAAGATTGTCTCGGAATCCATGTCCATCGCGGGCGACGCGACGCGTCTGCGGGCGATTTCCTGGCGAGAGGCGGATCGTGAGATCTTCAATGCGTTGGCTGTTGAGAAGAACATGACGGCTCTGCTCCTTTCGCTCATTTCGCTGGTCGCAGTCTTCTGCGTGATGAACACGCTTCTCGTCTTGACCGTCCAAAAGACGCCGGAGATTGGACTTCTGAAGGCATTGGGATTCCGCAAGCGCGAAATCATGAAGGTCTTTCTCGTCCATGGCATGATCCAATGTGGACTTGGCATCGTGCTCGGACTTCTCGCCTCGTGGGCGGTCCTTGCCAATCTCCAGAACATCGTCGAATGGCTCGCGCGAATGGGGCTTGAGGTCTTCCCCGCATCGGTGTACGGTCTCGCGGCCATTCCGCATCGGCTCATCGTTTCCGACATCTTCTGGGTTGTCGCGCTTGTCTTTGTCTTTGGCTTTTTGGCCTCGTTTGTCCCGGCCCTTTGCGCTGCCGTCAAGGATCCGGTGAAAGCGCTGAATCAGTAGCGGACGATTATGGGACCTCTTCTTCTCTTGCTGACGACGTTCATTTGGGGAACGGCGTTTTTGGCGCAGAAACTCGGGGCGGATGCGCTTGGCCCTTTTGCGATGACCGTGCTGCGGAACCTGCTGGGCGGCGCGTTCCTTCTCGGGTGGATTGTCGTGCGTCGTGTGCGCTCGGCAGCCGAACATAGGCCGGGCGTTCCGGTGCTACGCTCGGTTTGGGCTGGCATTTGCTGTGGCGTGCCGCTTTTCCTCGCGATGCTGACGCAGCAGATTGGCATTGAGCAGACGACGCCGGGCGTCTGCGCGTTTCTGACGGCGAACTATGTGCTGATGGTCCCTGTGGGCGCGGCGATCCTGACGCGGCGATTGCCGAACCTCGTCATCTGGGTCGGCGTGGCGTTGTCGCTTGTCGGAACCTACTTTCTCTCGATTAACGGCGAAACGCTGTCGATTGGTCGTGGTGAGGCGTGGACGCTCCTTTGCGCGGCGCTTTTCTCCGTTCAGATGCTGTGCGTAGACCATTACGCGAAGTCATCTGATGTGCTGGCAATGAGCGCGACCCAGCTCTTCACCTGTTCCGTCATCGGCTTCCCGTTCCTCTTTCTTGACACGGAATGGCCGCGTCTCTTGACATTTCTTTCCTCGCTCGTCCCGCATCCGCTGTCGCTTCTGCCGGTCTTCTATTGTGGCGTCTTCTCCAGCGGCATAGCCTACACCTTGCAGAATTTCGGACAGGCGCGGACCGCGCCGGCGTTAGCCGCGATTCTCCTGTCGATGGAGTCGGTCTTTGGCGCGCTTTCGGGCTATGTGGTTCTGGGTGATACGCTTTCCGCGCGTCAATTGGCCGGATGCTCCCTCGTTTTCACGGCGGCAGTCCTGACCTCGGTCCTCTCCGCATTCCGCACGGCCTCTGCACAAAAAGAGACCGTTGCGTCGGTGGCGATTGGGGCGTCAATGAAAGACTCCAGAGGCAAGGAGGCGACAAGGACGTGACGTCGAAGAGGTGAAGCGCGAGAGCGCCATGACGGCGGAGTTCTTCAGGTGAGGCAGGGGCAAGAAGGTCTTTTGTCGGGCCATGTCGCCATGTTGCCGCAGGCACTCCCATTCTCTGCTGTAATTTGCTATACTACTCCCCGTATTTGCGCCGGAGTGGTGAAATGGCAGACACACGGGACTTAAAATCCCTTGTCAAGTATTTGACGTACGGGTTCGACTCCCGTCTCCGGCACCATCTTTGAACCGCGAAGACGGTCGCCTCGTCCATCAGATCGCGCGGTGCTTCACACGATATTGGGAGGGCGAGATCCCTCGTTCGCGGCGGAATGCGTGGAAGAAATGACTGAAATCGTAGAATCCCGCCGCTTGGGCGATGTCTGTGAGGGAGTCGTCCGTGTCTTCCAGCAGTTTTCGTGCAAGGTTGATGCGTACGGTCGTCACGTATCTTGCGGGGGTCATGTTGAGGACATGCTCAAAGGCGCGCACGAGCTTGGACGGCGTCGTCTGTCCGAATGCCGCAAGCCGTTTGAGCGAAAGGTTTTCGGTTGGATGGCCGTTGATGTAGGTGGTGATGTCCTTGATGCGGTCATGCCAGTCGAGCGCGGACTCGGGTTCCTTGTTTTGACGATAGACGCACATTGTGCCGATGATGCGGTGCCCGTCGGACGAGCGTATCGGGTAGACGCTCTTATGTGAGATTCTCATCGATCCGTCGGCCGGGTGGGAGTGCGTGGTGACGAGTGGCTTGCCCGTGGAGAGGACCCTGCGGTCATGCGATCGGTAGGTTGCGGATTTTGCGGAAGGGAAGAGCTCGTCGCTTCGGAGGCCCACGGCGCTGTACTCGTCAGGAAGATTGCAGATTTCGCAGTTGCGCTTGTTGAACGTGACGATTCGCTCTTGCTGGTCCTTGATGTAGAAGCCGATGTCTGGCAACGTGTCCATCATGCGCTTGACGGATTCGAGGTTTTCTCCGGCTTGAGCGAAGAATGCCTTTTGAAAGCGGATCTTGTCTCGTTTGGTCATGGTTTTGTGCGCATGTAGTGAATATGTTAAAAGTCAATTCGCGTGATATTATACATAATTGACGCGTGATTTTACAAGACGCAGACGAGGGCTTTTTGAGATAATACGCGCACACTTGAGGTGATGTAACCTCTAACGACACACAACAGAACGAAAGGAAGGTATCGAAATGAAACGAGAACTTGTGGCGGGACTTGTCGCGGCGATGTCTTTTGCTGCGTTTGGGGCGACACGCACGTTGACGGTCGGCGAAGTGAACGCGGCGGGTGAAGTCGTCCTTTCCTTGTCTGGCGAGAGCGGTACGGATCAGGCTCTCTTGGCGGCATGGGCTTCTGGCGACCGGGGCGTAGAGGCGACGGCGTGGACGGAATTTGCGCATGTCGGCACGGTGACGCCAGCAGACACGGAAAAGACCTGTCAGATACCAGCGTCTTGGCGGTCGAAGTCGGGCGTTGTGCGGTTTTTTCTGATGAGCGAGACGTTGCCGTACGCAAAACGGTTCGCCTACATCACGCGCCCGAAGGCGGAGAACGAAAAAGACGGTCCGGAGGTTGACACGGAGATTGTTCCCGTCAAGACGCTGGACATCTCGGTGAAGGTCCAGTCGCCTGATCTGAAGACGGGCGGAAACATGTGTCCCTTCGGCTCGACGGGTGCCGTGTACATCTTTCCGGCGAATGTGGAAGGGACGTATTATTACGCCTTTCTTGGAGCTTCGGCAACGACGGGAGAAAATGTCATTGATGCGTCAAACAAGAATGTCTTCGGGATGCCCCCGCCCTTGGACGCGAATCCGCATGTTTATCGACTGAATGCCCGCGGCGTTTACATCGACGGCTATCAGCATCTTGCCTTTGACCCGGCGACGTTGACGGACGAGGGCCAGTATACGATCACGTTGTTTGGGCGCAATAGCCAGAAACAGAAGGGGACGTCATGTTCGATCTATACGGCAGACCTGATGACCAACGGGATTCCCGCGCGCGCTTATGTCGCTGCCGAGACTCCGGGCGGCATTGTGACGCTCTATGATCGCGTGACGAAGACTTTTGCACGAGTTTGGGGCGTTTCCGGTAGGCCGTTTGAGCCTGGCCCGGAGATCGGCCCGGCCCCAGAGGACTGCGGTGAGACGGTTTGCGCGTCAGCTCCGCTTCTGTTCGCGCCGACGATCACGGTTGGCGCGCTGAACCGTAAGGCGCGGACGGTCGAGCTGTCGTTCAGCAGACCGCATGACCGAGGCGTGTTGCTGGCCGTGGCGGACGAGACGGACAAGGGCCTTGTCTATGCGGCATGGCAGAAATCTTTCACGGTTGGGGTCGTGGAGGCCGACGTGACGCAGGTTTTGGCCGCATTGCCGGAGACGTGGTGGCTGGCGAAAGACACGACGCGGTTTGTCTGGAAATCAATGGCAGGGCTCCCATATGATCGTGAAGTGGCGTGCCTTGACTCCGATGGCGTCGGAAAGGCCCACATCCGCACGGGCTGGAAGCCAACGAACACGACGTCAATGTCTGTGACGGCGCGAACGGAAAAGAATGTCTGCGCATTCGGGCTGACGAGTCATTTCCACTTCTTCCTGAATCAAAACGACATGTTCTACTACGGCTACTTCGGGAGAAGCGGGTCTTTCGCCTGTTCCGACGTGGCCTCGTTCGTGTCTTCTTATCATGATTGGTCGATTGGCCCGACGGGCGTGGCCTTGGACGGTGAGAGCGTCGGAACCTATTCCGATGCGGAGGAACTGTCCGTTAAGCGGGACGTCACCTTGCCGTTTCGAGGCGTCTATGATGGAGACGGGCTCAGCGGCAAGGAAGGTTTCGCATCCGTCAAGCGTGCACAGATTCGCGAACGAGATCCGTCTGGAGAGGATGTTCTTGTGCGTGACTATCTTCCGTGCGTGAAGGATGGCGTGCCGGGCTTCTACGATCATGTTCTTCGGACGTTCTCGCCGAGCGTAACGCAGGTGGCGTTCGAGGCGGGCGAGACGGTGATGGTCGATGGAGACGCTCTTTCGTGTTCGGCGCCTGTTGAGCTTGCGTCAGGTCTCATCTTTGTCATCCGATGAGTCGTTCGGGGAGGTCGCTGATGCGTTTGTCGCTTCATATTGGATTGTCTTGTGGGCTTTCTCTGTCGGTGATTGCCGCTGTCGCCGCGCCGACGGACCTCTATCTGCTGATCGGGCAGTCGAACATGGCCGGACGCGGCGCGTTGTCGGAGGCGCCTCGTCTGTCGTCCGATCACGTCTGGAAGTTCGACAAGAACAATCATTGGGTGCCTGGCGTCGAGCCGATTCATTTTGACCGTCCGAACACAGGGGTTGGGCCGGGGCTTGCGTTTGCGCGTGCACTGGCGGACGCCGATCCGTCCGTTGAGATTGGCCTCATCCCGTGCGCGGAAGGCGGTTCGCCGCTCGCGCGCTGGGAACCGGGTCAGGATCTCTATGTGCGTGCCGTTGCGCGGACGCGGGCGGCGCTTGCGACGGGAGGCTGTCTGCGCGGCATTCTCTGGCATCAGGGCGAGGCCGACTCGTGGTCTCGAGAGAAAGCCGAGAGCTATGCGGTGCGACTCACGAACATGGTGACGCGCCTGCGCACGGCTCTCGGCGCGCCCGATGTGCCGTTTCTGGCGGGAGAAGTCGGGCTTCATTATGCGACGAGCATCGAGGCGCGTGGCGGAAAAGCGTTTGTATCGACCGTCAACGCCCAGATTCGCCAGGCCGTGGCGAGTCTGCCGAGGGCTGGCTGCGTCTCGGCCAACGGGCTGAAGCCCGGATCCGACGGCATTCATTTCACGACCGAAAGCGCCCATGAGCTCGGCTGGCGTTATGCGGCCGCCTTGAAGCGGCTGGCGTCGGGCGGAAGACGTTCCCTGGGGCGCGTGAAGGTCTCGGAGCCTGGGCGTTGACAGCCTGATGGGCAATCGGGTATACTGTCGCCGAAAACTGACGGGAAAGGGAGAATGCGATGAGAACGGAAATCCTGTGCGGAACGCTTGTCGCGCTTGTGGCTGCGGTGGCGCTGGGGCGCGGCGAGTCGTGGACGCCGAAGCCGCCGCCGGCGCCGCCCGTCTCGACGCTCACGAACGCCGCGCGCTACCTCGAATGGAAGTGGCGCATGGACGTGACGGACCCTGCGACGGGGATCAACGCGGCGACGGCACGCGACCGCGCGGTTCGGAAAGTGAAGGAGCTGGAGCCGAAGGAGCCGTGGTGCGTTGTCAAGGCGAGGCTCTACGCCGACCTCTGTGACGGCATCGCCATCGGGATGTCGTCGCACGATTGGTTTCCGGCATTTGCCGTCTGGAATCGCTACGCGCGTCCGCTCCGCCCCGTCGTCGAGCGCCGCAACGCCGAAATCTTCGCGCGCTTTAACCCGGACGAGTGGCGGCGCATGGATGAGGGCAACCGAACGGGCAAGTGGACGTTCTGGAAGGACTTTGACCATTCGGTGCCGGAATGGGAGAAGAATCTCGCCCTCGGCTTTCCCGGCCTCGACCGCCGTTTGCGTGAGAGCTGGCGCGACGAGCCGCGTTACCGTGCCGTCGGGATCGTCTCTGAGGCGACGCTCCGGCTGCTGGATCGCCTCGTCGCCTATGGCGCCGCGCATGACGACGGCGCGTCCCCTCGACTTCGCAGTCAGGTTGCCTGCCTGAGGCGTCTGCGGGCAGGACCGCCGCAGACGGCCTACGATGCGCTGATGTTCATCTACCTCTACTTCGTCTGCAGCGAGCACTTTGACGTGATCCAGTGTCGCTGCCTCTCCATCCTCGACGTCGTGCTGAGACCTTACTACGAGGCCGATCTCGCGGCGGGACGGACGACGGAGTCCGAGTTTCGCGAACAGTTTCGCCACTTTCTTTGGCAGTGGGGGTCAATCGACAACTACTGGGGACAGCCCGCGACGCTGGGCGGCACGAAGGCGGACGGCTCGACGGAATACGGCCCGCTCTCCGAAATCATTCTCGACGTCATCGACGAATGTGCCCTGCCGACGCCGAAGTTCCACCTCAAGATTGCTGACAACACGCCGCCGTCGATCTTCCGCAAGGCGCTCGACATGGCACGCCGCCACCGTTCGGTCTCGTTCTGCGGCGAGGCGCCGATTCGCCGCATCCTGATGACATACGGCTGCACGGAGGACGAGGCGCGACGGTTCTACACGAAAGGGTGCTACGAGTTCTGCTGCCCGGAGGGCGCGAACGGTACGGGCACGGGCTATGTGAGCTTCGTGAAGCCGGTCGAGAATCTGCTGGCGTCCGCCGCGCGCGAGACGTTCGGCGCGGCGGACTTTGCGGCGTTTGAGCGCGCGTACACGGCGGCCGTCGTCGCGACGCTGGAGGAGGCGATGGAGATCGCCAAGGCGTTTGAGCGGCACCTGGACGATGTGAACCCGGCGAACCTGTCGACGTTGGCGGTCGAGAATGCCGTGAAGACGGGCAAGGACGCCTTTGCCAACGGCGCGGCGCGCGGCAACAACACGTCCATCCTGACGGTCGGCTTCGGCACGGCGGTCGACGCGCTCATGGCTGTCCGGGAGATCGTCTACGAACGGTGCGAGATGTCTCTCGCGGACCTGGGACGCCTCATGGCGAAGAACTGGGCGGGGCGTGAGGACCTGCGGCTCCGCATGCTGCGGTCTCCGCGCAAGTGGGGCGCGAACGACCCGGAAGCGAATGCCGTGGCCGCGCGGCTCGCGAAGGCGGTCTCGCGTGCTGTCAACGGCAAGCCGAATTCGCGCGGGGGCCAATTCTTCGTGAGCGGGCATTGCGCACGGCAGTTTGTCCTTCAGGGGCAGCTGATCGGCGCGACGCCAGACGGGCGCAAGGCGGGTGACGAAGTCTCGAAGAACCTCTCCCCCGCCGTCGGCGCCGACCGCGAGGGCGCGACCGCGCTCGTCCTCACGCTCGGCGCGCTCGACTCGCGCGACTGGCCGGGCGACTTCCCGCTGGACATGATGCTCCTGCCCTATACGGTCTCCGGCGAGAAGGGGCTGGACGCGATGGAGACGCTGGTGCGGACCTTCTTCGCGCAGGGCGGCGCGCTCATTCAGTTCAATGTCTTCGACGCGGCGGAGCTGCGGGACGCGCAGACGCACCCGGAACGGTACGAGAACCTGCAGGTCCGCGTCTGCGGCTGGAACGTCCGCTGGAACGATTTGCCGAAGAAGGAACAGGACGCCTACATTCGGCGGGCGGAGGAGATTGCAAGATGAAAGAGAAAACAGGAATCGACAGACGGAATTTCATCGCGGGCGCGGCGTCATTCGCCGCCTCCGCCACGTTCGGCATGATGGCGCGCGAGCTGGATGCGCTTGGCCGCCTGACGGTCTCGGCGCGGGATCCTCGCTACTTCGAGGTGGATGGCAAGCCGTTCGTGCCGATTGGCGTCAACCTCTGCTATTGCCGCGACCGCGAGCCGCAGGTCGTCTATCTGCGGTGGCTCGACCGCTTCGCCGCAAACGGCGGCAACTACATTCGCATCTGGTGCGGCGACGCGCTCTGGGACGTGATGCCGCGCCTTGGGGAGATCGATTCCGCTGTCGTCGAACGGCTTCAGTGGCTTGCGGACGAATGTGCCAAGCGGTGCATTCGCATCAAGTTCACGTTGGAACAGTTCAGGGGATTTGACGACTCTCAGCCGCCTGTCTTCCGAAAGCCGATTTACGCGCCGTATGCGCGGTCGATGCGCGACTGGTTTGCGAACGACGTCTGCCAAATGGCGTTTCGGAAGAAAATCGATGCGCTCGCCGAGACCGTGGCGGATCGTCCGGCGACGGCGGTCGTTGAGATCTGGAATGAGATCATGGATGACGGCGACATTGTGCAGGCACGGTGGCAGACGGAGACGCTGGCCTACCTGCGTACGAGGTTTCCGAGGCAGCTTGTCGTCGCGAATCTTGGCAGTTTCTCGGAAGTGACGTCGGGGCTTGCCTACGACCGCATCTGCGCACGCCGCGACAATGACTTTCTGCAGGTTCACCGTTACTACGATCCCGGCGCCGGCATGGCCGTCTGCTTTGGGCCGGTCGATGTTTTCTGCGCTGACGCGATTCGTGAATTGCGTGACCGCTGTGCGACGAAGCCCGCGCTTCTGGCCGAGGTCGGTGCGGTAAAGCCGCGCCATACGGGGCTTTCGGAACTTTACGCGCGCGATCCCGAGGGGGTCCTGATGCATGACATGGTCTTTGCGCCGTTCTTTGCGGGTGCGGCGGGCTGTGGGCAGATGTGGCATTGGGACGGCCGGTATGTGGACGGAAAGAATCTCTGGCATCACTACGGTCGCTTCGCGCGTGCGGTCGAAGGGCTTGATCCCATTTCAGAGCGGTTTCGTCCGTTTCGCGGCGAATCGAAGGCGATGCGCTTTTATGGGCTACGCGGCCAGTTAACGACAGTCGTCTGGGTGCGTGACAAGTATGTGGACGCACTTGCGGAAGTGCGGGACGGGAAGGTCGCGGAGATTCGGAAGAACTGGAAGATTCCGCTTCGGAGCAACGGTCCGGTCGATTGCTATTTGCCGTGGGAAGACCGACATATGCCGGGTGTGGCCGAGCCGAACAAGATCGCGTTGCCGGACTTCCACCGGTCGATTGTCGTGCGCTTCAAGACACCGTGTGAAGGATGAGGCCTGACATGAAGACGTGCGTGAAAGTTTTCTGTGGCGTTGTCGTCTGGGGCGTGGTCTCGGCGGCCGTGGCCGCGACGGGTGACGACGGCTGGGTAAAGTATGCGGGCAATCCCGTCATGGGTTCGTCGGAACTGGGAACGTGTTTCGATTTAAATGTCGTTCCGTGGGGTGCGGCCAAATACAACAGCTATTTCTCCTGGCGTCCGCAGAAGTGCATTGCCCTCGCCCGCAGTGAAGATGGCTCTCATTGGTCGGCACCCGTCAAGTGCCTTTCGTCCGATCCGACGAGCGGTTGGGAGGACGACCTCAATCGTGCGACCGTTTGGTTGCGTGACGGAATCTATCACATGTGGTACACGGGACAGGCGCGGGGCTATTCCAAAATCGGTTATGCGACTTCGACGGATGGTGTCCGTTTTGCGCGCGTCTCAACCGAGCCCGTGCTCGTCCCGGAGTTTCCGCATGAGGGCTTTTCCGTCATGAATCCCTATGTGCGCTGGGATGCGGCGCGCAAGGTCTGGCGCATGTGGTATGCCTCCGGCGAGACCTATGAGCCGAACGTGATTTGCTACGCCGAGTCGCCGGATGGTCTCGTCTGGAAGAAGTCGCCCCTGAACCCGATCTTCGTCAAAGGCGCGGGTTGGGACAAGGACCGCGTGGGCGCATGCGAGGTCCATCCGCTCGACGACGGACGCTGGGTCATGTTCTACATCGGATACTCGGATGTCCATACGGCGCGCATCGGCGGCGCGATCTCGCCGGACGGCGTGCGTGGCTGGCGGCGGCTCAAGGCGAATCCGCTCGTGGAGCCGACGCCCGACGCATGGGACTCGTCGGCCGTCTACAAGCCGTCCGTCGTGCGCGAGGCGAATCGCTGGCGGCTCTGGTATAACGGACGGACGTCGAACCGCGAATACATCGGGCTGGTCGATCATGCCGGGCTGGATCTTGGCCCTGTGGACGAGCCCTACGCCCGCGTGTTGAGCGAGGAGCTGGTGCGCCGCCGGTTCGACCGCTTTAACGCCGACGACGAGGTGCTGTGTCGCACGACGATTGGCAATGGCCGCGCCTTGTCGACGATTGGGCGCCAGATTCCCTTGTTCGAGTGTCCGGACGAAGAGATCGAGCGGGCCTATTATTTCCGCTGGTGGACCTATCGCAAGCATTTGCGCCAGACGGAGAAGGGCTGGGTCGTGACGGAGTTCCTGCCTGATGTCAGTTGGGCGGGGAAATACAACATGATTTCCTGTCCGTTCGTCCATCATCTGCGCGAAGGCCGATGGTTGCGCGAACTGTCCTATTTGGACGACTACACGCGCATCATGATGTCAGAAGGAAATCTTAACGGGCCGCAGTCTTATGCGAACGCTCCGGCGTGGGCGACGTTGGAACGCGCAAAGGTGACGGGCGATTTCGGGTTGTCCGAGGGCTGTCTCGACGAATTTGTCCGGAATTACGAGGCGTGGGAAAAGGGATGGGTTGTCAAGGGGCACAGCTTGCGGGACACCAAGTCGGCGCGGTCATATGAAGGTCCCCGGATGCGTGTCGGCTTTCGTGCCGAGCGTGGGCTTTTCGATTGCGCGGGGAATCGCGAGGGCAGCGAATTCGCCCTTTCGCTCGACGGGGCGCGTCCGATGGTCAATGCGATGATGTGGGCGGAGGCCGGGGCGATTGCCGAAATCGCGGGCCGAATGGGCGACGCGACGTTGCAGGTGCGTTTCGCGCAGAAGGCCGAGGCGCTGGAAAGGAACGTCCGCGAACGCCTGTGGAATCCGCGTGTCGGATTCTTTGTCTCGCTTGGCATCGACGGTACGCTGGATACTGTTAGGGAACTGCATGGTTATGCGCCGTTCTATTACGGCATGCCTTTGGGCGCGGACTATGCCGTGGCGTGGAAGCCGCTTCTCGACATTCAGGGGTTCTTCGCGCCCAAGGGGCTCACGTTCCCTGCGCAGGACACGCCGGGATTCGCGCGGATGCCTGACTTCGAGGCGCACGAATGCCTTTGGAACGGACCGAGCTGGCCGTACGCGACAACTGTTGCGCTGACGGCGCTTTCTCGGCAGCTTCAGCGGACGGATGGCGTGCTTCCGGCGGACGTCACGTCGGAGGATTTCGCCCGTCTGCTTCACCAGTATGCGGCGCAGCAGATCCGTCTGCGTGAAGACGGACGGAAAGTCTCATGGATTGACGAGAATCTGGACGCCTTCACGGGCGAATGGCTCGCGCGGAAGATTCTGATCGAAAAGGCGCGGCGAAAAGGGCGCGAGCCGCGAATCCGCGAGCGAGGCAAGGACTACAACCACTCAACGTTCTGCGACCTTGTGATCGCGGGCCTGTGCGGATTCGTGCCACAGGCGGACGGGCGGATCGTCGTGCGTCCACTGGCGCCGAAATCGTGGGACTGGTGGTGCATCGACGGCATCCGTTCCCACGGGCGAGACATCACGATCCTGTTTGACCGAGACGGCCATCGGTATGGAAAGGGGCAGGGACTGATCATCCTGTGTGACGGCAAGCGTGTTCATGTGTTATAATATCCCCGTTACGTCGAAATTGTGAATACGTAAAAAAAAGAGAATGAGAAGCCTCTGCGGAATCCTTGTCACGCTTGTGGTCGCACGCGCGTGCGCCGCGACGGGTGACGATGTGCAGCGATCCGTCTCGCGCATGCAGCCGTCGGTCGCGCGGCAGGTGCGCCCGGCAACGATTGCTGACGTGGACACCTACCTGAAGTGGAAGTGGCGGAGCGACATGAGCGATTCCGCGACGGGGCTCTCAAACGCCGCGCTGAAGGTCGGCGTGAAGGAGGTCTACGAGGCGCATGAGGACAGGGAGCCGTGGGCCGAGACGTCGGCACGAATGTTCGCCTATCTCGCGGACAACATGGCCGTCGGGTTCTCGAAGTTCGACTGCTTTCCAGCCATCGCCTGCTGGAACCGCTGGGATCGTCCGTTGAGTGGCGTCCTGTCCGCACGCTGCGCCAAGGTCGATGCGCGCTATTCGCCGGGACTTCGTGCGGAGATCAAGGCACTTCACGACTCCGGGCGGGGGCGGGCGGACTGGAAGGACTTCGATCACTCCGCCCCGGACTGGGAACGCATCCTGAAGCTCGGCTTCACGGGCCTGAAGGCGCGCGTTGACGCCTACACGGACGACACGCCGTTCTACCGGGCCGAGAAGGCGACGGCAGAGACGATCCTGCGCTTCATCCGCCGGCTGCTCGCGACGGCCGAGGCGCATCCCGATGCCGGGTCGCGGCTCATGCAGAAGGAAATTGCGTCCCTGCGCCGCCTCGTGGCGGGACCTCCGCAGACGTGTTTCGACGTCATGCAGTTCACGATGCTCTACTTCATCCTCTCGGAGCACGTGAACCGCTTCCAGGTGCGCACGCTCGGCAACATCGACGCGAGCTGGTGGCCGTATTACCGGGCGGATCTCGCGGCGGGGCGGACGACGGAGGCCGATTTCCGCGAGGAATTCAGCCATTTCATCTGGCAGTTCGGCTCAATCGACAACTACTGGGGGCATCCCATGTATCTCGGCGGCACGGACAGGGACGGCGCGACGCTGTACAATCCGCTTTCAGACATCATTCT
Source organism: uncultured Kiritimatiellota bacterium (assembly GCA_934635225.1). Taxonomy (GTDB): domain Bacteria; phylum Verrucomicrobiota; class Kiritimatiellia; order RFP12; family UBA1067; genus UBA1067. The sequence goes on from CAKTYZ010000007.1 coordinate 62,781, forward strand.
GGACGTCATCGACCAGGAAGCCCTGCCCACGCCGAAGTTCCAGGTCAAGCTTGCCGCGAACACGCCTGACCGCATCTGGACGAAGACGCTCGACATGCTGCGCCGCCACCGCTCGCTCGTCCTCATGAGCGAACGCGGCATGGCCGATTCGATGAAGCCGCTGGGGCTCTCGGTGGACGAGCGGCGCGACTTGCTCGTCTGGGGATGCTATGAGTACATCCCGCGCGGTACGGGGAACTGCACGAGCGGCTTCCGCCTGAACATGCTCCAGCCGGTGCTCGACATCCTCGCGGACGTGGCGAAAGGCGCGTCCGCGCCGCCGACGTTCGACGCCTTTCTGGCGCGCTACAAGCGGGAACTGAACGCGAACGCCGACTGGTTGATGCGCATCGTCAACGAAAGCGAAAGCCATCTGGCCGAGATTCATCCTGCGCTCGTGCTGTCGCTGGCAATAGACTCGGCGTTGGCGCGCGGCGTGGATGCCTTTTCGACGGGGATGACCTACAACTTCTCGGCCGTGGGGGAAGTCGGCTTTGCGTCGGCGGTCGATTCGCTTCTCGCGGTGAAGGCGCTCGTCTACGACCGGCGGGAACTGTCGCTCGTCGAACTGGAACGGGTGCTGGCGGCGGACTGGAAGGGGCATGAGGTGTTGCGTCTGCGCGCAACCCGGACTTTGCCGAAATGGGGGCGGGGGGCGGCGACGGCGGACGCGCTCGCGGCGGACGTGATGGAGACGATGACGCGGCACATCATCGGCAAGCCGAATGGGCGTGGCGGAAAGTGGACGGTCTACGGCCTCCATTCGCGCGCCTTCATCGAGTTCGGGTGCGACACGCCCGCTTCGCCGGACGGGCGGCGAAAGGGTGACCACCTCTCGAAGAACGTGGCGCCCTCGGTCGGCGCCGAAACGGAGGGCGTGACGGGTACGCTCAGGAGCTACGCGAAGATCCGCCCGGAGAACTTCCCATGCGGAAGCGTGCTGGACATCATGATCAGTCCGGCGACGGTGTCTGGCGAGAAGGGGCTTGCCGCGTTCCGCGCGCTCGTCCAGTATTGGATGGACAACGGCGGCACGGCGCTGAACGTGAACATCGTGAGCGCGGAAGAGTTGCGGGATGCGCAGACGCACCCGGAGAAGTACGAGAACCTGCAGGTGCGTGTCGCGGGGTGGAACGTCCGCTGGAACGACATTCCGAAAAGAGAGCAGGACGACTTCATTCGCCGGGCGGAGGAGATGGCAAGATGAAGAAAGGAATGGAAAAGATGAGCGAGGTCACGCGAAAGTCATTCATCGCCGGCGCGGCGTCTCTCGCCGCCACGCCGCTCTTGGGTGCGGACGGGCGGCCACGCAAGACGCCGCTGATGCTGGACCTGAAGCGCATGGCCGTCCACGACGGGCCGGGGATGCGCACGACGTTCTTCGTGAAGGGATGTCCGCTGCGCTGCGTCTGGTGCCACAACCCCGAGTCCATCGACCTGAAGCCGCAGGAGGCGCGCTTTCAGCATCTCTGCCGGCACTGTGCGCACTGCACGCGCGACGAGGCGACGTGCCCGACGCGGGCGTTCAAGCTCTACGGGAGACCGTGGACGCAGGACGATCTTGTCGCCAAGGCGCTGGAGGACAAGGCGTTCTACGACGCCTCGGGCGGGGGCGTGACGCTCTCGGGCGGCGAGCCGCTCTTCTTCTGGGAGTGGGCGGCGGAGCTGCTCGGGCGGTTCAAGGCGGCGGGGCTCCACACCTGCCTCGACACGTCGCTCTACGCGCCGCCTGCCGCGATCGAGGCCCTGCTGCCCGTCGTCGACCTGTGGCTTCCCGACTACAAGGCGGATGACGACGCGCGGCACCAGAAGTACACGGGGGTCTCGAACAGGATTGTCAAGCGCAACCTGGAGCGCCTCGTCGCGGCGAAGGCGAAGCTGGAGGTGCGATGCCTCGCCGTGCCGGGCTGCACGGACGGTGAGGACCTTGCCGCGCGCCACCGTTACCTCGCCGCGCTCGGCCTCGCGGACAGTCAGGTCGTCGATCTCGAATACTTCGACTATGCGCGGTCGAAGTATCTTGCGCTCGGAATGAAAGACACGATGCCGTCGAGAAAGGGCGGATCTTGATCTGCCACGCGATGCCGGTCTGGCATCAGCGCATTTTCAGCGCGGCGGTGAAGATGAGGATGAAGCCCACGAGAGAGACAAGATCTGGGACCTGCCCGAAGAGGACAAAGCCGAAAATCGCCGTAAAGACGATGTTCGAGTAGTCGAAGACGGCGATGTCGCGCGGCGCGGCGTAGCGGTAGGCGAGGGTAATCCCGAACTGTCCGAGTGCCGCGCCGGCACCCGCGCCGAAAAGAATCGCGACTTGCGCGAGGGTCATCGGGTCGAAGCCGTGGATCATGAACGGCACGGCGGCGAGACATGAGAACGCGCTGAAGAAGAGGATGATGACCGCACCGGAAAGCTCCGAGCGCCGTAACGCGTGCAAGGCCGTATAGGCGGCTCCGGCTGCAATGCCTCCCAAAAGCCCCATCGCGAGCGGGAATGCGGCTTCGCCTGCGAATCCGGGCTTCGCGATCAGCAGGACGCCCGCAAACGCCAGAAGCAACGAGCCGAGGCTCTTCCAACCGACATTTTCCTTGAGGAAGATCCACGCGAAGAGGACCGTGAAGAACGGTGCTGTCTTGTTGAGGGTCTGTCCCTCGGCAATCGGAATGTGGCTGAGCGCGTAGAAGTTCGCGAAGATGCCAATGGTTCCGAGGACGCTTCGCAGGATGAGAAGCCCCCAGCCCTGCGCGGAGACGGAAGCCGGGTTTAGGGCGTGGAAGCCGCCCGCTCTCCGTCCGCGCAGGAAGACGGACAAGGCGAGGAAAAAGGCGACGAGGTTGCGGAAGAAACTCTTTTGGAAACTGGAGACGCTTGTGCCGTAGTCGTCGCAAAGCCGCACGCAGGTCGCCATGATCGCGAAGCCGAAGGCGCTCGCGACGATGCAGACAATGCCCGTGTTCCGGTTGTCCATGTTCAAAGCTCGTCGTGCGTGGAGCATGGGAGCGTGAAGGAGAAGGTCGTCTGCCGTCCCGGGTCAGAGGCGACGGCGACTTCTCCGCCGTGGAGCTGGACGATGTGCTTGACGATGGCGAGCCCGAGACCCGTGCCTCCGAGTGCGCGGCTGCGTGACTTGTTGATGCGATAGAACCGTTCGTAGAGATGCGGCAGATGCTCAGCGGGGATACCGATGCCGAAGTCCGTGACTGAGACGGTGACGCGTCCGTTTGAGATGACGGAGGTGATGCGGATGAGGTCCGATCCCGAGTATCGGAGGGCGTTCTCAATGAGGTTGACCAGGGCTTCTTCCAGTCGGGCGGCATCGCCCCGGACGGTGGCGGGGTCGTTTTGAGCCAGGTCAAGCCGCACCTGCTGGATGCGAGCCTTGGCTTCTTCATGTGTCACGACCGTGCGGACGAGTTCGTCAAACGGAATCGGCACAAGGTCGTTGGCCGCCATCTGCTGTTCCCGTTCGATCTGAGCGAGCGCGAGGACGTCTTGGGTCAGGCTTCCGAGCCGCGCGCTTTCTGTACGGATGATGTCGAAAAGCTCCTTGCGTTCCGTGTCCGACAGGGCTGTGCCGTCGCCGAGCATCTCAACGGCGCCGAGAATCGCCGTAATTGGGCTTTTGAGTTCATGCGTGACGTTTGAGGTGAATTCCCGCCGAAATCGTTCGTTTGCCACGGCGATGGTGAGCTCACGCGCTTGCGCGTCAAGACGTCGCGTCAGCCGACGGGTGAAGAAGAAAACGAGCAAGACGACCGAAGCTCCGAGAAGTATCGCCGTGAGAAGTCCGCCAGCGGCTATCCGTTCAGACTTCAGGACGCCCGTGTAGGGCACGGCGAGGCGCACGACTCGGTTGCCGACACGGCGTGCACAGTAGAGAAGGTCGCGGCCGACCGTCTCCGAACGGCGCAGAGCGACGCTTTGCCCGTCGGCAAAGGCGCGGCGAATTTCATGGCGCGACGCATGGCTGTCGGTCGCGTCTTCCGTGTCGTAGAAGACGGAACCGTCGGTGTTGACTATCGTCACGCGCGTCTCAGACTCGACCATGTCGGCGATGGCCTGTCGAAAGCTTTGCGCCTCCACAAACGAGAGCGCGGCGAAGAGGACGACTCCCAGCCCTGCAACGGATGCCGTGAGCCAACTTCTGTCAATGCGGCGCATGGTTTCTCATCCCAGTCGGTAGCCGATGCCGCGGACAGTCTCCACATGCCGTGCCCAATCGCCCAGCTTGCGGCGGAGACCGACGAGCTGCACGTCGATTGTTCGGTCCGTGACGAACTTCTCGCCATCGGAAATCCGGTCGATGATATGCCCCCTGTCAAAGACTCTCCCACGGTTGCGAAGCAGTAGATCGAGGATGCGGTATTCCGTCAGCGTCAGTTTCAGCTCGGCGCCGTCGAGGCTGACGCGGTGGGTCTGGTCGTCCAGCACGAGTCCGTCAAACTGAAGCGTGTTTGCCGCCGCGACGGGGTCCTTGCGCAGCGCAGTGCGCATGCGGGCGAGCAGAATCTCCTTTGAGAAGGGCTTCGTGACGTAATCGTCGGCTCCGGCGTCAAGCCCCGTGACGACGTCATGTTCGTCGCTTTTGGCCGTCAGCAGAATGATTGCCGTCTTTGCCAGCGCGGGATCCGATTTGACGCGGCGGCAAACTTCGATGCCGTCCATGCCCGGCAGCATGACGTCCAGCAACACGAGCGCGGGCTTCTCGCGGCGAATCGCCGAAAGTCCCTCGTCTCCGGCGTCGGCCTCCAACACGGGGTCGTAGCCTGCGCTTTTGACGGCCAGGACAATAATGCGGCGGATGGACGGATCGTCCTCGACAACAAGAATCTTCGACATGGCGGATATTATACACTATATTTGCTATAATATGCGCCGCCGACGGGGAGTTGCCTTGGGCAGGAGGATGCTGCGGGCGCGAGACCACGACGGCTTGAACAAGATTAAGGAAAAAGAAGATGTCTGACAAATGGCAGTTTTTGGACGAGGCGATGACCGTTTCGTCGAAGAAGACGATCAAGGAGCTTTTTGCGGAAGATCCCGCACGTGCGGAGGCGTTCTCGCTTGAGGCGGCGGGCTGGTTCCTTGACTACTCGAAGAACCGCATCGACAAGAGCGTGATGAAGGCGCTCGTGAAACTGGCCGAGGCGTCGAACCTCAAGGTCGAGATCGAACGGATGTTCACGGGAGAGAAGATCAACGTGACGGAGAACCGCGCGGTCCTCCACACGGCGCTGCGCAACTGCGACCCGAATGCGCAGGTCTTCGTGGACGGGAAGGACGTGATGCCGGAGGTGCGCGCGGTGCTGGGCCAGATGGGCGATTTCTCCGACCTCGTGCGCACGGGCAAATGGAAGGGCTTCACGGGCAAGCGGATCAAGTATGTCGTCAACATCGGCATTGGCGGCAGCGACCTCGGGCCCGTCATGGCGAACCTTGCGCTCACGCCGTACGCGAAGCGCAGCCTCAAGTTCTTCTTCGTCTCGAACGTCGACTCGACGCATCTCGCCGAGACGTTGCGCCAGGTGAGGCCCGCCGAAACGCTCTTCATCGTCGCCTCGAAGACGTTCACGACGCAGGAGACGATGTCCAACGCCGAGGCGGCGAAGGACTGGCTCGTCAAAGCCCTCGGCGACAAGTCGGCCGTCGCGAAGCACTTCGTCGCGCTTTCGACGGCGGCGAAGGAGGTGGCGGAATTCGGCATCAGCCCCGCAAACATGTTCCCGTTCTGGGACTGGGTGGGCGGGCGCTACTCTCTGCCGTCCGCCATCGGCCTTTCGCTCATGATCGCCATCGGACGCAGAAACTATGCGAAGTTCCTCAAGGGCTACTGGAAGATGGACAAGCACTTCCGCACGGCGAGGCTGGAGCGGAACATGCCCGTCATCCTCGCCCTGCTCGGCGTGCTCTACTCGAACGGCTATGGCGCGGAGACATACTGCTGTCTCCCCTACGACCAGTATCTCGCGCGCTTCCCCGCGTATCTCCAGCAGATGGACATGGAGTCGAACGGAAAGGGCGTTGACAAAGACGGCAATGTCGTCGATCGCGAGACGGGTCCGATCGAGTGGGGCGAGCCGGGCACGAACGGCCAGCACTCGTTCTACCAGCTCATCCACCAGGGCACGCACCTCATCCCGTGCGACTTCATCGGCTGTTCGCGAACGCACAACCCGATCGGCGACCTCCACGACAAGCTCATGGCGAACCTTTTCGCCCAGACGGAGGCCCTCGCGTTCGGAAAGACTGCCGAGCAATGCCGCGCCGAGGGCTGTCCCGAGGAACTCGTGCCGTTCAAGACGTTCGAGGGGAACCGCCCGACGAACACGCTCCTCTGCGACGAGCTGACCCCGGAGACGCTGGGTGCGCTCATCGCGCTCTACGAACACAAAGTCTTCACGCAGGGCGTCATCTACAACGTCTACTCGTTCGACCAGTGGGGCGTGCAGCTCGGAAAGCTCCTCGCGAAGGGCGTCCTCAAGGACCTCGTCGCCGAGAAGCCGGAACTCGCGCACGACGCCTCGACGAACCAGCTGATCGTCCGCTATCGTAAGGCCGTTGGTCGCTGAGGCACGGGCGGTCGCCTTGTCTGCGCAGACGCCCTGCCGCGATGAAACTCACACCCAAACAACGTGAAGCCTTGCGGCTTGTCGCGGCGGGGAACTTTTATCCGACTCTCGTCAAGGAGGAGGACGGTTGGTACGCGCGTTGGCGCGGGCTTTCGGACAATCGGGGGCTGGACGGGTGGGTGGACGAATATGTGCGAGAGGCGGCAATGACCCGCTTGACCGAAGATGCGGAGGATCAACGGCACGAGACATTGCATGACGCCTGGATGATGGCGCTCAAAAGCCGCACGGGGTTGGTCGCTTGGGATGATGCCGCATGCGCGGCTTTCGCCGCCGAACTCGCGCTCTGGAGCGGCAACGCGGCTGAGGACCGTGCCGCACGTGCCGCGATATGCTTTACGTTGGCGGCCGTGGATGGCGCTTTTCGGATTCTCTGCGCGGTCCCGCATGGGCGCGTGGGGCTGCGGGCTTTGGGACAGGCGGCATATGTGTTCGGACCCTTGCGCGGTCTGCGCGCACGACAGGAGACGAATGGGCTGCTTGTTGAGCTGACGCGTGGCGAGGCGGAGGATTTTGTCCGGTGCGGCGCGCGTGATCTGCGGGATTCGGGCTATGCCGTCTCGGGCGTAGACCTCTCGGCCTCGGTCACAGCCTCGGCAGAGGTGGAGACAGGCGACATGCCGAACGCATCTCCCGTTCGTTACAAGCTCGTCGTCCGGGTCGCCGGCGAACCGGTAACGGCGGATGAGATTCGTTTCCTGCTGGACCAAGGCTCGACGCTTGTCTATTTTCGAGACCGTTGGATTGAAGTTGATCGCGGAATCCTGAAGGAGGCTTTGCGCGCCTTGGAGCGTGGCGTCGTCAAGAAGACGAACCCCGTGGCGTTCGCGCTGGGGCTTGGACACATCGGCAAACTGGAGTTGGATGAGATAGTGTCGCATGGCTGGGTGCGGGGACTGGTCGAAGAACTCAGGAAAAAGGAAGGCCGGGACGGCAAAGAAGACGATGGACTGGACTTGTCGATCCCTGGGTTCAAGGGGACGTTGCGCGGTTATCAGCAAGTGGGCGTTACGTGGCTTCGCTTTATGACAGAGCATCAGTTCGGTGCTCTTCTGGCCGACGATATGGGGTTGGGCAAGACGATCCAAACGATTGCATGGCTCTTGTCCGTGCGACCGTCTTCCACGCCCGGAGCAATGCCGCGTCCGCCTGCGGTCCTCATCCTTGCGCCCCTGACGCTTCTCTCCAATTGGGCGCATGAGTTCCGAAAGTTCGCGCCGGGACTGAAGGTTTATGTCCATCAAGGCGACCGACGGCATCTTGCCAGCGGCTTTCGTCGCGCGGCTCTTGAGGCGGATGTCGTGTTGTCCAGTTATACGTTGCTTGTGCGCGAATATTCGCAGTTTTCTTCCATATCCTGGGACGGCCTTGTGCTGGATGAGGCGCAGACTGTCAAAAATCCCGATACGCAGGTCGCGCGGGCCGTGCGCGCGCTGACTCCGTCGAAGCGTCTCGCGCTGACGGGCACGCCGATTGAGAACTCTGTCGCAGACCTCTGGTCGATAGAGGAATTCCTAAACCCGGGATTCCTCGGGGATCGACGGTCTTTTGTTGAACGTTTTGTCAAGCCGATTGCCGTTGATGAACACGGTTCTGCCGCCCGTCGTCTACGTCATGCGCTTGAGCCTTTTGTCTTGCGTCGGCTCAAGACGGACGAAGGAATTGCCGCTGAACTGGGGTCGAAACGCGAAATTCGTGAATATTGCGAACTTCTTCCGGCCGAACGCCGTGCCTATGAGGACGCACTGGAGAGTTTCAAGACCAGCACGTGTGCGCAAGGCGACATGTTCGCGCTTCTGACACGATTGAAACTTGTCTGCGATGGAGACGGAGCGGAAGAATCAGGAAAGCTCCTGCGCCTGTTTGAATTGGTCGATCAGATTCTTGCGAACGGTGAATCCGCACTTGTCTTTACGCAGTATGCGAAGATCGGCGCGGCTCTTCAGACGGCCTTGCAAAAGCGTTTCGCTCGGCGTGTGCCGTTCCTGCACGGTGCGCTGGATGCGGCGCGGCGCGAGGAGCTTGTGCGTGGCTTTCAGGCTTCGCGGCTTCCCGGCATCTTCATCTTGTCGCTCAAGGCAGGAGGGTTTGGTCTCAACCTCACGAAAGCTACGCATGTCATCCATTATGACCGCTGGTGGAATCCAGCGGTCGAGAATCAGGCGACGGACCGAGCGCACCGCATTGGGCAGACGAAGACGGTGTTTGTCCATCTCTTCATCACGGCGGGCACGGTCGAAGAGCATGTGGACGAGATTCTGTCACGCAAGGAATCTCTTAAGGACTTGATCGCCGACGGACAGGGCTTTTGGGAGGCCGTCCGCCTGAAAAATGCCCGGGGCTGATTGACGCGTTTCCCGATTTTCGGTATAATCCGCATCAACAATCCAATAATAGAAGGAGTTTTATGGCACAGCAAGAGAAGCAGGGCGGAAATGTCGCCGCCATCATCACGATGTTCGCGCTCTTTTTCATGATCGCGTTCGTCACAAACTTCGCCGGTTCGATGGCAGTCGTTGCGAAGAATCAGTTCAATGCATCGGCGACGGCTTCGCAGTTGGGCAGTGCGGCCAATTTCTTCGCTTATCTTTTCATGGGCATCCCAGGTGGCCTTATCCTCAAGCGCAAGGGCTACAAGTTCACGGCCCTTCTTGCGGCGGCTGTCGGCTTCTTGGGCCTTGGCATCCAGCTTGCGTCGGGTTACGTTCCCGCATCGAATAACCCGTTCTACGTCTACATTGCCGGCGCGTTTGTGGCGGGTTTCTCGATGTGTCTTCTGAATCTCGTCGTCAATCCGCTGCTCAATACGCTCGGCGGCGGCGGCAACAAGGGCAATCAGCTCGTGCAGATGGGCTGTTCGCTCAACTCGGTCGGTGCGACGCTTGCGCCGATGGTCCTTGGCTGGCTTATTGGCGGTTCGATGGATGGTGCGACGGTCGCGAAGGTCGCCCCGGCGATGTACATCGCGATGGCTCTTTTCGCGGTGGCGTTCGTGATCGTGCTGTTTTCGAACATTCCTGAGCCGCACATGGAGACGGAGGAGGAGAAGGCCGATCGCCTCTTGGGCAAGACGAATGTCTTCAAGGACATTGTTGCGACGCTCAAGTTCCGCCACTTCACTCTCGGTGCGCTTGCGATCTTCTTCTACATCACGATTGAGTCCGGCATCCCGAACATGGCGAACCTCTACATGAGCGACATGAAGGGAGTCGGCCCGGCGGTTGCGGGGAGCGTGGTCGCCATCTACTGGTTTGCAATGATGATCGGTCGCATTGTCGGCGGCATGGTGGGCGGAAAGGTCAGTTCGCGCACGATGATCACCGTTCTCTCGCTCATGGGCATCGTCACGCTTCTGGCGATGATGTTCCTGCCAGTCCGGCTTGTGACGGTCTTCGGCAAGACTCTTCCGCTGTCGATGTGCCTCCTGTTCGTCTGCGGACTCTCGACCTCGGTCATGTGGGGAGGCCTCTTCAATCTTGCGGCGGAAGGACTCGGCAAGTATGTCCCGATGGGTTCGGGCATCTTCATGGCCTGCGTCGTCGGCGGCGTCTGCCTGCCGTTGCAGGGGTTGCTTGCCGGCAAGATCGGCTATCTTGGCAGTTATTGGTTCACGATTGCGCTTTTCGCGTATGTCTTCGTGTACGCCAACTTCCTGTCGAAGCCGAATGTGAAGTAAAGAGAGGAATCCTTCACCATGCAGAATCAGGAAATCTACGAGAAGGTTGTCGCTAAGTTCACGGCTGCGTTCGGCGCGAAGCCCGAAGTCGTCGCCTACGCGCCCGGCCGCATCGAGGTCCTCGGCAACCATACCGACTACAACGAGGGGTTCGTCTTCTCGGCGGCGATTGACAAGGGCACGTTTTTTGCCGTTTCCCCTGCGGCGGACGACCAGATCACGCTTGTGGCGTTGGACCTGGACGAGACTTATGTCACGACGCTCGGTGCGGTGAAGAAAGTCGAGACGGGCGCGACGTGGGCGAATTATCCGTTGGGCACGTTCAACTGGCTTTTTGAAGGTCGTCCGACGGAAGCGAACCGCGGCTTCAAGGCCGTGTTCGGCGGAAACATCCCCCTTGGCGCGGGGCTTTCCTCATCCGCCGCGCTGGAGATGGCGACGGCGCTCGCGCTCCAAAAGGTTTATGGGACGTCCTTCGGAAAGACGGAGCTCGCGAAAATCGGGCAGAAGGCCGAGCATACGTTCGCGGGTTGCCCATGCGGGCTTCTTGACCAGGCGTCTTCTCTTTATGGCAAGGCCGGCGCGCTCGTCAAGAGCGATTTCCGCTCAAATGAGTTCGAGACGGTGAGTTTGGGCGATAAGGTCGCGTTCATGATGGTGAAGTCCAACGCGAAGCACGCGCTTGTGGACGGGGCGTACGCTTCGCGTCGTCAGGCCTGCGAGGACGCGGCGAAGTATTTCGCGGGCGTTCTCAGGAAGGGGACCGTCACGCATCTGCGCGATGTCACGACGGCGGAATGGATTCTTTATCGCAGCGGTCTTTCCGAGACGACGGCGAAGCGTGCGGTTCATCCGATTGGCGAAGACGAGCGCGTTCTTCAGGGCGCGGCGTTGCTTGCGAAGGGCGACCTCAAGGGCTTTGGCGCGTTGATGTACGATTCGCACGAGTCAAGCCGCAATTGGTTTGAGAACTCTTGTGAAGAACTGGACGCGATCGTGGATGCGGCGAAGGCAATCCCTGAGGTCTACGGTGCGCGCCTTTCCGGCGGCGGCTTCGGCGGCAGTTGCTGTCTGCTGGTTGACCCGTTGGCCGCAGACCGCATCTCGGCGGCGATCACACGCGAATACAAGGCCAAGTTTGGCGACGAGCCTGTCTGCTCGCTGATTCAGCCGTCGGACGGCGCTCATCTTGTCTAATTCAGGAGGGAATCCAACCATGAAATCCGTCAAGTCTGTTTTCGCGGCGTTCGTTGCCTTTGGCACATGCGTTGCGTTCGCTCAGGATGAGTCTGCGTCGTCTGCGGCCAAAGACGCGCCGAAGAAGGTCGAGACGTGCGCCTCGTTCACGACCCTGCCATTCTGCCGCGCGTGCGAAGGCGTCGCGGAGGTTCAGATTCCGGGGAAGGACTGGACGCTTGTCGAGGACGGGCGTTTTTACCCTCTCGGGTCTGCTTTTCGGACGAAGGAGAGCGGTCGTCTGACGATTGCGTTCGGCGAGAGCGCACGCGTCTCGATTTCGGGCGAAGCGTCGTTTGCGACGCGTGCGCAGGCGCTGGGCGTCAAGACGCGCACGATCGTCTTGGGAACGGGCGAATTGACGCTCACGCTCGCAGACAACATGCCGGAAGGTGCGTTCTTTGTGACGGCGCCGGGCTTCACGGTTCGGAATCCGGCGGGCGAGTCGCGCTACGTCTGCACGAAGACGGCCTTTGGCGATCGTGCCGTTGTGCGGTGCGTGACGGGGTCTCTCGTGCTTGAGGGGCATCACTTTGAGATTCCGCAAATGCGTGCGGCGAATGAAGTCGTCCTTCAGAGCGAGCATGACCAGCTCGTTACCGTTCTTGAGAATACGAGCGGTGATTATCTTGTCAAGCTCGATCAAGGCGTTCGCATCGTGTCGGAGGTCTCCGAGGCGGGCGCGACCGAGCAAAAGGCCGTTTCTGAGAAAGCGGAAATCAAGCTTTCGCCGAAGATGAAGATCAATATCCACCGCGCCGTTCCTTCGATTGGCGAACGGATGAGCGTGTTCATCATCGCTTTTGATGCGGCGGGCAATCCGATGGGGCCGGGATTGAGCTTCTGCGAGGGACGCGCGGAAGTGAATTCGGGCACGCTCGTCTCCAAGTCCGAGACGGCGGCTGACGCGTTGGCCAAGAAAGCGGCGGAGGCGACGGAAACGACCGACGCGGCGGCGGAGGATGCCGACTCGGAGACCTCGACGAAGGCCGAATCCGAGGCGGATTCGGACGAGGAGTGATTTTTTCCAACACAATACAATCAACACAAGAACAGTCGAATTATATTCGCAGAAGCGAGCAATAAGATCATGGTCATTCATCAATTCAACAAGCTGATTCGAAACAAGTGGCTTTGGGGTGCCTTTGCCGTTGCGATTTCCGCTTTCTTCGCCTTTGACTTCCTTATCGCCGACTTGAACACGGATTCGCGGTCGGCGTCCATGGACGATGCGGGGCTTCTCGCGGGAAAGGCGATTGACGGCAAGCTCTTTTCGGCCCTCGCAGAGGAGGCCCGGGGCTTTGGGCGTCAGCGCGACTGGCAGACGAAGACGGGCGATGTCAATCGTGAGGCGTGGGAGAACTACGCCGCGTTGCTTGTTGCGGACAAGGCGGGCGTTCAGGCGACGGACGCGGAAGTCCAGTCGATCATCCGCCGCGATCCCTCTTTCCAGCAGAATGGCGGATTCAGCTTTGCTCTTTACCAACGTGCGCTTCGCGACAATGGTCTTACGCCTGAGCGCTTTGAGGCGTATCTGAAACGCCGCGTCACGCTCGGTCGCCTTGCGCAGGCGGTCCTCGGTGCGGCGACATGGACGTCGCCAATGGAGCTGGACCAGGCGGTCTCGGACATGACGGACACGTTCACCGTCAAGGTCGCGACTTTCAAGCAGGAGAAAAAAGACGCCGACTCCGTCAAGGTTGACGACAAGGCCTTGAAGGCTTGGTACGAGAAAAACCTGAAGAGCCTTGAGCTCCCTGAGCGCACGAAGATTCGCTTTGTGAAGTTTGATGCGACGACAGCGGAGATCCTTGCTCGCATGGTTGTTACGGAAGACGAGATGCGTGACCGCTATGACGTCACGATTGACAAGTACACGACGACGGATACCAATGGTGTCGAAACGGTGAAGAAGTTCGAGGACGTGAAAGCGGGCATCGAAAAGGAACTTCGCCAGATCGCGGCCGTTCAGTGCTTGGAGACGAATCTCAATTACCGCGCTTATGCCCAGAAGGCCGCGAAGGGCTCTTCGCGTCTGGACGAGATCGCGAAGGAAGAAGGACTCAAGGTCCAGACGAGTGACTGGTTTGCGCCTGGCGGCACGTTTCAGGAAGGTTTCATGAAGCGCACCTACCAGATCTGTCCGGGCGCCAAGAACTTCACCGAAGCCGTGGCGGAACTTGATTCGTCGAGCGAAGACCTCCGTTATGCGGTCGTGAGCTCCTCGTCGGCCGTTTGGCTCATCGAGAAAGCCGAAACGAGTCCGAAGCACGAGCCGACTTTTGATGAGGCGAAAGAGGCGATCCGTCCGCGCGCCCTCCGCGATGCAAAGGCCGATGCGTTCAAGGCTCAGGTCGAGGCGATCGCGAAAAAAGGCGCGAAAGCGGTCGAATCCGTCAAGGACATCTCGACAAATCTGACCTTCACGGTCTCCGACCTCCGGCAGGGTTCAGACAACGGCATTGCAAATGCGATGGCCGTTGCGCGTGCGTCGATGAAGCTGAAGAAGGGTGAGGTTTCCGATTTCACGCTGACGGCGCCCGGATATGCGATTCTCGTGGTCTGCGAAGACCGTGTTCCGGGGGATGCCGCGAAAGCGCTGGTTCTTCGTTCGCAGGTTCGCGACGAACTGGCGATGCTCCAGCAGCGGCAGATTCCCGAGAGCTGGCGCAAATGGAACTTGGAGCGTTTGGGCTTTGAGCCGGGTGAAATCTCTTCAGTCGAGAATCCAGTTGAAGAAGAATGATTCTTCGGTTCAAGAGGCTTAATCCTGATGCCGTTCTCCCCGCGTATGCTCATCCGAGTGACGCGGGGATGGACTTGAGAAGCGTCGCGGACCTTGAGATTCCGAGAGGCGGACGTGCGCTTGTGCCCACGGGACTCGTCATTCTCCTGCCGGCGAACTATGAGGCGCAAGTGCGTCCGCGTTCGGGGCTTGCGTTGAAACGTGGCGTGACGGTGCTGAATTCGCCCGGAACGATTGATTCTGGCTATCGCGGCGAGATCGGCGTCGTCCTTGCGAACTTTGGCGATGAGACGTTCGCGATCAAAAAGGGCGACAAGATCGCCCAGCTCGTCATTGCGCCGGTCTTCCAGCCGCAAGTCGAGGAAACCGATGCCCTTGACGTGACGGATCGTGGTACGGGCGGATTCGGCTCGACGGGCGTCTAAGCCCGTCATCGGGCAGATAAGGACAAAAGATGATTTTGAAAGTCTATAAATACGGCGAAGCCGTTTTGCGCGTGAAGGCCGTTCCGGTTGCTGTCGTTGACGATCATCTGCGGCAGTTGGCGGAAGACATGCTGGAGACGATGCATCGTGCGAAGGGCGTGGGGCTGGCGGCTGAGCAGGTCGGGCATACCGAACGAATGTGCGTGATTGACGTTCCCGAGGGGTGTGAGGAGCCGGAGGACGAGGCCTTTAATGCGCCGATTGCGATGCCTCTTCGCCTTTGGAACCCTGAAATCGTTGCGCAGGAAGGGGCGGTGCGTGACAAGGAGGGCTGCCTTAGCTTCCCCAACGTCGGCGGTTCGCTGACGCGTGCGGCGCAGGTGACTTGTCGGTATCTGGACGCGGAGAACCGTCCGCAGGTGATAACGGCGCGCGGCTTCTTGGCGCGTGCGCTTCAGCATGAGATAGACCATTTGAATGGCGTGCTGTACATCGACCACATGTCGGCCGTTGAACGGCTGTCGTGCGCGGCAAAACTCAAGAAGCTTGCGAAAGCCAATGGCGGTACGCGTTGAGCGTGCCGTGACATTCGAGACGGGGGCGTCATGTTTACGGGGCTTGTCCAGCGTTTGGGAACAGTGAAGCGTGTCAGTCGAGGAAGGGGGCTGGTCCTTGAGATTGCCGCTGACCGCCCATGGCCGCAGCCGTTGGACGAAGGCGAGTCCGTGGCTGTCAATGGCGTATGCTTGACGGTGGTTCGCTGTGAGGCGTCTTGCTTTACGGCGGATGTTTTGCGCGAGACGGAATCGCGTACGGGTCTTGCCGCACTTGCCCCTGGCGCGAAAGTCAATCTGGAGCGTGCCGTACGTGCGGGCGAGGCGTTGGGCGGCCATTTGGTGCAAGGCCATGTGGATGGACGCGGTACGGTGATGGCCATCCTTCCGAAGGGGCGAGATTTCCAGATGCGCATTCGTTGTGGGCGTGTTTTGGCGGCGCAGTCCGTCCTCAAGGGTTCGATTGCGATTGACGGGGTGTCGTTGACGATTTCGGCGTTGGGGGATGACTGGTTAGGGGTCGATCTCATTCCGACGACGGCGCATGAGACGACGTTGGGACAGAGACGCGTCGGTGATGGCGTCAATATAGAAGGCGATGTCGTCGGAAAGTATCTGGCGAGAAACGCGCCGCGCTCGGGGTTGACCGAGGAGGCGCTGTCGGCGGCGGGCTTCTGCTGAATGCTACGGTGTCTCAAACGGTTTCGCTGAAATGAACTTCATCCAAAGACATGCATACGACATCGGGTGTGCGCTTGCGTCCGCCGTTTGGCCGTTCTTGGGGAAACGGAGGCGAATAGCCGTTGAGAACATTCTCCGGGCGAAGATCACGGAGGATCCGAAAGAGGCGCGACGAATCGCGAAGCGGTCGCTTTGTCATCTGGCGGGGCACATTGGCGAGGCCCTCTTCGTGCCGTCGGTCATCACGCAGGAGAATTATCGGTCGCATTTGGACATGACGGGTGCCCCTCCTGAGGTCGTGAAGCTTCTGTTGGATACGCCTGATCAGCCAATTCTGCTCGTCTCGTCCCACCATGGAGTCTGGGAGGCGGCGACGAACGTCATTTCCTTTGCGCGCCCGATGATTGCAGTCGCGCGCGTCCAGAATAATCCGTTCGTGGCCAAGTGGATGAAGAAGCACCACTTTCGTGGTCCCGTGACGATCATAGGCAAAAGCCATGGTTTCAGTTCGAAGGTCCTCGCACAGTGGATGCGCGAAAAGGCGGCGATGACGATTCTGATGGATCAGCACGCGGGAAATGGCGCGCGCCTGTCCTTCTTCGGTCGTCCGGCGCGGACCTACACAACGGCAACGCGGCTGGCGATGCGTACGGGCTGCCCGATTGTCGTCGGTTCATTTGTGCGCATTGCGCCCTACCTCTATCGTCTGGTTGCGACGGGTGGGGCCCTCACCTTCAAGAAGACGGATGATCGGGATGCCGCGACGCAGATCCTGAATGATCGCTTGGAGGCGGCGATTCGCCAATATCCGGAGCAATACCTTTGGATGCATCGGAGGTGGCGCGATGACTAACGCGACTTTTTCAATGATTTGCGATTTCCTCTGCCTCGGGCTGAGTGTCGTCTTCTTCTGGTCAACGCTCGTCGTTCTCGCCGGGCTGATCAAGCCGGCAAAGGTCCATCCCAAGGCCGCGCGGAAGCTGAAGTTCGCCGTTCTCGTCTGCGCACGCAACGAAGAGGCCGTCGTTCGCCTTCCGGTGAAGAGCGCTTTGCTCTCGAAGTATCCGGCCGACCGACGCGAGGTCATTGTCCTCGCGGATAATTGCACGGACCGCACGGCGGAAGTGGCGCGCGCGGCGGGCGCAACCGTTTGGGTGAAGACGGAGCCGAGCCGAGGGAAGGGCGATGTCCTCGCCTGGGGAATCCGTCGTGTCTTGGCGGAACGGGACTGTGAGGCGGTGGCCGTTTTTGATGCGGACAACATTTGTTCGGATGGCTGGCTTGACGCTGTGAATGATGCCTTGCAGGATGGCGAGGCGGTTGTCACGGGGCGTCGCCATTCGTCCAACGCAGACGCGAATGTGATTTCAGGTTGGTATACGGTCTACTGGGACATGATGAACGAACTCTCGAACCGTGTGCGGACGAATCTTGGCCTTTCGGGCAAGCTGACGGGAACGGGTTTTGCGTTTCTCCTGTCTGCGTTGGGATCCGATGGCTGGCAGACGCGAACGATGGTTGAAGATGTTGAATTCACGGTGCAGACGAATTTGCGTGGCGGTCGCGTGGCCTATGTTCCTGAGGCCGACTATGCGGACGAACAGCCTGTGACGGTCCGATATATGTGGCGACAGCTTCGTCGTTGGGCGACGGGTGGCTGGCAAGTTCTGCGCGCGTATCTTCTGTCGTGGGTGCGGACGCTCGTTAAGCATCCGTCCTGTCGGCTTTTTGACAGTTTCTTCGCCATTTTGACGGGCATGTCAGTCGCGTTTATCCTTCTGTTTAACGTCCTTGCTCTTCTTGTGCGTCTGCTCTTTGGCGCGGCGGATGCGGCGGCGGTTCACTTCTTCATCGGCGTTGTCCTCTTTGTCTTCGTGATGGGCTGGTTTACGGCTTGGGCCTCTGTTGCACTTTCGCCCCAGAAACGTCGTCCGCGCGTCATTTCGATTGTCACGTTCCCGGTTTTTTCGCTTGTGCTGTCGGCCTCGGTCATTTGCGCCCTTGTGCGCCCGACGCGCCAATGGAAGCCCATCCCCCACGGCGTGGACGAGCCCGAGCGCGATGATTTGCAGACGTGAATCGTAAGCATCGGCCGTCTTCTCTCCGTTCGCGGCTTCGTCAAGTCCAGTTGTCTCGCTCTCGCCGAGAGAGAGGGGCGACGCTTCTCTTCCTAATGCCAATCGCAAGTGAACGCGTTCTCCAATGCAAGTGAACGCGTTCTCCAATGCAAGTGAACGCGTTCTCCAGAGTAAACGAACGCGTTCTCCGGGACAAGTGAACGCGTTCACCTGCAGAAGAGAACGCGTTCATTCCATCAAGAGAACGCGTTCACTTGACCGAAAGAACGCGTTCACTTGCCTCTGGCTTCCTTGAGACAGGAGGTTTCCGTCTTGAGGGAGGCGGGACGCGTTCGTGGGTTGGCGTCGGCGCGTTGACCGCAAGGCGAGGAACGGCATGAGGTTCCCAGGGGGGAGGGATGTTGAATGGCTGGGGACATTTTTGCTAAAATATCCGCATGAGAACTCCGGTCATTCTCGTCTTTCAGCGCGGATTCTGCCCGATACGTCGGCAGATTCTGGACGGCATTTCGGCTTACGGTCGGGATGCTGGGTGGCGGCTGCAGGTGGTCGAAAAGGATGCGCCGGAGGCTCGTCCGGGGCATGAGAGCCTGGTGTCCCCGCAGGAGATCCGAGAACTTGTCGCGTACTGGAAGCCAAACGGCTGCCTTGTCGAGTGCAGTGGCCGGAGCCTGCCCGACCAGACGGCATTTGGACGGATTCCGACAGTCTTTCTCGACGCGTCGGCCGAGCCGCCCGCGAAAGCGGATGCGATTAGCACGGATGCGGAGGCGATCGTACGCATCGCCGCGCGCGAGCTGCTGCGGACGGACGTCGGCGACTATGCGTACCTCCCGTGGATGGACGAGAAGACCTGGAGCGACCGTCGCGGTGCGGCGTTCGTGCGGGAGATCCGCGCAAACGGACGAAGAGTCCATTTCTTTGACGGTGTATTGTCTGGGGGCGATTTCGTTGGCTGCGTCCAGTCCATTGCCGACTGGCTCGTACGTCTGCCGAAGCCCTGTGGCGTGTTCGCGGTGAACGACCACATGGCAAGCCTTGCCGTTTCGGCCTGCAATCGCCTCGGCCTGTCCGTGCCGGCGGACGTGGCCGTGATCGGCGTCGACAACAACGAGAATATCTGCGAGAACGCCGCCGTCACCTTGTCAAGCATCGGAATCGATCTCATTGGGCTGGGCGTTGCCGCCGCCCGCCTTTTGGACGAACGGCTCTCCAGCCCCCGGAAACGTCCGTCGCAGATTTCGTACGAGGGCTGTCGGCTGGTGCGGCGGGCGTCCACGCGCGTCTTGAAGAAGCGCGATGCGCGCGTGGCGCAGCTTCTGGAATACATCCGCCGTCACGCCTGCGAGGGCGTGCGGGCGTCAGCGGTCGCCCAGCAGATGGGCTGCAGCCGTCGCTATGCGGACCGACGGTTCCGCGAAATCACCGGCATGTCAATTCTGGACGAGATCCAGAATGTCCGCATCGAGCGGGTCAAGGACCTCCTGCGGAAACGGACGCTCTGCCTGTCGGCACTTCCCGATTTCTGCGGCTATCGCTCGTTGGAAGACCTTCGCCGCGTCTTCAGGAGCCGCGTCGGCCTGTCGCTGACGGCGTATCGCCGTGCCGTCTGTGGTTCCTGAATTGTTTGAAAAGAGAGTTCCGAATTCGTTCGTTCGGATGGATATGATGTGATATAATATCATTGAATTGTGGCCTTGGTGCCGCTGCAAACGAAACCCATAATGAACGAGGAGTAAAGCCATGATGCTCAAACGTTGTCTTGTCGCTCTGTCTGTCGTGACGGGAGGCGTGGTGTTTGCCGTGCCGGTGGAGGTCCCACAGGGCGCGACGGTCAAGATCTCAGATTACACGCTTGCGACGGATTTCAACCTGTCGGGCGGCACGCTTGAGTTCGACATCGCGCGCGACGTCGAAGCCGAGTATGCCGGCACGATCACGGGGCAGGGCACGGTCGAGAAGACGGGCGACGGGGGACTGACGTTCACGGGCGGAGAAGCCCTGACGGCGGACTCCACGCTCAAGGCGACCGGCGGGCGTTTCCGCTTCAGGGACTTCGCGGCGGCCGGTGGCGCGACGCTTGTCGGCAACGGCGGTTGTTTCGGCAACGTGTCCGGCTCGGCGATCGTCATCCCGGCCTCGACGGAGGTGACGGGCTCGTCGCTGGGATTCTACGCGGAGGGCGTCGGCACGAACGTGGTCGTCAAGAACTGTTCGCGGATGAAGGGCCAGGTGGCGGTGTTCGGCGATTCGCTGGCGTCCATCGTCAAGTTCGACGGTCAGGTGCCGATGGATTCGGAGACGACCTACCATTACGTGGCCGCGCGTTCGGGCGCGGCGCTTCTCGCCTCGGAACTGAACGGCTTTGACTACTTCCAGACCATTTACATGGCTGGCCTGGGCGGCCTGATGCTGCAAGGGGGGGGGGGGGGGTATCATCTCCGTCCAGCCTGATCGGCGACGTCAGCATCATCCAGCAAGGCCGGGTGGACGTGGCGGGCGGCGCGACGAAGATCAAGGCGCTTTACGCGCATGACGCGGTCGGGAAGCCGATGGATGTCGTCGTCACGAATTCGGCTTCGGCGGATGCGACGCTGACGATGACCAAGGGCGGCGGAAAGCGTCCGCGCTACGTGGCGCGAGATGGCGAGAATGGCGCCTTGGCGATGTGCTACGACGCGGCAGAGGGCGCGGGCGACGACTTGAGCGACGCGCTCTTCCAGAACCGCGCGCTGACGATCAGCCACGGGACGTTCGCTTCGGCTGCCCGCACGGCGGACTTCAACCGTCCGTTGTGGAAGACGGCGCCGGCCGTTTCCGGTCGTTACCTGCGTCTCGTTGTCACGAACAGCACGGTTGGTTCGTCGCAGTACATGGGGCTTTTGCGCATCGCGGAGTTCCGGCTGACGATGGGCGGTCATCCGGTGGCCTGGCCCGCCGGGACGACGGCTTCGTCGCCGAACAGCCTGCCGGGGCCGAAAGCGACCGAGGACGAAGGTTTCGACCGCGGCGCACAGGCGATGATCGATGGCGACATGGATTCGTTCTGGCGTCCGGCGGACTTTGTCGTCGGCAATCATCCGGCGACGAATGTCATCGACATGACGCGCGAGGTCGCGTTCAACGGCTACCAGATGGCGGCGGGCGGCACCGTGAAGTCTTCCTGTCCGTCCGGCTGGACGCTCGAAGTCGGCCGCCGGGTCGGCGACGAAATCGTCTGGGAACAGGTGACGGGCGCGTGGCCGGACGAGAAGATCGGCGAGGCCAGCCCCTCGAACCGAAACTACTACATGCAGATGTACGAGTCCGTCGGACGCTATTTCGAGGACTGCATCCTGCCGCTGAACGTGGCGGAGGGCGTGAAGACGTGGCAGGGGCCGCAGTTCCAGAACGCGGACTTTGCGCTCGCCGTTTCTGCGCCCGGCTCGTTTGCGCTGACGGACCACTTGGAATCGGTGGCGTCGCTGTCGGGCGACGGCACGCTCACGCTGAACGGCTCCCGCCTCTTCGCGGCGGACACCGCCGGCTTTACGGGCGCGTTGACGGTGGACGCGACGAGTTTCGTCGGTGGCGGCTCGACGCTGGCCGTCAACGGCACGCTGACCGTCGGAAACGCCGAATCGGCGGAGGCGGTCGAGACGGATGCGCTGGATGACACGGCGCTGGTCTCCGTCGGCGAATACGGACGGCTCGCGCTGCGGCAGGCGCGTGAGACGATCGGCGGACTCGCGGGCACGGGGACGGTCGATCTGGGCGGCGGCGCCCTGACCTTGGCAGAGCCTGTCGAATCGGGCTTCGGCGGCGCGTTCACGGGCGGCGGCACGCTGACATGGACGGACGGCACGTTCCGGGGCGCGGCGACGGCCGAGGGCGACTACACCGTGCGGCTGGCGGGCGGACGCTGGGCTGGACGGCTCGACGTTTCGGGCACCCTGACGCTGGACGGAAAGCTGGTCGTCGATCCGTCGGGGATGGAATACGGACGGCACACGCTCTTCACCTTCGGCTCGCTGGGCGCGGGCAGCGAGGCGGTCGTGGCCGCCGCCGTGGCCACCCCGAAGCCCCAGAAGCCGTATCGGGCTCGCGTGTCGGTCGAGGGCAACGCCGTCGTGCTGGACGTCTACGCGCCCCTCATGCTCATTATTCGGTAAGGAGGTTGTTGGTTCATGGCAAGGCTTTTGCTTTTCGGGCGGTTGGCGGTGGCGGGGCTGCTTTCGGCGCTTTGGACGCATCTCGCCGTTGCGCGGACGCTCGTCTGGACGGGCAGCGGTGGCGATGGCCGCTACGCGAACGCGGCAAACTGGGGCGGAACGCTTCCGCAGGACGGCGACTGCCTGTCCTTCACGACAGACGGAACGCAGCCCTGCACGTTCGTCAACGACCTGGTGAACTTCAAGCTGGGCGGCCTGACGCTCGCCGGTTCGGCGCGGCAGATCCATCGCGGCAATCCCGTGGACGTCGCGGGCGATGTCGTCGTGCGGGCCGAGGGCGAGGCCGAACTCGCCGCGCCGCTGGTCGGCAAGGGCACGCTTCGCGTGCGCGCAAAAGACTCCTTCACGCTGAGCGGCGCGAACGGCGCGTTTGCGGGGACGTTCCGCATCGAGGCGGGGCAGCTCGCCTTCCGTCAGCCGCGCTGGCACGGGGGCATGGCGCCGTGCAATCCGATGGGCGGCGCGGCGACGCGGATCGTCGTGGACAATTCAAAGGGCACGAACGCGCGCATCCTGATCGCGCCCTACAGTTTCAACGGCTCGCTCCAGTCGGCGAACGTCCACGGAAAGATTGCCCTGCTGCAGGGCGACCGTCCGGCCGATGTCGCGTGGCTGGAGACGACGGCGACGCGTCCCGTCGTGCTGTGGGGCAAGGTCGTGTCCGCCGGACGCGGCGCGAACGACGGGCTGATCCGCGCCCGCGCGCACCTCACGTTTGCGGGCGGCGTCACGTGCCGCGCGAACGACTTCACGTTCCGTGCCGAAGGGAAAGGCGTGACGTTCACCTTCACGGGGCGCGAAAATGTCTTTGCGGACGCCCTGAACGCCGTTGGAAACGTGACGGTGGCGGGGCGTGTGCGCGCGCCGAGCGGCGTGCGGGTGACGGGCGGACAGCTGACGGCGCGCATCCTCCCCGAAGGTCCCGGCGGCGTGTTCTTCGTCGGCGCAAAGCCGCGATTCGTCCGCGCGTGCGAACAGGCCGTGGCGGATGGCACGGCCTACGCGCTGACCGACTGGTACGGGCGTGAGCTCTCGAAGGACGCATGGCCGAAGGGGGAGGCCCTGGCGCTGGCCGCATTGCCGCGCGGCTACTACTGGTTGCGCTTCGACAACAGCCACAAGGTTTCCTTTGCCGTGCTGGACGATCCGGCGACGCGCGTCGTCGATCCAGAAAGGGGGTTTGCGACGTGCGGTGGGCCCCTGGTCGATGCCGAGCTGGACTGTCCGTGGTACGGCGGCGACACCGTGGCGTTCGCAACGGACTTGCTGACGTGGATGGGGGCCGCCTGGGTGCGGCACGGGGCGTGGATGGATCACATGCTGAAGAAGGATGGTTCCATCGACTTCAACTGCGAGGAGAGCCGTCGTCTGGAGATCGCGCAGACTCTGACGAAGCGCGGCATTCGCGTGTGCGCCGTCATCACGGGGCATCCGCTTTCGGCGCCCGGCAGCCGCGACCTCGCCGAAGTGAGCCGCTGCTGGCGGCTGATGGGCGAGCAGATCGGCACGGACATCGCGGCCGTCGAATTCCAGAACGAGTGCGACGCGCGGGGCGCACCGCCGTGGGGCGTGGCGTCCGAACTCAAGGCGGCGCTGTACGGCCTTCGGCTGGGCAATTCAACCGTCCGGCTGGGGAATCCGGCCATCACGGGCATGCGCCGCGACTTCTACGTGAACGGGCTTTGGGACAACGGCGTCGCGCGGTACACGGACTTCGTCAACTACCACTACTACGGCTCGTCGGCGCAGTTCCCCGCGTCACTGGCCTACATGCGCCAGCGCGACGGACGCCACGGGCTGTGGGAGCGCGAACTGTGGATCACCGAGCAGGGGGCCTACACCGAGGGATTCGGACGGGAACCGGGCGTCGGACGCTGGGCGCGGTTTTCGCGGCATTCGGAGGGACAGGAACTGGCCGTCGCCGAGTATCTCGTCAAGAACCAGCTGCTGAACCGGATGCTCGGCGTCAAGCACACGTTCTCGTGGACGCTTTCGCCGTTCAACGAGTACAATGGGGCGAAGGATTGGTCGTTCGGACTGCGGCGGGACGGCCTGGTCAAGCCGGGCTATGCCGCGTTCGCGACGATGGCGCGGGAACTCGGCACGGGGACGTGTGTCGGCAGCTTCAACGTGCCGCGCGAGGTGACGGGTGTGCTGACCTACCTCTATCGAATGCCCGACGGCACGTACACGCTCGCCTACTGGAGCTGCACCGAGGTTGACAGCGAATACCATGGGCAGAACGGGTTCCGCGAACCGACATTGGAGGAGCGCACGACGTCCATCCCGGCGGCAGACGGAACCTACCGCAACGTCGACATGTGCGGCACCGTCTCCTCCCTCGCGGCGACGAAAGGCCGTCTGCGCCTGACGGCACAGCGGTATCCGCAGTACGTTTCGGGACTTCGCTACGAGACGCTGGAGGACAAGACGGTGTATCCGGCCGTCGATCCTGGACGTTCAGATGTCCCGTGGCGTGCGGACGACGCGGATCTCTCCATCGTGATGCGCGTCGATGCCAATCGTGATGACTTCTGGCACCAGACGCGCGGCGACCGGTGTGACGTGCCGCTCACGCTCACGAACGCCGTCGGACGCCTCTCGTTCGAGTGCTGGAATCTCTCCGACGTCGTCCAGACGGGCACGGTGCGCGTCGTGGAAGGCCCGCTGGCCTGTGACGGCCTGGAGAAGCCGCTGGTGATTCCGCCGCGCGGCAAGCTCACGTTTACGGGCATGGTGCGCTGCGAGCAGGTCGGCGCGGACGCGCCGACGAAGTTTGCGCTCGTCGGGACGTTCAACGGAAAGAAGACCACGCCGCTTGCGTTCGCGTTCGGCAAGAAATGTGACAAGGAGACCAAATGAAGAGACTGATCTGCGCGGCGGCGCTGGCCGCCGCAGGGCTGGCTGTCGCCGGCAACTGGGAACCGTTTGCGGGCAATCCCGTCCTCGGCAACAGGAAACTCGGCACGTGCTTCGACGTGAACGTCGTCACGAACGGCCCCGCGCCCTACACGATGTACTTCTCGTGGCGGCCGAAGAAGGCGATTGCGCTCGTGCGGAGCGCGGACGGCCTTTCGTGGACGCAGGAGCCCGAGATCTGCCTGGAGGCGAATCCGGCGAGCGGCTGGGAGGACGACCTCAACCGCAGCTGCACCGTCTACAGGGACGGCATCTGGCACATGTGGTACACGGGTCAGTCGAAGGGCTGGTCGCGCATCGGCTACGCGACCTCGACGGACGGCGTCCACTTTACGCGCGTGCGCCGCGAGCCGGTGCTTGTGCCGGAGCATCCGCACGAGACGCCCTCGACGATGAATCCCTACGTGCGTTGGGATGAGGCGCGCGGCGTGTGGCGCATGTGGTATGCGGGCGGCGAACAGTACGAGCCGAACGTTCTCTGCTACGCCGAATCCGGAGACGGACTGACGTGGAGGAAATGGGAGAAGAACCCGTTCTTCACGAAAGGCCCCGAAGAGTCGTGGGATCGCGACCGCGTCGGCGCGTGCGAGGTTCATCCGTTGCCGGACGGTCGCTGGGCGATGTTCTACATCGGCTATTCCGACATCGACACGGCGCGCATCGGTTGCGCGATTTCGGCGGACGGCCTGACGGGCTGGAAGCGCCTGCCGCAGAACCCGATCGTCGCGCCCAACCTCGGCACGTGGAACGCGAGCGCGTGCTACAAGCCGTCCGTCGTCCGCGACGAAAAGAACAACCGCTGGATGCTCTGGTACAACGGCCGCAACGGCGCGCCCGAATATGTCGGTCTCGCCTTGCACGAGGGACTGGATCTGGAAGCTCCCGCCCGGGCGCCGGACGAGACGGCCAGCCGACTGTCGGACTACGTGCGCCGTTTCAACGCGGATGATGTGGAACTCTACACGAACGCGATTCCGAACGCGGCGGCGGAGGCGTTCCTGCTCCAGAACGTGCCGCGCTTCGCCTGTCCCGACAAGGACATCGAGCGCACCTACTACTTCCGCTGGTGGACGTTCCGCAAGCATCTGCGCAAGGGCGGTGACGGCGACTGGCGCGTGACGGAGTTCCTGCCGAAAGTGTCCTGGAGCGGCGCGGACAACACGATCGTCTGTCCGGCGGGGCATCACCTGCGCGAGGGCCGGTGGCTGCACGATGCGCAGATCCTGGCGGACAACGCGCGCTTTTGGCTCGCCGACCCGTCGGCGACGCACCGCTGGGACTACGCGAGCTGGCTCTTCACGGGAACGGAGCTGCTGGCCGAGGTGACGGGGCGCGACACCTTGCCGGTGGAGCTTCTGGATGACGCGGTGCGGTACTGGGAGCGATGGGAGAAAGGCTTTACGCGCGACGGCGGCTGGCCGATGGGCGGTGATGGAAAGGGCGGTTTCCTCTCCATCGACAACCGCGAGGGAACCGAGTACTCGCTCGGCGGCAACGGCTACAAGCCGCTGTTCCTGTCCGCGATGTGGCGCGAGGCGCGTACCATCGCCGCCGTGGCGCGCCGGAGCGGACGCACGGATCTCGCCGAACGCTTTGACGCCAAGGCGGAAGTCGTCCGCCAGTCGCTTCTGGCGAACTGCTGGAATCCCGACGTCGGCTTCTTCACCACGCGGCCTCAAGGCGGCGCGCGCGGCACGGTGCGCGAACTGCATGGCTACGCGCCGTGGTATTTCGGCGTGCCGACGGACGGACGCGCTCCGGACTGGGGGCAGCTCGCCGATCCGCAGGGCTTCGCCGCGCGTTTCGGGCTGACGTTCCCCGAACGCCGCGCGCCTGGTTTCGTCATTGACTACAAGGGTCACGAATGCAAGTGGAATGGGCCGAGCTGGCCGTATGCGACGTCTGTCGCGCTGACGGCGTTTGCGAACGACCTGCATACGCGCGGCGGAGGTTCAGCGGCGGAACGTGAACGCTTCGGCTTTCTCCTGTGGCAGTACGCCGCGCAGCAAAAGCGGACGCAGGACTGGCGGACGGAGGGCGATTTCCGCGTCGTGCCGTGGATCGACGAGAACCTGCATCCCGACAAGTCGGAATGGATCGCGCGCAAGATCATCCTCGACACGCCGGCGATGCGCGACCGCTTCCCGAAGGAGCGCGGCAAGGACTACAACCATTCGACGTTCTGCGACCTCGTGATCTCCGGGCTCGTCGGCCTTGTGCCGGACGGCGCGCGCGGGTTTGCGGTCGATCCGCTCTGTCCGCAGGCATGGGACTGGTTCGTCCTGGAAGATGTGCGCTACCGGGGCCACGCTGTGTCGGTGCGCTGGCAGCGCGGCGAAGGCCTGACCGTCACGGTCGACGGGCGCGTGGCCGCGCAGCGGCCGACGCTCGGACGGCTGGACGTCAAGCTGCCCGGTGTCGGCGTCACCGCCGCGCGCCCCGTGCCGCGCAAGGCCCTGCTGGACCGGCTGAACGACGGCCCCGACGTCTATGGCATCGTCCACTGGGGACTCAACACCTACACCGACCGCGAATGGGGCTACGGCGACGAGGACCCAAAGGCACTCGACCCGAAGGCGTTTGACGCCGCGCAGATTGTCGGCGCGTGCAGGGACGGTGGCCTCGGCGGGCTCATCGTCGTCGCAAAACACCACGACGGCTTCTGCCTCTGGCCGACGAAGACGACGGAACACAGCATCGCGCGTACGCCGTTTCGCGGCGGCAAGGGCGACTATGTACGCGAAATGGAGCGCGCCTGCCGTCAGGCCGGACTCAAGTTCGGCGTCTACGTCTCGCCCTGGGACCGCAACTCTGCGCATTACGGCACGGAGAAGTACGTCGAGATCTACCACGCCCAGATCAAGGAACTGCTGTCGGGCGACTACGGCGAGGTGTTCGAGATGTGGTTCGACGGCGCAAACGGCGGCGACGGCTGGTACGGCGGCGCACGGGAACGGCGCACCATCCCCGCAGACTACTACCGCTTCGACGAGGTCTTCGCGTTCGTGCGCGCCCTTCAGCCGAGTGTCTGCATCTTCGCCGGCGAGAACGACCGGTCCGACTTCCGCTGGCCGGGAAACGAGCGCGGCGAGCTCATCAATGACTCGCGCGCGACCGTCGTGTCCGTCGGCGGCTTCGTGAACGGCGCGTGCGGTAACCCTGACTACGCCTATCTGATCAACAGCGGGCTGCCCAGCGGCGCGTTCTTCCGCGTCTGCGAAGCGGACTTCCCGCTGCGCAGGGGCTGGTTCTACCACGAACGAGAGCGCGGCACGACGAAGAGCCCGACGTTCCTCATGAAGATCTATCTTCGAACCGTCGGCAACGGGGGAATGATGAACATCGGCATCGCGCCCAACCGCGACGGGCGGCTGGACGACGAGGACGTCTGCGCGCTCCGGGGCTTTGCCGCGCTGAAGGCGGCCTTCTTCGCCCATGAGGTCACCGAAGACGCGCAACCGTTCAACGCGGTCGTTCTGTCGGAAGACCTCTCCAAGGGCGAACAGGTCGACCACTGGACGCTGCTCGGCGACGGCGTGGGACTCGTCAGCGGACGCGCTATCGGTCGCCGCCGCATCCGCATTCTCGACAGGGTTGTCGCTCCGCAGAAGGTTGAGCTGCGCGTCACGGCTGACGGCGGCGACGTGCAACCCGTCACAATCCGCCGCTATCTCGTCCCCGTCGATCTCCTCGAGCGCCTCCGCCAGACGGCGGACAGTGGAGAGGAAACGGACACGGCGAAGTGGATGACCCGATAGACAGACGAGAATCAGATATCGACGGACATCGGGTTCCTCGTGGATGGTGGCAAGCCCATGGCCTGCCTCTCTTCTTTGCTGACCCGTTAGATATTGCCATTTTGGTTCGCGTCGACGATCGGGACGTGGTTGTTCGACTCGGAGAATTCCCGTATCTCCTTCGCGTCGTAGGCGGTGTCCCCGAGGTCGTACAGCGAGACGGCCGCCTTGTCGGCCATCTGCATGAGCGGCAAGCGCGTCCTTCGTCGTCGGGAAGTTCCAGACGTGCTTCACGAGGAGTAGCTTGAACATGGCAAGACGGCTCGACGGCTTGCGCCCGTTGCCGCACCATCCGTACTTCGCCGCAATGCGTCCGAGTTCCACGGATTCCGCCAGTCGGACGAACAGGCGCTGGTTCTCGTCAAGTTCGCCAACCTCGTCCTCGATGAAGTTGAAGAGGCTCGGCTGGATCGTCAGCCAGTGGCTCGCGATAATGTTTTCCGTCGGTTTTCCCCACTTGTTCTTTCATGCAGACATTATATCACATAACTTCGCAAAATGCAATTGTGAATGCAAAATAATGTCAATTACCCCCCCCCCCCCTCAAAGAAATTTTCATTTTCCCCCTTGCGGCAAGGGTCGGATTTTGGTACCATGTTCATGTTGCGGTTCCACCTCTGCGGCAGGTGTTCGGCGGGTGCGTCAGGCTGTGCGGACTGGCTCGCGGACGACGCGAAAGAGGGGTTTTGCAATTACCTCAAGGAGGCTACAAAATGCGAAATGTGCTCTTGCTGATGATTGCAGGTCTGGCCGTCGCCGCATCGGGAGGCGAATGCCGCTGGACGGGCGTTGCGCAGAATGGCGTCTGGACAGATGCCGCCAACTGGGAGGGCGGCGTGCCGACGGCGTCCGACGCCGCAAATCTTGCCGGGGCTGTCGTCTCGGTGTCGTGGATGGACTTTGCCTGCTCGTCGGTCACGCTGGGCGGCGGCGAACTGGTGCTGGCCGTGCCTCGGCAGACGTCGGGCGACCTGAACGTGCCGGTGACAGGCGAAGGGACGTTCTGCAAGGCGGGCGAAGGGACGCTTCGGTTGACGGCGCCCGTGTTCGCGGGCGGCCCGGCCCTGATTGTCGATGACGGGGAACTTGACTTGAACGGGACGGCGCAGTCGGTCGCGTCCGTCTTTGGTGGTGGCGTCGTCACGAATTCGGCGCCTGCGGCGGCGACGCTGACGGTTTCAAGCGACGGGGAGGCGAGCCTGCTGGCGAAGGTGACGGGGAACGTCCGCCTCGTGAAGGTCGGTCCGGGGACGCTCCGCGTGGGCGGCGGGCAGGCGTATTCCGGGGACTCCGTGGTCTTGGAGGGACGGCTGTGCGCCGTCACAAACGTGGCGGTTGAGTCGATGGATGGCTGCGTCGTCCACCTCGACGCCTCGCGCGCCGACACGCTGGACGTCGACGGGGCGGGCCGCGTCCGCGCCTGGCGCTCGACGGCGGGCGACGGGCTCGTGTTCACGCGCCCGGCGGCCTCGCCCGTCTATCCGACGGACCTGCCGCTCTACTGCGAGAAGGGCGTCGGCGGCCAGTTGCCGTGCGTGCGCTTCGGCTTCACGGACGCGACGGAGGCGGCGCACACGCTCACGTTCCTTTCCGCCGCGCGGCCGGTCAGCCACCGCACGCTCGTCTTCGTGACGATGCCGAAGACGGGCGACCCGGCCTACGCGTGCTTCACGCCCTACGGCTACCCGTTCGTCGACGCGACGATGAACGGCGAGCAGGCCCGCATCTGCCTGCGCGCCGGGTACGTGACGGCGGCCGGGGCGCTCTACGGCACGCAGGGCGTCAAGTGGAACGGGGGCAACCCGTACCAGTACCTGAACGGCCAGTGCCGGTGGACGCCGGAGGGCGGCGTCGACGCGACGACGTCCTTCGACTTCCACGTCGACGGCGCGGCGCGTCCGCACGTGATCACGGTCGTGCTGCCGGAGGGCGCGCCGTCGGTGGACTTCCCGCCGTCCGTCGGGTGCGGGCGCATCCACTGGAATGGGATGACGCGCAACGAGGACGGGAGCTACCGCGTCACCGACTGGTTCACGGGCTCGCTGTGCGAAGTCCTCGTCTTCGACCGCACGCTGGGCGACGACGAGCGCGCGCGGATCGAGACGGCGCTGACGAGCAAATGGTCGCTCACGCACAAGGGCGACAAGTCGGTTGAGACGGCTTTCTCCGCAAGCTCGACGGTTCGCGCGTCGGGCGTGAATGTCCTGGATCTCGGCGGTCTGTCAGCGAAGATTGGCGGATTGGCGATTGCGGCGGGCTCGTCGTATGTCTTCGATGTTCCTGCAGAAGACCGGCAGACGCTGGAGGTCGGTTGCCTTTCGGGGCCGGGAACGTTGGAAAAGCGAGGTGAAGGTACGCTCAAGCTTTGTGTTCGGACGGAAATTGTCGAGAGTCCGGCCACGTTGCACGTTGACGATGGTGTGTTGGATTTGGATGGCGGCTACTTGACGGCATCATCTGTCCGTGGCGGCGGCGTTATCACGAATTCGGCAATGACCTTGGCGACGCTGAGGGTCGATGCGACGGATGACGCGGTGCTGCTGCCGAGCGTACGCGGCGATGTGACCGTCGTGAAAGCGGGAGACGGGCGGTTGGCTGTTGGCGGTTGGCAAGCATACAGTGGCGATACAGAACTGTCTGCCGGTACGCTGACGACCGTCACGAACGTGGCGGTCGAGTCGATCGATGGCTGCGTCGTCCACCTCGACGCCGCGCGCGCCGACACGCTGGACGTCGACGGGGCGGGCCGCGTCCACGCCTGGCGTTCGACGGCGGGCGACGGGCTCGTGTTCGCGCGCCCGGCGGCCTCGCCCGTCTATCCGACGGACCTGCCGCTCTACTGCGAGAAGGGCGTCGGCGGCCAGTTGCCGTGCGTGCGCTTCGGCTTCACGGACGCGACGGAGGCGGCGCACACGCTCACGTTCCTTTCCGCCGCGCGGCCGGTCAGCCACCGCACGCTCGTCTTCGTGACGATGCCGAAGACGGGCGACCCGGCCTACGCGTGCTTCACGCCCTACGGCTACCCGTTCGTCGACGCGACGATGAACGGCGAGCAGGCCCGCATCTGCCTGCGCGCCGGGTACGTGACGGCGGCCGGGGCGCTCTACGGCACGCAGGGCGTCAAGTGGAACGGGGGCAACCCGTACCAGTACCTGAACGGCCAGTGCCGGTGGACGCCGGAGGGCGGCGTCGACGCGACGACGTCCTTCGACTTCCACGTCGACGGCGCGGCGCGTCCGCACGTGATCACGGTCGTGCTGCCGGAGGGCGCGCCGTCGGTGGACTTCCCGCCGTCCGTCGGGTGCGGGCGCATCCACTGGAATGGGATGACGCGCAACGAGGACGGGAGCTACCGCGTCACCGACTGGTTCACGGGCTCGCTGTGCGAAGTCCTCGTCTTCGACCGCACGCTGGGCGACGACGAGCGCGCACGGATCGAGACGGCGCTGATGGCCAAGTGGTCCCTGACCCACAAGGGCGACCGCACGTTTGAGAATCCGCTGTCGCCGCATGCGGGGCTGAAGGTATCCGGCTCGGCGTGGCTGGATCCGGGTGACGCGCCTTGGTCTCTTCGGAGCCTGACGATTGACGGAGGCTTTGGTCCGACGCTTCCTCTGTTGACGTATGTCGGCGCCTTTGAGGCAACGGACGTTGCGTTGTCGTTCGAGCGATTGGCTGAAGGTGCGAAGGGAACGTTCGTGACGGCGACCGAGGCTCGCATCGGGAAATTCGGCTCTGTTTCTGGATTGGGGGTCGGTCAGCGGATCGCCTACCGGCCCCGGGGCGCGCGGGTTTTCGCCGGCGGCGGGCTCGTGATAATTCGTTGAAAGGGGGGATTGACAATGACAATTCGACAGGGTATCAGCCTGGTGGGCGTGACGTTTCTCGCCTGTTCGACGGGTGCGTTCGAGAAGATCGCGCTGATTGACAGCTATGACTTCGCCCATGCCTTTGACATCGAGCTCAATTCGGGGAAGGAGAAGATCATCGACTTCGTCCTGAAGACCGGTGCGCCGACACTGGTCTGGCGGACGCATGGCGGCGGCAACGCCTGCTATCCGAGCGTTGAGAATCCGAAGAGCGAGGATCCGCTGGAAAAGTGGCGGATTCCGTGTTCGACCATCTACGGATGGACGCGCCTGGAGAAGTGCGAGACGAACCATCTGGCCTATGCCCTGCAGGCGATTGCGCGCCGGGGCGTCACGGCCGGCGTCTGGCATGTGCTGGAGGAGACGCATTACGTGTTTTCCTCGACGAGCGCGTGGAACTTTGACCGTCCGCAATACTGGTGTCACCGCAAGGGCGGCACCCCGTGGGCGGGTCGCTGCTCGCTTGCGTTCGAGGAGGTGCTGGAGCACCGTCTGCGACTGGTCGACGAGATTGTCGCGATGGGCGGCGACGTCTTCTACTTCGACATCTTCCGCGACAGCCGATGGGATCCGACGTTCGAGTTCGTCGTGCCGGTCTGCCGCCGGTGGCGCGAACTCTACGGATGCGAACCGCCGGACGATTCGACGGATGCGCGCTGGACGCGGCTCGTGTCCGGCTATTTTCACCGTTTCCTGCGGGAGGTCCGAAAGCGCCTGGATGCGAGCGGACGCAAGATTCGCTATCTGGTCACCATCAGCCGCGTGCGCGGGCCGGATGAAGACGAGGAATGGCAGCGGCACGCCTTCGACTGGAAGGCCCTGGCGGCCGAGGGCGTGTTCGACGGCCTTGTCGCGGACGGCATCCGCCCCGATCCGAAAGACCCGTGGGGCTCGACGCGCCGCGCCTATGAATGGGTCGTCGCCAACCGTGGCAAGGCGGAGGTCTATTTCCACTGTTCCGAATACGACAACAAGCAGAACGGCGTGCCGACGTATATGCGGTTGACGGGGCTTTCAAAAGGCGAAGTCGCGCGGCGGCTGCTGGAGACGGCGCGCGACGCGGGAGGCGCGGGCGTCGTGATGGAATGCGTCGATCCGCATCTGTATGGAGATGAAATCAATAAGGTGCTGAGGGCTTTCAAATGAAAAAGCTGATTCTGTCTGTTCTGTTCATGTCAATCGCCGGATTGTCGGGCTTTGCGTCTGCTGGCGGCGGACGGGTGCTGCTTGCCGGCGGCGAGAATGCGGTCTATTCGCCAGACGGCACGCGCCTTGCGTTTCAGAAGAAGCGCGGCGTGTTCTTTGACATCGGCGTTCTGGAGCTTGCGACAGGCGACGTGACCTGGGTTTCGGAGGGCGCAGGGAATGCAATCTTCCCGACATGGACGCCGAAAGGCGAACTCGTCTACGTCTACGGGAACGACACCAACACGTCCTATGCGGCGTGGCACACAGGCTCGAAGGACGGCTACAACCTCTATCTTTTCGATAAGGGGCATGTGCGACAGCTCACGCGGGGGCGCTGGCGGGACTCGACGCCGTCCGTCGCGGCAGATGGCACCGTCTATTTCGCCCGCAGCGAGGGCGTTTACCTGAGCGACCATGCCCTGTTGTGGGAATTGCCGCTGGAAGACCCGTCGCGGGCACGGCGGCTTCGCGGCTCGTCGTTCGCCGATGGTGCCGGCATCAACCAGCCGTCCCGTTCGCCGGACGGACACTATTTGGTCTGGGCGGAAATCTACGGCGGGAACTGGGACGCCTGGAACCTGCGCCTCGCGCGCACGGACAATCCGACGGTTGACCGTGTGCTCATTCCAATGCGGCAGACGGCGTTCGAGCCGCGCTGGTGCCCGGACTCGCGCACCCTCGTCTACACGGGCTTCGAGGAGGGCGACCCGACGTGGGGCATCTACCTGATGGACGTCTTCAGCCGCCGCTACCGCCGGATCTGCAGCGGACGCGGCGGGGCCGTCTCGCCGGACGGACGGAAGCTGGCCTATTCTGTCGGAGGTGAGTTGCGCGAACGCGTCTTGAGTGCGGCAGACTATCCGTGCGCTGGCAATTCAAAGGTCATGGACGAAGTGAATCCGTCGGCGGAACCGGGGCGCGTCCTGCTTGCCGGAGGCGAGGTGAAGGGCCAGACGCGCGTGCCGTTCGCCAGCCACGACTTTGGGCGAGACCGCACGCTCTACTGCCGCGTGAAGGTCTGGTTCAACGGCGGGAAAAGCCAGCAGGACTTCATCAACGTCGATTTCGCGCCGTGGGGAAACCTGGCCTTCCGGGTCTTCTGCTCCGACCGGGTGCCGCACCTGTCGACGATGTTCGATAAGAGCGAGTGGATCCCGATGCTCGGGCCGAGACCCCTGACGGAGGGCGAATACACGCTGACGGGCATTCGCGGCGGCGACGGACGGCTCTATTTCTCGATGGACGGCTCCTATCCGCTGATGCGGCCGATGACGCAGTGGAATGTGCCGCTTGACGGATCGCGGGAGGTCCTCCTGTCGCGCAACCTGACGGCGGGCGCGCAGTGGCATCGCGCGCTGGACGGCACGGGCGGCGAGTTGCGCGCGGTCGATGCCGCCGTTCCCGCGTCAAGGGTCCTCGCGTGGGAGGTCGGCTCCGGCTGGCCAGAAGGCGTGCCGAGGCTGCTGGACGTCTTCAGGGACTGAAAAGGCTTTATTGTTCTGTTCGTGCGCGATGGACGCGGCATGAATTAACACGCATTCCCGACCGAGGAAGTTGGTCGTCGGGTCAATCCGCTCACTTCGCCGCGGTCGATGGTCAGTTCACGCTCCGCCAGTCCTTTCTGCAACAGACGCACCTCTGATGGCGTGAGCGACGTCTTGCGCACGGACAGCATTCGCACTGGATCGGAACCGGTCAGCGTCTTCGGGTCAAACGCCGGAAGCGATTCCGCCTGTGTCGCCGACGCAAAGGTCATGTCGTCCAGAACGATTTCGGGAATGCCGTCCCGACCGTCGCCCGTTACCGTCGCCGCGTCAAATGTCGGCAGTTGCCCGTGTTCCCACCCCGCCTCAAACGTCGCTTGATTCAGAAATATCTCGCCAGCATAATGATTGAGCACATTTGCCGGCCGTGCGGCGATTCGGCCTGTCAGCCGCCGGATACGGCACATCCGGCTGAACCCCCACGGCAGCGCCGCTATCTCGTCCCCGTCGATCTCCTCGAGCGCCTCCGCCAGACGGCGGACAGTGGAGAGGAAACGGACACGGCGAAGTGGATGACCCGATAGACAGACGAGAATCAGATGAAGGTCTTTCTCATTCGTCTGTGTGTGTGCCGAACCTTAAGAAATGTGCTGCAATACACAAGCCATGAAAGCATTTGATTCGGAAGTCGGACAGGAGGTTTCCGTCTTGAGGGAGGCGGGACGCGTTCGTGGGTTGGCGTCGGCGCGTTGACCGCAAGGCGAGGAACGGCATGGGAAATCGACGGACATCGGGTTCCTCGTGGATGGTGGCAATCCCATGACCTGCCTCTCTTCTTTGCTGACCCGTTAGATATTGCCATTTGGGGGCGAAATCCCCGGCTGGAGCCCGCTTTACAAGCCCAAGCCAAAACTGCTATAATGTCGGCAACAAGCAAGAAAGCCTCGTCAGCGCAGGGCTATGCAACGGGTGTTGCACTGGCTAATGGATGGCGGGAGCCGAAAGGTGCGCGACTCATGCGAACGAGAAATGCGAAAGCGATGCTGAATGTTTCAATCTTGTCGGGGGAACGGTGGATTCTCCGCCCGGCCTGTTTGCTGTTGACGCCGCCCTGGTGTGGCTTGGCGGCGACGCCGTGCGCCCTGTCGTGACGGAACGAGATGTGTGCGCACGCCATGCTTTTCCGTGAAGGAGACGAAATCGGGCCGTATCGCATTGTCCGTGCGCTGGGGCAGGGCGGCATGGGGACCGTGTACGAGGTCGAGCATGCGAAGCTCGGCGTGCATTACGCGCTGAAGACGTTCACGCTTGACCATGGTCACGTCGATCTCTTCCGCAGGCGGTTCCTGGCCGAAGGCAAGGTCCTGGCGCGGCTTCGGCATCCGCACATCGCGCGTGTCTTCGACCTCGACATCCTTGAAGGCGGTGCGCTCGCCTACTTTGTCATGGATCTTGTCCATTACAAGGACGGCGTGTCCTATACGCTCGCCGACCTGGAGGTCGGCGGCGCCGACGAGGAGCATCTTGTCCGCTGGTTCGTCCAACTCGCGTCGGCGCTCGACTACATTCATGGCCTTGGAATCGTCCATCGCGACATCAAGCTCGACAACATCCTTCTCGATGACAAGGGAGGTGTGACGCTGGGCGATTTCGGCATCTCGAAGTTCGAGGGCGAGCGGATCCGCAGAGAGGTGGACGTGAGCCGCACGGTTGTCTCGACCGACGGCGGCGCGCGGGCGGGCGGCCTTGTCATGGGGACGGCCGGGTACATGGCCCCGGAGGTCTTACGCGGACAGCCCGCGACGGGCGCCGCCGACGCCTATGCGCTCGGCGTCACGTTCTTTCGTCTCCTGACAGGCATCTGGTACGAACCCGACACGAACGTGTTGAATCTCCTGGCGCCGTTTGACGATGTTTGGTCGAAGATCCTGCCGCCGATGCTGGCGAGGGATCCTGCGGAACGTCCGGTGCGGCTTCTCCCGCTCGCGGAACGGCTCAGGACGGCGACGTGCGCGTCGATCGCGAAGACGGCCGTCACTTCGTCTGTTGGACGGGACGCGAGCCGCAGTCGGCTGCGATTAGGCTCCTGGCGCTCTTGCGGACGGCACGGGCTTGGCCTTGCGCTTCTTGCCGCCCTTTCGCTTGCCGTCGGAATCTTTGCGTGGAGGGCTTGGCGTCCTCAGGAGCACTCGGCGGACTTCTACGACCATCTCCACGAAATTCCCACTTGCCTTTCATGAGCGCATTCCCCGAGACCCCTGTCACGTTGTTGGCGCGCCTTGCCGCGCGGGCCACCGGTCGTTCTGACGAGACGGCGTGGGTGCGGCTGTTCGAGCTCTACGAGCCGGCCATCCGCAAGTTCTCCGAACGGCACGGCGCGGGCGCAGACGGCGAGGACGTTGCGCAGGAAATCTTCCTGAAGCTCGTCGACGTCCTGCGCGGCGGCGGCTTCAAGGTCGGGGGCGGGGCCGGGAAGTTCCGTTCGTACCTCGCGACGCTCATTCGTCGCGAACTTGTCAGCCGCTGGCGGAAGGCTCAGGCGCGCGGCGGAGCGGGATGCCGTTCGCTGGACGATCCGGATGCGGGAATCGACGTGCCGGTCGATTCCGAGACGGCGGCGGTCATTGACGCGAAGTGGCGGTTCGCGCGGCATGAGGCGGCGGTGGAACACGCACTCACGAAGACCGCGCTCTCGGAGCAGTCGAAGGCCGTCTACCGCGCCTACGTGCTGGAAGAACGCCCGATTGGCGAGGTCGCGTCGGCGTTCGGCCTCACGAACAACGCCGTCTCGCAGGTCAAGACGCGCGTCGAGCGGATGATTGCCGCAATCGAGGCCGAATATGGAGAGTAGCCCAATTTCAAATTCCAAATTCAGGTCTGACCTAATTTTGTAATCCGCGTGGCAAAGCGGCTTCCACGGCAAAAATATGGTATACTGTTTTCAAAATCAGGTCAGACCTAAATCTGGAAATCACAATGGGCGTATCGAACTTTCGCATTCGGGAAACCGCTACGGTTCATCACATCCTGAACCGCATCGCGCATCGCGTCTTCTTTCTTCGAGACGAGGAGCGCAATGACTTCATTGAGATGATGCGGCGCGTTGCTGAATTCACCGGCGTCAAATTGCTCGGCTGGTGCGTCATGACCAATCATTTCCACATTCTTGCCTTTCTTCCTGAACGCGAAGAGATCTGCGAGGACGAGATCGTTCGACGCATTGGCATCCTGAAAGGAGTAAGCGCAGGCGAGGCCTTGCGGTCTAAACTGGAGAAGCTGCGTTCTGGCTCGTCTGAAGGCGATGCGGAAGTCCAGACGGTTCTTGACGGCTACAGGCGCCGGATGCACGACATCGGATCGTTCATGAAGATTCTCAAGCAATGGTTCACGGAAGAGTACAATCGCCGCTCGTCGCATGTCGGCACGCTTTGGGAGTCCGCCTACATTGACCGTGCCGTTGCGTTCAAAACTGCGAGCATGGCGAAGGTGCTTGCCTACATTTGCCTCAACCCGATTCGCGGTGGCCTCTGCGCAAGGTATGACGAGTACGTCTGGTCGAGCCTGTACGCGGTGTCGCGGGGCGATCGGCTGGCGATTGACGGGCTCAGGTTCGTCTACGGCGAAGAGGCGGGTGTGGAGGAGATGAAGGAGGCGCTTTGTCGCCAAATGGATGTCATGCTGGACGCGGAGAAACGACAGTGGGCGCAGGAGGTCGCAAGACGGCGGGCGGCGGGCTATCCGGTGCCGGAGAATCCGCTTACGGACGAGGCCTATGTCGCGCAAGCGGCCGCCCATCTGGAGGAGGCCATTCGTGCAGGGACGACACTCCATGAACAGTCGCTCGTCTACAGGAAGTGCGAAGAGAGGCGCAAGGACATCCAGCGGCGGATCGTCGAGGAAATTCGGAAGATGCCGATGGTGTCTGTCAGGGTCTTGTCCAGACGGGTGGGAGTTTCTGTGGCAACGGCCTATGAGTATGTCAGGGATCTTGTGTCAAGGGGAGTGCTAAGTCGTGAAAACCGAATGGATGGGTGGACGATTGACGAATCGGAATTTATAAAATTAGGTCTGACCTGATTTTGTAATGTCATTGGCGGGAGGCGGATGCGTGTCATGTTGAAGAGGCGGTGAGAACAAGATGCAATTTCAAAATTAGGTCTGACCTGAATTTAGACAACAAGGAGAAGCGAAAATGAAGAGAATCGTGTTGGTTTTGGGTGCGTTTGGCGCGGTTGCGGCGGTTGCGATGCCGACGCGCGAGGAGCTTGTCGTGGCGCAGAAGGCGGTGAAGGCGGCCACGGCGGCGGACGTTCTGGCCCTCAAGGAGGGCGAGAGGAAGCCGGGGGACGTGGCGGCGGCGCATGTCGCGCTCGCCGAACAGGCGGCGACGGAGGCCGAGGCTTATCTCTTCCTGCAGGGCGCGTTCGGCCTTTACGCGAAGGCGAAGGCGTACGACGCGGCGGCGGATGTCCTTGAGAAGATGTCGCACATGATTTCGGATCTGCGTCCCGACGTCATCCTTGAGCTCTGCGGCCGGGCGGCCATTCGTTCGCTGCGCGAGAAGTCGCCGCGCCTCTACGCCATCCGGGAGGCCGCGCGCCAGTCGGCACAGGAGAACCGGGGGCGCTCCGCGTCCGAAAAGGCTGCGAGCGCCGCCCTGCCGGAAGTCGAAGGCGGCGATCCGTACAAGTTCGTCCTCGACGCGAAGAAGAACGTAGCCGTCGAGCTTGCCGCCTGTCCGCCGGGAGAAATCAAGATGTGGGAGACTTCACACAAGAATAGCGACAACCAGAAGGTTCACCTCTTGCGTCTCACGTATCCGTTCCTCATGATGACGGGGCAGATGACCTTTGGCGAAATTGAGGCAATCGACGCAAAGATCGCCGACAAGGTCAAGCGCCGCTATTTTAACGCCTATGATCCTGCGTTCAAGAACTTTGCCGA
Source organism: uncultured Kiritimatiellota bacterium (assembly GCA_934635225.1). Lineage (GTDB taxonomy): Bacteria > Verrucomicrobiota > Kiritimatiellia > RFP12 > UBA1067 > UBA1067. The sequence continues at coordinate 103,257 of CAKTYZ010000007.1, forward strand.
GGCCCATCGCCTTGTGGATGGCTTGATGGCGGCATCCGTGAAATTAGGGGAAGTGGAGGCTTTGCTCAAGAAGTTGAACGAGCAGGTCTGGCGGCAGCCCAAATTCCGGGCGTTCAAGGGCTATGCGTTCAGGCTTGCGACCGAGGCGGAGCACCAGTATGCGCTTTGCGCCAGCCGGGATTTTGGCGGGATGACCGCCTTGGATGGCAAGGACTGGCGAAAGGCCTACTGGCAGGCGCAGGAGGCATTCCCCAAGTCGGTGCTGGACGGCTTGAAGCGAGACTGGGAATATCCGCTTCCGACGCGATCCTACGTTCAGGAGACGTTCAGGGGGAACGGCTGGGGGATTGACGCAATGATGCGCGAGCTCCACAATGCCGTGTGCGACACGATTCCCCTTGTCATGAACGAGAAATCCGGGAAGCCCGCCTGGCGGATCGACGGCTGCGACGGGCCCGTGGCGGACGTGTCACAGTATGCGTCCGAGGAAGTCGATCCCGTCCACCTGTTCAAGGGGAAGAAGGCACATCGCGTGTCCCTTGCGGGGACGCACTGGAAGTGCCAGATGAGGGACGCCTTGGCGGATTCCCCCAAGGCGGATATCGGCCCCGTCCGCCTCGTCTTCGCGCCGAAGCTCTCGGCGCTGAACGTGTATCCGCGCACGGCGAAGGCCGGCCCGCTGAAGGCCGTCGGCGGCGCGGCTGAAAAATAATCGAGATTCCGCTGTCATTCTGCGTCGGCGCGTGCGTGTCTGTCTATGCGACCGGTATCCCGAAGGGGAGACCGAGGTTGTGGCGCTGCCCTCCCTTCGGGCATACCAGTCGCCTCGGCGGAAACGCGGTGCGGGGATGTTCAGATGAAATATGCAGAATGCCATTCGGTGGCGGACATCGTGCGCGAGGTCTTTGACCTCGTGCAATGGGATCGTTCACGCGCGCACGGCGGGCGCGTGGCTTACTATTTCCGTGGCGAGAACGCAAACCACGAAGGCGGGGACGATGTGCCGCGCGATCTCTTGACGCCGGGAATCTATCGTGGCGACTCGTTGCTGAAATTCGAGCCGGAGATCTTCAACGAGGCGCTGCGGGTATTCCCGGAGGAGTTCGTGCGAGACCGAACGACCTTCGAGATCCTGACGCGCATGCAACACTACGGCTATCCCACGCGGCTTCTGGACGTCACGCCCAAGCTGATGACGGCGATTGGGATGGTGCGTTCGCAGAGAGGGCGGAATGGCGAAACGCGCAAACGCCAAAACGGGTTCATCCATGTCTTTCGCGTCAATGCGGATCGGATCAAGTACGGGACGAGCGATACGGTGACGGCCCTCAGCAACCTGGCGCGAATCAAGAGCGATCATGTGATGATCGAAGATCTTCGGTATTTGAAGGCCGAATGCAAAAACGAGCGGGCGGGGTTCTTCTGGGAGAAGGGGAGCCAGACGACGGACGCACTGGAACGGGACGTCCAGAAGGTCTGGTGTGTCCGCCCGATGGTGAACAACATCCGCGTCAATTTCCAGGCGGGCGAGTTCTTCCTCTTCGGATGCCATGACCAGAAGAAACCGCTGCAGGCGACCTTTGCCGAGTCGGAATACGACGATTCGCGCTCACCGACCGAGGGAATCGCGCGAATCGGCATCCTGACCGTCACGCCGCGCGCCAAGGAGGAGATGGATGATTTCGTGGAATGCCTTGACATTGGCGATGAGCGTCTTTATCCCGATTTCGCTCATCATTCAGAGATGCTACGTGAGAAATACGAGAAGGAGACGGCAAATGGGAATGGATGATAAGAAGCAGCTTTTCTGGGTCACAGAGGGATATCTGAAGGAGGTGGCTGTGCCATTTGGAAATTCCACGCAATGTGAGGTTGAATTGGAGCCGGCTGTACCATTTAAGATAGATTCGGGAGGACAGAATGGCATTTTGTTTATCCTTTTTGAACAACAGCTAATGAAACAGTTTCCTGGGTTGAATTCACTTATCGGAGATTCAAAAGGCCACAAGGAATTACGAGCTATTGTCATGTCGCAAACTTGTCGCTTTTGCGTCTCGAAGATTTCTGATTGCATTGGAATGGCAATGCAACTTATGTCGTTGAAATCAACGCGACAGAAAGTGCGAATTTGGCTATCTGTTCCAGACCAGCGGAGCGTTGCTCGTGTCGATGCGATTTGATTCCAAAGTCAAAGATTAAGGCGTTATGAAAGGATGATGTAAGAAATGAAGATTAAATCAATTGTGTTGGTGTTCAGTGCCGTCCTTTGGACAAATATTGCCTCTGCATGGTCGCATAGCCCTTCGTCCATGACCGTTTCTGCGAAGGGGGGAAGTTTCACGATTAAAATTTCTGGAACAGAGTACTATGATTTTGTTGCTGGATCTGGCAAGGCAGACTGGATCACGGTTTCGCGTTTAGATAACAGAACTTTTCAAGTTACGGTTGCAGCAAATGACAGTAAGGAGCCAAGGAAAGAGAATATAGTAATCACTGCCTATCGGGCGGATGCCGGCGCACATAATCAGTTTAGTTGGGTAGGCTCTCAGTATTGTTGGGTGTCGCAAGAAGGACGAATAGTTTGGTCTGATCTGACGTATAAGAATTTGATGGGAGCAACACATGATAATCCCCTTGCATATAGAGAGGGAGCGTCATTTTCCTTCAAGGAGCCAAGCACTGTTGCTGGTTATACGTTTGTTGGATGGAGGCCAAGTTGCATTACTTCAACAACGACGGGTGATAAGGTGATTACGGCGACATGGCGTCCGAATGCGCCGACAATCTTGCCTGCGGACAGGACAATCATCGAATCGTCTGTGACTGTGAACATCGCGAGCGACAATCCAGCGGCGACGATCTACTGTACAACGGATGGAACAGAACCGACGACATCTTCACCGATCTATAAGCGCTTCAAGGCTTCGTCGAAGATGGTGGTCAAGGCCATTGCCGTAGTCGAGGGCATGACATGGAGTGAAACGACGATGGCGGAGTATGCGCTCGGGCAATGCGAGAATCCGACGATTATGCCGACTGACGGCACGGTTTTTGGAAACTCGAATTATCAAGTCGAAATTGCGAAGAACGGGGAAAAGGGCGTCTTGCGCTATACGACCGACGGTAGCGACCCAACAGCGGATAGCCCAATCTATTCGGGACCATTCCCGATTAGCGAAACGACAACGGTCAAAGCCAAAACTTTCGATACGGAATACTTTGACAGCGCCGTGGTGAGTGCTACGCTGACACGACAATGGGCGAAGGTATCGACTCCGGTTATCAATGCTCCTGCGAGTTTCTCGGGAAGCAAGCAGTCGGTCTCGCTGACATGTGCAACAGAGGATGCCGTCATTCGATATACGACTGACGGTAGCGATCCGAATTCTCATTCCAAGAAGTATACCGGGGCATTTGATGTGACGGCTACGACAGTTGTCAGGGCTATTGCGTTCAAGGCGGATTTCAAGGAGTCGGATGTCGCGACTCTGACGATTTCCAAGCAGTGGTGCATTGGCGATTCCCTAAATGATCCCGATCGTCAGTTCATGACAGATGTCAATGCGGGGTGGACAAGAGATACGACGGTTTCGCACGATGGGAGTGAATCGATGCGCTCGGGGGCTGTTGCGGATAGTGCGACCACGGGGGTGTTTGCGACATCTACACTCTCGACTGTTGTGGAAGGGAAGGGTATCGTTCAGTTTTGGTGGAAGGCGTCTTGCGAAGAGGATGATGTTTTCGAATGGGATCATGGTGAGTTTCGCGTCGATGGCGTTATTGTGAAGCGAATCAACGGAGAGACGACAGGGTGGAATCGGGTTTCACATGAGATCAGGGGGGAGGGCCCTCATACGCTTGCATGGGTTTATTGCAAGGACGATTTTGGCAAGGAGGGTAATGATGGCATTTGGCTGGATGAAGTGATTTGGGATTCGCATCGAGCGATATTGTCCGAGTTGACGATTGAGGTCGCGAATGAGATTGTCGTTTCTAAAGACGCGACTTGTCGATGCACGGCGATTTATGATGATGGAACGACCATGGCGGTGTCGCCGCAGTGGGATATCGTGAGCGGGGCGGCTCAAGTGTCGATAGATGCTTCGGGGCGTGTGACGGCTTTGCGCGAGGGAACCGCAACGATTCGGGCGACCTTTACGGAGAACGGCGTCACGCAAACGGCCACCAAAACGATTATTATCCAAAAGGGCCTCTCGTCGGTACAGATTGAAGGCGCTGCGATTCTTTATTCGGGTGACTCGCATAACTATGCCTGTCGCGCCATTTATTCTGATGGTAGCACGGAATTTGTGTCTGGAGCATGGGGGTTAAACAGTGGCTTGGCGGCGGCAACATTGACTACAGATGGCGTATTGACGGCAAAGGATACGGATGGCCAGGTCGTGTTATATGTTTCGTATGACTATGCGGGGGATGTGAAAACCGCGACAAAAACGGTCGCTGTTCGTGCAAGTTACACGGTGCCTGCTGCTGTAACGGGTGGAAATCCTCATGTTGTTCCTGCGCGTTGGCGACGGAGGTACAAGCAATTTGATGCGAAGTTTGGTACCGATCCCGTCGCGGCGATGGCAAAGCTGACGGGGAAGAAGGATGGCACGGGACGCGCCTTGACAGTCTGGGATGACTATGTGGTCGGAACCGACCCGACGGATTTGACGGATGCCTTCAAGGTTGAAATTGAGATGATTGGAGGGAAGCCATTGATTCGTTGGGAGCCAAACCTTAATCAGCAGGGCGAAGCTCGGATTTATCGCGTCTGGGGGGCGGAAAGCCTCGCGAACCCCATGAATTGGGAGCGACCGGCGAATTCGTCTGTTCATCGGTTCTTCAAGGTCGATGTCGCGTTGCCGGAGGATGGCGAAGGAGAAACTGATTCTCCGGGCACGATTATGTCGGTGATTTCTGTTCAGCCGCCAATGGATTAGGTTTCGGCCATCGCCATTACGCCGACGCGGGAGATGCCGCAGTGAGTCGAGGCGCGGCGATTATTACGGCAGAGAACGTCCGTCAGCCGAACGGCATCGATGCCTGATGGGGCTATCAGCTTCAAAGTGACGACCCACCGCGACGGGCAAGGCCGACTGATTGGGAGCGAGAAGATCCGCAGGCGAAACGCCGCGATGCGGCCTCTTTCCTGGAGGGATCGTCTTGCTGGAAAAGGCGTCTTGTCGTTTGACGGGCAAGGATAGGCTCTTCTGTGATACCACCATGAATTTAACGGCCACATCATTCATGGAGGTTTAGTTGTGGAGTTCTACAACCGGGAGGAAGAAGTCGCGTATTTGCGGGATGTTCGTGAAAATCGCACGTCCAAGCGCGGTTCACGGTGATTGACGACCGTCGCCGTGTCGGCAAAGCGCAATGGGTGCAGCCGTGTGTACGGCACGTCGCACGGTTCGCGGAAACGCGAGGTCTTTGCGTGAACGCAGGGCTGGGCGGCGCGAGCGGCTTCTACACGATTCGCGTCAGCAAGTAGCCGCCGGAGATTAGAGCCAGGTGGCGCGCTTGCACGGCGGAGGCGTTTTTTGGCATGCTACGCTTCAACTCGCCCACGGTGGGCGGGTTGAAGCGAATGAACCGAGGTCTCCATCCCACGGTCAGAACGGATTGAAGGCGAAATCCCCGGCTGAGGCCGAACGCATTTGCGTTTACGCGCGTCGAAATGGTATAATCCGCGCCATTGGGGTGCCAGAAGGGCAGGTGGCCTTTCTGAGCTGAGAAAATACCCAGGAACCTGATCCGGGTAATGCCGGCGGAGGAAAAGGAGAATAGCATGACGTGCTATGACGAGTATGCGTCTGAGTATGACGCATGGTTTATGAACAATTCAAACCTTCTCATGAGCGAGGTGAAGATGATCGCCCGCGCACTGCAAGGAGCGGGCGACGTCCTGTCGGTCGGGTGCGGCAGCGGCCTGATGGAGAGCATCCTCAAGAAGGACTTCGGCATTGTCGTCAAGGACGGCATCGAACCGTCGCCGGGCATGGCGGCGATTGCGCGGCAGCGCGGCATGAGCGTCGTCTCCGCGTCGGCGGAGGACTTCCAAGTGGACCGCGCGTTTGACACGGTCATGCTGAACGGCTGTCCTTCTTACATTGCGAACCTTGACGCCGCTTTTGAGCACGCGGCGCGTGCCTTGAAGCCGGGCGGACGCATGGTTGTCGCAGACGTGCCAAAGGAGAGCGCCTACGCGCTCGTCTACAACCTCGCCATGACGCTTGGCGCGTGGGAGAACCCGCTGTTGGACGGCGTGCGTCCGCCGGATCCGTATCCGATTGAATTCGTCAAGAGCGCGAACTGGCGGACGACGCAGGAGAAGGTCTCGGCCCTGAAGCGTTGCGGGTTCTTCGACTTCACGTTCTGTCAGACGCTGACGATGCATCCGCTTGACTCCAACCGCTACATCGAAGAGCCCAGCGAGGGCCATGACCGCGGCAGTTACGTGGCGATTGTCGCCCGGCGTGTGCCGTTTCTCGAACAGCTCAAGGACGGCTCGCTTCCGCGCGCGGCGTTTGAGCGCTATGTTGCGCAGGATGTCCATTACCTGCGTCGTCATGCGGAGACCCTGCGCGTCCTCGCGGAGAAGCTGGACCGTGCCGAAGACAAGGCCCTGTTCGCCCGCTATGCCGAGGCGGGCGTCGCGACGGAACGGCAGATGCTTCGCGCGTTTGCGTCGGGCGAGCCAGTCGCGGACGAAGGCTGGGGCGAGGCGACGCTGGAACTCGTGCGGAATCGTCCGGCGGCGGTCGGCGTCGCGGCGGTCTATCCGTGCTTTCGGACGTTCGCGGACGCGGGCCTCTGGCTGAAGGACTGCACGGGCCCCTACACGTCGTGGATCAAGACCTATGCGGGCGCTGAGTTCGTGGCGGAGGCCGACAGGGTCGAAGCCGTCCTCTTGCGGCTGGCGAAGGAGAATCCCGGGCTTCAGCCCGAGATGGATCGCGCCGTCGCCGACGGCATCCGACAGGAACTCGCCTACTGGCGGTGGGCGGACAATCCGTCGGGATATTTGGTATAATACAAGTCAAATGAAAAACTATCTCGCAGTTGACATCGGCGCGTCCTCAGGGCGGCATATTCTTGGAAGGGTTGAAAACGGCAAGATTGTCCTTCAGGAAGTCTACCGTTTCGACAACTCGCAGGTCGTTCGGAACGGACACGATTGCTGGGACATCGAGAAGCTTGTCGCGTCCGTCAAGGCCGGCATCGACGCGGCGTTGGAACAGGGCGCGGTCGATTCCATCGGCATCGACACCTGGGGCGTCGATTTCGTGCTGCTTGACGAGCAGGGCCGGCTCGTGGGCGATGCGGTTGCCTATCGTGACGCGCGCACGAAAGACGCGGACAGGGAGATTGAGGCGCAAGTCATCTCCTTTGCGGACCTCTATCGACGTGCGGGCATTCAGAAGACGCCCTTCAACACGATCTATCAGCTTTGGGCCCTCAAGAAGGAGCATCCCGAACAGCTGACGCGCGCCGCGCACCTCCTGACGGTTCCCGAATATCTCAACTACGCGCTGACGGGGCGGATCGTCCACGAGTACACGGACTCCTCGACGACGTCCCTGCTGGATGCCGCGAAGAAGGACTGGGACTTTGACCTGATCGAGAAGCTGGGCTTGCCGAAGCGGATTTTCGGGAAACTGGAGATGCCGGGCGCAACCGTCGGACAGTATCGCGGCGTGAAGGTCGTCCTGCCGGCGATGCACGACACGGGTTCGGCCTATCTCGCCGTGCCGGCGCGTGACGATCGCGCGGTCTACCTGTCGAGCGGCACGTGGTCGCTTCTCGGCGTGGAAAACCGGCAGCCGATCACGACGAAGGCGGCGATGAAGGCGAACTTCACGAACGAGGGCGGCGCGTGGGGGCGTTACCGCTTTCTCAAGAACATCATGGGTCTCTGGATGATCCAGTCGATTCGCCGCGAGCTGAATGGCGTGAGCTATGTCGAGGGACGCTCGTGCGACGAGACGAGAGAGGCCCTGAAGGCGTTGACCGACTATGAGAAGGGCAAGGAGTATTCCTTTGCCGATCTGGAGATGTGCGCACGCGGGGCGAGTGACTATCGGCAGACGATTGACGTCAACGACGCGCGGTTCCTCAACCCGAAGTCGATGATCGGCGAGGTGCTGGCGGCGGCTCCGACGGGGCGGGCGCCGACGACCGTGGGCGCGCTCATGCAGTGCGTCTACCGCTCGCTCGCCGAATGCTATGCGGACGCGATTCGCAACCTGTCGGAGATCACGGGCGTCACTTACACGTCCGTCAACATCGTCGGCGGTGGCTCGAAGGACCTTTACCTGAACGCGCTCACGGCCGAGGCGACGGGGCTGGAGGTCTTTGCCGGCCCGACGGAGGGGACGGCCATCGGCAACCTCATCGTGCAGATGATCGTCGGCGGCGAGTTCGCCGATCTCGCCTCAGCTCGCGCCGCCGTCGTGCGGTAAGGGGATTGGCTTTAACGCAGAGCCGGAGAGGGCGCGGAGAGCCCAAGGCCGAAACATGACGGAAAACGATATCAGCAAGATTGCGCTTGACGCCGCCATTGAGGTTCATAAAGAACTTGGTGGACCAGGTCTTCTTGAATCGTGCTATGAGATGGCGTTAGCCTCGGAACTGCAGGAACGGGGTCTTAGGGTCGAACGACAGAAACAGGTGCCTGTCGTTTATAAAGGGCATGTCGTTGGCGAGCCATATAGGCTTGACTTGCTTGTCGATGATAAAGTCGTAATCGAATGCAAGGCGACCGAGAAGGACAATCCGATTTTCAAGGCCCAGTTGTTGACATATCTGAGACTGTCTAACCTGAAGCTTGGGATCCTTGCGAATTTCGGCAAGACGAGAGTTGTTGATGGATGGGAGCGCGTTGTCAATGGCCTTTGAACATGAGTTCTGTTCTCTCTTTGCGACTTTGCGCCTCTGCGTTAAAAATCGTGGAGACGTAGGCTTTGCATTGTGAGGGCGTAATTGTTCTTGAGAGGTGTTGGTGATATGAAAGCGGCAAAAAAAGAAGAGCAGGGGTGGGTTTATATCTTGACGAATCCGAGTTTTCGGGAAGATTGGGTCAAGATTGGGAAGAGCTCTCGTCCTGTGGATATTCGGTCGAAGGAACTCGACAACACGGCGGTTCCATTGCCTTTTGAAATCTTTGCTACGCTTCGGACGGCTAAGTATGAAATTGTTGAACGCAAGATTCATAGGGCGATTGATCGTCTGACAGATTTACGTATCCGTCAGAATCGGGAATTCTTCAACATTAAACCTGAATTGGCGTTTGAACTTTTGACGGATGAGGCGATGTTGTTGGATGATGCTGAGATTCGGCGTTACAAGGACAACAAACCAATAGAATCCGTTAGCCATACAGAGGCTGTTGCGGAGGGAGGCGAGAAGCCGAAGAGAGCCAGGTTCAAGTTCAGCATGGTTCGCATCCCGATTGGCGCTCGTGTTGTATTCATTCCGACAGGGTTGGAGGTAAAGGTCGCCAGCGATGATCAAATCGAACATGATGGGCGCATCTACAAGCTTTCGCCTTTTGTCGGCACATTTATGCCAGAAGAACACCGTAATGCGTCTGGCGCCTATCAGGGGGCTAAGTACTTTTCTTATAATGGGCGAGTATTGGACGATCTTCGGCGTGCGCAAGAGTTACGGGATGAAAGAGGGCTCTTGTGTGAAAGTCGAAAATGATGATATAATGCACTTGTGGTCTTAGCGTCTCTATGTTAGAGCCTATTCGTGAAGTCTATTTCTTGCGGACAATTCTGAGTCAAACATAAACAAAGGAGAACCTACCATGGTCAACCGTATCATCCTGAACGAAACCTCGTACCACGGCGCGGGCGCCGTGAAGTCGATCGTCCCCGAGCTTGCGCAGCGCGGGCTCAAGAAGCCGATTGTCTTCTCGGATCCCGATCTCATCAAGTTCGGCGTCACGAAGAAGGTGACGGACCTTCTTGACGCGGCGAAGATCTCGTACGCGGTCTATTCGGAGATCAAGCCGAACCCGACGATCCAGAACGTCAAGGACGGCGTGAAAGCCGCGAAGAAGGCGAAGGCCGACTGCATCATCGCCATTGGAGGCGGCAGCTCGATGGACACGGCGAAGGCCGTCGGCATCATCCGCACCAATCCGAAGTTCGCGGACGTCCGCAGCCTCGAAGGCGTCGCGCCGACGAAGAACCCGACGCTCCCGATTCTCGCGGTCCCGACGACGGCGGGCACGGCGGCCGAGGTGACGATCAACTACGTCATTACCGATGTCGAGAAGAAGCGCAAGTTCGTCTGCGTCGATCCGCACGACATCCCCGTCGTCGCGTTCGTCGATCCCGACATGATGAGCTCGATGCCGAAGGGCCTCACCGCTTTCACGGGCATGGACGCGCTCACGCACGCGATCGAGGGGCTGATCACGAAGGCGGCGTGCCCGATGACGGACATGATGCATCTGGAGGCGATTCGCCTCATCTCGGCCTCGCTCCGCGATGCGGTCGCGAACAAGCCGGCGGGTCGCGCGGGCATGGCCCTCGGCCAGTACATCGCGGGAATGGGCTTCTCGAACGTCGGCCTCGGCATCGACCACTCGATGGCGCATGGGCTTTCTGCGCTTTACGACATGCCGCATGGCAAGGCGTGTGCGATTCTCCTGCCGACGGCGATGAAGTTCAATGCGTCGAAGACAGGCGACAAGTACCGCAAGATCGCGCTTGCGATGGGCGTCAAGGGCGCGGATAAGATGCCGCTCGCGGCTGTCCGCAAGGCGGCGATCGCGGCGGTCGAGAAACTCTCGAAGGATGTCGGCATCCCGACGGACCTCAAGGGCGTCCTCAAGAAGGAGGACATCAAGTTCCTCGCGGAGTCGGCCTATGCCGACGCCTGCCGTCCGGGCAATCCGCGTGACCTCACGGTCAAGGACATCGAGAAGCTTTACAAGGGCCTGATCTGAAGATGACGGTCGCCGAACTGAATCAGCGATTCGGCGCGCCCGGGCGGATCGTTTTCCGCTCGGGCTTTGCCGGGTATCCGAATGCCGTCCTCGCGAACAAGTACGGGTCGGCGGAAGTCGCGCTTCTCGGCGCGAATACGCTTTCCTACCGTCCAACGGGACTGGGGCCAGTCTTGTTCCGCCCCGCGAAGTCCGACGCGGACTACAATCGCGGCGACAAGTTCCATGGCGGCATTCCCATCTGCTGGCCACAGTTCGGCAATCGCTTCTCAAGGGACTTGCCTCAGCATGGGTTCGCGTCGAAGCTTGTCTTCGAAGTGCGGGGCACGGAATATTCCGAGGACATTACGGAGCTGACGCTGGGGCTCACGTCCAGCGGCGAGACGAAGACCGTCTGGCCGCATGACTTCGACTTGGAGGTCAAGGTGTCCGTCTCGATGAAGCTGAACCTGACGCTGACGACGACGAACACAGGCGAGAAGCCGCTTGCCTTCAGTTGCGGATTCCATCCCTACTTCCTTCTGCGCAACCGCGCGGACGCGACCGTGCGGGGCTTGGACGGCTGCGCTTGCACGGACGGCACGACGCCGGATCTGAAGCGAAGCGTCTGGACGGGCGACCTGAAACTGGATTTCGCGCCAGACCACATCTTCGAGATGAAGCCGTCGCCCAAGCATGCGTATGCGATTCTCGATTCGGGGCTGCGTCGCGCGATTGCGGTTGCCTCTGGCGGGAATGACTGTGCGGTCGTTTGGAATCCGGGGGCGGAGGCGAAGCTGTCCGATCTTGCGGCGGACGACTGGAAGAAGTTCGTCTGTGTCGAGCCCGTGTCGGACTGGCCGAGCGGGCGTACGTTGGCGCCGGGGGCGAAGCACGTGCTGGCGGCGGCCGTTCAGGCCCATCTGGAGGATGTCGGGCTGCACGGTGACGCAGGGGTGAAAATGGTATAATACGGCCCGACTATGTTTCTCAAATTCATGAACGTCAAGGGATCGTGGCGTGAAGTCGCGGATGCGGCGCGCACGACGATCCGTCAGGACGAGGGCACGGGAGAGCCGAGCGCACGCTGGAAAAAGCGCATTCTTCTCGCCGAGCACTCGCCGATTCGCAAACTTTGCTTCAACTGGAAGTGGAGCGACCTTCCCTATTGGGTATCCGTCCATCTCGTGCGGCACAAGTTCGGCATCGAGCATTTCGTCTCGACGCAGCGCTCTGACCGCACGGGGCAGGACCGTGCGGGCGCACGACAGGACGCGCCGGTCCTGCACGAATGCTTCGCGAATGCGCAGGCGGTCCTGTTCATCTCGCGCCGCCGCCTTTGCGGGCAGGCGAGCCCCGAGACGCGCGCGGCGTGGCGTCTTGTCGTCGATGCGATCGCCGAGAAGGAGCCGGAAGTCGCGGCGTGCTGCGTGCCGGAGTGCGTCTATCGCGGCTTCTGTCCCGAGTTCAAGCCCTGCGGCTTCTGCGGCACGCCGGCGTACGAGAAGGCGCTCGCGCAGTACCGCGACGTCCCCCCGCCGTCGGCGAAGAAGTAAACGCTTCCGAGTCGGCCGCGTCTCCGGACTTTCGGGTTGCAGAGAGAAAAAAGCATTATATAACGGTTCGCGCCGCAGGACGCTTTTTGCTATAATGTCCACGTCATGCGAAACCGTAGGGAAAGATGCGCGGCCTGATGGGCGAAAAGAAATACCTGTTCGCCTACGAAACGCTCAGGAACGAGATCCTGTGCGGAAAGTTCTCGTGCCGAACGCCCTTCCCCAGCGTGACGGCCGTTCTGAGGCGCTTCGGCATCTCGCGTCTCACGTCGGTGAAGGTTTTTGACCGGCTCAAGGCCGACGGCCTCATCTACGCTCGTTCCGGTGCGGGCACTTTTGTGTCACGACGGGGGGCGTTCCGAAAGATAGGCCTCATTTTCCCTGGCGTCGTTCCCTATTCCGAATACTTTCAGCCGATCGTCAGTGAGATGACGCGTCTTGCGCAGGTCGAGTCATTTGAACTTCGCCTTGGCAACATCTGTGCGCCGGATGTCCGGTCTCGGACGCATGAGGTGCGTGAGCTGGCGGCTGCGTTCATCCGAGAAAAGGTTTCGGGCGTCATCTACCAGCCGTTGGAATACGTGGATGACGCCGATGACGTCAATGTGCGCATCCTTTCCGTCCTGACGAAAGCGCGGATTCCCGTCGTCCTTCTTGACAGCGACATCCTGCCGCCGCCTGGACGAAGTCCGCATGACCTCGTGACGATTGACAACGCCGATGCGGGCGAGCGTCTTGCGAACCACCTGTTCGCGAGAGGCGCGAGGAACATCCACTTCTTTCGTCTGCCGGAAATGCTGCCGACGGTCGCGAAGCGTCTGAGGGGCGTCATTGCCTCCGTGGCCCTGCACGGATGCGTGTGGTCGGAAGCCTGTGTTCTTGCCGCGCAGCCAGACGACAAAATGCGCATTCGACGCCATCTCCGAAAGAGCCCGAGACCAGATGCATTCGTCTGCGAGAACGACACGGTGGCGGCGGTCCTCCTTCGGACGCTGGCTGAACTGCGGGTCCGCGTTCCGGAGGACATCATGCTCGCCGGGTTTGACGACATTGAACACGCGCGGCTGACGGTGCCGTCCCTGACAACCGTCCGTCAGCCGTGTGCGCAGATCGCCGAAACGGCGTTTCGGAGACTCGTCGATCGGATTACGCATCCCGAGTTGGAGCCGATCAGCATTTCGCTTCCGGCCCCGCTCGTGGTCCGTGGCTCGACGGCGCGGACCGGCCCCGCTCAACAGACGCCCTCAACCAGAAGAAGGAGACAACGCACATGAAAGTCAGTTCAATAATGACGGCCGTGATGGCTGTGGCGACCGCGTTCTCGGCGGTTGCGGCGGAACGGGTCTACACGCAGGGCGGGGATTCTCGAGGCTTCGTCCATTTCCCGGTGGGCGACTGGTTGACGGGGGACGGAACTTTCCAGCCAGGCGACGATGTGGTCTATCGGACGTCGTCAGCCGTGGAGAACGTCGCCCACTTTGTGGCTGTCACGAATGCGCACACGACGTTCGGGTCTCTCGTGACGACGAACCTCGACGTCACGCTTGAGTTTGCCGATTGGAAGACGGGCGCGGGCGAGATCGGCTTGACGGACCTCTCGGACTGGTCCGGCACGCTTTGGTTCTTCCGCCCGGACACGGTCCGCCTTGCGCAGTCCACGGTGATCCGTCGTCTCCGTGCGTCCGGACGGGCGCGCCTGACGGTTGCCGACGGTGCGAAGGTCGTCGTCTCGAACCTTGTCGGTCGTGGCACGCTGAAGACGGAGGGTGTCGGCGGCGAACTCGAGTTGGTCCGCACGTCCGGCGACCTCGCCGGAATCCACTTCTCCGCTGGTGACCTGACGCTCCACGGCGAAAGGAGCGAGACGACGGTTGATGTCGCGGAAGTCCTGAAACGGGCGGTGATTCATCTTGATGCGCAGGATGCCGCGTCGCTGACGCTCGAAAACGGAAGAGTCAGGGCTTGGAGAGACCCGACGGGCGGCGGTCAGGCCGTCCAGCAGCTGAAGTCGGCGGGGGCCCCGTATCAGAGTTACATCGACATTCCTCTCCCGGCTTATGTGGCCGACTATAACGGCAGCGGCAAACCGGTCGTGGACTTCGGCCCCTACAGGACGACGAACGAGATTGATTTCGCGATGTCCGGCGCGTCGTCGCTCAAGTTCGTGAAGGGGGAGTCTGCCCTGCGTGACAATGCAAGCCATGTCTTTCTCGTCTTTGCCGACAACGATGACCTCTGCCGTGGCACGCCGTTCAATGACTCGTACAACCCTGTCTTCCAGCGCGCGTCGTACACGGACGGTGCGGTGCGCAACAACAGTCAGACGAAACTCTCCGTCTTGGGGTCGTTGGCCTCTTATGGCAAGACGGCGCACACGGGACGCGACGCCGCCTACAACGGCTATCCGGTTCAGTCCATGTTCCAGTTCGGCGGCCGTCAGCTGAAAATCTCGGAGATGGACTATCGTCGTGCCGACAACACCACACCGTCTGGAGAGAAGCGCGTCGGGGCATTGGCCCGTTCCGGCTTTGACTGTTGGGGCGGCGTCGTGATCGGCGAAATCATCGTCTTCAGCGACGAGGACGGTCGCAAGGTCAGTCTCTCGGATGCCGAGCGCGCGGCGGTCAACGACTACCTGCGTCGGAAATGGCTACCGCCCGAGGAGCAGCCGAAGGTAGCGCTCAACGAGCTCTTCTGCGGCGAAAGCTGCGGAGTGATTCGGGTTCCGGAAGGCGACACGGTGCGCGTGCGGCACTGCATTTCCGCAAAAGACCGGCTTGTCAAGGACGGGCCGGGCGCGTTGCTTGTCGGAGACTTCTCGACGCGCAAGACGGTTGTTGTTGACGTCAAGGACGGGGCTTTTGGCTTCGCGGCGCGTAGCGACGTCTCGACGGCCACCCCGGCGCACGGGGCCCGTCACCATTTCGACGCCGATGCCGCCGCTGACGCGATTGAGACGGAAACCGTTGGAGACGTCCGCTTTGTCACGCGCTGGAGGGACAAAGACCCCGACCACAAGGCGGCCGTGCCGGTCACAAACATCGCCACGAAGACGGCGACGGACGGTTCGCCTGTCGTCCTTGGGCGGCCGGAGGTACAGGACGGTCTCCTGAACGGGCGGCGCGGCATTTCCCTTGGGACGGGACGCAATCTGGATGAGGTTCGGGCGAACAACTGCTCAGACGCGTCCGCGCTCATCTACGAGACGTTGCGCGGTCATGACGGGAACCGTGGCCGCGATGGCGACTTCCGCGAGGGGTTTGCGGTCGTGCGATTCCGTTCGCGTTGGTTCTGCAACGCCTTTGGCACGGATACCGTATGCCAGAACATGGTCAACATGGGCAATGATGCGCGATGGGCTCATCCGGACGCGCTCGGCGCCTCGGTCGCTTGGAATGGCGTTCCACATGATTTGCAGGACGTGGTTTCCTCGCATTGCAACGAGTTCGGAGTGCTTCGCTTCTCTTGCGGCGACGCGCAACCGGTCAACGCAATCGGCTTGGACCGCTATGCGCCGGGGGGCATTGGCGGTCTTGACATTTGCGAATACATCACCTATGACCGCATCCTCACGGACCGGGAGCGCATTGACACGGAGGCGTATCTCATGAAGAAATGGCTTGATCGTGACCACCCGCTTGAAGATGGACCGCAGGTTGCGGAAGTCCGGTTCGCGTCCGGTCGCGCCGCGAAGCTCGTCGCCGAGACCGATGCGACCGTCGGCGTCGTTGATGCGCCGTCTGGCGATTTGATGAAGTCCGGCGAAGGCCGTCTCGTCGCGGGTGTGCGTTCGGCGCAGCTCACGGGAGATCTGAAGGTTTCCGCCGGCTCGCTTGCGCTGACGGAAGGGCCGCTTGCGCATGCCCTCGCGAAGGCGGCGTTTCATGTCGATGCATCGGATGTCTCGACGGTCATCACGAATGCGGAAGGCCTTGTCACGCAATGGAACGACGTGCGTGGCGCGGACGTCTTCTTTGCGACGAACTGGGAGGACTGGCCGGGCGCGAAGCCGATGGTTGCCGTTGCCGACTGCAACGGACGGAACACGGTCGATTTCGGCACGGGGAACTATGCGAACGGCGACGGCATCGGCTGGTCGAAACCGGAAGGGAAGGCCGCATGCGCGGCAGTGACGGACGGTTCGGGCCTCAAGTGGAAGGGCAACCTCCACCTGGTCGAAGGCTATCAGGTCTTTCGTCTCAATGAGGGCAAGACCAAGCCTCCGATCGTCGGCGGCACGTCCACCTGCCATTTCCATCCCGACGACACGTACATCATTAGCCAAAAGCCCGCGAACATCCATCCGGACATCATGGCCAACACCGGAATGTGGATTGACGACGCAACGTGTCGTCCGTTCGGCGGCGGTGCCGAGTCGGCATGGGCGACATACGGCCCGACGGACGGCTATCGCCTTTACGGCTTCGCGGTCACGAACCTGACGGCGGCGACTTATCCAGTTGGTGGCGCGTTTGCCTACGAACGCCATCAGAAGACCGGGGGACTGAGGCTGGCCGAAGGCATCTACTTCTCCCAGCCGCTCACGGAGGAGGAGCGTCAGGCCGTGATGGGGTATCTGCGGCACAAGTGGCAGGCCTTTGGCGACGGCATTGCCCTGAAGCCCTTGTCCATTGATGTGGCGAAGGGTGCGTCGCTGGCGCTCGACGGCATTGACTTGTCGGCGGCCTCCTATTGCTTCGAGATTGACGGGGATGGCGCCGTCGGCACGTTGAACGTCAGGGGAACTCTTGATTTCGGCGAACAGACGATCCTCACGCTTTGTGCGCCGACGGGCTTCCGGCTTCCGCCCGCTGCCGACGAGATGTCGCTGACGCTCTTCACGGCGGATGCCGTCGCAGTTGGCGGCAGGATTGTCCTTAATGTGGATGAGGGCATCCGCCAGCATGCAGCCGTGCGGCTGGATTTGCGTGAGAAGTCCGTTGGAATCAAGCTCTTCCGCAAGGGTCTCGTCTTCGTCATCCGATAAAAAGCAAAGGGAGAAAAGAGAAATGAATCAGATCAAAGGGCTTACGGCGGCTGTCGTCGCAGCGGTGGCCGTTTGGACCGCTGAGGGCGCGACACGGCGAAATCTTCAGGTGGAGATTGACGCGGCCTCGGCGAAGGGGGGCGGAATCGTTCGCGTGCCGGCGGGCGAATGGCTGACGCCGGGCGTTTGCCTCAGGAGCGGCGTGACGCTGGAACTCGAGGAGGGCGCGCGTCTGGTGGCGACGACGAATCTGAGCGAATACGCCGACCGGCGGGCGTTCGTCTTTGCCGAAGGCGCAACGAATGTCGCGCTTGTCGGCACAGGCACGATTGACGGACGCGGCGGCTTGTTCCCGGTTCGCGATGGGGCTCCGAATCGCCCGAAAGGAGTCCTTTTCCGTAACTGCCGCGACTTCCGCATCGAGGGCGTGCGCCTGGAGGCGCCGGCGGCCTGGACGCTTCATCTTCAGGGCTGTGACGGCGGCGTCGTCCGGGGCGTCCGGATCTTCAGCCACGTCAACTTCAACAATGACGGCATCGACATTGAGGCGGCGAACCTGCTCGTCGAAGACTGCGACATCGACTCTGACGATGACGCGCTCTGCTTCAAGAGCGAGCTCCGGGACTTCACGGTCGAGAACGTCGAGGTGCGCAACTGCCGCCTCTCTTCAAACTGCAACGCAATCAAGTTCGGGACGACTTGGTTCGGGAAGGGACGGAACATCCTCGTGCGCGACTGCACGATTCGACCGCGCGTCAACTCGCGTCTGCGCAAGTGGCATGAGGCACGGGTTCCAGGCGGTGTCCCGGACGCGCCGCAGGGTCTGGGCGGAATCGTCCTTGAGAGCGTGGACGGCGGCTGGTTGGAGGATGTCACCATCCGCGACATCACGATGGAGGGAGTCCAGACGCCGATTGTCGTCCGGGCGGCCGCCCGGCACACGAACCCGGACGGCGAGACGCGACTCCGCAACATCCTTATCGAGAACGTGAAGGGCACCGCCCTGAGCCGGATCGCCTCGTCGATCACCGGCGTCCCCGGAGGGAAACGCCCGACGGGCATCACCTTGCGCAACGTCGAGTTGACGATGCCCGGCGGCGCGACGGCGGCGATGCAGCCAGCGGCCCGTGTGCCGGAAGCCGCCGACTCGTACCCCGAAAACCGCATGTTCGGGCATGTTCTGCCCGCCTGGGGCCTCTATGTCCGCCATGCGGACGGTGTGACGCTTGACAACGTGAAGCTGCATCTTGCGGCGGCGGACGTTCGGGCGGAAGCGGTCGTGACGAGCGATGCGGACGTCGCTTGCTCGGGTTGCAACTTTGTCCCTGTCGCCCGCGAGGATGAGCGGCCGATTGACTGCGTTGATCCGTTCATCGGCACGTCTGGCATGGCGAACTGCTTCCCAAGCGCCTGCGTTCCTTTCGGGATGATTCAGGCGGGGCCGTGTTCGGGATCGCATGCCTGGAAGTACTGCGGCGGCTACCAAATTGCCGACAGGAAGCTTTACGGGTTCGTCCAGGACGCCATCAGCGGCACGGGCTGCGCGGATCTCGGCGACATTCTCCTCCAGCCGTTTGACGGCGATCCGGAGGACGCGGACTATCGGGCGACGAAGGGCCGTGAGACGGCGAGTCCCGGCTATTATTCGGTCGTCTACCCGAAAAGCCGAAACCTTCGGACGGAGGCGACGTGCCGCGAGCATACGGCGTTCTGGCATTTCACTTATGCGCCGGATGCGCGGCCACGTCTGCTTGTCGATCTCCAATGGGGGCACACGACGCGGCGCGACTTTGCCCATCGGGTGAAACTCTGCGACGTGTCTTTCCCCGACGCCCATACGATGACCGGACACCTGCGCATCACGCAGTGGGTAGACCGGGACCTGTACTTCTGCCTGAAGTTCAACCGATCCATGACGCCGCACAAGATCGCCCCACGCTCGAAGGGCCTCGGTGACCGCCATGTGCTTGACTTTTCATTCGAGCCCGGAACAGGTCGGCATCTCGCGGTCAAGGTCGGACTTTCGGCGAACAGTGTCGCCGCTGCGGCCCGGAACGTCCGGGAAGAGATCCCTCACTGGAACTTCCGACGGGTGCGCGAGGAGGCCGAAGCCCGATGGGGAGCGTTCTTCGACCGCGCCCGGATGAAGGGGACGTTTGAACAGAGACGTACGTTCTACACCTCGATGTGGCATCTCGGCATCGCGCCGAACGACATCGGTGACTGCGGAGAGGGCCCGTTCTACTCGACGCTTTCGTTCTGGGACACCTTTCGTGCGGCGCATCCGCTCTTCACGCTGCTCGTGCCCGAGCGCGTGCCCGACATGGTCAACAGCACGCTCCGCTACTTCGACACGAACGGTTTCCTGCCGATTTGGGCGCTTTGGGGCAAGGACAACATGTGCATGATCGGCACGCATTCGGTGCCCGTCGTCGTTGACGCGTTCCTGAAGGGCTTCGGCGGCATCGACTGGAAGAGGGCCTATGCCGCGGTCAAGACGACGCTGACGACGAAAACGCCGGGGCGAATCAAGGGAGATTTCGACCTCGTGGACAGATACGGCTACTATCCGTGTGACGTGATTCGGGGCGAAAGCGTCAGTCGCCTCCTCGAATGCGCTTACGACGACTGGTGCGCAGGGCAAATGGCCGAACGGCTGGGCGAGACGGCGGACGCGGCGTTCTTTGCCCGGCGCGCGCGCAACTATCGCAACGTCTTCGACAAGTCCCTCGGACTCATGCGCGGGCGGCGCACAGACGGCTCCTGGCGAGAGCCCTTCGATCCGCTCCTTCTCGGACACGGCGCCAACAACGACAATGACTTCACCGAAGGCAATGCGTGGCAGTACACTTGGCATGTCATGCAGGACCCCTACGGGCTCATCGACCTCTTTGGCGGCAAACGGGCGTTCGCGGCGCAACTTGACCGCCTCTTCAGCCAAGAGTCGGTCGTTTATGGGCACGACAAGCACGACGTCACGGGACTCATCGGGCAATATGCGCACGGCAATGAGCCAAGCCATCATACGGTCTACTTCTACCGGTTTGCCGACGAGCCGCACAAGACGGCCGCGCTTGTGCGGGAGATCTGCGACAGGTTCTACCGCAATACGCCGGACGGTCTGTCCGGCAACGACGATTGCGGACAGATGAGCGCGTGGTATCTCTTCTCGGCGATGGGCTTCTACCCGTTCAACCCCTGCGGCGGCGATTATGTTCTCGGTGCGCCTCAAGTGCCGGAGGTGACGCTTGCGCTTCCGGGAGGCAAGACCTTCACCGTCGTCGCAAGGGGACTGTCGAAGGCGAACAAGTTCGCGAAGTCCGTGGCTCTGAACGGCCAGCCGCTGGACGGGTTCGTTCTTCGGCACGCCGACATCCTGAAGGGCGGCGTGCTGACGTTCGAGATGACGGCTGAGCCGAAAGGACGTTGACCGCGAGAGTCGGGCGGAAGCAGGAGAAATGTCAAATGAAAAGATCGGAAATCAATGGGGAGATCAGGTGGGCGGAGGAGTTCCTCGCTCGGAACAACATCCGGCTTCCGGACATGGCTTACTGGTCGCTGGCGCATTTCAAGGCTCGCGCGACGACGCTCGACGTGGTCAAGAAGGTCGAACTCGGCTGGGACATCACGGATTTCGGCTGTGGCGACTACGCGAAAGTCGGCGCTGTCCTCTACACGGTCCGCAACGGACTCGTCAACGATCCGTCCGTCGGCGTGCCGTATTGCGAGAAGTACATCGTCATGCGAGAGGGACAGCGTTTGCCGAACCACTATCACGCCTTCAAGTCCGAGGACATCATCAACCGCGCGGGAGGCGACATCTACGTCTGTCTCTGGAACGCAGACCTCGCAACCGGCAGTCTGCTTGACACGAATGTCCGCGTGAGGATGGATGGCATTGAGCGCGTCGCCCGCGCGGGCGAGAAGATCATCGTCAGGAAGGGCAATTCGATTACGCTCCCGCCATATGTCTCGCACGTTTTCGGCCCTGAGCCCGGCACGGGCGACGTCATCGTCGGGGAAGTCTCGAAGGTCAACGACGACCATTCTGACAACTACTTCACCGAGACGGTCGCGCGTTTCGCCGACATCGAGGAGGATGCGCCGATCCTCCGCCCGCTCTGCAACGAAATCACGAAGCTGGTCGGGTAGCCATGCGGAAGATCGTCGTGGCAGGGTCTGTCATCGTGGACAAGATCCACGAGATCGACGTCTATCCGAAGGAGTCGCAGCTGACGCAGATTCGCCGCACGTCGCGCGCGCTTGGCGGACTCGTTCCCAATGCGGGCCGCGACATCCGCATCCTCGACCCCTCCGTGCCGGTCCTGGCGTTTGGTCGCGTCGGCGATGACGACGACGGGCGTTTCGCGCGCGCAGAACTGGAGGCAAGGGGGATTGACGCGGCCGACATCCGGATGGACGCGTCGGCCGGCACCTCGACGACCGTCGTGATGAGCGTGCCCGGAGGCGAGCGGACGTTCTTTGTCTACCCCGGCGCGGGCGACAACTGGGGGTACGACGACTTTCCGTTCGCGCGGATCGGACCAGGCGACATCATCTTGCTCGGCTATTTCCTTCTCTTGAAGCGCATTGACGCGGGGGATGGACTGCGAATCCTCAAGGAACTCGTGCGCCGTGGCGCGAAGACGGCCGTCGATCTCGTCACCGAGGACTCGGACCGCTATCCGCTCGTCCGCGCGTGTCTGCCGTTCGTTGACTACTTGATCGTCAACGAGGTCGAGGCGGCTCGGATTGCCGGTCTCCCGGCGGATGACGACCGAAGGGCCATTGCGGCGGCGCTTCTTGACGAAGGCGTCCGCGAACGCGTGGTGATTCATGAACCGATGCGCGGCGTCACGCTTGCGAAGGACGGGCGATACGCCGAAGTCCGCTCCTTTCGACTGCCCGAAGGCTTTGTCAAGGGCAAGACAGGGGCGGGCGATGCGTTTTGCGCGGGTGCGCTCCTGTCGATCTATCAGGGACTTTCAGACGAGGAGATCCTTGCCAACGGGGCGACGGCGGCGGTCGGTTCGCTTTCGGCGCCGGGCGCAACCGAAGGCATGAAGACGCTTGGAGAACTGAAGGAGATGGTCAAATGCTGGTGAACCTGAACGATGTCCTGAAAAGGGCCAAGGCGGAGAAATACGCCGTCGGACTCTTCAACACGATTGACACGGTGCAGCTTGAAGCGGCGATTTCAGCCGCCGAGGAGATGCGCTCCCCCGTCATCATTGGCACGGCTGAGGTGCTGACGCCTTTTGGTGACTTGCCGCTAATCGCCCCGGGCCTGGTCGCGGCAGCCAGACGCGCAAGCGTGCCGGTCGTGGTCCATTACGATCACGGGCTCACGTTTGAGAAGACGATGGAAGCGCTTCGTCTTGGGTTCTCGTCCGTGATGTTCGACGCATCGGCGAAGGCCATGGACGAGAACGTTGCCGAGACGCGGGAGGTGGTGAAGATCGCGCACGCGATGGGCGTGAGCGTCGAGGGCGAAATCGGCCATGTCGGCCTCGCTTCGGACGGCGACAACGCGAAGGCCGATCTCTACACGTCAGTTGCGGAAGCGGTCGACTTCCAGGCGAAGACGGGCGTCGATGCGCTGGCCGTGGCCGTCGGCAACGCGCATGGCGTCTACAAGGTCAAGCCGGACCTCCAGCTGAGGCGTATCGAGGAGTTGGCGATTGCCGTGTCGGCGCCTCTCGTCCTCCACGGCGGCAGCGGACTGTCCGATGCGGACTTTCGCAACGCGATCGCGTGCGGCATCGCCAAGGTCAACATCTTCACGGACCTTTGCGTCGCGGGCAACGCCGCGATGCGGGCGGGGCTTGCGGCGGACAAGGCGTATCACGAGATCCGCAGCTGCACGGTCGCGGCTGTCAAGGACTGTATTGTCAACAAGATGCGTCTCTTCGGCTCTGCCGGCAAGGCCTGACGGTGCTGCTGACGCAGGGGGACGGTCGGTTTGGTATAATACCGCCATGAAACGACCGGAAATTCTTGCCCCGGCGGGGGACTTCACCTGCCTTCAGGCCGCGCTGGACGCGGGGGCCGATGCCGTCTACTTCGGCCTGGGCACGTTCAACATGCGAGCCCGCAGCGGCGTCAACTTCAAGGAAGGCGACCTGCCGGAGATCGCGCGGCGGTGCGGCCGCGTCAAGCGCTATCTGACGCTCAACGCAATCATGTTCGAGAGCGAGGTAGCGTCCGTCGAGCGGACGATCCGCGCGGCGAAGCCGCATGTGGACGCGTTCATCGTCTCCGACTGGGGCGTGATCGCGCTGTGCCGTCGGCTGGGCGCGCGTTTCCATGTCTCGACGCAGATGTCCACCTCGAACTCGGAGGCCGTCCGCTTCCTGGTCTCGCAAGGCGCCGAACGCGTCGTTCTTGCCCGTGAATGCACGTTGCGCGAGGTTGCCGAGATCCGCGCGAAGACGGGCGCGGAGATCGAGTGCTTTGTGCATGGCGCCCAATGCGTCGCCGAGTCGGGGCGCTGTTTCATGAGCCAGGACGTCTTCGGCAAGAGCGCGTGTCGCGGCGAATGCGTCCAGCCGTGCCGCCGCCGCTTCCTCGTCCAGGCCGTCGATCTCTACGAAGACGCGCAGGGCGCGCCCGTGCACGAAGGCCGGGCGGCGTTCGTCGTCGAGCCGCACACGGTCCTTTCGGCGCGCGACCTCTGCTCGCTTGGCTTCATCGACAAGCTGATGGATGCCGGCATTTCCTCTTTCAAGATCGAGGGACGGGCCCGCAACGCGAACTACGTGAAGACCGTCGTCTCGGCCTATCGGCGGGCCGTTGACGCGGTTGCGGACGGCTCCTACACGCCCGAACTGGTCGCGGAGCTGACCGCGTCGGTCAAGACGGTCTTTCACCGCGCCTTCTCGGAAGGCCTTTACTTTGGTCGCCCGGGCGCGAACCAGTTCACGGACAGCGAGGATTCGGAGGCGACGACGGTTAAGCGGCATGTCGGCATTGTCATTGACTATTTTCTCAAGGCGGGCATTGCGCAGGTGAAGATTCAGGACCATGCCATCCGTCCGGGTGACGCGGTCCAGATCCACGGGCCGACGACAGGCGTACAGGAGCTCGTTCTGGGCGAGCTTCATCGCGATGACGAACGCCCGTCCGTCGGCGAGAAGGGGACATGGGTCACGTTCAAGGCGCCGCGTTGCCGCGTGGGTGACAAGGTCTTCTTTGTGGAAAGCACGCCATTTGGGCTTCACGGTCCGCATTTGGTATAATACGCGTGCAATGGCGAGCGAAACTGACTTCCGCGAGGCGATTCGACGTGACGTTTCCGCAGGGACCCGAAGACTGGTCTCCGAGTTCGGCACGTGTCTGTTCGGCATCGCGTTTAGCCTGACCGGGAACGCGGCGGATGCGGAAGACCTGACTTTTCGGACGCTGGAGCGCGCCGTCGAGAAGAGCGAGCAGTACGACCCCGCGCGGGAGATCCTGCCGTGGCTCTACAGCATTCTCGTCAACTTCTGGAAGATGAACCGACGCAAGAAAGGGACGAACGCGCTGGACTTTTGCGAAGAGATGCGAGAGGCGGAATCGGACGTGCGGACGCCGGTCGAGGAGTTGATTCGCAAGCAGGATGCGCAGACGGTCGCCGCCGCGGTTCAGGCCCTTCCGCCCGACGCGCGCGAGGTGGTCGTGTTGCGGTATTATGAGGACTTGCCCCTGAAGACCGTCGCCGAGATCCTGTCCATCCCGTACGGAACGGCGAAGTCGCGTCTCCACGCGGCGAAACGCCAGTTGCGCGAAATTCTCCTGCGAACCTTTTCCGAGCATCCGGCATACATAGACACGGAGGAGAATTCATGACTGACATGGACGAAGAGCAGGATGAGGCGTTCGGACGTCTCCTGAGAGCGTGTCGCGGGCAGGCCAGGCTCTCATCCGGTTTTGCCGACAGGTTAGTGGGCTCGGTCGTCAGACGGCAAGTCGTCCGGGCCTATCGTCGGCGATTGGTCCTGACCCTCTGCACGCTGTTGACCTGCACGTTGGTCGCCGGCCTTGCGACGCATATGGTCTATCGGTTCTCGCCCTCGGAGGACCGCAATTTCATGCGGCAGTTTGTCGGAACGGACGTCTCGTTGCCTCAGACGAGCGACTTCACCTGGGAGGCGTGGTTCCGCACGGGCAAGGGTGACCTCAAGGAAAACCGCATCCTCGGGCAGACGGACTGGACGAGCGAAGGCCGTCTTTTCGTTGAAGTGCGCAATTTGCCTCGCCAGACGGGCGGAGAGCCGCGGCTGGCGGTGTTCTACCGGCACAACGGCAAGAACGCCCGCATCATCGGGCGGTCGGCGCTGACGGGGGCTTGGCATCATTTCGCCTTGGTCCGAAAGGGTGTGCGCCTGACGCTCTACCTGAACGGCAAGCCTGAGGCGGAAATCTCTGAGTGGGCCAATGGCTTGACCGATGGCGTTCCCTTCATCATTGCGCCGGCCTTTGACGGGCATTTGGCAGATGTGCGCGTTTGGAATGTCGCGAAGACGGAACAGGAGATAGCCGATCTCTCGATGCGGATGCTGACAGGCTCCGAGCCGGGGCTTGTCGGTTACTGGCCTCTGTCTGGCATTCGTCCCGTCAACAAGGCGACGGGCGTCGAGGCGGAGGTTGTCAGTGACCATCAGGACTTTGCCGTTCCAGTCCAGAGTAAGCGCTGAACGTCCCCGTGAACCGTTTCCCAAGATGGCGCATATAGTCGTGTGGAGAGCGATAGGGACTCTCCTTCTCTGGCAAATGGGGATAAGAAGATGGAATACATGAGGTTTCTTGGGCTCGTTTCTGCAGTCTGTGCGGGAACTGCGCCGCTTGTTGTCTTGTCGTCCGAAGACGGTCCTGCCGCACCGTCTGCCGCATGCGTCACGTATTCGGCCTCCGAAAGGCCCGAGAGCTTGGCGGAGGGCAGACTGACTTTCGCGTACGAGAATGATGCCATCAGCAAGATGAAAGCCGTCGTCGGGCATGGCGAGGACCTTGTGATTGCCGGGGATGAACTCAATCTGGCTCCGAATGCCCGGATCATTGCGCAAGGCGGCGGCGAGGTGACGGTCGCCGCGCCCGTGTCGGCCTCGGGCGACGTGAGCATCGGCGTCGGGACATTGACGTACAACGATGGGTTGCTGCCAAAGGATTCGTGGAAGACGGTCTTTCCGAATACGATTTTGGATGAGATTTCAATTGTCTCGACCGATTTCTCGAAGACGGGGTCGAAAGGCCTTGGCAGTGGCATTGGCTACCCGTATCATGTCAAGCGCGGGCCGGGCACAATGACGGTTCAGCTTCAGATCTACGCGGCCTACGTGAAGGCCGTCTACCTTGAGCTCAAGCAGGACGGCGCGGATGTTGTCGGGCGAGTGACGAAAGCGGCGTATTTCAATAACCTGAACTACAGCTATGCCCTCGGTTATGACTTCTTCGACAATCCGCGCGATTTGCAGAATCTCTCCAACGGCAGGACGTTCAAGACCTATCCGGTCAGGACCTCTGACAGCCTTGACGCCTATGGCTACGGCATCGCGCAGTTGACGGCGGCGCGGCGTTGTGAGGAGTATGTCCATGACGGGGATTTCCTGTCCGACCAATATGACACGCTCGTCGCGACCAATGCGCGGTTGGAGGACATCGAGGTCGTCTACGGGCTTTTGGGCTACAACAAGAGGTTGCGTGCCTGCAACGGGCGTCTCTGGCCCGAGCATGTCCAGCGGGAGAAGGACGTTCTCTCCGTTCAGCTGTTCAACTGGGTCTTGACCTACACGCGGTGCGTCAAGATCGAATTTCGTCAGCGGGGTGACGATGTCGTCGCGCGTGTGATTTATGCCAAATACGTCGAGGGCGACGATTTCGCGAGTTATGACTTCGATGCGATGGGCAAGAATGCGGGGGTCGTCACGAAAGAGAATTATGTCGAGACGACTTACGGCTATGGCATCGACTACTTGCTTCTGCGCAATCGCCGAGGCGGCGCAATCGGCTTTTCGGGGGCTTGTCAGTGGAACGGGAGCCTGACGGTCGGCAAGGACGAGAAGGTGACGTTCCGCGATTTTGACACGATGGCCTTCACGCCGGACGTGCTCGGCGGCGGCATGATCGAGTTCATTCCGCGCGAGGGGGCCGCCGCCGGCGCCGTTCTGACGCTTTCCGGTTCGGCGTTCGGGATGTCCGGCGGCACATACCTGTTCACGGGCACGCCGCTCGCGAAGCTGATCGCCAAGACGTCCAACAACTACTGTCTGCCGAAAGGCCGGTCGATCGTCGGCGAAAACGCTGAACTTCACCTCAACAACGGCAGTTGGAGTACGGGCGTTTCGGAAGGCCGCTCGGAGCTTCATGTCCTCAAGGGCGGCAAGTTGTTCCAGAAGGCCGGGAACGCGCTGCATTGGAGCAATCAGAAGGTCTTCCTGGAAGGCGGCGAATTGGTTCTGGGCCATGGAAGCACGTTGACGAGTTATGCGAACCACCTGACGCTTACCGACGGCGCACGCGTCAGCGGAAAGGAATTTCTGCTCGGTTGTTTCGCCTCGGATGCGACGGTCGCGGTTGCCGGCATGGGCGCGTCAACGGTTGACAGCGTCGTCACGTTGCTGGGCAAACCGGACAAGACGAGTTATCTGGGGATTGCCTTTGACGTCGGGGAGACGGGTGATGACGCGGACTTGATTCAGAACGGAAACATCACGCAGCACAAGGACTATCCGAACGGCGGCCTTGTCAAGAAAGGCGCGGGCACGTTGCTCCTGAACGGCAAGATCACCTATACGACGGCCCCGACCAAACTCGTCGAGGGCGAACTTCGTCTGGGCGCGTCCGGCGTCATGACGGCGGCGCAGAATCTCGAAGTCTCCGGCGGCACGGTGTCCTTGACGGACGGCACGGTCAACGCGATGGGAGATGTGACGTTTGCGGCTGATTCGAAAATCGCCTTCGGGAAGGGGGCGAAGCTCGACTTTCGGTCTTTGACTTTGGTGGAGGGCGTTAAGCTGGCAGTCGTCAATGACGACAGGTTTGGCGGATTCAGCGTCGCGCGGCGTCTCACGGGGGAAGAGCTCGCGCGTCTGACGGTTAACGGGTGCAGGGCATTCCAGAGCGCGACGGGAAAGATTCGCGAAAAGCGCGGGAGCGTGATTTATCTGCGGTAAGATTGTGCGCGAAAGCCGCTCGCCGCGAAGACGCGCAGGAGCCTGAGTGGTGGCTTGTAAAGGGGGTGGCTCTTCCATCCGCATGGAGATGGTGACTTGTAAAGGGGGTGGGTCAGCAAAAACCTCTTAAGCCACTTTGGCCAGACGTGAATCGTAAGCATATGCGGTCTCTCCGTTGAGCGATTCCCTGTGGATTGAGTTGATCCAGTCCTCGAGCTGCCGGATCTGCCGCCTCGTGAGCCGGTTGAAGTCGGTTCCCTTCGGGTGCCATCTCCTGACGAGGCGGTTGCAGTTCTCGATTGCGCCTTTCTCGTAGGAGGCGTAGGCCCTCGTGTAGTAGACCTCGGACTTGAAGGCGCGGTCGAGCCTTTTCTGGTCGAGGAACTCGCATCCGTTGTCCGTGGTGACGCTTCGCACCGTCCCGAGGGCCTTCCTTCGCTTCATTCTCCTTATCGCGGCGACGACCTCGTCCTGGTTTATGTGGCTCAGGTGTTCGATGACGTAGGGCGAAATGCAAGCGTGGTGAGACACCTTGCTGAAGATTTCTCCTAGGGTTCTCGGCAGCAGTCCGAACATTCTCATTAGAGTTTTCCTTTTGTGGTTCCGACGATGGCGCGAGTGGTTTCTTTCGCGCGGGCGACCCAACCCGATACCGCAGGGCAATTCCGGAAAGCCCTGCGGCCGGTTGGGCACCCCGCCGCGCGAGTCGAAGGCCGATTGTTCCTGTCGTTCATTTCATTGCTTCCTTTCTCATGCCGCCATGGCGAGTTCGGCTTCGAATTGTGCCGCGGTCTTCCCGCCGAGCGCGAGGCGGTGGATGCCGTTGATGATCTCCTCGAGCTTGCGGATGTCACCTCGGGAGCAGCGCGAGAAGTCGGTGCCTTTAGGATACCACCTGCGCACGAGCCTGTTGCAGTTCTCGACGGAACCCTTCTCCCACGAGGCGTAGGCGCGGGTGTAGTAGATGTCGCCGCCGATGGCGTCCTTCAGCGCGTCCGGGTCTAGGAACTCGCAGCCGTTGTCGGTCGTGACCGACTTCACCTGCCGCCATCCGCGGCGTTTCCTCAGGCGTCTGAGCGCCCTGACGACCGCCCCCTGGCTTATCGCGACGATCTTCTCGATGTAGTACTTTCGCGAGCAGCGGTCGAGAAGGACGAGCAGTCCGCCGGAGCCGTTCGCCGAGGACACGATGGTGTCCATCTCGAGATGTCCGAGTTCGGACCTCTCTTTGGCTCCGGACGGTCTGTCGTCCAGCTGGAGCCGTCCGAGGACGGTCTTCGCGGGATGCGGTTTCGGGCCTTTCCTCCGATTCTTGCCTGGATGGCACGGGGTCTCGCCGTAACGCACCGAGATGTCGCCGGCCTTGATGTGGTTGTACCACGTCCGGACGCATGGAATCGCCGAGCCCTCAAGTCTCCCGTCTTTCTTCATGCGGCAGACCGCGTCGTAAGGCGACAGCTTCATTCTGGAGTTTACCCATTTTTTGAGTGCGGAAACGCGTTGCACCCGCATGGATAAAGGCTGAAGTGCGTTTTGTGATG
>CAKTYZ010000008.1 GCA_934635225.1 uncultured Kiritimatiellota bacterium
AGGAGACGGTCGCCGCGTGCGACAGCTACCGCAGCCCGATGTTCGCCTACTTCAAGGCGGCGGCGGAGGCGAAGCTGAATCCGTCGGCGAAGCCCGTGCTGGCGAAGGTGGACTGGATCTACTGCTTCCCGAGCCGCCTGGAGGAGCTGGAGGTCCTTCAGTACGCGGCGGCGAATCTCGCGCCGTCGGCGGACACGCACTACTTCCTCGGCGAAATCCTCTGGAACATGGACCGGAAGGACGCCGCGCTCGCGGAATGGAAGAAGGCGGTCGAGCTCGATCCGAACCACGCGCTCGCGCTCCGCTGCCTCGGCTTCGGCCTGTCGCATCCCGGCTCCTACTTCACCAACACGGGCGTGCCGTCGGGCGTCCCGAACCGCGAAGCCTATGGCTACTACCTCCGGGCGCTTGCGGCGGATCCCGGCAGCTTCCGCACGCTGGAGGAGTCCGACAAGCTCGCGGAGAAGCTGGGCGTGCCGGCGGCCGAACGCCTTGCGACGCTGCTGAAGTACCGCGCGACGGCCGAGAAGTACGACGCCTGCGTCCTGCGCCTCGCCTACCTCTTCAACGCGACGGGCGACTACGGGGCTGCGCACAAGATCCTGACGACGCGGCGCTTCCACGTGTGGGAGGGCGCGGAAGGCCTGCTGGAGCCGTTCGTCGAGTCCTGCATCGGCCTCGGCCGCGCGGCGATGGCGAAGGGCGACTACAAGGCCGCGCTCGCGCGCTTCGCCGAATCGACGACGTACCCCGAAAACCTGCAGGCGGGCCGTCCGGGCGACGCCGGCAGCGAGCCGAAGAGCCGCTACTTCATGGCGCAGTGCAAGAAGGCGCTCGGCGACGCGGCGGGGTATCGGGCCGAACTGGAGAACGCGCTCAAGGGCTGGATCAAGGCCGGCGAGATGGACTACTGGCGCGTCAAGGCGCTGCGCGAGCTCGGACGCGGCGACGAATGTGCGCCGCTGATTGCGGAGCTGAAGCAGGCCATCGCGGAACTGGAGGCCCCGGCCCCCGTCGTGATCAACGCCTATGCGAAGTTCGGCGGCGAGAACTCGCCGAACGAGCGCGCGGCCAAGGCGAAGGAGAGGGCGGACGCGCTGCGCGCGCTCCTGAAGGAGATCGCGGAATGACGACGCGCCGCGCGTTCGTCGCCGGGCTCGGTGCGGCAGGGCTTGCCGCGTCGGGCCCGGCGCTTTTCGCCGCGCCGAAACGCCGCCGCGCGCGTCTCGCCTTTCAGGTCTACGGCGTGCGCGACCGCTGCGCGCGCGACTACCTCGGCACGCTGAAGGCCGCGCGGGCGCTCGGCTACGAGGGCGTCGAGACGGGGCGATTCTACGGCCTGGACGGCAAGGGGCTGCGGGCCCTGTGCGCCGAGGCGGGGCTCACGCTGGTCGCGCTGCAGCTCTATCCCTCGGCGCTCGTGGAGCCGGAGCTCGCGAAGACGATCCGCCTCTGCCACGACGCAGGGACAGACCGCATCAACGTCGCGTGGTTCAAGGGCAGCGCGGAGAACGAGAACGACTGGCAGCTCCTGGTGAACGTCATCAACCATGCGGCGGACGTCTGCGCGGCGGAGGGCATCGCGGTCGGCTACCACAACCACGACCAGGAATTCCGCATCAAGTTCTCGAGGCGCACGGCGTGCGACCTGCTGTTCGAGCGGTTCTCGCCGCGTGTGATGCAGGAGTTCGACCCGGGCTGGTGCGTTCTCGCCGGGGCGGATCCGCTCGCGTGGCTCGCGGCGCATCCGCACCGCAACCCGACGATGCACGTCATGCCGGCGATCCCCGGCGTGACGGAGGGCGCGCCCAAGGGCTTTCCGCTCGGCCCCGGCGCGTGCGGCGTCGGCTCGGCGCGGGACCTGGCGGACTGGCGGCGCATCCTGCCGGCGGCGGTGGCGGACGGCACGGAGTGGCTGGTCGTCAAGCCGACGGCCTACCCCGATTCGCTCGCCGACCTCTCTGCCAGCGCGCGGTATCTGAGAACTTTTGACGCGATTACGATTGGATAAAACGAAAGGAGAGACAAGATGCATGTGAAAGAACTGATTCTGACGGGCGGGCTGGCCCTGTCGGCCCTGAACGCGCTCGCGGCGCGGCAGGGGCCGTGGACGAAGGAGCGGGCGTGGGAATGGTACGACGCCCAGCCGTGGATCCGCGGCTGCAACTACATGCCCGCGAGCGCGGCCAACCGCGTCGACCAGTGGCAGTCGCTCGGCGCGGAGGCCCGCTTCGAGGAGATGGACCGCGAGCTCGCCGCCGCCGAGGACATCGGCTTCAACGCGATGCGCCTCGCCATCGAGCTGCAGGGCTTCGGCGTCTGGCTCGCCGAGCATGACGCCTTCATGGCGAACTTCGAGCGCGCCCTCTCCATCCTCGACCGGCACAAGATGCGCGCGATCGTCATCCTCGGCAACGACTGCATGCGCCCGAAGCGCATCTGGCAGCTGCCGAAGCCCGGACCCCAGCCCTGCGACCTCGGCTACCACGGCGGGCGCAAGATGTCCCAGCACGGCAGCTTCCCCGGCGAGATGGGCCACTCGCCCGTGGACGATCCAGCGCTCAAGCCGAAGTTCTACGCGATGTGCGAGGAGCTGATGGCGAAGTACCGCACGGACGCGCGCATCCTCTTCTGGAACATCTGGAACGAGCCGGGCAACGCCTACCGCGAGAAGGCGAGCGTCGAGCCGCTGCGCGAGATGTTCGAGCTGGCGTGGCGGATCGATCCCGTCCAGCCGCTCGCGGCCGACCTCTGGAAGGGCGACTACGGCACGTCGCCGAAGGAGAACCCCGCACAGTTCCTCGCCGGCGAGCTGTCGGACATCATTTCCTACCACTGCTACGAGAACTTCGAGAAGCACGTGCGCCTCATCGCCAAGCTGAAGCGGCACTTCGGGCGTCCGATGGTGAACACCGAGTGGCTGGCGCGGACGTTCCACTGCGACGTCTTCGACAACTATCCGCTGTTCTACCTGGAGAGGATCGGCACGTTCAACTGGGGTCTCGTCAACGGACGCTACCAGACGCACGAGCCGTGGGAGATGACCTGGCGGTCGATCGAGCGCGACCCGAAGCTGGTGGAGACGATTGACGTGACCAAGTGGTTTCACGACCTGCTGCGTCCGTCGCTGCGCCCCTACGACCCGAAGGAGATCGCCCTCATCCGCCGCTTCAACAAACAGGCCGACGCGGACTTCGCGGAGGCCCACGCAAAAACACCCCAAAAGGAGTAAACGAAAGGAGAACCGAACATGAGATCACTGCTGCTGTCATTGACGGTGGGCCTCGCCGCCGCCGTCCTGGCCGACGAGGTGCCGTGGAAATGGGACGCGTCCAAGCGCACGGAGCCCGTGCCGTCGTCGGCGGTCTCGTCCGCCGTGACGTCGCTCGCGGCGCGCAACGTCGTCGCCGCCGAATCCGCCGCGTCGTCCGGGCTGGACGCGTGGAGCTACTCGTCCGCGCTTCTGCGCGGACAGAACGTCGATGCCTCGCCGCGCGGGGCCGTCATCCTGATCCGCTGAAATCATCGGAGTTAATCATTGGAACACACACACCAGACACACACACAAGAAGGAGAACACAAGATGAATACCAAGAAGAGAAAAGTTGCTGTTTTTGCCGTTTCAGCCGCCATTTTGACGGGGGGGGGGGGGGTAGCCCTTGCCGCCGGCCCGACGATCAAGGAGGGTAGCGTGACGTTCGCGCAGGACGCGACGTCGAAGCGCGTGACGATCGGCTACGAGCTGGAGGGCGCGCCCGCCATCGTGACGGTCGACATCCTCACGAACGGCGTGTCGATCGGCGCGGAGCACCTGACCTACATGTCGGGCGACGTCAACCGCCGCGTCGCGACCGGGACGCGCACCGTCACGTGGGCGCCGTGCAAGGCGTGGCGCGGCAACGTCGTCAACGACGGCTCCGTGACGGCGAAGGTGTCCGCGTGGGCGCTGAACGAGCCGCCGCCCTACATGGTCGTCGACCTTGCGGTGAAGGGCAAGAACGCCGTCCGCTACTTCGCGAGCGCGGAGGAGCTGCCCTACGGCGGCGTGACGGCCGACGCCTACAAGACGGATCTCCTCGTCCTGCGCAAGTGCCCGGCGGAGAACGTGACCTGGCGCATGGGCACGCCGGAGACGGAGGTCGGGCGCATTGGCCCGCGCGAGACGCCGCACCTCGTCACGCTGACGAACGACTTCTACATCGGCGTCTACCCCGTCACGCAGAAGCAGTACTTCAACCTGATGGGCACGTGGGGCGCGAACAGCAAGTTCACGGCGCGGCGCGAGATGCGTCCGGTCGACAACCTGAGCCACGACCAGATTTGCGCGCCGGACGGATTCCTCGCCAAGCTGCGCGTTCACGCGGACAACATTCGCTTCGACCTGCCGCTGGATGCGCAGTGGGAGTTCGCCTGCCGCGCGGGCTGCGGGGCGGCTCTTTATGACGGCACAAGCCTGACGGTGGACAATCTGGCCCGGCTGGCTCGATGCAAGGAGACGGGCGGTTGTCAGACGGATGGTTCTGCGTATCCGCCCGAGACAGACCCGGACGTCGGCGGCACGTCGATTGTCGGCAGCTTCGCGCCGAACGGCTTTGGTCTCTACGACATGATCGGCAATGTCTGGGACATGACGCGGGACTTGTACCAGGAGGTCCTGGATGACGCCGTTGACCCCAATGCCGGTCCTGCGAGCGGCGAGGGCTATGTCGTGCGGGGCGGTGCGGCCGACCAGGGCAACACCTGGTGCCGTTCCGGTGCGCGTGGCTGGCGACAGCCGGGGGCGAGTGGCTATACCGGCTTCCGCGTCGCGCTGACGGTGACGCCCGACGCCATCCCGTAAATAAGGTGATTCTGTTCGCGTGAACAAAACTCCGATTCGTATGGCTCTCACTACCGCTTCGCAGAATAAACTGCCGAAGGCAGATCAATTCCCTGCAAACGAGCTTCTATCGATTGGTTGGGGGCTGCCTTCGGCGAAGATGGCAGAAGCCGGCGGAGCGGTAGCGAGAGCCTCAATCATCGGAGTTAATTCTCGGATTGAGGAGAGGGATGTATGATGATTGAATGCCTGTTGGCGGCGGCGATGACCGTCGGTGAGTTCGGCGCGTGGCGCCTGGAGTTCGAGGACGGCTCGCGCCTCGCCGCGAGCGCGTGGAAAGGGACGGTGTCCGAATCCGCGCAGGGCGGCGTGACGCGGCGCGACTGGCGCTCGCCCGACCTCGACGTGACGGTGACGGCCGAGCCGGCGGGCGACGGGCGTCGCGACTTCCGGATCTCGCTCGTGAACCGGGGCGTGAAGGCGGTCTCGTCCTGCGAGTTCCCCGCGCGCCGCCGGTTCGCGCCGGATTCGGTGAAGCGGTTCGTCTATCCGGGGCGCGGCAACTACGGCCTCGGCATGGCGTTCAACGCGAAGTTCTTCAAGCCGACAGGCGACAAGCGGCGTCCCTACCTCGCCTACCGCGTGCAGTATCCGACCCTGTTCGCGGACTTCGCCTATCTGGAGACCGTGGACGGCGCGAGCGTCGCCGTCTACGGCCTCCAGCCGCGCACGGGGATCGAGCCGTGGGAGAACCGCACGCCGTTCAATCCCGGCGCGACGGGCGTCGGCGGTGACGCGAAGGGCGGCTGGTACGACCACTCCTTCGCGCTCTGGGCCAAGGTCGGCGGCACGTGGACGTCGCCGAAGGTGCGCATCGCCTCCGGCCTGACGCTGGAGGACGCGCTCGCGGACTACGCGGCGGCGAACGGCTTCCGCCGCACGCTGGCGGACAAGGTGAAGGACGCGGCGACGCTCGAAAAGCTCAAGCGCGCGCCGCTCGTGCTGACGGGCGACGTGACGACCGAGACATTGATGACGCTTCAGGCGGCGCTGCCCGTGCCGACGCTCGTCCACACGACGTCCTTCCTGCGCGGCGGCTTCGACAAGCAGTATCCAGACGTGCTGCCGCCGAATCCGAAGTTCGGCACGCAGGCGCGCTTCCGCGAGGTCGTGGACGCCCTGCGCGCGCGCGGGCACGTGTTCTGTCCCTACACGAACCCGACCTGGTGGTGCGACGAACCGCGCGGGCCGACGTTCCAGAAGTGGGGCGACGGCGCGCTCGCGATCCAGCGCGACGGCAGGTGGCGGCGCGAGGCCTACGGCTACCGCAACAAGGACAGGGGCTTCGTGCAGACCTACTTCCATCCCGGCTCCCACGAGGGGAACCGGCGCACCGTGCGGCAGTTCGTCGAGGAGATCCCCGCCGACCTGCTGTTCGAGGACCAGGCCGGCGGACGCGACTGGATCTGGGACTTCAATCCGGCGTCGCCGAGTCCGACGGCCCACAGCGAGGGCATGCTCTCGATGGTGCAGGAGCATTCCCGCAGCCTGCCGATCGCGGCGGAGGACGGCTGGGACCACCTCGCGGAATACAACACGGCGCTGATGGGCTGCACGTGGCGGCTCGTGCCGATGACGCCCGACCAGATGGCGCTGCCGCTGTTCAAGGAGGATTTCCCGGCGGACACGTGGACGATCGAGCCGGTCTCGCTGCGGCTCTTCCACGACAAGTGCCTGTTCTACATGCACAACCTCGGCCTGTCCGTGCGCCATCCGCGCGAGGCCGTCTGGATGCTGGCGCTCGGCTTCCAGATGTCCTATCGGACGAATGTCCAGCGGTTCCTGGGCGTCGATCCGCATCTGAACACGGACCGGAACGAGCGTGCGCTCTACGACTACATCCACCTGCTCCAGAAGGAAGTCGTCTCGCGCCTCGCGGGCGAGCCGCTGGTCGCGTTCCGGCATGACCGGGGGCCGCTGATCGCGTCCGGCAAGCCGCTTGCGCGGCTGGAGGACGATGGCGTCATCGAGGCGACCTACGGGAAGGCGACCGTCAAGGCGAATCTCGGCGACGTGCCGCGCACGGTCGGCGGCAGGCGTCTCGCGCCCTACGGCTTCTTCGTCGAGGCGCCGGGCCTGACGGCGGCGTGGCTGGAGGGCGAAGACCCGTTCGTCGAGACGAAGGACGGCAAGTGGGTCTACGCGAAGGTCTTTCCCGCAGGCGAGAAGCCGGTCGCGGTGCCGAAGGACGCGCCCTGCCGCACAGCGCGCGACGCGCAGGTGGCCGTCCTCGACCTGGGCGCGGACGCGCCGCCGTGCGGCACGCAGATGCGTCCGGCGGAATGGCTGAAGGCCCTCGCGCCGTTCGCGGCGAAGACGGGCGTGCGGGTGGTGCGGCTGGAATCGGCGGCGGCACTGCAGGCCGCGCTCGCGGACGGGCCGACGAAATGGTTCGCCGTCGTGAACCCGTATGGCGAGAACTTCCCGTGCGCCGGCGCGGGGCGGGGGCCGGAGACGGTCGAGGCCGTCCGCGCCTACGTCCGCGCGGGCGGACACTGGTTCGAGACGGCGGGCGCGCCGTTCAACGTCGCGATCTACAGGGGCGCGGACGGGAAGTGGCAGCAGGAGCGGATGCGCGGGCGGCAGTTGGACGCGCTGAAGATCAGCATCGTGCCGTTCGGCGACCTGCCCGGCAAGCCGATGCGGCTGGAGGCGGCGTCCGGCGCGGACTGGCTGCCGGCGTCCGTCCGGGAGCTGCTGAAGACGCGGACGGCGACCGTGGCGCGCGGCGTCGCCGGGACGGAGGGCAATCCGCTCGACCCGGTTCTCGTGACGAACAAGGGACTCTGCTGGTTCGGCGGTGTGCGCCTCGGCGGCGTCGGCACGCTCTGGCGCATTGGCGGCGTGATGCCCGACGCGCCGCTGGCGACGGCGACCGTCGCGGCGACGCTGGAGCGCGTCTGGACGACGCCGCCTCAGCCGGTGTCCGCCGCCTACGTCCGCCGCGTCCAGCGCGTTCGGTGAAGAGGGGTGGTCGAGTGAAAGCGAAGAAAATGATGGCGGTCGGCGGATGCTCGTGCCGACGTTCCGCACGGTGCAGCGCCCGAACAGGGACTGGGGCGCGGAACGCGCTTCGCCAAAGTCCACAACGAAAACGCGCCAAAGTCCACAACGGAGCGGACGGCACGCTGATTTGCCCCGTCGGAAGTCTCAAGCCATAGAAGGTTTTGAAGGAAAAATGAAAACAATGAAAGGAAAATGAACACGATGAAAACGAGAAAACTGCTGATGGCCGCCGCCGCGTGCGCGGCCCTTTCGGCGTGGGCGCGCGACCCGGTCGACTGGGTCAACACGGGGATCGGCAGCGTGAGCCATATGCTCGTGCCGACGTTCCGCACGGTGCAGCGCCCGAACGCGATGTTCCGCTTCAACGGCCCCGCCGGGTCGTTCGTCGAGGACAGGGTGCGCGCCTGCCACCTCTTCGTCCCCGGACACCGCGATCCCGGCGTCTTCCCGTTCCACCCGAAGGGCGGGGACGCGGACGCGCCTTTCTGCGGGACATGGGACCAGGAGCACGCGACGCCGTATTCGTACGACGTCTGTTTCGACGGCGAGGCGGTCAGGATGTCCGTCGCGCCGGGCGAGAAGGCCGGCCTCTTCGTCTTCGACTTCGAGCGGCCGGGGCCGCACGCGCTCGTCTTCTCGGCGAAGGACCGTGCGCGGGGGCGCGTGACGGTCCGCGGCCGCGAGCTGGACGGGCTGGACGTCTACGGCAACTACCGTGGCGACATCCGCGCCGACGTCTTCCTGCGCGGCTCGTTCGACGTCGAGCCGACTGGCGTCCGCACGGCGGGCGGGCGCACGGTCGTCAGCTTCCCGGAGAAGCCGTGCACCGTCCGTCTGCGCGTGGCGTTCTCCTACCTGTCGCCCGGCCAGGCCGCGCGCAGCCTCGCGGCCGAGATGCCGGACTTCGACTTCGCGCGCGTCGCCGACGCGGCGCGCGCCGTCTGGAACCGGACGCTCGGGCAGGTCGCGGTCGAGGGCGGCACGGACGACGAGCGCGCCGTCTTCTACACGGCGCTCTGGCGGACGTACGAGCGCATGGTGAACGTGACGGAGGAGGGCCGCTACCGGGGCTTTGACGGGAAGGTCCACGACGCCGGCGGCTCGGACTACTACGTCGACGACTGGTCTTGGGACACCTACCGCGCGGCGCATCCGCTGATGGTGATCCTGCGGCCGAGGGAGGAGGGCGACAAGATGCAGAGCTACGTGCGCATGGGCGAGCAGAACGGGGAGGGGTGGATGCCGGTCTTCCCCTGCATCGCCGGCGACCGCCACTCGATGGTGAACCGGCACCCCTCGGTGATGATGCTCGACGCCTGGCGGAAAGGCGTCCGGAACTTCGACGCGAAGCGGGCGTTCGAGATCATCGACCGCACCGAGGAGACGGAGTCGCTCGTGCCGTGGTACCGCGGACCGCTCACGGAGCTTGACGTCTTCTACAAGGCGCACGGCTACTACTCCGGCCTCAAGACGAACGAGACGGAGTGGGTCGAGGGCGTCGACCGGCGCTGGGAACACCGGCAGTGCGTCTCCGTGACGCAGGGCGCCGCGTTGGACGCCTGGGCGATCGCGGCGTTCGGGCGCGAGCTCGGCATTGACGCCGCGCGCCTCGAGAAGTACGACGCGCGGGCGAAGGGGTATCGCGCGCTCTGGAACCCGGAGACGCAGTTCTTCCACCCGAAGGACGCGGAAGGGCGGTTCATCGAGCCGTTCGACTACATGCTCTGCGGCGGCGACGGCGCGCGGCACTACTACACCGAGAACAACGCCTGGACGTACATCTGGGACGTCCAGCATGACATCCCCGGCCTCGTGGCGCTCTTCGGCGGCGCGGCGCAGATGGAGGCGAAGCTCGACCGGATGTTCAACACGTCCGTCGGCTCGCGCTGGCGCTTCGCGGGGCAGATGCCGGACAGCTGCACGGGCCTGATGGGCGTGTTCACGATGGCGAACGAGCCGAGCTTCCACATCCCCTACCTCTACAACTACTGCGGCCGGCCGGAGAAGACGCAGAAGCTCGTGCGCAAGACGCTGGAGGCCTGGTTCCGCAACGACCGCATGGGCATGTGCGGCGACGAGGACGGCGGCGGCATGAGCGCGTACGCGGTCTTCTCGATGATGGGCTTCTACCCCGTGACGCCGGGACTGCCCGAATACCAGTGGGGCAGTCCCGTCTTCCGCAAGGTGACGGTCGCGCTGGAGAACGGGCGGACGTTCGTCCTGGAGGCGCCGGAGGCGTCGGCGGACGCGAAGTACATCCACGGCATCACGGTGGACGGTACGCGCACGCGGGGCGCGCTGGAGCCCCTGCAGCACGCCGATCTCGTGCGCGGCGCGCACGTCGTCGTCGAGATGGGCACGCGCCCGGCCAGGTCGTGCGAAGCTGAACGCGCCTCGCCAAAGTCCACAATGAAAACACGCCAAAGTCCACTGTGAAGATGCGCCAAAGTCCACAACGGAATTAAGGAAAATGAAAATGAACGCGATGAAAACGAGAAAACTGCTGGCGGCCGCCATCGTCATGTGCGCGGCCTTTTCGGCGCGGGCGGCGGAGGACCTCGCGTCCTACGTCGACCCGTTCACGGGCACGGCGGGGACGGGCCACACCCACCCGTCGGCGTGCGTGCCGTTCGGCATGGTGCAGGCGGGGCCGGACACGGGCATCGGCGACTGGGCGTACTGCTCTGGCTACCAGTACCGCGACAGGGCCGTCCTCGGCTACTCGCAGACGCACCTCTCGGGGACGGGCTGCCCCGACTACAACGACGTCCAGCTCCTGCCGTTCGCGGGCGACCCCGGCGAGCCGCCGGCGCGGCGCGCGATCGACAAGGCGACCGAGCGGGCGGAGCCGGGCTACTACGCGGTCGTGCAGCCCGACGACGGCGTGCGCGTCGAGATCGCGGCGGCGAGGCGCGCGGCGATCTACCGCCTCACGTGGGCGAACGCCGGCGAGGCGCACGTCCTCCTGAACCTGCCGTTCGGGCAGAACTGCCCGAAGACCTACGGCGCGAAGTCCGCCGTCGAGGGGAGGACGGGCGTCTCGGGCTCGCATTTCCGCAAGGGCTGGATCCGGGACCGCCTCCTCGCCTACGCCTTCGCGTTCAGGCGCCCGTGGAAGGCGATCCGAGAGCTGCCGAGGAAGGCGCCCGACGAGGCGCCGCGCTACGTGGCGACGTTCGACGTCGCGGCGGGCGAGGCGCTGCTCGTGAAGGTCGCCCTCTCCATGACCGGCGCGGACGGCGCGAAGCGGAACCTCGCCGCCGACATCCCCGGCTGGGACTTTGACGCCGTGCGCGCGGCCGCCCGCGCCAAGTGGAACGCGATCCTCGCCCGCACGACGTGCGAAGGCACGGACGACCAGAAGCGGAACTGGTACACCGCCCTCTACCACCTCTACGGCCAGCCGAACGACTACGCGGACGCCGACGGGCGCTTCTCGGCGGCGGACGGCAAGGTCTGCGCCTCGCCCGACGGCACGTACATGACGACGCTCTCGCTCTGGGACACGTTCCGCGCCGCCCAGCCGTGGTACACGCTCGCGGCGCCGGAGATCGTCACGCCGGTCGTCAACTCGATGCTTTCCCACTACCGGACGTTCGGGCGCCTCCCCGTCATGAGCTACGGCGGCAAGAACGTCGACTGCATGGTCGGCAACCACGCCGTGCCCGTCATCGCCGACGCCTGGCTGAAGGGCTTCCGGGGCTTCGACGCGGCGCTCGCGTTCGAGGCCATCACGAACACGCTCACGGTCGCCCACCCTGGCAAGCCGAAGGAGAACTGGGACCTCTACGACCGCTACGGCTACTTCCCGTGCGACGTCATCAAGGGCGAGTCCGTCTCGCGCACGCTGGAGTGCGCCTACGACGACGCCTGCGCGGCGCGGTTCGCGACGGCGCTCGGCAAGCCCGAGGCGGCGGCGTTCTTCGCGAGGCGCGCGGGCTACTGGAAGAACGTCTTCGACCCGGCGATCGGCTTCGCGCGCGGCAAGACGACCAAGGGGACGTGGCGCACGCCATTCGACCCCTACGCCTTCGGACACGGCGCGGAGAACGACAACGACTTCACGGAGGGCAACGCCTTCCAGTACAGCTGGCACGTCATGCAGGACGTCCCCGGCCTTGTCGCGGCGATGGGCGGACGGGAGAGGTTCGTCGAGCGGCTGGACGCGCTCTTCTCGGCTTCCGGCCAAGTGGCGGGCGCGGCGTGTGTCCTTGACATCTCCGGGATGATCGGGCAGTATGTGCACGGCAACGAGCCGAGCCACCACGTGATCTACTTCTATCCGCAGGTCGGGCGCCCGGAGAGGGCGGCGGAGCGGATCCGCGAGGTCTTCGACACGCAGTACCACGTCGGGCCGGAGGGCCTCTGCGGCAACGACGACTGCGGGCAGATGAGCGCGTGGTACGTGTTCTCGGCGATGGGGTTCTACCCGTTCGACCCGTGCGGGGGCGAGTACGTGGTCGGCGCGCCGCAGGTGCCGCGCGCGACGCTGCGTCTCGCGGACGGCAAGAAGACGTTCACGGTCGTCGCGAAGGGCCTCTCGAAGGCGAACAGGTACGTGAAGTCGGTCTCGCTCAACGGCCGACTGATTACCGACTGGAAGCTCCGCCACGCCGACATCGTGAAGGGCGGCGAACTCGTCTTCGAGATGACGGGTGCACATTGATTTTGGAAATGGAAAGTCTCACACGGAGCCACATATCCCCTGATTTCACCTTTCTCCGTGGCTCCGTCTCTCCGTGTGAGACCTCGAGCGCCGAGGCGTTCGCCGATATGGTATACTATCCGTCATGAGACCTGAGCAGATACCCTACGGCGTCAAGGACTTCAAGCGCATCCGCCTGGAGGACTTCTACTACGTCGACAAGACCGCGTTCATCCGCAAGATGGAAGAACGCGCGAACTTCCTCTTCTTCGTGCGGCCGCGCCGGTTCGGGAAGTCGCTCCTCTGCGAGACGCTGCGCTGCTACTACGACGTCGCGGAGAAGGAGAACTTCGAACGTCTCTTCGGCGGGCTCGACATCGGGAAGAACCCGACCGCGAACGCAAGCCGCTACTTCGTCCTTTCTCTCGATTTCTCGCAGGTCAATGCCTCGCGTGGCGAGGCTTGGTGCACAAAATTCGAGAACTACCTCAACAATGCGCTCCGCAATCTCATCGATGGCCACCGCGAGAAATTGTCGTCGGTTGCGGACGTCGACGAACTGATCGCCCTGCCGGGCGCCGGAGACAAGTTTGACGTGCTGGTGCCGCTGATCAAGCGCCTTGGCTACGGCCTCTACGTGATCGTCGACGAGTACGACAACTTCACG
This sequence comes from uncultured Kiritimatiellota bacterium, assembly GCA_934635225.1. Lineage (GTDB taxonomy): Bacteria > Verrucomicrobiota > Kiritimatiellia > RFP12 > UBA1067 > UBA1067. The sequence continues at coordinate 13,198 of CAKTYZ010000008.1, forward strand.
AACGAGATCGTCTCGACGGCGGGGAAGGTCCCCTACAAGGAGATCACGCACGGCACGGGGTTCTACCGGGGCTGGTTCAAGAAGTTCAAGGGCACGTGCGACCGCATCTTCATGACGGGCGTCTCGCCCGTGACGATGGACGACCTGACGAGCGGCTTCAACATCGCGACGAACGTCACGCAGTCGGAGGAGTTCAACGCGATGGTCGGCTTCACGGCGGACGAGACACGGCGGCTCTTCGAGGACTTCCGAGGAACGGGGAGGTTCAGGGACGACGCCGAAGGCCACCTGAAGACCGTCAAGGCGTGGTACGACAGCTACTGCTTCTCGAAGCCGTGCGCGGGGAAGGAAACGCTCTACAACTGCGACATGGCGCTCTACTATCTCGGCGAACTCGTGGCCTCCGGGCGTCCGCCGGAGAACCTGATTGACGCGAACATTCGCAGCGACTGGAACAAGCTCCGCGCGATCCTCGCCGCGCAGCGGCATGCCGAGACGTACGAAGGCGTGTTGCCGCTCACGGAGGAGCTCGCCGACAAAGGCGAGGTCTCGTTCCCGCTCGTCGAGAGTTTCCCCGTCGAGGGCATCCTCAAGGAGGAGAACTTCAAGTCGCTCTACTACTACTACGGCATCGTCACGATGTCGCGTGTCTGGCGCGGCAACCTGCAGTTCCGCATCCCGAACGAGTGCGTGCGCCGCCAGATCTTCGACTACATGCGTGGGGAGTACGCGAAGCGCCCGAACGCGGTGGACACGGCGGAGTTCACGGCGAAGTTCGATGCGTTCGCGTGGGACGGCGAGTGGCGGGAGTTCCTGACGTACCTCGCGGAGAAGTACCGCGACAACGGCTCGCCGCGCGACGGCCTCCACGGCGAAGCGCGGATCAACGGCTACCTGCGGGCGTACCTGACGATGAAGAGCGCGTTCATGGTGAAGCCGGAGCTGTCGCACCCATGCGGCTACTCGGACTACGCGCTCTTCCCGGACCGGACGCTCCCCGAGGGGTGCGTCCCCGAGCAGAGCTACCTCATCGAGATGAAGCACTCCAAGGCGGACGCGACGGACGCGGAGCTCGCGGCGAAGCACGCGGAAGCGCTGGCGCAGCTGAAGGCGTATGCGTCTGACCCGAACCTCGCCGCGCTCGCGGGCGGGACTCCTGTGCACTTCCTCTGCTACGAGTTCCGCGGCCGCGACCTCGTGCGCCTCGAAGAGGTCTTCCCCTGAGGTTGAGTGATCACCACAGTATCCCAGGGTCTAATCTGGAGTCAGCCTCATGAAGACGGTTCTCTATTTCCAGTCCGGGCTGAACGAGGACAGCCTTGCGAAGCTGGAGGGCGTCTGCCGGTACGCGAAAGCGGCCCGCTGGCGCGTCCAGACCGTCCTCTACGCGGACGCGAGCTTCGGCCGGATTTCGTGCGGCGGAGACTGCTCGGACGTCGCGCGGCTCATCGACCTTTGGAAGCCGGCGGGCGCCATCGTCGAGAGCGGGTCCCTGCGCACGCGGCTGACAGCCCAGGCGTTCGGCGGTCTGCCGCTGGTGTTTCTCGACCGGGACGCGGAGCCGGGCGCGGTCTGCGTGACGAGCGACGCGCGCGCCGTCGCGGAAGCGGCGGCCCATGGCTTTTGCCGCTGGGGTGCGCGGCCTACGGCTACGTGCCGTTCACGGCGGACGTCTACTGGAGCCGCGATCGCGGCCTCCGATTCGCCGAGCTGGTCCGGCTCAACGGACGGGACTGCCGGATCTTCCGTCCGGAGGCCGTGTGCGCGGACGCGGGGCTGTTCAGCCGACGGCTGACCGACTGGCTGAAGGCGGCGCCGCGTCCGTTCTGCGTCTTCGCGACGAATGACTACATGGGGGTGATCGTGCTGGACTGCGCCCGCGCGGCCGGACTGAAGGTCCCGGGCGACGTGGCCGTCCTTGGCGTCGATGACAACAGGACTTTTTGCGACCGTTCCGTTCCGACGCTGTCGAGTGTCATCCCCGACTTCGGACGGGCGGGCGCCGTGGCGGCCGAGCTGCTGGACTGTCTCCTCTCGAATCCGCCTCGGCGTGTCGTGAACGCCACGTTCGGCGTCCTGGGCGTCAGTCGCCGCGCCTCGACCTTCTGTTATCGGCGGCATGACGTCCGGGTGGCGGCGGCGATCGAGTACATCCGGCGGCACGCCTGCGGGCGGATCACCTCGGCGAATGTCGTCGCGCAGATGAACTGCGCGCGGCGCACGGCGGAGCTGCGCTTCGGCGAGCTTGTCGGCCACAGCATCCTCGATGAGATCCACGCCGTCCGGCTGGAACACGCCAAGAACCTCCTGCGGCAGCCCCGCGCTTCCGTGCGCGAGGTCGCCGCCGCCTGCGGCTATCGGACGACCGAGCAGCTGCGCCGCCTCTTCGTTGCGTCGGAGGGGCTTTCGCCCCGTGCCTGGCGACAGCGCTTCGGTGCGGAACGGTAGCGAAAACTGTTTGCGGAATCGTAGCGATTTGTGTTGTGCCGCGAACGGTCGGTTTGCTATACTGTGCCTCGCCATGACACTTCCGACATTTCTGCTGGCGGCGCTTGCCGCATCCTGCGGGGCCGGCCCGCTTGCGGACGAGGCGGTTTCCGTCGTCCGTGTGCGGCCGACGCCGGGCGGGCCGCAGGTCTTCGCGGACGGCGCACCCGTTCCGCCCCGGATGTTCTGGGGGCGGCGCGGCGTGCGGCCTTTGCCGATGGGCTCGGGCCGCTGGACGCGCCACGAGCTGACGTTCGCCGCGCCGGTCGATGCCGAGCGCGTGAACGTCCATTTCCGCTTCGAGCCGGTTCCGGGCGGCGCGGCGGGACTGCGGAACGTGAGCCTCAAGAAGGGCGGCGCGGCGTGCGGGCCGGGCTTTGCGGACGCCTTTGCGGACGCGGCGGCGTTTCGGAAGGCCTGGCGCGTCTGGCCGCCGGACGGGGGCGAGGCCGTGACCGTCTCCAACGGCGTCTGCGCGGTGCGCCTGCCGAAGGCGGCGGGGCGTTCCGACTTTCACCTCAGTTCCGTGCCGTTCGCCGTCCGGGCGGGCGAGACGCTGACGCTCGCGTTCGAGGCGCGGGGCGTCGGCGCCTGCCGGTGGGTCTTGCCGAACGTCTACCGCATCGCGGCCGACGGGCGGCACGACTCGCTCGTCTCGGGCGACGGCAACACGCTTCTTTCGACGGCGCGCAAGGCGGCCGCCGCCGGCGTCGATTTCGTCTCCTACAGCGCGCCGTGCCCCTGGCGCGCCGAGGGAATCGATTTCTCGGAGGCCGACGCGCTGGCCGATGCGCTCATCGCCGTGAACCCGAATGTGCGCCTCGTGCCGCGCGTGAGCGTCAACGCCCCCGCCTGGTGGCTGAAGGCGAATCCCGGCCATCGCATGCGCCTGGACGGCCCGGCGGGCGAATGCCCGGAGATGGCGTCCGTCTCCAGCCGCCTTTACCGTCAGGCGGCGATCGGCTACATCACCCGCGTCTGCCGCCATCTGATGGAGCGGTATCCGCGTCATTTCGCCGGCATCCACCCGACGGGCCAGAATACCGAGGAATGGTTCTACTTCCGCTCGTGGAGCCGGATCAACGGCTATGACCCGCAGACGCGCGCGGCGTTCCGCGACTACCTCGGCGATCCGTCGGCGGAGGTTCCGTCCCCGGACGAACGCGCGGGCGGCGACGGCTCGCGTCCGCTGCTTGACCCGGTTGTGCAGGCGCGCGTGCTCGCGTTCAACCGCTTTCAGCAGCTGGAGATGTCCGGCTTCGTCGCCGAACTGGCGCGCGCCTGCCGCGCGGCGACGGACGGCAAGAAGCTGGTCGTCCTCTTCTATGGCTATGGCTACGAGTTCGCGGCGCATCGGCTGGGGCCCGCGAACGCCGGGCACTACGGCCTTGCCGACCTGCTCGCGAAGGCCGGCGGGTCGATAGACGTCCTCTGCTCGCCAATCTCCTATTTTGACCGCGCGTGGTGCGGCTCGGCGCCCAGCATGAGCGCGAGCGAGACGGTCATGCGCCACGGCGTGCTCTGGCTCAACGAGGACGACACGCGCACCTTCCGCGACCTTCGCGATGCGGAAATGGTCGGCGAGGGGTCGAAGGTGGACGTCGCGCAGTCCCGCGAGGTCCTGCTGCGCAACACGGCAGAGGCGGCCGTGCGCGGGTTCGGCAGCTGGTGGATGGACCTTCTCGGACAGGGCTGGCATGACGCGCGCGAGCTGTGGGCCGTCCAGTCCGCGCTCCAGCCGCTCGAACGTCGCGTCTGCCGCCGGGCGCGGCCCTATGAGCCGGACACGGCGCTCGTGCTGGACGAGGAGTCGATGCTGCACGTGCGTCCGAACGCGCAGGCTCTCGCGGGGCCGCTTGTCCGCGAGGCCCGGCGGGACCTCTGCCGCGCGGGCGTCTCGCACGGGCAGTATCTGCTGGCGGACGTCCTGAAACGTCCCTTGATGGCGAAACTGCAGGTCTTTCCCAATGCCTGGTGCCTTTCGGACGCGGCGGTCGACGGGCTGCTTCGGCAGAAGCGCGAGCATCCGGCGGGACGCGTCTGGTGCTGGGCGCCGGGCGCGTATCGGGAGGACGGGGCGGAAGACCTGCCGCGCATGAGCCGGCTTGTGGGCTTCCGGATGGCGCGGCGGGGCGACGGCACGGTTGGCGGCCTGGTCGCGCACCCGACGCCGCCGGGCGTCGCCGCCGGCCTGCGCGCGGACGCGGCTTTGGGCGATCCCGCCCTTCGGGTCCCGTCCTACACGGTGGCGGACGCGGCGGAGACGGAGATCTGGGCGCGCTATCCGAACGGCGACCCGGCGATCGTCGTCCGTCCGTCGGCGAACGGCGGAGGGGACGTCTTCTGCGGGCTTGCGCAGTTGCCGCCCGAATTCGTCCATGCCGTCGCGCGGCGTTTCGGCGCGCACGGCTACCTGGCGCGCGCGGACGTCGGCAAGGCAAGCGTCTATGCGGCGCCGGGTGCGCTGGACGGTGGGAAGACGGGTCTTGGCGTCATCCAGGCGATGGAGGACGCGGCCGTGACGCTGACGCTTCCGGCGCGCGCGGACGTCCGCGACGCGCTTTCGGGAGAGGCCCTGGGCGTGGGCGCGGCGATTCCGCTCGCGCTGCGGCAGGGCGAGGTGAGGGTCTTCACGTTCGGCGAAGCCGGACAGGAAACGCGACAGGCACGAACCGTGCCGTAAAACGAAACAGAACCAACAGGAGAGTCAAGACGATGAAAAAACTCATGATACTATCCACACTGGCCCTTGGCGCGGGGCTGGCGACGGCCGAGCTCCGCTATGAGTTCCAGGACACGTCGAAACGCGTCGAGGTCGTCCCGTCGCAGGGCGCATCCGAGGTCGCGCCCGGCTTTTCGGCGCGGCTTGCCGACCGCGAGCAGTCGGAATCCGTCCTGCTCTCGCTCTGGCGTGGGCTGATGGTTCTCTTCAGGTAAGGAGGCCCGGCAATGAGAAAAATGGTCCTTTCCGTCTGTGTCCTGTCGTCCGCCCTGGCGACGCAGGCCGTGCCGAGGGTCGTCGATTCCAGCGTCACCGTCGACGGGGCGCGTCCGCGCGCCGTGAAGATCGACTACACGCTGGCCGACGAGCCGGCGGTCGTCACGGTCGAGGTCTTCACGAACGGCGTCGTCGTCGGCGCGGCGGGGCTTCGCGCGCTCAGGGGCGACGTGAACCGTCTCGTCCAGCCCGGACGGCGGCGCATCGTGTGGAACGCCCGTGCCGGCTTGGGCGGCGTCGAGGGCGAGATCTCGGTCTCGGCGGAGGTCACGGCGTGGTCGACGAACTGTCCGCCGGACTATCTCGTGGTCGATCTTGTCGGACACGGGGACGAGCCGCGTTTCCGCTACTATGTCTCCGAGGCGGCCCTGCCGTTCGAGGACGGTGTGCAGAACGCGCTCTGCAAGACGGACTACATGGTCTTCCGCAAGATCCCGGCGGCGGGCGTGACATGGCGCATGGGCGCAGGGCCGAAGGCGACGAAGGAGGGCGAGGCGCGCGAGTGCGACGGCTCGAAGGAGAGTCCCCATCTCGTGACGCTTGAAGAGGACTACTACCTGGGCGTCTTCGAGGTGACCCAGCGGCAGTACACGAACACCTACCCCCGCGCGATCGGCCTGTCGAGATTCACCCGCGAAGGCGACCTGCGTCCGGCCGAAAGCACGGAGTACAACATCGTGCGCGGCGGTGCGGCTTGGCCCGTCGGTGGCCGCACATGCGGCACCTGGGGCTATCTCGCCACGCTCCAGCAGGCACTCGGCGTGCCGCCCGGGACATTTGACCTGCCGACCGAGGCGGAGTGGGAGTACGCCTGCCGTGCGGGCTGTGACAAGGCTTACGGCAACGGCGGCCTGTCGACCTGGGCGGACGAGAAGTCCCCCATGACAGCCCTCGGACGCTTCCGCTACAATGCGACGCCCTCGCACGACGTGACGGGCTATGCCGAGACGGAGTATCCGGCCATCGGCCCGGCCGACGGCGGAACGGCCGTCGTCGGTTCCTACGCGCCGAACGCCTGGGGGCTTTACGACATGCACGGCAACGTCTCGGAACTGTGCCTGGACGGGTTCTGCGAATACACGGACGCGGACTACGATCCGCGCGTCGGGAAGGTCCCGGCGGACGACGCGGCGGCGGCCGGCTTCCCGCGCGTCTTTCGCGGCGGCAGCTGGAACGCGAACGGGCATTGCTGTCGTGCGGCGCGGCGCGACAAGGTCGGCAAGCAGAACCAGCGGCCTTCCGTGGGCTTTCGCCTGTGGGCGCCCGCGCGGGCCGTGAAGTGAGGCTGATGTCAAAAGGAAAGGAGATCTCGGGCATGAAAGCAAGACAAGCCTTTTTCGGATTCCTGGCCCTGGCCGCCGCAGGCGCGTGCGCGGCCGCGCCGACGGTCGAGAACGTGCAGGTGCGGCGCGAGGCGAACCGCCTGGCCGTGTCCTACGTCCTGAAGGACGAGCCGGCGGTCGTGACCGTGCAGTTCCAGACGAACGGCGTCGATCTCGCGGCGACTGACTTCTCCGAGGTCGTCGGCGACGTCGCGACCGTCGTTTCGCCGGGCGCGCGCGCGTTCGCGTGGTATGCGTCGAAGGCCGCGCCGGACCTGACCGTCGGCGAGGCGGTCGCGGTCGTGGTCAAGGCCTGGCCGACGAACGCGCCGCCGCCGTTCATGACGGTCGACCTCACGTTCCCCGGACTCGCCGACCGCGACGACGGACTGACGAACTACGTGGACGCGGCCGGGCGCGTCGTGCGTCCGCAGCTGCGCGACTCAGTCCGCTTCTACGCCTCCGAGGCCATGCTGCCCGGCGGCGCGGGCGGCAACTGCGACCGCTACAAGACGGACTTCCTGCTGCTGAAGAAGATCGGCGCGGCGGACGTGACGTGGTGGATGGGGACGCCGGACGGCGTGACGCTGCACGACGCGGAAGTCGTCCGCAACACCGACGGCTCGCGTGAGACGCCGCACCAGGTCACGCTCAAGGACGACTACTACGTCGGCGTCTTCGAGGTCACGCAGACGCAGCTCTCGCGCTGGAGCCCGGGCCGCACGTACCGCTCCTCGTGGGCGGGCGTCGACACGACGCGCTTCCCGGCGGACAACATCAGCTACAACGAGCTGCGCGGCACGTCCGTCAGCTGGCCGTCGGACGGGCACGCCGTCGCGTCCGGCTCTGTGCTGGGCCAGCTGCGCGGCAAGGTCGGCGCGCAGACCGACTATCCGTTCGACCTGCCGACCGAGGCGCAGTGGGAATACGCGGCGCGCGGCGGCTGCGGCGCGGCGTTCCAGAACGGCGTCCTGGGCGTCGGCTGGGTCGAGAGCCTTCCGGCGATCGACGGCATCTGCCGCTACAAGGGGAACGGCGGCGACTGGTCGGCCGGCGCAAACCCGAAGGACAAAGCCGAGGCCATCGGACGCACGACCGCCGTCGTCGGCTCGTACGAGCCAAACGGCTTCGGGCTTTATGACGTGCACGGCAACGTCGCCGAGCTCTGCCTCGACTACTACGTGCAGGACGCCTACGCGCAGGACGGCTACGACGCCGAGACGGGACCGTCCGCGCCCGACGCGCCGACAGTCGAAGACCGCTGCCTGCGCGGGGGCTTCGCCGGCAACGACTGCAACCCGCATGGTCTCCGGCTCGGCAAGCGCGGGGCCGTCAACTCAACGATCGGACGCCATTACTTCGGCTTCCGACTCTGCTGTCCGGCGCGCGCCGTCTACGCGCCCGTCCCGACCTACTGAAGATGATGAGAACGAACATCCTTCTCGTTGGCGCGCTGGCGTCGCTCGCCGTCTCGGCGGCGGACGTGCGGCAGGTGTTCCGCGAGCCGCGCCTGACGCGCGGCGACACGAACGTCCGCCGCGTCCAGCCGATTGACGACGCGGCCTGGATCTGGGCGGACGTGCCGCCCCAATGGGGCGTCGCGACGGACGGCGACGCCTGGCGGACGAAGGTGACGGCCTCGTCCTGCCCGTTCTTCCGCTTCCGGCGGCGGTTCGTCGCGGACGGCGCGCCGCTGCGACTGGACGTCAGCGCGGACGAGCGGTTCGTCCTCTTCCTCGACGGGCGACCCGTCGCGCGCGGGCCGCATCGCGGCCTCGTCACGCACTGGTACTACCAGACCTACGAAATCACGGGCCTCGTCCCCAGCGAACACGTACTGGAGGCCGTCTGCTGGCAATTGGGCCGCCACGCGCCGCTCGCGCAGCTGAGCTATCGCGGCGGCTTCGTCCTGAAGGCGGAGGGAGCCTACGACGCACAGCTCACGACGGGGAAGGCGGCCTGGGAAGTCGGCGCGCTCGCGAACACGCGGATGACGGACATCGGCACGAGCCGGACGTTCGGCGTCGGCTCCCAGTGCGAGATCGACGGCACGTCGTTCGTCAACGAGCGACCGGCGCGCTGGGCGGCGGCGACGGTCGTCCGTCCGCCGCTCGCGCCGTCGCCCTGCGGCGGCCGCGCCCCGGGCTGGATGCTCTTCCCGACCGAACGGCCGGACGTGACGTACGCGGCGAAGACGCCGGGGCGGGTCGTGAACGCGGCGGCGGACCTGACGCGGCCGCTTGTCGTGCCCGCCCATGCCGAACGGGACTTCTGGTGGGATCTCGGCGACTACTACTGCGCCTATCCCGAACTGGAGACGGCGGGCGGGCGCGGCGCCGTCGTGACGTGGGGCTGGACGGAGTCCCTGCGCGACGCGGACGGCAGGAAGGGCGACCGCGCCGCCTGGCGCGGCAAGTCCTTCTCCCAGACGCTGACGGACACCTTCCGCTGCGACGGGCGCCCCGGCGCCTTCTTCACGGCGCCGTGGTGGCGGTGCGGACGCTGGTGCCGACTCACGGTGAAGACGGCGGACGAGCCGCTGGAAATCCGCCGCGTCGCCGTGGGCGAGACGGGGTATCCGCTGGCGGTCGACGCCGCGTTCTCGTGCGACGACGGGGAACTTGCGGACGTCGTGGCGATCTGCCGTCGCTCGCTTGCGGCCTGCCTGCACGAGATGCCCGTCGACTGCCCCTACTACGAGCAGCAGATGTATCCGGGCGACACGCGCATCCAGCTGCAGATCCTGAACGCCCTGACGCGGGACGCGCGACTGAACCGCTTCGCGATGTCCGTCTTCGACTTCGACCGCCGCGACAACGGAATGGTGGCGATGAACTTCCCGACGCGCGCGACGCAGGAGAGCGCCACCTACACGCTGTGCTGGACGCTGATGTTCGGCGACTACCTGCTGTGGCACGACGATCCCGCGTTCCTGCGGGCGCGGCTGCCCGGCGCGCGCCACGCGCTGATGGGGATGGCGCGCTACGAAAATGCGGACGGCCTTCTCGAAGACCTGCCGGGCTGGAGCTTCATGGACTGGATGCCGCGCGGCAGCGCGTTCGCGAAGCGCTGGCGGATGGGCACGGCGCCGTGCGGAAGCCCCGGCCAGGGCGTAAGCGCGCTCAACAACCTCCTCTACCTGCACGCGCTCCGTTCGGTCGCGGCGGTGGACGAGGCGCTGGGCGAGCGTCACCTCGCGGCGCACGGGCGCGCGAAGGCCGAACGGCTCGGGCGGACGCTCGTCGCGCGCTTCTGGGACGAGACGCGAGGGCTTCTCGCGGACACGGCGGCGAAAGACGCCTTCAGCGAACACGCCCAGTCCCTGGCGATTCTCGGCGGCATCCTCTCGGACGGGCAGCGCCGCCGCGCGTTCGAGGGTCTCCTTTCGGCGCCGGACCTTGCGCCGGCGAGCTCCTATTTCGCCTATTACCTTTTCAGCGCCTATGCCTCGGAAGGCCGCGCGGACCTCATCCGCCGCCGGCTGGACACGTGGAAGAACTTCGTGCGCCACGGCGCGAAGACGGCGTTCGAGACGCAGGAGGTCGAGGCGCGCAGCGACTGTCACGCCTGGAGCGCCTGCCCGCTCCATTTCCTGCAGACGGCATTCGCGGGCGTCACGCCGGCGGCGCCGTTCTTCCGGCGCGTGCGCGTCGCGCCGCAGCCCGCCGGCCTCGCGTTCATCCGCGCGAAGACGCCGTGTCCGCAAGGGCTCGTCGAGACGGACTTCGCGTTCGATGCGGACGGAGGCGTGACGGGATCGGTGCGCCTGCCGGGGACGCTTCAGGGCGAATTCGTCTGGCGCGGACAGGCCATGCCCCTGAAGCCGGGCGACAACCGGATTCAACTGACGACAATCGACAAAGACAAAGGAAAGCAAGACAAATGACAGCACTGATGATCGCGGCCTTGGCCGTCAACCTGAACGGCCCGTGGCAGTTCAGGTTCGAGGAGGGCAAGCCGCTGGAGGAGACGCCGTGGAAGACGTTCGCGGCGGCCGACGTGATGGCCGTGCCCGGCTGCTGGGACGTCCTGCCGCGCTACTACCTCAAGCGCGGCACGGGCCTCTACCGCCGCTCGTTCACGCTCGACGCGCCGATGAAGGACGCGGCGCTGGTCGTGGACGGCATGGGCGTGCGCGCGGCGTTCGCGCTCGACGGCGCGGACCTGGGCCGCCACGACTACCCCTACGCGCGGCTGGAGATCCCGGTCGGGCCGCTCGCGGCGGGCGCGCACGAGATCGCGGCGGCGGTGGACAACGTCCTCGAATGGCCGCGCGTGAAGCTCGCGCGCCCGTACTACGACTTCTACTTCTACGGCGGGTTCTACCACGGCGTCAAGCTCGTCGAGCGCGCGCCGAAGGTCTTCGTCCGCACGCGCGACTGGCGCACGGGGACGGTCGAGGTCGCGGTCGAGGGCGGTGCGCCGCGCGGCGCCGTCACGGTGGACGGCAAGGCCGTCGCGGCGGCGTGGAAGGACGGTCGCGCGACGCTGCGCGTGCCGGGCTGCCGCCCCTGGTCGCCCGAGGCCCCGAACCTCCACACGCTGTCCGTCCGGTGTGCGGGCGACGGAACGCAGCCGGCCGCCGTGCGCTTCGGCGTCCGCCAGGTCGAGGCGAAGGGCGGCAAGATGTACCTGAACGGCAAGGAGCTGTTCCTGAAGGGCTTCAACCGCCACGAGTCGTCCGTCCTCGAAGGCTCGGCGACGGGCGAGACGACGATGCTGCGCGACCTCCAGAACCTGAAGGCCGTCGGCGGCAACTTCATCCGCGGCGCGCACTACCAGCAATGCGAGCGCTTCCTCGACCTCTGCGACGAGATGGGCGTCCTCGTGTGGGAGGAGTCGCTCGGCTGGGGCAACGGCGCCGAGGCCGGGAAGAGTCCGTTTCCGCCCGACGAGGCGGAGGATGCCGGGTTTTGCGAGATGCAGGTTCGCCAGACGCGGGAGATGGTGCGCGCGAGCTTCAATCATCCGAGCGTCATCGTCTATGGCTTTCTGAACGAGTGCGCCAGCGGACGCAAGCCCGTGAAGCGGCTGGTGGACAGGCTGATCGCGACGATCAAGGCGGAGGACTCCGGAAGGCTCGTCACTTTCGCGTGCAACAACATCGATGGCGACATCAGCTGCGAGAACGTCGATCTCGTGTCGTTCAACGCCTATCCGGGGACGATTCCCGCGGCGCCGGGCACGCCCGCGCAGCTGAAGGAGAAGGTCGAGAAGCGCTTCACGAGCGCGATTGCGCGGTTCCGCAGACTCTACCCCGACAAGCCGATCATGGTCTCCGAGTCTGGGTGTGGAGGCCTGTACGGGATGCATGACCCGAACGCCTCGATCAACACCGAGGAGTACCAGGAGGAGTACCTGCGGGACATCCTGGAATGCCTGTGGGCGAACCCGGACTGTTCGGGGTTCGCGATCTGGCAGATGAACGACGGGCGTACGCGCGAGCGGCATTGTGACAGGAGCTGTTCGTCGATGTTCGGCGGCTCGATCGCGGGATGCTATGATCAGCTGCGGCGGCCGAAAAAGTCGGTTGAGACGGTGAAGTCGTTTTTCGGGGCCAAGTAAGGAAAGGGTAGGCAGATGAGGTCGGAATGGATTCTTGCGGCGGCTTGCGCGGTGGCGTTGGAGGTGTCTGCGGTCGATGCGCCGCTGGACTACGTGGATCCGCTGATCGGCACGGCCTCGCGCCGTGCCGACGCGGCCAACGCCGCCGCGATGCAGCCGTTCGTCGGCGTGCCGTTCGGCATGTGGCAGTGGACGGCGATGACGCAGCTCTCCGAACTCGGCAAGGTGAGCTACTCTGATGCGTCGCGCCGCTTCCTCGGCTTCGTCGGCACGCGCCAGCCCGCGCCATGGATGGGCGAATACGGGCAGGTCTCGGTGATGCCGCAGGTCGGGCCGCGCGACTGCTCCTACGCCACGCGCGGCGTCGCGTTCGACCCGGCGGACTGCGTCTTCACGCCCTACTACTGCCGCGTCCCGCTCGCGAGCGGCGTCGTCGCAGAGGCGACCGGCTCGTCGCGCTGCGCGCTCCTGCGCTTCACGTTCCCGAAGGGCGTCCCCGCGCGGCTCGTCTTCGACGCCTCGCGCGCGTTCGTCGGCTCGTTCTCCGACACGAATGCCCTGCCGGGCGGCGTCACGTTCGCGGACGCGGGCGCGAGGCTGCTGACGGCGTGGAACGAGGACCGGGCGGACGCGAAGCTCGGCCCGCCGCTCCGGAACTGCCGCGCGCGCTTCCGCATCGAGGTGTCGCGTCCGGCGGTCGCGAAGGGCGTCTATGTTGGCGACGGGCCGCGCGGCGCGGACGGGTACCCGACGGCCCGCATCCTTGAAGGCGAGACGTCCGTGACGGCGGATGCCTGCGGCGCGTGGACGGAATACGCGGCATCGGACGAGCCGCTGCTCGTGAAGGTCTCCCAGTCGATGATCGACGACGCCCAGGCGGCGGACACGATGCGCCGCGAACTCGGCGGGGGCTTCGACTTCGAGGCGGCGAAGGCCCGTGCGCAGGCCGCGTGGGAGCGGGCGCTCTCCGTCCTGGAGATCGACGCCGACGAGGACGTGAAGACGGTCTTCTACACGGCGATGTACCACGCCCTCCAGTTCCCGCGCGAGTTCGGGGAGTACGGCCGCTACTACTCGGCGTTCGATGATCAGGTGCATGACGGCGAGAGCTACACGAGCTATTCGCTCTGGGACACGTACCGCGCCGAGCATGCGCTCCTCGCCCTCGCCGCGCCGGGGCGGGTGGACGGGATGATGACGGCGCTGCTGCAGATGTACCGGGAGGGCGGATGGCTGCCGAAGTGGCCGAACCCGGCCTACACGGGCATCATGGTCGGGGGGCCGGCGGAGATCGTGCTGGCCCAGGCCTACGCCTGCGGCTTCCGGGGGTTCGACCTGAACCTCGCCTACGAGGCGGTGAAGCACAACGCGACCGTGCCTTCGCCCGCCGACACGCGCGTCGCGTGGCAGGGGCGCGAGCCGTGGACGGGCGCGCCCGAGGCGCGCGGCGGGCTCACGACCTACCAGTCTCTCGGCTACGTCGCGGCCGACCGGACGACGGAGTCCGTCTCGCGCACGCTCGACTTCGGGCACGCCGACCTCGCCGCCGCCGTCCTCGCGGACGCCGTCGGCCGGCATGGCGAGGCGGCGGCGTTCCGTGCGCGGTCGCGGAACTACCGCAACCTGTGGAACGCGGAGAGGCGCATGTTCTGGCCGCGCAAGGCGGACGGGAGCTGGGTCGCGCGGCCGCGCCTCCACTGGAAGGTGAGCGACTACACCGAGCAGTCGCCGGAGACCGCCGTGTGGGGCGTCCCCTACGACGTCGCGGGCGTCGCCGGGCTCGTCGGCGGCAAGGCAACGCTGGAGGCGATGCTGGACGACTACTTCGGGCGCATTTACTACAACAAGGACGGCGGCAAGATGACCCACCACGAGAACGAGCCGACGCACCACATCCCCTACCTCTACGCCGCGCTCGGCCGCCCCGACAAGTGCGCGCGGCACGTCCGGCAGATCCTGACGCGCGGCTACTCGGCGGAGCGCTGGGGCATGGAGGGGAACGACGACTGCGGGCAGATGAGCGCGTGGCACGTCCTCTCCGCGCTCGGGTTCTACCCGCTCGACCCGACGACGGGCGAGTACGTGGTCGGCTCGCCGCTCGTGCGCGCGGCGACGCTGCGGATCGGCGCGCCGTTCGCGCCGGCGACGTTCCGCGTCACCGTCCGCAACCAGGCGAAGGAAAACTGGCGCGTCAGGTCGGTGACGCTGAACGGGCGGCCGCTGACGGACGGGAAGATCCGCCACGCCGACATCGTGAAGGGCGGCGAGCTCGTCTTCGAGATGGCGGGCGGCCTGTGAGACCGCATCTGTAAACACCCAAAAGAGAACAGCAAAAGAAAACAAGGAGAGAGAAAGTTGACGAAGATCCTGACGATTGCGGCTTTGGCCGCGACATTGAACGGCTTTGCGGCCGACGCACCGCGCGAGGGGCGTCCGTCGGCCTTTGGCTACCGGGCGTTCATGCTCGACGAGGCGCGCCATTTCTTCGGGAAGAAGACGGTCAAACGCTATCTGGACCTGATGCAGCGCCACCGCTACAACTACTTCCACTGGCATCTCACGGACGACCAGGGCTGGCGGATTGACGTGCCGGGACTGCCCGAACTGGTTGCCAAGGGGGCGGCGCGGCCCGCTTCGCCGCTGCGCGGACAGGGCTCGAAGACGGACGGACGTCCGTACGGGCCCTATTTCTATTCGGTCGATGACATCCGCGAGATCGTGGACTATGCGAAGGCGCGCGGCATTGAGGTCATTCCCGAAGTCGACATGCCGGGGCACGTCGGCGCACTGCTGGCCGCGCACCCGGAGTTCGCCTGCGCGCCGGACGCGCAGCCGGGAACGCCGCGTGTCCAGTGGGGCGTCTCGCCCGAGGTCCTGTGCGTGGGGAACGAGGCGGTCTACGATTACCTGGACCGTCTGATCGCCGCCGTCGCCGGGATCTTCCCCGGCGAGTACTTCCACATCGGCGGCGACGAATGCCCGCGGACGCGCTGGGAGGCGTGCGTGAAGTGCCGTGGGCTGATGGCGCGCGAAGGGATGTCCGCAGCGGCGGAGCTGCAGGCTTATTTCGTCCGCCGTGTCGCGGCGATGGTGGCTCGCCACGGCAAGACGGTGATTGGCTGGGACGAGATTCTGGAGGCTGGCGAGCTGCCGAAGGGGACCATCGTGCAGAACTGGCGTTCGGAGGCGAACGGCGTGAGCGGGGCGGACATCGTGCGCAAGGCGGCTGAGAAAGGCTGCCGCGTGATCATGTCTCCGCTGAACGTGGCGTACTTCACCCTGCCGACCGGCGAGGACGCCGACGACCCCTGGGCATACGGGGAGTGGGTGAGGAAGATGAAGCTGACGCTTCCGGCGGCGAAGGTCGCGCGGTTCTCGCCGCTGGACGGGATTCCGCCGGGGCTTCACGGCATGATCCTGGGCGGCGAGTGCTGTGCCTGGTCGGAGGAGATAGCCTCGGACGAGGAGCTTGACTACAAGATCCGGCGGAGGCTCGGGCTCTTCGGCGACGCCCTGTACGGCGGTCCGCAGGACAGTCCGGCGAAAGCGGCCGTCGGCGGAGAGGTTTCCGTCAAGATGCTGGCTGACGAGATGCCGCCGCTCGTCGGCGACGGGGTGGCGGACGACACGGCGGCGATCCAGGCGCGGCTCGATTCCGGGACGCCCTGCGTCTACCTGCCGCCGCCGGCGAAGCACTACCGCATCTCGAAGACGCTCCGCATCGGCTCGGACACCGAACTGCGGCTCGACCGCTTCTCGGTCGTCCGCCTCGCGCCGGGATCGGACTGCCCGATGATTGAGAACAGGGGCTACGTCGGCGGAGGCGACAGCCGCATCGCCCTCACGGGCGGCGTCTGGGACATGGCGAACCTCGACCAGTCGCCGAACCCCCAGCAGCTCGCGCGCTGCACGCCGCCGCGCAAGGGAGGCCTGCCGCCGAAGCACGAGAACGGCTTTTTCTTCGGCATGGCGATGCGCTTCTCGCACGTCGAGGGGATGACCGTCAGGGGCCTGACGATCCGCAACCCGACGTCCTACGGCCTCGCCTTCTGCCGCACGTCCTGCTTCCTCGTGGACGACCTCACGTTCGACTACACGACGTGCAACCCGATCTTCCTCAACATGGACGGCGTGCATCTCGACGGCTGGTGCCACCACGGGAAGATCTCGAACCTGCGCGGCACGTGCTTCGACGACATGGTGGCCCTGAACGCGAACGACGGGCAGTGCGCGCAGGAGGAGGGCGACATCACCGACGTCGACATCGACGGGCTCTACGCCGACTACTGCCACAGCGCGGTGCGGCTGCTCTCGACGGGCGCGAACCTGAAGCGCGTGACGGTCCGGAACGTCCACGGGAACTTCTACACGTACATGGTGGGGCTGACGCACTTCTTCCGCGACCGGAAGACGCGCGGCGTCTTTGACGACATCGTGATCCGCGACGCCTTCGCGGCGAAGACGCTCTCGCCGGAGAACATCGGAACGCACTCGCGCACGAACTATCCGCTCGTCTGGGTCGAGGGCGCGGTGGACGTCGGGCGGCTCACGGTCGAGGGCTTCAGCCGCGACGAGAAGACGGTGCCCGTCGCGACGCTCCGGGTCGATTCGGCCGCGACGGTGCGTACGCTGACCGTGCGCGACTGCAAGATGTCGAACGCGCTGGATGCGCCGGTCCCGTTCCTGGAGGCAAAGGGGACTGTCGGGAAGGTGACTGTCGAGAACGTCGACTTCGCGGGCCGCTGGACGCAGACGGGTGACCGATAGTCCATGGCCCTCCGGGGCTTCGACGCGGAACTCGCGGCCGAGATCCCGGACTTCGACTTCGCGCGCTTCGCGGGGTGCGCTGGCCCCCACGGTCCATCCGCATGGAGACGCCTCTTCCATCCGCATGGAGAGACCTCTTCCATCCGCATCGGTTGACGCATTTGTTTCAGGCCCTTTTGCGTCGAGCGGTGCGCAAACGGACTGACAAAGATGCGCAAATGAGCCGCAAATAATTTGCGCATCCGGGCGATCTTTGGTTCGGAGATATGGTATACTGTTCACGGTCGAACAGAATGGGGTATTTCCTTTGATGAGCAAAGCGAAGAGTCTCGTGCCGGTTCCTTTCGCCGTAAACGCGGCGAGAGGCCGTCCGACTGCGCCAAAAGGCGATTCCAATACCCCCCCCCCCCCATCTTAGCAGAGGCCATGGCAGGCCTTTGCGTGACGGACAAAGAAACGACAGACAAATCGGAAAGGCATGACATGATGACACATCACATTCAAGAATCTTGTGCGCGAACCCAAGGCCGAACGGGTCTTTTGGCAGGCCTTTTGGCCGTTTCCGTTGCGACGGTTGCGGCGACCGAGACGGTAAACTGGACAGGGGCCGGAAGTGACGGAGCGTGGGAAACCCCAGACAATTGGTCTTCGGCGACTGTTCCGAGCGAGAGCGCGGACGTTCAGTTCAACGTCGGGACTCATCCCGTTGTTCGTGCAACGACTGAGCTCCCGACGATCGCCTCGTTGTATGTCACGGGCGCGGGTGCGACGTTTTCGTTTGGTTCGACGGCTGTCTTGCACACGACTGGTCCGGTCACAAACCGCTATACGACAACCTACCGCGGTGGAACGTATGGGTTTGGAGATGAACTGGTCGTTGGGTGGTCGAAGAACTGGTCGGAAGGTTCGACTTACACGACGCGGGCCAAGTTCGAGAACTGCCGGGCCGAAATCGCGGGTCGCGTGTTCGTGACGGGCTACAGCGGCAATGGCTTGGATGTCGGTGCGGGGGCTTTCGTGCGAAGCGGTGGGTACCTTGACAGCCTTGGCACGCGCAATCAGACCAAGATTCATGACGGGGGCGTTTTCGTCTCCGCAGGGGACATCGAGATCGTCAACTGCTGGACAGACGACTCCTTCCCCGAACCCTTCACGGTTGACGGCGGCACGGTGACGAATGTCGGCAAGCTCTTCATCGCGAAACTGAATGCCGGGCGCGTGCCGGTCTGTCTGCGCAACGGGGCGACGTGGATTCAGCAGGGCGAGACGCAGATCGGCATGAACGGAGATTCCTACTCGAATTCGCTTCAGGTTGTGGCAGGCTCTCGTTTCCACTCGTCCGGATCCATTCGACTGGGGTGCAACAACCGTGTGAAGGACTGTTTTGTCGCGGTCGATGGCGAGTCCGAGCTGAAGGCGCAGGGAGTCTTCATCGGCAGCTTTCAGGGGGCTCAAGACTGTCGGATGTCGGTTACGGACCGTTCCGCGGCGACGTTCGAACAGCTCACGCTGGGCGGTCCTTACGAGCAAAGCAACAGGATGTCGCTTGTCGTGGCGGGCGGATCGGCGCTTACGACGGAGAAACTTGTCGTCGGCAACAGCGGGAACCGTTCCGATGGCTTGTCGATTGCCGTTACGAACGCGTCGTTGATTGTCTCGAAGGACGGGGTCAGTCTGCCGGCGGGCGTGTTGTGTGGGCACACGGCTTTCACGTTGTTCGGAACGTCTGAAGCGCCTGCGTCCGCGTCGTTTCCCGGCGGACTCATTATCGGTGCGGCGAGCAAGTCCTCGGACGTTTGTCGCACGGCTCCGACGGTTTTCACCGTCGAGGGCGGCGTCGTGACTTGCGGAAAGGCTGATGCCGCCGGCGCGACAAGCGGTGATGTGCGGTTGGGCGCGCTGGGCGTGGGCGGCGTTTTCGACTTGGCGACGAACCGGCTTGTGATTGCGGGGACGGGCGGCTGCTTTGTCGCCGAGCACCGCATGATGGCGGCGGGAACCCCGGAGATACGCTTCGTCGTCCCCGAAGGCGGCTATCAAGGTGCGCGTGGCTGCGGTTTGCACGTCAAGTACGCCTATCTCGAGGCGGCTGCGGTGGTCATGGACGTGACGCAGGTCAAGACGGACGGAACCTATATGCTCGCGAAGGGTGGTGCTGCGCTGGAGTTCTCGTCTGACAAGTTCTCCGTCGTGGCACGGGAGAACCAGCTGGTCAAAGTCAATTATCAGAACGTGCAGTCGGGCCGTTTCCTTTCCGTGACGGTCAAGAACCGTCGTGGCACGGTGATCTACCTGAGATGAGGCGAGAGATGATGCGCAAGTTGAGCGTTTTCTTTTTTGTCGCTGCGCAGTTCGCGCCGTTCTTGACGGCGCCTGCCGCGCCAGCCGTACGGGACTTCGAGACAATCATCGACGAGGGCTTTCGGTCGAGCATGGCGCGTTGCTGGAGCCCTCGCACGTCGCTTCTCTATGGATGCGAGGTCAGCAAGGTGAAGAAGGCCGTGACATTTACGAACGGCCTCTATGACTGGCACAAGGGGACGAAGGAGGGCTATGGCGCGGGCATGGCGGACTGCGCCATCTCGTGCGCGGTGGCGCTTTCGGGGTGCGTGGACCGCTGGGCCGCGCTGGCGAAGGAGGGCGCTGAGCCGTCCGATCCGCGCATGGTCGAGACTGAAGACTGGGCGGCGAAACTGGCGCAAGGTCTCCTGAACTTGGCCTCGCGGCATCCCTACACGGGCTTTGTGGCGCGCGGCCTCTGCGAGGAGGACGGCAAGTCGATCTGCTCGCTTTCGTCCATCGACCAGCATACGCACTGGGTTCACGGTCTCTACCGCTATTCCCACTCGCCGATGGCGCGTCCCGCGCTCCTTGCGGAATGGCGACGGCGCATCGCTGAAGTCGCCGCGCGGATGGAGCGGACGGTCCGCCCTGAGACGGACTACAACTTTGGCCTCTGCGACGGGCGAGAGGATCCTCGCGGCATCTGCCGCATGTGGTGGCCTGACAGCACGAATGCGACGGTCTCTTGCCGACTGCCTTCGATCTATGCCGCCGCGTTTGACGCGACGGGTGACCGGCACTGGAAAGACCTCTACGAAAAGCTGGCCGACAAGGCGTGTTCGGACGCGGCGTTCATGACGCGAAACAAGGCCGAGAATCCGAAATGGAAATGGATTACGCCGACCTACACGCTCTTGCAGATGAACGTCTCGCTGGAGGTCATGCTCGGATGCGAAACGAACCCCGTGCGCCGTGCGGGCCTTCTGGAGGGGTTGCGGCAGTCGGCGGCGGAGGCGGACTTCCGAGCGAAGGACATGTGGGCGAACCCCAAGAAGAAGTGGTACGGCATGGCCCCTGACGCGGAACTTGCCCTCGCTCAGCTCACGGCGAACAACGTGCCTTACGACAAGACGGAGCTCATGATCTTCACGCGGGCGATGACGGCGGGTGATGCGTGTCGGTGGTGGTCGCTCAAGACGACGCATCTGTTTGCGGCCTACTGGCGCGCGCGTCTGCGCGGCGTCATTCCGCCGGGCTTCACAGGCCTCTATCCCGAGGAGTAAGGAGCCGGAATCGACGGGTCTTCGCGCCGATGCGCATGCAATATGCTATAATACGCGCCATGAGATTCGAACAGATACCCTTGCTGGTGGCGGGCGTTGCGCTTGTCGCAGGTCTCCGTCCTGCGGCCGACGCGCGGCTGGTCGGGGGCCGTCCGCCGCCGCAGGAGGCGAAGCCGCATCTGTGGCGGCATTGGATGGACGGGGATGTCTCACGGGCCGGCATCCCGTCGGGTCTCCTCGGCTTGGTGAGGCCTGTCGTCGGCAATGAGGGGCCTTGCGGTCGCTGAGAAGGGAATCCGGGATGATTATCTGCGAACAGGACAATGTCGAAATCCGCGCGGACGGACACAAGTATGCGCGACGGGACATCGCGGCGGGCGAGAACATCGTCAAGTACGGCATGCCGATTGGCCATGCGACCGTCGCGATCAAGGCGGGCGAGCATGTTCATGTCCACAACATGAAGACGAATCTCGGCGGGGTGCTTGAATATGCCTATGATCCGTCGTTCACGGACCTCGCGCGGAAAGAGCCGCCGTCATTCCGTGCCTATCGTCATGCGGACGGACGCGTTGGCATTCGCAACGATCTTTGGGTCGTTCCGCTCGTTGGCTGCGTGAACCACCTTGCGACGCGTCTGGCGCAAGCCGTCGGAGGCGTCGCGCTCACGCATCCCTATGGTTGCTCGCAGATGGGCGAGGACCACGAGACGACGGCGAACCTGCTGGCCGCGCTCGTGCGCCATCCGAACGCGGGCGGCGTCCTCGTCGTGTCGCTTGGGTGCGAGAACAACACGCTGGAGAGCTTCAAGGCGAGGCTCGGCGACTGTTCGAGGCTGAATGTCCGCTTCCTGCGGGCGCAGGATCCCGGCGACGAGCACGAAAGGGGGCTTGCGCTCCTGAAGGAACTTGACGCGGCGCGTCCGAAGGACCGCGTGGACGTGCCCGTCTCCGAACTTGTCGTGGGGCTGAAGTGCGGCGGATCGGACGGCTTCAGCGGACTGACGGCGAATCCGCTCGTGGGACGTTTCAGCGACTGGCTGGTCGCGCGCGGCGGATCGACGATCCTCACCGAGGTTCCCGAGATGTTCGGCGCGGAGATGCTGCTCATGAAGCGTTGCCGTACGCGCGCCGTTTTCGACAAGTGCGTGAAGATGATCAACGACTTCAAGAGCTATTACGCGCGCCATGGGCAACCGTGTTATGAAAACCCCTCGCCCGGAAACAAGGCGGGCGGCATCACGACGCTGGAGGACAAGTCGCTCGGCTGCGTCCAGAAGGGCGGGCACGCCCCGGTCGAGGATGTCCTCGGCTATGGCGATTGCGTGAGGGCGCACGGCCTTTCGCTGGTGACGGGCCCTGGGAACGACCTCGTCGCCGCGACTGTCCTTGCGGCTGCTGGTGCGCATCTCGTCCTTTTCACGACGGGACGCGGCACGCCGTTCGGCTGTGTCGTCCCGACGGTAAAGGTCGCCTCGAACGACGCGCTTGCGGAGAAGAAGCCGAACTGGATCGACTGGAACGCGATGTCGAATCCGGATGTCGAGGAATTTGCCGCAAAGGTCCTCGGAATCGCCTCGGGCGAGGACCTTGCGAAAAACGAAATCAATGGTGACCGAGGCATAGCCATATTCAAGAACGGAGTGACGCTCTGATGGAAACGAAGATACTGCAGTTTGGCGAAGGGAACTTCCTTCGGTGCTTTATCGACTGGATGGTTCAGCGGATGAACGACAAGGCCGGCTTTGACGGTCAGGTCCAGATCATCCAGCCGATTGGTGACGAGTTGGGCGTTCCGTCGAAGATCCTGAATGCGCGCGGCGGAAAGTACCACACGTGCCTGCGCGGAATCATCGGCGGCAAGACCGTTGAGGAGATCGAGGAGATCACGAGCGTGAAAGGCGTTGACGTCGCGGCGAACCTTGAGGAATACGCGGCGTTGCCGTCGCTCCGCTTCGTCGTCTCCAACACGACTGAGGCGGGCATCCAGTACGTGAAGGGGGCGGACACGTTCCCCGCGAAGGTCCTGCGCCTGCTCAAGGCGCGCCATGCGGCGGGGCTTCCCGGTCTCGTCCTCATCCCGTGCGAACTCATCGAGCACAACGGTGACAGCTTGAAGTCTTGCGTCCTTCGGCATCTTGCGGACGCGCCTGATGCGGCGCTTCAGTCCTACATCGAGAACGACTGCGTCTTCTGCTCCACGCTTGTGGACCGCATTGTCGCTGGCCGTCCCGATCCCGAATCCGCTGCGCGCTACGCGGAGATGCTGGGCGAGCGGGACGAGGTCCTCGTCTGCGGCGAGCCGTTCCACTTCTTCGTGGTCGAGACGCCGGCGGGCTTCGATCTTGAAAGGGAGCTGCCCCTGCAGAAGGCCGGCGTCAATGTCGTCTACACGTCCGACATGCAGCCCTACCGCACGCGCAAGGTGCGTTTCCTCAACGCGACGCACACGACGATGGTCTATCTCGGCCTGGAGAGGGGCTTTTCGGAGGTTGCGGAGTGCATCGCCGACCCGGACTTCAACAAGTTCGTTCGCCAGGTCGTCTTCGACGAGATCTTCCCGACCGTCAATCTGCCTGACGCCGAGAAGCGAGACTACGCCGAGAGCGTGCTGGAACGTTTTGCCAACCCGTTTGCGCACCATCAGCTGAAGTCCATTGCGCTCAATACGGTCGCGAAGTGGAAGACGCGGTGCCTTCCGGTCGTCTGCGACTACTACAAGATGTCCGGCAAGCTTCCCGCCGCGATGATGCAGGGCTACGAGGCCATCGCCCGCCACTACGACGCGGGCGGCGCCTCCGCGTGACGGCGCTCGTGCCGCAGCAGGGCGATCTTGTTCGCAAGGCCGCCGCCGTAGCCGACCATTGAGCCGTCTTGTCCGATTACGCGGTGACAGGGCACGAGGATGCAGATCGGATTCCAGCCGACGGCTCCTCCGACGGCTTGGGCGGACATGTGCGCCCGGCCTTTGCGTCGGGCGAGGCGTGCGGCGATCTCGCCGTAGGAGCGCGTTTCCCCGTAAGGGATTCCGCGCAGTTCCGCAATGACGTCGCGTCGGAAGGCGGTCAGGCCCTCGATTCGCAGATGCGGCGGTTTCGCGGGCGGTTGGCCCGCGAAATAGCCGTCCAGCCAAGCGGACGTCTCGCGAAAGACGGGGAGTTCTTTCGCGAGGCCTTCTTGGGTATGCTTGCTCGCGTCAGGAGACCCCTTGAACCAGAGTCCAGTTAACGCTTCACCGTCGCTGCGCATCACCAAGTCCGCAAACCCCTTCGGCGTGCGGTAGTTGAAGAGGTAGCTCCTGGAGGGGATGAGGCCGCGCTTCTCGGATTGATCTGTCATGGGCTTGCATTATACAATCCGGCGTCTGCGCGAGTCAAGGGGGCGCGGCGGTCCTTCTCCCCATTGCCGTAAGGCGACGAGAAATGGTATACTACGCGGCGTCTTATCCGGGTGTCGGGCGCGCGAGGTGCGTGTCTTGCTGAGAAAAGACCGGTTGAACCTGAACGGGGTCATTCCCGCGTAGGAAAGGAAGAACGAAATGGCAGAGAATGCCGTCATGGAAGAGGTCATCTCCGGCGCGATCGTGCGTCGGTATTTCGAGAAGCTCCAGAACAATCTGGCGATTGACGTCGCCATCGTCGGCGCGGGTCCGAGTGGGCTCGTCGCGGCGCATGACCTCGCGAAAGCGGGCTTCAAGGTCTGCGTGTACGAGTCGAAGCTGGCGCCCGGCGGTGGCACATGGGGCGGCGGCATGCTCATGAACGAGGTGACGGTGCAGAACGACGCGGCGGAGATCCTGCGCGAGTTCGGCATCACGACCGTTCCGTATAACGAGGACTACCACACCGTCGATTCCGTCGAGATGGCCTCGGGCCTCATCTTCGGCGCGCGCAAGGCGGGCGCGGTCATCTTCAACACCGTCAAGGTCGAGGACATCGTGATGCACGACGGCGTCGTCTCGGGCGTCGTCATCAACTGGAATCCCGTCGCGCGCCTTGAGATGCACGTCGATCCGCTCGTCGTGACGACGCGCGCGCTCATCGACGGCACGGGGCATCCGAGCGAGATCATCAACAAGGCCGTACACAAGGCGGGCGTCAAGGTCGATTCTCCGACGGGCGGCATCCTCGGCGAAAAGCCGATGTGGATGGCGGACGGCGAGCGCACGACGGTCACGAACACGAAGCGCCTCTATCCGGGCCTCTACGCCTCAGGCATGGCGGCGAACAACGTGCAGGGCGGCTTCCGCATGGGGCCGATCTTCGGCGGCATGCTCAAGAGCGGTCGCAAGATCGCGCAGATCGTTGCGGACGACCTGAGAAAGTGAGATGGAAGACTTTGGTCTCTATCTCGTGATGACCGATCCGGTCGTCGGCTACGAACGCTGCTGCGAAGCGGCGGTCGCGGCGGGCGTCCGGATGGTCCAGCTGCGCATGAAGGACCGGCCGCGCGCGGAAATCGTGGCGGTCGGCCGTGCGCTCCGCCGGATTACGGCCGGCACGCGGACGAACTTCATCGTCAATGACGATCCGTCCATCGCGGCGGAAGTCGAGGCGGACGGCGTTCATGTCGGACAAGGCGACATGTCCGTTGCCGAGGTTCGCCGTCTGTATCCGTCGCTTCGCATCGTCGGGCTTTCGACCCACAGCCCCGATCAGGCGTGCGCGGCCATCGCGGCGCGCCCAGACTACATCGGCGTCGGACCTGTCTTCGCGACGCCGACGAAGAAAATCCCCGATCCGACGCTCGGCGTCGAGACGGCCGGCCGGATGATTGCCTCGGTCCCGTTTCCGGCGGTCGCCATCGGCGGACTCAACTTGGAGACGTTGCCGTCCGTCCTCGCGGCGGGTGCGCGAAACTACGCCGTCGTGCGCGCCGTCTGCGGTTCGACCGACCCCGAGGCGGCGATTCGGGCGATTCAGGGGCTGGCGAGACGCTGAGCCGCTTTCCGGGATTCTCCAATCGATCGGAAGGCGGGCCTATGGTTTTCACCGTTGCACTTGCCAAGCGGTCCGCATTTGTGATAGAATACGCTTATCATTAACCCAAACAAAGAGGTGAGTTATCGCACAGTTCACACGTGTTAACTACAAGATCCGCGTGCCGCAGGTTCGCGTTCTTGATTCGCAAGGGCAGCAGCTTGGCGTCATGGGGACTCGCGAAGCGTTGCGGATGGCGGAGAGCCGCGGTCTCGACTTGGTCGAAATCACGCCGAACGCCACGCCGCCTGTCTGCAAGATCATGGACTACGGCAAGTTCAAGTACGAACAGTCGATCCGTGAAAAGCAGCAGCGCAAGTCTCAGAAGGCCACGCTGGTGAAGGAAATCAAGTTCCACCCCGGAACCGACATCGGCGACATCCAGCACAAGCTCAAGCAGATCCGCGAGTTCCTTTCCGCCGGCAACAAGGTTCGCCTGTCGCTTCAGTTCCGTGGGCGCGAGAACGCCCACCGCGACATCGGCGAGGACAAGATCGCCGAAATCCTGTCGATGATCGAGGGCGAGTGTTCGGTCGAGCAGGCGCCGAAGACCGACGGCCGCATCCATTTCTGCCTGATCGGGCCGCCGCGCAAGAATGCGCGCGCCCAGCAGCAACATCAGGCACAGGCCTCGGGCGGCAACATCAAGATATCCGCGTCGTAAACGCAATGAGCCGTTTCCGTTTGAGAGGTCGTCGTCGTCGCCCTCGTGAGGCGAGGCGGGATCGCGTGCCGTTGCGCGCGATTGTGCCGAACCTCGTGACGTCCATTGCCGCGTGCGCGGGCATCACGTCGATTTCGCTTTCGTCCGAGGGGAGGTTCATGCCGGCCCTTTGGGCGCTTCTCGTCGCCTGCATCTGCGATGGGATGGACGGGCGGATCGCGCGTCTGCTGAACGCGAGCTCCAAACTGGGGGCCGAACTCGACTCGCTGGCCGACTTCGTGAATTTCGGCGTCGCGCCGGCGATGTTCATGTACTTCTGGATGACGGGCGGGCCCAGCCACACGCTGGCCGACGGCACGCTTGTCGCGCGTCCGTTCATCCGCATCGTGCTGGGCTGTTCCCTTTATTATGCGATGTGCGACTGTTTCCGTCTGGCGCGCTTCAATACGATGCTGGAACAGGAAACCGCGCCTTACTGGACGCATTTCTTTACGGGAGTTCCCGCGCCCGGCGGCTGCTGGATGGTGCTTTCGCCCGCAATCCTCTCGCTCGCGCTGGATGCGAAGGAACTTTCGCCGTCGCTGGCGACGGTCCTGCAGAACCCGTGGACGGGCGTGTTCATGCTTCTCTTCGTCGGGTCGCTGATGGCGTCGCGTCTGCCGACGGTTTCGCTGAAGCACCTGCATGTCTCGCGTCGGCATTTGCCCTTGGTCCTTGCGGGACTTCTGCTCGTGGTGGCGTTTCTCGTCTCCAACTTCTGGCTGACGATCGGCTCGATTGGCATACTCTACATCTTCACCGTTCCGCTGACGGGGTGGCTCTTCCTGCGCATCCGCAGGAGATACGAGGCGGGGCATGGCTCTGCCAACGCGAATTCCTGAACTGAAACGAGAAAACGAAAGGACGACGGCATTATGAAGAAGCTGATGATTGCGGCGGCGATGTCCGCCTTGGCGTGCGGTTGCGCGTCCATCAACAAGAACGACGGCGGAAATTCCCGCCTGAAGCCCCAAGTCGTCAAGGACCGCGTGCATCTCAAGTACGAGGTGGGCAAGAAGCGCGTGAAGGGCGCGGACCAGCTCAATTGCCTCTTCGGGCTGATCTGCTGGGGTTCGTCGGCGCATATTGCCGATGAGGGCGAGTCTTGCTTTGGCGCGAAGGGCAAGGCCAAGAATGGCGCGTATGCGAACGCGTGCGACGCGGCGAACTGCGATCAGCTCGTCGGTGCGCGCTACACCGTCGCGACGAAAGATTACTTTGTCTTCAAGAAGGTGCATGCCGAGGTTTCCGGCTACCCGGCCAAGGTCGTCGGGGCTGAAGTCGTTGATGCCCTTCGGACTCCGCCACCCAGTCGGGGCAAGCCTCGTCCGAACGCGGGCAACAAGAAGTAAGCGGATTCCGCTTCTGTTTTCGCGGCCAGGCACGTCGCCCTCGCGCCCGACGGGGCGCGTTTCGTGACGAAGTGCGCTCATTTTGCCGTTGTCCGGGAGGATTTGGTATAATACGCGCCATGAAGTTTGAAGACAACCTCAAGAAACTGGAAGGGCTCGTCGCGAAGATGGAGTCCGGGGAGCTCAATCTCGATGACATGATTAAGGCGTTCGAGGAAGGACGTGCGCTCGTCTCGACTTGCCAGAAGGACTTGGATTCCATCCGTCTGCGCATCGAGAAGGTGACGAAGGGCGGCGAGACGGTTCCGCTTGAGGCTTGAAGACGGCTATGAAACAAATCTATGTCCAGGCTCAGGCCGACCACATCGAATCGCTTTTCAAGGGCACGCCGCTTGCGGCAGTCGAGGAGCTCGTCTGGAACGCGTTGGACGCGGATGCGCGGGAGGTCAAGGTCGATCTCGTCACGAATCCGCTGGGCGCCGTGGAGGCGGTGCGCGTTTCGGACGACGGCAGCGGCATTGACGTGATCCGCGCCGACCAGACTTTCGGCAATCTCGGCGGCAGCTGGAAGCGCGAGGGAAAGGGCACGCCTTCTGCCGGGCGACGGCTTCACGGGCGTCACGGACGCGGGCGGTTCAAGGCCTTTGCGCTTGGCCAGCATGTCGAATGGCGCACGACGATGCGGGCGGGTGACCGTCTTCTCTCCTACAAGATCGCGGGCTCGGCGGATCGTCCGGGCGTCTTCGGCCTGGAGGATGCGCCGACGGGGTTCGCGACGGGGACCGAGGTCTTCGTGACGAATGTGCGCGCGACGGTTGACTCGCTGTTGGATGCGGGCGAGACGGTCCAGAACTTGGCGGCGAAGTTCGCTCTCTACCTGAAGAGCTATCCGAATGTGCGAATCTACTTCAATGGCCTGCCCGTCACGCCGGTCATCGTGCAGAAGCAGACGACAGGCTACAACCTGACGCTTCCGAATGGGGCGAAGGCGAAGCTTGAAGTCATCGAGTGGAAGCGCAAGTTCGTCGGTTCGGGACGTCTCGTCTTCGCGGGGCCGGACGGCTTCCAGCTCCACGAGCAGCCGGCGGGCGTCCGTGCGGGGAACGGGGCCAGTTTCACGGCCTATCTCGTGTCGCCGCGCTTTCCGGCGCTCGCCGCCGAGAACGCGCTGGTGATGGACGAGCTGAATCCGGAGGTCCGGCAGTATCTCGACGCGGCGAAAAAGACGCTGAAAGCCCATTTTCTGGCCCTTGGCGGGGAGAAGTCCGCGTTCGAACGGGAGTGGGAAGAACGCATTGAGCTGTTCTCGGTTGACGAACGAAAGGCCCTCCTGGCGTTGCTCAAGAAATCCCTCAAGGCGCGTTGAGGGATGCCTTTTGAGGCGTCCCAAACGACCCCACTTGAAAAGCGGGGCCTATTTTCGGTATAATACACGGAAGTTTTCAACTAAAGGAAGAAATCAAGAAATGGCAAAGCGCGACATTCCGATCGATCACGTGAGAAACTTCGGCATCATGGCCCACATTGACGGTGGCAAGACCACGACGTCCGAGCGAATTCTCTTCTACTCCGGCAAGAATTACAAGATCGGCGAGGTGCATGACGGCGCCGCGACAATGGACTTCATGGTGCAGGAGCAGGAGCGCGGCATCACGATCCAGTCTGCCGCGACGTGCGTGCAGTGGGGCTCCTACCGTCTCTCCCTGATCGACACCCCCGGACACGTGGACTTTACGGCTGAAGTCGAGCGCTCGCTGCGCGTTCTCGACGGTGCGGTCGCCCTCTACTGCGCGGTCGGCGGCGTCCAGCCCCAGTCCGAGCAGGTGTGGCGTCAGTCCGAGAAGTACAAGGTGCCGAAGATCGCGTTCGTCAACAAGATGGACCGCGTCGGCGCGAATTTCTACAATGTCATGGAGCAGATGAAGAATCAGCTCGGCGCGAACCCCGTCCCGATGGTCATCCCGATCGGCGCGGCGGAGACGTTTGACGGCGTCATCGACCTCGTCAAGATGAAAGCGCTCTACTTCGACATGAAGAGCCTCGGCAAGACGGTCATTGAGAAGGACATCCCTGAGGAATACGTCGAGAAGGCGAACGAGTACCGTCAGAAGATGGTCGAATCCGCCGCCGAGCAGGACGACGCGCTCATGGAGAAGTTCTTCGCGGGCGAGGAGCTGACGAACGACGAGATCAAGAAGGCGATTCGCAAGGGTTGCCTTGCGCGTACGATTACCCCGGCGTTCTGCGGCACGGCGTTCAAGGACAAGGGCATCCAGCCGCTTCTCGATGCGGTCTGCGCCTATCTCCCCTCCCCGCTTGATGCGGGTCCGGCGGTCTCGGCCGACGACCCGACCCAGAAGCGCGAGGTCAGCGACGCCGAGCCGTTCTGCGGCCTTGCGTTCAAGATCATGAACGATCCGCGTTCGGGCGGCAAGATCACGTTCGTCCGCGTCTATTCGGGCACGCTGAAGCTCGGCGAAGAGCTTCTCGATTCGACGATCAACAAGGAGCAGCGCATTTCGCGCCTCTTCCGCATGCACGCCTCCAAGCAGGAGCCTCTGGACGAGGCGCACGCCGGTGACATCGTCGCGTGCGTCGGCCTTACCGAGACGCGCACGGGTGACACGCTCTGCGACCCGGAGCACCCGATTACGCTGGAGTCCATCGACTTCCCGGCGCCGGTCATCTCGGTCGCCGTGAAGCCGAAATCCCGTGGCGACAACGAGAAGCTGGGCGTCGCGCTCCACGCGCTGGCGATGGAAGACCCGACCTTCGTCGTCACATTCGACCAGGAGACGTCCGAGACGATCATCGCCGGCATGGGCGAGCTTTATCTCGAAGTCATCGTTGACCGCCTGAAGCGCGAGTTCAACGTCGAGTGCGACGTGGGCGCGCCGCAGGTCGCCTATCGCGAAACGATCACGACGGAAGTCGACAACGAGTACAAGCACGTCAAGCAGTCCGGCGGACGCGGTCAGTACGCGCACGTCTGCCTCAAGCTTGCTCCGCAGGAGCCGGGCAAGGGCTTCGAGTTCGTCAACGAGGTCAAGGGCGGCGTCATCCCGACGGAGTACATTCCGGCGGTCGAGAAAGGCGTCAAGAAGGCGCTTGAGTCCGGTCCGCTCGCGGGCTTCCCGGTCGTGGACGTCAAGGCGACGGTTTACTTCGGCTCCTATCACGAGGTCGACTCGAACGAGTTCGCGTTCATCACCTGCGCGATGCAGTGCTTCAAGCAGGCGTTCCTCAAGGCGAAGCCGCAGCTTCTTGAGCCGATGATGGATGTCGAGGTCGTCGTCCCCGAGCAGTACATGGGCGCGGCGAACGGCTCGATCAACCAGCGTCGCGGCCGCATCGAGGGCATGGAAGACCGCGCGGGCGTCAAGCTTCTCAAGGCGACTGTTCCGCTCGGCGAGATGTTCGGCTACTCGAACGCGATCCGCACGGTCACGCAGGGCCGTGGCTCGTTCACGATGATCTTCAAGCAGTATGAGGCGGTTCCGAAGAACATCGCCCAGCAGGTCATCGAGAAGCGCGTCAAGGAAGGCAAGGTCCGTCCGATGGCCGATTGATTCGGCCCTCCGTTTCGGTAAAGAGCGTGGGATGCCGCACGGCGGTGTCCCGCGTTTTTTTGTGCCGTTCGTCATCGCCTCCTCTCCCTGCGCCCTGTCGAAAGGGGACAAAACGCGGAGCACTCCATGTCGAGATGCCTGACACGCACGCTTCCTTTCTAATCCGCGCCGCTCTTTCTTATGGTATAATACGCACTCACATAGAAAGTGAGGAAATTAGATTGACGATGGCAGATTGCTCGAATATCCGCAAGTTCAAGGATGCGGCGGATTATACGAAGAACTTTGTTGTTCAAGGGGAGATTGACAAGTATCTGCCTGGCGGCAAGCACTTCATTGACGAGGGCCTGATCAACCGTCTCATCGCGGAGACGGACGGCAAGGAGCCTGACCCCGTGCGGGTGCGCGAGATCCTTGCGAAATCCGAATCGACCTGTGAGACGCTTCTGCCGGAAGAGACGGCTGTTCTCATGCAGGTGAAGGATCCGGCGCTGTTTGAGGAAATGCGCGCGGCGGCGGACCGCATCAAGCACAAGGTCTACGACAACCGCATCGTCATGTTTGCGCCGCTCTACATGTCGAACCTCTGCGTGAACGGCTGCAGGTACTGCGGCTTCCGTGAGGGGAACGCGCTCCAGAAGCGCCGCGTCCTGACGATGGACGAGCTAAAGGACGAGCTTGACGTCCTTGCGGGCCGCATCGGGCACAAGCGCCTGATTGCCGTCTACGGCGAGCATCCGACGACCTCGACGGAATACATCGCCGAGACGATCGAGACGTGCTACGCGCGCAAGGTCCCTGCGCCGCGCACGGGCAAGCTCAACGCGATTCGCCGCGTGAACGTGAACGCCGCGCCGCTTCCGGTCGCCGACTTGAAGGTGCTTCGCTCCGTCGGCATCGGCACGTTTCAGGTCTTTCAGGAGACCTACAACCGCAAGCTTTACGAGTCGATGCACCCGGCGTGGAGCGTGAAGGGCAATTACGACTGGCGCACGACGTGCTTCCACCGCTGCCTTGAGGCGGGCGTGGACGATGTCGGGCTGGGCGTTCTCTA
This sequence comes from uncultured Kiritimatiellota bacterium, assembly GCA_934635225.1. Classification (GTDB taxonomy): domain Bacteria; phylum Verrucomicrobiota; class Kiritimatiellia; order RFP12; family UBA1067; genus UBA1067. Next base: position 45,559 of record CAKTYZ010000008.1, read on the forward strand.
CGGGCTTTGCGACTGGCGTTTCGAGCTTCTGGCGACGGTCCTGCACGCGCGCGACCTCGAACGGTGGTTCAACATCGGGCCACATACGCTGTCGTTCCCGCGTCTGGAGCCGGCAAGCGGCACGCGTGTCCCGGAAGAGTCCCCGTGGCTGATTGACGACGAGACGTTTGCGCGCATCATCGTGATTGCACGGCTCTCCGTCCCCTACACGGGCATCATCATCACGGCGCGCGAAAGCCCGGCCTCGCGCAACAGGGTTCTGCGGCACGGCATGACCCAGCTTGACTGCTCGTCAAACATCGCCATCAAGGGCTACAGCGACTTTGCGGACGAGGCGCACCAGGAGAAGGAGCGCCAGCAGTTCATGCTGGGCGACAACCGCTCGATTGACGAGATGGTGCGGTATCTCGCGAGCCGCGACACCATCACCTCGTTCTGCACGGCAGGCTACCGTTGCGGACGGACGGGCGGCTGCATCATGGACGCGCTCAAGACGGGGCGCGAAGGCAAGTTCTGCAAGATCAACGCCGTCTTGACTTTTCGCGAATGGCTCGACGACTTCGCGTCCGACGAAACGCGTGCGATCGGCGAGAGGCTGATCGAGAAAGAGCTGGCGGGCATCAGGGAATGGCTGCCGAAGTTCTATCCGACGGTCCTCAAGCAGTACGAGGCGACGTGCCGTGGCGAACGAGATCTCTTTTTCTGAGTTTGCCGCACTTGATTTTGTGACCGAAACCGTGATATAATTATTGACATCATGACTATCAAGAAGCCTATGTCCGTCAAGCGGCCGACTGTGCAGGCCGATTCCTTGCCTTCTCACGAGGGGAGCGTCGAGACTCCTGCCTCGTCGGCGTCCGCCACGATTGCCGACCGCTTCAAGCTCGACATGCCCGATCCGAACGCGAAGAAGCGCGGTTCGGGCGTGAGCATGGTCGCCGTTGTCGCTGGTTTTGTGGCTCTGGCGGTGGTCGGCGTGCTGACGTTCGTCCTTTACCAGCATTGGGAATTTCTCAAGGGCGCTTGATGAAAGACGTCATGCTTTCACCGCGTGCGAAGGCCGCGGTGCGTCTCGCGCTGGACGAAGACCTTGCCAGCGTCGATCGCGTGCGGTCGTCCCCGTGGCGCGATGCGACAAGTCTCGCGCTGGTCGATCCTGACGCGGTTGCGACGGGCGAGATCTATGCGAAGGGCGCGGGGTGCGTCGTCGCAGGCGCGACGGTCGCCAAGGCCGTGCTGAAGGCCGTTGACCCGAAGGTCAAGGTGACGATTCACAGGCCCGACGGCAGCGTCGTGAGGCCGAAGGAGGCGATTCTCACGTTTCGCGGCAGGGCGCGGTCGATTCTCGCGGCGGAGCGCACGGCGCTCAACTTCATGCAGCGCATGTGCGCGACGGCGACCTTGGCGAAGAAGTTCGTCGATGCGACGAAGAGGTGGGGTACGCTCATCCTCGACACGCGCAAGACGACGCCGGGGTTGCGCGTCTTCGAGAAGCATGCCGTCACGTGCGGCGGCGGCACGAACCACCGCATGGGCATGTATGACCGCATATTGATGAAGGACAACCACCGCCGTCTCTGGAAGGGCGGCGATCCGGACGAGCTCGATCAGGCTGTCGTCGCGGCGCGCAAGGCGTTTCCGAAGCTCGCGGTCGAGGTGGAGGTCGAAAGCCTGCGCGAGTGCGCGAGTGCGCTCAAGGCGAAGCCGGAGTGGATCATGCTCGACAACATGTCGTGCGCCGACATGAAGAAGTGCGTCAAGATGTGCAAGGGGATTTCAAAGACCGAAGCCTCGGGCGGCATCACGTTGGATCGTGCGAAGGAAGTCGCGGCGACGGGCGTCACGGCGATTTCACTCGGGTGTCTCACGCATTCGGCCGGGGCGGTTGATCTCAGCCTCGAATGGAAAACCGTCTGATTTCAAGACAAAACAAGAAAAGGAAAGAAACCTGACCATGAAACTGATGACCGTGTTGGCGGCGGGTGCCGCATTGGTTGGTGGCTGTTGCTGCTTGTGCTCAAGCAATGACGGGCCGTACCCCGAGACGATCGACGAGGGCTTCGTCAGCCTCTTCAACGGCAAGGACCTGACGGGCTGGTTCGGCTCGAAGATGTATGGCGTCGAGACGATTGAGACGAAGCTCAACAACGGGACGGTCAAGAAGGAGAGCGTCCTCGCGTGCTTCCCCGACCGCAAGGTCGCGGGTGACGGCGGCAACCTCCTTACGGAGAAGGAATACCGCAACTTCATCCTCCGCTTCGAGTTCATGATGCCCGAGAACGGCAACAACGGCCTCGGCATTCGCACGCCGAGTCCGAATGTAGACGCGGCCTACGAGGGCATGTGCGAGCTTCAGCTCCTCGACGACGGCGGCAGCGAATACTACGACAAGGCGGCGAAGAAGGACAAGCTCAAGCCCTACCAGTACACGGGCTCGATTTACGGCGTCGTCCCGGCCCGTCGCGACAACGTGAACAAGCAGATCTGGGGCAAGGACGCCAACTTCACGGGCGGCGGCAGCTATGTCCGCAAGCCGGGGATGTGGAACTTCGAGGAAGTCAAGGTCATCGGCAGCGAGATCGAGGTCTACCTGAACGGCTATCTCATCACGAAGGGCGACGTCTCGACGTTCAAGGGTGACGGCGACACGCCGGACGGGCGGAAGCATCCGGGCCTCCACAACAAGAAGGGCCACATCGGCTGGCTCGGCCACGGTCACGCGGTCAAGTGGAAAAACATCCGCATCAAGGAACTTCCGGAAGACGCGAAGATGGGCGCGGTCTGTCCGCGTCAGGCCCTGAAGGCTCCGGCCGGTTTCACGACCTACTTCAACGGCTGCCCCGAGCAGCTCAAGACGATGTGGAAGGGCGTGACGACTGACGAGAAGTTCGACAACCCGGTCGTCCGTCAGGCGGCGACGCCAGCGAAACGCGCCGAGATGCAGAAGAAGGCCGACGCGCAGCGCGACGCGCACTGGTCGGTCCGCAACGGCAACCTCTTCTTCGACGGCTACAAGGGCGGCTACTCGCTCGCGACGGCGAAGGACCTCAAGGACTTCGAGCTTTGGGCCGACTGGCGCATCCTCTCCATCACGGGCGATTCGGGCCTCTACCTGCGCGGCGCTCCGCAGGTGCAGATCTGGGACGCGCACAACCAGTGGGGCATCGGTTCGGGCGGGCTCTTCAACAACCAGAAGAATCCGAAGGACGCGCTTGCGATTGCGGACCGTCAGGTCGGTGACTGGAACCGCTTCCATGTGATCATGAAGGGTGAGAAGGTTTCGGTCTGGCTCAATGGCGTGCTGGTCGTCGACAACGTGACGCTGGAGAACTACTGGGACCGCAAGCAGGTGATCTTCCCCGTGGAGCAGCTAGAGCTCCAGTGCCACGGCGACCCGACCGAATGGCGCAACATCTTTATCAAGGAACTGTAAGCATGAAAAACTCAAGAAGGGACTTCCTGAAGGCGTCCGCTGCGTTCGGAGCCTTTAACCTGATTCCGGCGCGCGTCCTCTGGGGCGCCACGGCGCCTTCGAACCAGCTCACGCGCGCGCTGATCGGCTTCGGCGTGATCGCGCACAGCGAAAACCACCTGCCGTTCAAGGGCTCGCGCCTGATCGGCCTCACGGACTGCTATGCGCCGCGCGTCGCGGCGGGTCTTGCGGCGGCCGAGAAGGCGGGCTGGGGCAAGGTCAAGGGCTATCGCGACTTCCGCGAGCTTCTGGACGACAAAGACGTTGACATCGTCCACATCTGCACGCCGCCGCACTGGCACGGCGTCCAGAGCGCGATGGCCGCAAAGGCCGGCAAGGACATCTGGTGCGAAAAGCCCATGACCCGCACGGTCGGCGAGGGCAAGCGCGTGATGGAGCTGGTCAAGGCCAACGGGCGCATGTTCCGCCTCAACACATGGTTTCGCTTCCAGAGCACGTTCTACGGCTTCGGCACGACGGTCGAGCCGATTCGCCAGATCGTCGAGAACGGTCTCCTCGGCAAGGGTCCCGTCAAGTGCGTCTTCGGCGAGGGGCAGGGCTTCTCGTGGAAGTTCGGCTGGTCGGGCCGTGTGCAGGACCGCGTGCAGATGATTCCCGAAGGGCTGGATTGGGACATGTGGCTTGGCCCCGCGCCGTGGAAACCCTACACGGACCACCGCTTCGGCACGTCCTTCCGCGGCTACTGGGACTATGACTCGGGCGGGCTCGGGGACATGGCGCAGCACTATCTCGACCCGCTTCAGTATCTTCTCTGCAAGGACGAGACTTCGCCTGTCAAGATTGACTACAAGGGGCTTCCGCAGCACCCGGAGGCCGTCGGCAGCTTCGACCGCTTCACGCTGACCTATGACGACGGGACGGAAGTGATTCTTGATGGTGACGTCTCGCTCCGCGACGAGCCGCTTCTCCGTGGCTCGAACGGACTGTGCGTCTACAAGAAGGCGAAAGACGGCAAGACGCTCCGCATCAAGGACGCGAACGGCTGGTGGAGCGAGGAGAAGGTCTTGAAGACCCTTGCCGAACTTCCGAAACCCGCGCTGCAGCAGACCGACTTCATCGACAGCTGCAAGACCCGCAAGCCTTTTGCCCTCAACGAGTCGAACGGCTTCCGCTCGTCGTCCATGTTCAATCTCGCGATTGTCGCGTGGCGTCTTGGGCGCAGCTTCGAGTTCGATCCCGTCACGCTTCATGCGAAGAACGACGCGGCGGCGGACCGTCTGCTCTATCAGGACGACATGATGCGCGAACCCTGGCGTACGGAAATGTTCGGGTAAGAAGGCTGAAGCAAGAAGAAAGGAACGATTGAGGATGAAGAAGAATTCGACTGTCTCTTGTCTCGTGTCCGCCGTTCTCCTCGGTGTGCTGACCGGGTGTGCGACCGCGCCGAAGTACGGTGCGTTCACGCCGAAGCCCGTGCCACAGCCCGCGAAGGTCGCGTTCGCGGACTACGGCAATGCCATGGCCCATTGGGACGGCTACCAGATGGCGTATGAATGGCAGCGGAAGAACCCGACCGCCGTGCGCACGGCGACCGAGCCGAAGGTCCTTGCGGCCTTTGTCGCGTCGGATGCGGCGGCGGATGCGCTTCTCGCGAAGATCGGCACGTCCTATGACGGCGATCCGCTTGTTCTGACGCAAATCGCCGCAGTCACGCAGTTCGTGATGTGTCCGAAATGCCCGAAGGCCGCGGCGTATCGCGAGGTCTGGGTCTCGGCCCTTGAACGTCGCCGCGCGACGACGGACGACGGTTATGTCCGCACGTTCTGCGACCAGCAGTTGCGCCTTTGCGAATATCGCAAGTGAGACTGCTCGTCATCGACGTCGGAAACACCTCCACGGCCGTGGGTCTTTGGACCAACGGCCGTGTGAGTCATGTCGCCCATTACGATGAGGGCGTGACGGACTTGGAGAGCCTGACACGAAAGAAGGGGGTCGGACTTGGCTCTTTGGACGGGATTGCGTATGTTTCCGTCGTTCCCTCACGGGATGCGGGATGGAGACGTTCGGTAACGGCGTGCGGACTTCCGTTCCATCGGCTTTCCTGTCGCGATTTCCAGTCTCCCGACCGTTCGTCTGCGCATTCGGACGTCTCCCCTCTTACCCTCGATTATCCCCATCCCGAGACAATCGGCGCGGATCGCCTGGCGGACGCGGCGGGAGCCGTCTCGCGCTACGGCGCACCGGTCTTGGTGATGGACTTCGGCACGGCGCTCACGGCGGCGGTAGTCACGGAAGATCGTGTCTGGCGTGGCGGCGTGATTGCGCCGGGCTTTCCGCTCATGCGCGACTACCTCTTCGAACGGACGGCGAAGTTGCCGCGCATGGAACTCGGGCGTGGTCGTGCGCCCAAGATCGGACGCTCGACCGAAGAGGCCATGCGTTTCGGTGCGCTTGTCGGCTATCGCGGCATGGTGCGCGAGATCGTCACGACCCTGCGGCAGAATTTCCGAGAGGATTTCAAGTTGGTGGCGACCGGCGGCTTCGCCCGCTGGGCGCTTAAGGACCTTGACCTTCCCTTCGTCATTGACCCCACGCTTACGCTTTACGGAGCTGGCTTGGTCTGCGCAGGGGCGACGCGGCGAGAGAAGTTCAGGTGAGCCTGCGCCGCTGTGGCATGGACGCGGATTCTGTCGCGCGCCAGGCGCTCATCGTCTGGCCTGTCGCCTGGCGAAAGAATTTGCGCAGCGAGTTCGGGTTCGCGAAGCCGCAGAAGTCGGAGATTGACTTGAGTTGCTGGTTCGGGTCGCGCAGAAGGTCTTGCACGCGTTCCAGCCGGATGGCGTGGATCATCTCCAGGATCGAACGCCCCGTCGCCCGCCTGAATCGGATGTCTGCGAACCGCCGCGAACACGGGAAGTGCGCGGCGACCTCCTGAGCAGTGAGACCGTTGCAGGCCTCGGCCCGGATGAGGTCCAGTGCGGTGGCGACGGTCTTGTCCGTCTGGAAGAGGACGCGCGTCGAGGCGCGGCGCACGACCCGAAGCGGCCCGAATGTCCGTAGGTGCGGCCCCCGGTACTTTCCCTTTGCACGGACGCACGCGAGCAGCATGAGCGCAGCGAGGTTGCCGCCTCGCCGGAAGTCCGGCTCGATGGACGTGAGCGGCGGATGCGTCTTCTCGCAGATTGGCTCGTAGTTGTCGATTCCGAGGACGGCGAGGTCTTCGGGCACGCGCAGTCCGACAAAGGTCGCCGCCGTAAGTGTTTCGGACGCCATCTTGTCGTTGGCCGCGAAGACGGCTGCAGGGCGGGGCAGCGCGGCGAGAAATGCGCGCAGTCGCTTCTGCCGTGCCGTCGGTTCGTGCGCCCGGTCGAAGCGCAGAACGCGGCACGCCTTGCCGTTCAGTTCCAGCGCATGGCGGAAACTCTCCTCGCGTTCGTCGCTCCAGAACCGTCGCTCGAACGACGGCACGAAGGCAAAGTTCCCGTAGCCCGTGAGCAGCAGTTCCTTCGCGGCGAGCTGTGCCGTGGCGGCCTGGTCGTGGAAGACCGCGAACGCGTCGTCGGGCAGCGTCGAGGGGCTGTGGTTGAAGAAGACGGTTGGCACGCCCGAGAAGAGCTTCACGTCGATGTCGCTGTAGTCGCCGCCGCATTCGACGATCGTGCCGTCGGGCGACCAGAAGTCGATGAGCGAGCGGAACTCGGCCCGCGTCGGGAGCGCGTCAAGAACCTGCACGTGATAGCCGACCTTTTCCGCGATCTCCTGCACGCCGATGAACTTGCCAGGCGTGCTCGTGCGCGTTTTGGGCTGGAAGTAGAGAATGACGTTCATCTTGACGCGCAGTATAGCAGATTCTCGAATGGGATGCAAATCGGCTTCTGAAATGGAATCCTCTGCGGAGAGACTTTTTGCTATACTATGCGCCATGAACCACGCGATGCCATTGAAGGGTCTCGACTTCGCCGTCATCGCCGCGTATTTCGCGGTGACGCTGGCGGCTGGCCTCTTCATGGGCAAGTTCGTGAAAAACGCGAAGGACTTTTTCTCCGGCGGCAAGCGCGTCCCCTGGTGGATGGGCGCCGTGAGCGCCTACATGGCGATGATCTCGTGCTTCGTCTTCATCGCCTACGCGCAGATCGGCTATGAGGACGGGCTGGTCGGCGTGACGGTCTTCTGGTCAACGGCCGTGGCGATCGTCCTCGGCACATTCGTCTTCGCGCGCCGCTGGCAGCGGGCGAACGTCGCGACGCCGGTCGAGTACCTGGAGCGGCGGTATGGCCCGGGCGTGCGGCAGGTCGTCTCGTGGTGCGGCGTCGGCTTCCGCATCCTCAATAATACCGTTCGCCTCTACACGCTCGGCATCATCGCCTCGCAGTTTCTCGGCATCTCCCTCGCGCGCGGTATCTGGCTCGGCGTGGCGGTCGTCCTCGTCTACTCCTGCACGGGCGGGATGTGGAGCGTTCTCGTGACGGATCTCATCCAGTGCGTCGTGCTGCTCGGCTTTTCTCTCGCGGTCGTGCCGCTGGCGCTGCACGCGGTCGGTGGCCTCGGCGCGCTGCACGCGGCCCTGCCCGACCACTTCTCGTTCTTCCAGGGACATCGCGGCACGTGGACGTTCCTCGCGGCTTACTACCTCATCGTCTTCATCAAGTACAATGGCGAGTGGAGCTTCATCCAGCGGCTGACGAGCGTCCCGAACGAGCGCGACGCGGTGAAGATGGGTCTTCTGACGGCGGCGATCTTCCTCGTATTCCCTGTCGTCGCGGTGTTGTCGGCGATTGCCGCGCGTGCCTATCTGCCCGACTTGCCGCCGGAGTTGCACGAGCGCTGCTACATCGAGATGTGCATCCGTCTGTTGCCTCCGGGTGCGCTCGGCCTCATGGTGTCTGCGATGCTCTCGGCATCGCTCTCGACGCTCGCGAGCGAGTTCAACGTTACCGCGAACGTCCTCACGACGGACATCTACCAGCGGCTGTTCCGTCCGCAAGCCGGCGAACGCGAACTCCTCTTGGTCGCGCGCGTCGGCACGCTCGCCCTCGCGTCGGCGATTGCCGTCGGCGCGCTCTTCGTGGCGGGCTTGGGCGGCGCGTTCGAGGCGAACAAGCTGCTGATGGCGCTCTTCGGCGTGCCAATCGTCATTCCGTCCGTTTTCGGCATCCTCTGGCGGCGTCCGAACACGGCGGGCGTCTACCTCTGTCTTGCGCTCGGCATCTCGTCGGGGCTTCTGCTCAAGCTCTTCTGGACGGACCTGTCGTGGGAGGTCGGCGCGTTCCTGCAAGTCGGCGTCTCGCTTGTGGGCTATGGCTTCGGCGTGCTGTTCCGGACGTCCGCACGTGAGGCGACGACGAAGGAGAGGCTGTTCCGTCAGTTGAGCGGAGCGGAGAAAGGGTCGAAGGCATGAAAACGTTTGACGAACTCTATGCGGTCGTGAAGGACCTGCCGATCATCGACTGGCATAACCACCTCGACAGGGATGCGCTCGCGGCGAATCGCCCACTTGGCTCACTCTACGAGGTCTGGGTCAAGGCCGACCCCTACAAGCATCGCGCGATGCGCATCTGCGGCGAGTTGGAGCGCCTGATTACGGGCGACGCGCCGGAGGCGGAGAAGTGGGCGGCGTGGACGCGCACGCTCTCGAAGCTCGTCGGCAATCCGCTCTTCGCGTGGGCGCAGCTGGAGATGCGGTTCCTTGGCCTTGACGGTCGCGAAAACGTCTCGCTTGCCGACTGGACGCCTCAGAAACTGTTGCGGGCGTTTCGCGTCGAATACTGCGACCCCGGCTATCGGCTCTCGCTCGGCGATGCGCTTGACGCGGAACAGGTGGACGCCGTGTCGCGGCACGGCGGGCGGGTGATAGACGTATCGATCGACGACGTGTCACGTGCACGAACGGAGGACCTGCTCGCGGTCGGGCGCATTGCCGTTGCGCACGGTTGGACGATGTTGCTGCACCTTGGCGCCTTGCGCGAGACTTCAACGAGACTTCGTGCGCTGGCCGGCCCGACGGGCGGCTTCGCGGGCATGCGCGCACCCGTCGATCCGGCTGCCGTCGCCGCGCTTCTGAACGCGTTGGAGGAACACGGTGCGCTGCCGCGCACGATTCTCCTTTCGCTCAACCCGGAGGCGCACGCCGCGCTCGCCGTGCTGGCGGGCTCGTTCGTCGGCGCGGGCGTGCCGGGCAAGGTTCAGCTCGGACCGGCCTGGTGGTGGTGCGACCACGAGGAAGGCATCCGCGACGTTCTGGAGAAGAACGCGGCCTATGGCGTTCTTTCGAGCTTCGTCGGCATGACGACGGACTCGCGTTCGCTTCTCTCGTTTGTGCGACATGACTATTTCCGTCGCGTCCTCTGCCGCTGGATGTCGGAGAAAATCGCGGTTGGCTCGTTCCCGGACGAAGACTCGTTGATTCGTCCGCTCTTGGAAAACATCTGCTATCGAAACGCAAAGGAGATGGTCTCATGACCTACTGTACAGACAAAGTGGCGGTCGTCACGGGCGCGGGCGGAACGCTCTGCCGCGCGATCGCAATTGACCTCGCGCGTTCGGGCGCGAAAGTCGTGTTGATCGGGCGCACCGTGTCCAAGCTGGAGGCGACGGCCGCCGAGATCGCGGCGTTCAGGGGCGTCTGCCGCATCGAGTCGGGCGATGTCACGGATGAGGCGGCGATGCGGGCGATCGCCGACCGTGTGGCGGCGGAGTGGGGTTCATGCCGCTTCCTCGTCAACGGCGCGGGCGGCAACAACGTCAAGGCGATGCCGACGCGCCTTCGGTTCAGCGCGGCTGACCTTGAACCGACGAAGGACTTTGCGAAGGATCGCGGATTCTGGGACATCGACCTCGCGGCGTTCAGGTCTGTCCTGGAGATCAACACGCTCGGCACGGTCATTCCGTCCAAGGTCTTCGGACTTCAGATGGCGAAGGCGGGTGGCGGCGCGATCCTCAACTTCGGCTCGATGAATACGTATCGCCCGCTGACGCGCGTCGCGCCGTATGCGATGAGCAAGGCGGCGATCGCGAACTGGACGATGTTCTTTGCGCAATACATGGCCCCGGCGAAGGTGCGCGTCAACGCCGTCGCGCCGGGCTTCTTCGTGAACGAGCGCTCGCGCCAGTACCTGATGACGCCGGACGGCGGATTGTCCGCGCGCGGCGAGCAGGTCATGGCCCACTCGTGCATCAAGCGCTTCGGTACGGCTGATGAGTTGCTCGGTTGCGTGAACTGGCTTTTGGATGACGAGAAGGCGGGCTTCGTCACGGGCATCACCGTGCCCGTCGACGGCGGCTTCCTCGCCAACGCGGGAGTATAAAATGAAACTTGTCGAATTTGTGCCGCCTGTGAAGCACCCGCTCTGGAAGCCCTGCCGCCAGACGGGCTTCAAAGGACTTCGCGTCGCGTCCCGTAGTCTGGCACTGCTTGTTCTCCTTTTTGCAGTTGGTTGCGGCCGTGCGCTTCCGCCGGTCGTCGGTCCTCTGCCCTGCCTCGAAGAGATGACGGACCTTGCGACGGACACGGGGATTCTCGTGCGGTCGAAAGGAGGTCTCTTCACGCATTGGGGCGGCAGTGCGGGCGCCAGACCCGTCTCGGCCCCAACGGCCGTCTGGGTCGAGACGGACATGGTGACCAACGGCCTTGCCGTGCTGACGCTGGCGGAGAACAAGGGCCATCGTCCCTCGAATTTCTTTGTCTCCACGAGCCGCTGGGAACGGGTCACGCGCTTTAATCCCACCGTACCGGCCGGCAGGGAGGTCAAGTTCTGCCATGTGAAGTTCGTCGCAGAGAAGCCGTTTGACGAGCGGCGGCTCCATGTCCTCTCCGTCACGGGCGAAGTGCCGGAGACGGCGGCTGGCGCCTGCAAGGTCGATGTCGAGACAGGCCACGACGTGCGGACCGTCTACGACGGCGACCTGGCCCCGGCCGTGACGTTGGCGAACGCCGCGCCGCAGGCGCTGGCGTGGACAGGCGAGATCCGCCTCGCAGACGCCTTCGGGCGCGAGGTGAAGATGCCCGTGGACGTGACGGTCCCGAGTCAGGGCCGCGCGCGGATCCCCGTCCCGTGGCCGCTGCCGGCGCGCGGCTGGTGGGGCGTGACGGCGTCAATCGCCGGGGCGGACGGCTCGTCGGCGACGTCGACGGCCTCCTTCGCCTGGCTTGACCGGCACGACGTGACGCCGCCGCTCGCGCCCGGCAAGTTCCGCATCGGTCTCCAGTGGCACAACGGACGCCTGACGGACCGTCTCGTCGGTCGGACGCTGGACGCGGTCGTCCGCTGCGGCGCCAAGCTGGTGCGCACGGGCCTCGGCTCGCGCCGCTACGTCCACAAGGGGCCGGGCCAGTACGACTGGGCGAAGACGGACGAGCTTGTCGCGGCCCTGTCGGCGCGTGGCCTGGACGTGAACGCGAGCGTCTGGAGCACGCCGCCGTGGGCCGAGTCGGACATCTGCCGAATCTGCCGTCACCCGGAGCATCCGCTCGTCTCGAAAGCCCAGGCGCGCATCTGCGGCATCCCGACGGATCTCGCGCTCTGCGAAGCGTACTACGCCGCGCTGGCCGCGCGCTATGGCGAGCGAATCGCCTACTACGAGATCGGCAACGAATGGGATCTCTACAATTTCTATCCGGGAACGATTGAGGATGCCGTGACGATCCTGAAGACGTGCTACACGGGCCTCAAGCGTGGCAATCCCCGTTGCGTTGTCACGCCGTGCGGCTGGGCGTTGCCTGATGCGGGCGGACGCGACCATCGCTTGGCGAAGCGATTCGTCAACTACGGCATTCAGGATCGTCTGCTCACCGAGGCGAAGGGCTTCTATGATGTCCATGCGGTTCATCTGCATGGCGGGTTTGCGAGTTTTCGCGAACAGGTGATCGACAAGCTGCTCCCGAACCGTCGCCGACTGGGCGTGACCGTGCCGTGGTATGCGAACGAGACGGCATCGTCGTGCGTGTTCGGCAATGAGGTCTCCGTGGCGGAAGACGTCTGGAAGAAGGTGCTGTTCGCGTGGGCTTACGGCGCGCGCGACTTCAGCTGGTACAACCTGCGCGCGACAGGCTGGGATCCGAAAGACTCCGAACAGGGCTACGGCATCATCACGCCCGACTTCAAACCTCGTCCGGCCTACGCGGCGTTCTCCGCCCTGACGGCGGTCTTTTCGGGACTTGACTTCGTTCGGATTGTCCGTAGCGAAAAGGAGGGTTTGGAGCTTTATGTCTTTTCGGACGACCGTGCCGATTCGCGCGGACTCGTCCTGTCCGGCTGGCGGAACCGTAGCGGCGACCGAGGCGTCGTGCGCGTCCGCACGGACGCGCCGTGCGCCGTGGCCGTCGACATGATGGGCAATCGGACGGAACTTCCCGTTGAGGACGGCACCGTGGCGTGGCGCGTCACGGATAAGCCACAGGCGCTTGTCCTCGTCGGCGCGACGGAAGCGACGCCGCGAGAGGAAGACTTGGCCGTTGTCGACGAGACGGCATACGTGACGGTCGGGACGGGTGACGTGCGTTCGCGTCCGCCGGACTACGTGGCCGCGTCCGCCGCACAGGTTGACTGTCCGTATGACGCGAACCCGGCGACGGCCGACCGCACATGGAAGGGGCCGGATGACTGTTCGCTCCGCGCGTGGCTGTCGGACGCGCCCGACGGGTTCAAGGTTCATGCGGAAGTCACGGATGACCGCTTGGCGGAGGGCGATTGCCTGAAGATCGAACTGAAATACGGCGCAAAAACCGTGGAGCGGACCGTGTACGCGGCGGAAGCCCGGCGTCAAGGGGCGAAGACAATCTATGACGTCTGCTTTTCGGATGGGTGGCCGACGGCCCTTGCCCTGCGCGCCGAGGATGACGACGGCGCGGGCTTTGACCTTTGGATCGGAACGAGAAAATTTCTTCACATTTGGCCGTCTTCGGAAAACGGCAAACAAAAACAAGAAAGGGCATCACGTCATGAGTCTGAGAAACATTGAAATCCTTGTCGCATCAATCGCCTCCTTCGTGGGCGCGGACACGGCCTCGGCCTGGGAGTATTCGTATTGGGATGCAGCCGGTTCGGGGAACTGGTCGGATGCGACGCGCTGGACGAACGGCAAGCTTCCGTCCGAGACGGGGAACGTCAACATCAAGGACGCGGAGGCGTTTGCGACAGATGCGGATTTCGGCCTGATGACAGGGCTGACGCGCATTCGGCTGTCGGGCGCGTCCGTTTCGCTCGACCTGCGGTTTGACGAGGATCACACGGGCTCCTTCAATTCGCTTCAGCTTGAAAACAGACAGTCCAAGACGAAGGCGACGGTCTACAAGTCCGGCGTCGGCGTCTTTTCGCACACGAGCGGACTCAACGGATTCTACTTTGACGCCTACTGCGTGACGAACGGCGAGCTGCGGCTGGGCTTTGTCGAAAGCCAGACGAACATGACCTACGGCGCATTCGCGCCCGGACGCCTCGTCTTCGAGCGAAACGCCGACATCGCCGTCAGGGGGCTGTCCGGCGACGGCGCGATCAGTGCCGCCTATCCGCGCACGGTCTCCCTGTGGGGCAATGCGGCTGACACAGGCGCGGACGGGACGCCGTTCGTCTTTTCGGGAACGCTGGGCGCGAACATGAACGTGTCCGTCTGCGGCGGTCGCCACCATTTCACCGGCTCGACGGAGGCGAACCTGAAGATCGGCGTCAGGGGCGGCGAACTGGGCGTGGCGACGCTCGGACAGAAGGGCGAGGCGAGTTCGGTCGGCTCGTCTGCGTCGCTCGCGTTCGGCGACACGGGGACGTTGCTCTATCTCGGCACGGGCGAGACGACGGACAAGTCGCTTGTGCTTGACGCGACATGCACCGCTACGACGATTGACGCGGGCGCGCACGGCGGCGTGACGTTCGCCGGGGCGTGGGATGCGTCAGCCGCGACGGCGGACGTGACGCTGACGCTCGCGGGCTCCAACACGGCTGACTGCGTGCTGTCCGCCGATATCACGGGCGCGTCGGGACATCTCGCGCTTGAGAAGCGCGGCACGGGCACCTGGGATCTTTCGGATTGTTCGCGCACCGCGTGGACGGGGCCGGTGCGGGTGGCGGAGGGCGTCCTCAAGGCGGCGTCGCTCGCGCCGCAGGGCGAGCCCTGCGCGCTCGGCACCGCGACCGACCTGGACGCCGGCGCGGCCTTGGAGCTGGGAACGCCAACCACGACCGGCGCGGTGGCGTACACGGGCACGGCGTATGCGCAGGTGCGAGGTCGCACGGTGACGGTCGCCGGCACGGGACGCCTGGTCGGGTCGGCGGCCGGCGGCGTCGTCAACTTCTTCGACGTGACGGCCGCCGGAGCGGCGGGCGGAACGCTGGAGCTGGACGGCTCCGGCGCGTTCGACGGCGTCAACGACGTCCGGTCCGGGGCCGGGCCCTTGGGGCTCGCGAAGGCCGGCGCGGGGACCTGGTCGCTGGGCGGCACGGTCGATGTCGTGCGAACGGACGTGAAGGAGGGGACTCTGGTCGTCAACAATGCGTCTGACCGCTATGCCTACTACCGCTTCACGGTGACAGAGCTCTGGGACGGCCGACGCCTGCAGATCGGCGAGTTCGCCCTTTTCGACGCGGACGGCGCACGCGTGAACGCGAACCTGGTCGTCGCCGACGAGAACGGCAAGCCGTATGCGCTGAATCCGGGCGAGGCGCAGGACGACGGCGCGTTCGAATACAGGAACACCTCGCTGGCCAACCTGTTCGACGAGACGGCGGGAAATAGATTCATCGACGGGTACTGCGCGAAGGCGCCGTCGCGGACGGACCCGAAGACCTGGCAGGTCTTCACGCTGCGTTTGGCGGCGGACGCGCGATCGGCGCGGTCCTATGACATTCAGGCCAGCCAGGGCTACAATCCCGACAAGCAGCCGGGCGACGCCTGGAACGCCAACCACATGTGCAACTTCGAGGTGCGTGGGTGGCGTGTCGAGGCGAGCGTCGATGGGCGCAGTTGGACCCTGCTCGACGAGCAGTATCTGGACGAGCCGTCGTTGTCGGGAACGGGCCGCCGATGGTACGCGGTCGACGCGACGGATGCGGACCGGAGCAAGCAGCCGGGCTATCTCTTCGGAAACGCGCTTCCGCCGTCCCCCGCAGTGTCACTGGGCGTGGTCTCCGTCGCGGGAGGTGCGCGTCTCGTGGCGGACGCGCCAGTCGAGATCGCGGCCTTGCGCATTGACGCGACCTCGGCCGGTAGCCTGAGCAACGTCACGTTTGCGACGGACGGCACGTTGGATGTGACGGCCTTCGACGGCCAGACGGAGACCTTGCCGCTGGTGTTTTCCGCCGGCACGGATTTTGCGCCACTCAAAGGCTGGACGCTCAAGGTCGACGGGCAAGAGACGCGGAAATGGGTGGTCCACGTCGCGGGCGGACGGCTCACGCTGTTGCGGCGGGGCAGCCTGCTGATCGTCCGCTGAACGCGCGGCGCAAGGGGAAAGGAAGATGGCGATGAGTCGATTGGTTTGCGGTGCGCTTGCCGTCCTGACGGCGGCCACGTGCGCGGCTGAACGGCAGGGCCCCTTTGGAGAGGGTGCGCCGAAGATGGAGATCGACGGCGTGCGGCGCGCGCCGGACCGGTCGGAGACGGCGGACGGGGTTCGGACCTGGCATTTCGGCCCGGTCACGTGGACATGGCGGACGCGACGCGACGGCGACTGGACATTCGTGGCGTCCGAGATCGCCAATCACGGCGCGCGCGACGTGAAGCTCGGTCGTTGCGACATCCTCGACGCGCAAGCCGGCGTCCTCGCCGGACGGCCCGGCGTGCGATTTCTCGACCTCCAGCGGCTCCAACTGCGCCAGCGCACGGTACGCGCCGTCAGCGACCCGAAGGCCGCGCGCGACATCCCGATCCACGTCCAGTTCGCCGAGCCTGACGGTTCGTTCGCGCTGCAGTTCGGCTTCACCACGTTCACGACGTTGGAGACCTCCTGCCACTGGTCGGGCACGGGCGGCGTCGCGCGCGTCCGCGCCTCCGGCGCCTTCGAGGACTGGACGTTGAAGGCGGGCGCGGCGACGCCGTTCGAGGAGTTCGCCTATGCCGTCGGCCGCGATCCGCACGCGCAGCTCGTCCGCTGGGCGACGCGCGTGGCGGAGAACTACCGCCCGCAGTTCATCCGCACGCCGCCGCTCGGGCTCTCGGGCGGCGCGTGGACCCATCTCGCGCAGGGCGGACCGGAAAACGCCGACGAGGCCAAGTTCAACAAGGCGGCGGCTCTGTCGAAGCTTCTGCCGGGCTACGGCTTCAGGTATTCCTGGATCAGCAACTCCAACATCCCCGGCGGCAATCCCGGAGACTGGAAGGGCTGGAACCTCGCGAACCATCCGCTCGGGCGCGACGGCACGGCGAAGCGGTACGCCGACATCGGCTGGGTCATGGGCTCGTGGGCGGGGCCGTTCATGCTGAGTTCGGGCCTGAAGGACATGACGGCGGAATTCTCGGACGCCCTCTACCGCAACGCGGACGGCACGCCCTGGGTCTTCAAGACGGCCTGGTCGCACGGCGACGCCGGCCGTCTGCCGCGCGCCAAGCGGCCGGCGATCTACGCGCTCGACCCGTCTGTCCCGAAAGTCGTCGCGAAGCTGGCGGACGACTTCGCCTACCTGCGCGCGCACGGCGTGCGCTACTACATGCTCGACTTCCTGCAGACGGGCCTGGCCTATGGCGGCGTCGGGCCGGACGCGCCGCGCTTCTCCGGTGCGGACGGCTCGCGCAGTCGCGTCGAGGCGTTTTGCCGGGCCATGCAGACGATTCGCGCGGCGGCAGGGCCGGACACCTATCTTCTGGGCTGTTCGGGCCCGACGTTCTGCTGCGTGGGGACGGTCGATGGCGTGCGGACCGCCGGCGACCTTGGCGAGGGACGGAACATCCATCCGGACGCGTTCTTCTATCCGGCGAGTTTCGCGATCAACCGGATCGGCTTCTGGACGGGGCCCGAACGGTCGCTCTACAACACGGCGACCTACTACACGCACGGACGGCTTTTCAACAACGACCTCGGCAATGTGCTGACGGTTGGCGAGCCGTTGCCGCTCGAGCATGCCCGCGTCAGCGCGGCGATCCACGCCTTTGCGGGCGCGTCGTCCATGTTCGGAGACGACCCGCGCGACATCACGCCCGAGCGACTGGCGCTCGTGACGGCGACCTTCCCGCGCGAAGGCACCCCCGCCGTCCCGGAGGACCTCTTCACGGGCGAGCCGGGCGAGCCGCCGTCCGTCCTGCGGTACGATTTCGCGGACGCGAGCGTCTTTGCCGTCGTCAACATGGGCCCGTCGCCGATTCGGCGGACGCTGCGCCGCAGGGGAGTCTTCGTCCTCTTCGACTATTTTGACGCGCGGATGCGCAACCGGCACCGCGACGAAGTCGCCGTCACGGTGCCGCCCGAATCCGTCCGAATCTACCGTCTGGTCGATTGCCGCAAGACGCCGCAGGTGATCGGCACGTCGAGCGCGTTCACGGGGCGCGATGCCGCCGGCGCGTGGGACGCGGCGTCCGGGACGCTCGCCGTGACGGTGAGGCGGCCGCGGCGCGAGCGCGGCGTCGTCTACCTCTTCGCGCCGCCCGGCTGGCATCTCGCGGACACCCGCCAGGGGCGGATCGGCAAGGACGTCAACACCGAGGAGCTTGTCGTCGCCGTTCCGTTCGAGACGGACGACACGGGAGTCTGGGAGAGGCGAATCCTCTTTGAACGTCATGCGCTGAAGGAGTCCGACGTCCGCAACGAGGCGGATCGCTTCGGCTGAAAAAAACGAAAGGATCGTGATGAAAAGAACTCTCATGCTGATTGTCCAGACGGTCGTCTTGAAGACGGCGTTTGCTGGCATCGACCTTGCGCCGATCAAGACGGGGCACGACCGCAATCAAAGTCCGTTGTGCGTCGAGCTGTCGCGCCTCGGCACGCTTCGCCCGCGCACGGCGAACGAGATTCACGGGTCGAACTGGACGCTCGGCTGTGAATGCCTTGACCGAGACTTCACCGACTTCGGCGAATACAAGGACTACATCGTGCCGCTCGGCATCAAGGAGATTCGTCTGTTCGCCGGCTGGGCGAAATGCGAGAGAAAGCCCGGAGAGTTCGATTTCGCGTGGCTGGATCGCTGCGTCGACTGGGCGAACGCGAACCGCATCAACGTCTACCTTGACATCAGTTACGGCAATCCCATCTACAAAGGCGCGGGTGGTGCGGGTCTCGCGAACGGAACGCCGGACACACCGGAGGGCTTGGCGAAGTGGGATGCTTGGGTTGAGACATTGGCAACGCACTACAAGGGACGCATCCGTGACTTTGCGACGTGGAACGAGCCGGACAACGGCGGGATGAATCCGCCGCCCGTCATCGCCGACCTGTGCGTGCGCACGGCGCGCATCCTCAAGCGTCTCATCCCCGACTGCCGCGTACACGGACTTTCGCTCGCGTCCAACGAGCCGGAGTTTTTCGAGACCTGCCTCGTCGAAATCGCGAAACTCGGCGGCATCGACCTTTTCGACACGTTCGTCTATCACGGCTATGCGGTGAATCCGGACTCATCTTATGCGCGCGTCAAGAAACTTCAGGAAATCTGTGCGAAATACGCGCCCAAGGCCAGGATGCGGCAGGGCGAGAACGGTTGCCCGTCCGAGTTCAGCGACCGATTTGCGCTGTGGCTCTATCCGTGGAGCGAAAACTCGCAGGCGAAGTGGAACATGCGCCGCATGCTCGGAGACCTTGGCCACGACTGCGGCAGCACCGTCTATTCGATTTGCGATCTCCAGTATCGTCCGCCGCATGCGCCGTATGTCTACCAAAACCGCAAGGGGCTGCTGCGCGCGAACGCGAACCGTCAGGTCTATCAGGTCAAGAAAGCCTATTACGCGGTGCAGAATGTCGCCTCGCTTTTCGACGACACGCTCGTGCGCGTGCGTCAGCCCGGCGTCTCGACGTGCGACCGTACGCTTGCGCTCTACGAATACGCAAAGGATGCGCGGCATCCGCTCTTCGTTTTCTGGACACGGGGTTTGGTGGACGTGAACAAGCGTCTGCTCGGCAAGTCGTGGGAAGTCTCGGAGGTTCGCCTGAACGAATTGGATTATCGACAGTCGGCGGACGGGACTTGGCGGCTGGAGAATCTCACGCGCGCAGGCATTCCGTCCGACGATTTCACGACGCGCCCGATTGTGCTGGAATGGACGGGTGCGCCTCTGAAGGATCCCGTCTGGATCGATCTCTTTACGGGGGCGGTCTACGCCTTTCCCGCGAAACTTCAGATCGTCCATTCGGCGGGCGTTTCGTTCGTCCACGTGCCGGCTTATGACTCGCCATGTGTGCTGACAGAGCGCGCCGCCGTTGACTTTGAATGTGAAAATCAGGAAAGGATGTTGAAGTGAGCGGATTTGTCGCGATGTTGGGCCTGATGGCGGCCATCGGTTTGCGGGCGGACGCGGCGGGCGTCAAGGTCTACGAGGAGCCGGGGTGGTGCGTCTGGTGCCCGAGCGCCGTGGCGCTGCCGGACGGACGATTCGCGCTCGTGCACTCGCGGTGGCGCGAATCGGACGGCTTCGAGGCGTGGTGCGCGAGGAGCGAGGCGGCGCTCGCGGTCTCCGAGACGGGCCCGCTCGGCCCCTATCGGTTCGTGAAGACGATATTGCCCGGCTCGGGACGCGACGGGGACTTCGACCGTGATGTCGTGCACAACCCGCAAGTGCTCGTCGACGGCGGGAAGTACTATCTCTTCTACATGGGCACGCATTCGGACCTCGCCGACGGCACGCGGCCTGGCGTCTCGTCGTCGGGGACGTCGAAGGGGAGCTTCCGCCTGAACCAGCGCGTCGGCGTCGCCTGGGCCGACCGCATCGAGGGGCCCTGGCACCGCACGGGGCGGCCCGTCCTGCCGGAGTCGGAGGACTGCATCATGGCGTCGAATCCGGCGGTCGTGCGGATGCCGGACGGCAGGTTCCTGATGGTCTACAAGTGGGGCTGGCCGCCGGCGGCGAAATGGCCCCACTGCCGCAACAGCTGCGCGGCGGCGGTCGCCGACTCGCCGCTCGGCCCGTGGAAGGTCGTCTCGAAGGACATATTCCCCGTGCGGTGCGCGAACTTCCCCGGCGAAGACCCCTGCCTCTGGCTGGAGGGGGACGTCATCTGCTGCTCGATCCACGACAACGGCCGGTTCTACTCCCCGTCCGACCGCGCGCTGGTGACGTTCAAGAGCCGCGACGGCATCCGCTGGACGAACCGGGGCGAGCTTTTCCCGCGCGGCGACATCGAGCGGCTGGAGCGTCCGTTCGTCCTCGCGGAGCCGGACGGGCGCCGCCTGCTCTTCGCGGCGTCGAAGCCCCGGGGCGACTCGCCGCACGCGGAGATCCGCGCCTTCCCCGGCGTCCTGCCGGAGCCGTCGCGGACGTTCGACCTCGTCGTGTACGGCGGCACGTCCGCCGGCCTCGCGGCCGCCGTCGCGGCCAGGCGCGCCGGGCTGAAGGACGTCGTCGTCCTTGAGCCGACGCGGCGGATCGGCGGCCTCACGACCGGCGGCCTCGGACAGACGGACGTCGGCGTGAAGCGGGCGTTCGGCGGCATCGCGCGCGAGTTCTACCGTGCGGTCAAGGCGCACTACGCGAGGCCGGAGAGCTGGACGTGGCAGCGGCGCGAGGACTACCGCGCCGGCGGGCAGACGACGAACGACCCGGACGAGGACGCGATGTGGACGTTCGAGCCGTCCGCCGCGCTGAAGGTCCTGGAGAGGTGGGAGCGGAGCGAGGGGCTCGACGTCCGTCGCGGCGAACGGCTTGACCGCGGTCCCGGCGGCGTCATCGTCGCGGACGGGCGCATCGTCTCGCTCCGCACGAAGTCAGGCAAGGTCTTCCGCGCGCGGATGTTCGTCGACGCGACCTACGAGGGCGACCTGATGGCGGCGGCGGGCGTCTCGTACGCCGTCGGGCGCGAGGCGAACGCGGTCTACGGCGAGACGGTCAACGGCGTCCAGTCCGGCTGGCATCCGGCGGACTTCCCGAAGGCATGGGACAACCAGGTCCACGTGCGCATCGACCCCTACATCGTGCCGGGCGACCCGTCGTCGGGCCTCCTGCGCGGCGTCGAGCCCCTGGGGCGCGAGTCGCCGAACGGCTCGGGCGACCATCGCGTGCAGGCCTACTGCTTCCGCTCGTGCCTGACCGACGTCCCCGAGAACCGCATCCCCTTCGCGAAGCCGGAGGGCTACGACGCGCGCGACTACGAGATCCTCTTCCGCCTCGCCGAGGCGGGGGAGGACCTGACGCTCGTCAACTTCGCCGCGATGCCGAACCGCAAGACGGACACGAACAGCCGAGGCGGGTTCTCGACGGACTTTGTCGGCGCGAACTGGGACTACCCGGAGGCGTCCGACGAGCGGCGCGAGGAGATCGTGCGCGCCCACCTGAAGTACCAGCGGGGGCTCTTCTGGACGCTCGCGAACCATCCGCGCGTCCCGGCGGGCGTCCGCGCGTTCTGGTCGCGCTGGGGGACGTGCCGCGACGAGTTCGCGGACGGCTACGGCGACGGCTGGCAGCGCCAGCTCTACGTGCGCGAGGCGCGGCGCATGGTCGGCGCGTACGTGATGACCGAGCGCGACTGCCGCCGGCAGCGCCAGGTGCCGCACCCCGTCGCGCTCGCGGCCTACGGCATGGATTCGCACAACGTGCGCCGCCATGTGGTCGACGGCCGCGTCGCGAACGAGGGGGACGTGCAGGACCACGGATTTCCGCGCCCTTATCCGGTCGAGTACCTCGCGCTCGTGCCGCGACGCGGCGAGTGCGCGAACCTGCTCGTGCCCGTCTGCCTCTCGGCCTCGCACATCGCCTACGGGTCGATCCGCATGGAGCCGGTGTTCTTCGCGCTCGGGCAGGTCGCGGGCACGGCGGCGGCGCAGGCCCTCGCGGGCGGCTGCGCCGTGCAGGACGTCGATTACGGAAAGCTCAGGGAAAGGCTGGTGAAGGATGGAATGGTCATCGAATAGGAAGGCGGCGCTTCCGGCCCTCGTCGCGGCGCTGGCCGCCGGGACGCTCGGCGCGACGGACATGGAGCACAAGGCGAAGGTCGTCGCGACGGTCCGGACGGCCTTCGCGGGCGTCGCGGAGGTGACGTGCGACGATCCCGGCTTGTGGACGTTTGACGTTTCGGCCTCGACGGACGAAGGGCGAGACGTCGTGACCGTGCGCATCGCCGCACCGGCGGAGACGAACCCGCCGCCGTTCGGCGTCTACCTGCGCGGCAGCGGCGCGGGCGTGCAGAACGTCTGGACGAGCGACACGTCCGTCAACGGCGACGCGCGGCATCTTCGCCCCAAGCTTTGGTGGGGATGGTGCGCGAAGTACCGCTCGGAGCTCGCGCGCGACCTGCCGCTTGCGGTTGGTTTCAATGCGGTGGAGCGTGCGCCGGTCGCCCTCGCCGCGTCCGAGGCGATGCGCCCGGTTGCGTTCGGCCTCTATGCCGATGACGAGACGTGCGACGTCATCGCCCGCTGCGAGTTCTTCGCGCAACCAACGGCTCCGATGCGGACGTACGAGGTCTCTGTGCTGGTCGACCGCCGGAACGGTACGCTGCCCGACACGGTGCGAGAGGCGGCGGACTGGATCTCGCGCGTGAACGGCTTTCGTCCGGCGTACGTTCCGGAGATCGCGTTCGAGCCGCTTTACTCGACATGGTACGCCTATCTCCAGGATGTCCGCGCCGAGCCACTGGAGGCGGAGGCGCGCCTCGCCGCCGCACTCGGGATGAAGACGATGATCCTCGACGACGGCTGGCAGAAGGAGGACAGCACGACGTTTTACTCGGCCGTCGGCGACTGGACGCCTGTGCCGTCGCGTTTCCCAGACATGCGGGCGCATGTCGCGAAGGTCAGGGCGGCGGGGCTCAGGTACATGCTCTGGCTGGCCGTGCCCTACGTCGGGGACGAGTCGGCGGCGTTCGAGCGGTTCAGGGGAAAGTACCTCCGGGTGCGCGGCACGGCATCGCCAGGGCGGAGCGCGATTCTCGACCCGCGTTTTCCGGAGGTGCGCGAGTACCTGATCCGGACATATGAGCGCGTCATCGGGGAGTGGGGCTTCGACGGCGTGAAACTCGACTTCATCGACGCTTTCGTGGTCGATGGCGCGGATCCGGCGGTCGCGGAGGGATACGCCGGGCGCGACTTCCGGGAGGTGCCGCTCGCCGTGAACCGGCTGATGAAGGACGTTCTCGTGCGGCTGAGGAAGATCAACCCGGACGTGCTCGTCGAGTTCCGGCAGAGCTACATGGGGCCGGCGGTTCTGCAGTACGGGAACATGATGCGCGCGTGGGACTGCCCGGCAGATCCCTGCGCGAACCGACGGCGCATCTGCGACCTGCGGCTCACGTCTGGGCCGCTGGCCGTCCACTCCGACATGCTGGTCTGGTCGAAGGACGAAACGCCGGAGGGCGCGGCCTTGCCGATTCTGAACGCGCTCTATTCGACGATCCAGTATTCGATGGTTCTCGCAAAGATACGCCCCGACCACCGGGAGGTGATCCGCCATTGGCTGGACTTCTCGCGCCGCCACCGCGACGCGCTCGTGAAAGGGCGTTTCACGCCGCACCACGCCGAGAGCGGCTACACGTGGGTCGAGGGGGAAAGCGAAACCGAGCGTGTCGCCACGTCCTATTCGGGCGATGTGGTCGTGCGCACGGGCGAACCTGACCGGACGGTCGTTCTCGTCAATGCGACGGGCGCGGAGGGGATGGTTGTCGATTTCGCGGCGCGCCCGGCGGCGGTTCGGCTCTTCGACGTGTTCGGGAGGCCCGCTGGGACGGCCGCGCCGGCGGCCGGGCTCGTCCGCCTGCCCGTCCCCGCGTCTGGCTTCGCCGAAGTGACGTGGTGAGGGTGCGGCGGCTCCACACCGTAGGGCGACCAAAGAATCGTCATGGTCCGGATTCGGCGACACAGCGGGAAGAACATGCGGGGAATTGCCAAGCACATGGCGCCGCGAACATGGTATAATATGCGCATGAAATTCGTCCTTCTTGTTTTGGCTTGCTTGGCTCTTGTGACCTTTTCGGGCTGTGGCCCGTTTTGGGTTGACCCCTACATCACGGTGAAGGAGAGTTCGCTCAACTGGGTGTCTATCCACTACTACAACCTGAACCACAATCCGATTCGGCGCATTGGCGTCGAGATTTACGGCAATGGGCTGGTGCTCGTGAAGAAGGGCACGAGCGAGCTGGTCTCGAACGACTTTGCCAAGCGGCACAAGGAGCC
This sequence comes from uncultured Kiritimatiellota bacterium, assembly GCA_934635225.1. Lineage (GTDB taxonomy): Bacteria > Verrucomicrobiota > Kiritimatiellia > RFP12 > UBA1067 > UBA1067. The sequence continues at coordinate 70,219 of CAKTYZ010000008.1, forward strand.
AGACTGGGACAAAATCAAGACGTTTCGCCTGCAGATTGACCCGAAGGAGGCGAACGACATTTTCCAGAATCTCGTCAACTTCGGCGTACTGGACCGGGAGAAGACCTTCAAGGCTTCCAAGAAGAAGTCCCATGACCGCTTCATCGCCGTGAAGGCGAACCTTTGCAACAACACCTACTCGGACAACGCCAACATGTTCGAGGAGGACCCCGATCTCGCGGAACAGCTCTTGGATGTCGTCCGCGAGTTCCAGAATCCGGCGAAGTGAGGGGGGCCACGACAAAAGCGGCATTGCGCGCCGAGATGCGACGGCGGCGCAAGGGCGTCTCTCCGGAGGAGCGAGCGCGCGTCTCGCGGCACGTCTGCGCGCGTCTCCTGGAATTGCCGCTGGGGGGGACCGTAGCCGTTTATCTGGCGGGACCCGACGAAATCGACTTGACGGCGTTTATCGAGGCGGCTCTTGCGCGGGGCACGCGGCTGCTGGCTCCGCGTTGGACGGGCGAGACGTATGCGTTGGCGGACCTGAAGAGCCTGTCCCCAAGTTGCCTGCGTGCAGGGCCGCATGGCATCTTGGAGCCTTGCGAACCGGCGTCGGAAGGAGCGGACGCGCTGAATGCGCTTCCGACGGCTTGGCTTGTGCCAGGCCTTGCCTTTACGCGCACGGGGCTTCGGCTGGGCTATGGCGGAGGCTGGTATGACCGTCTGCTCGCGGCGGCTTCCCCGACGGCGTCCTTGTTGGGGCTGGCCTATCCGTTCCAGATCGTCGCGGACATCCCAGCTGAACCCCATGACGTCCGCCTCACGGACGTTCTCGAGCCTCAGCTGCGCGACTAAACGCTGGTGCGCGGCACGACGCTTGGATGTTTGGTATAATATGACGCATCCAAAGGGGAAAGACCATGAACGACTACACAAAGACGATTGCGGCGCTTCGGCGTCGCGGGTATGAAGCGACGGCAGTCGCGACGAAGGAAGAGGCCGCCGCGCTCGTTTTGAAGGAGGCCGAATCGGCGCAATCCGTCGGCTGGGGCGGTTCGGAGAGCGTCAAGGCACTCGGCGTCCGCGAAGCTCTGACGGTTGCGGGCAAGGAGATCCGCGACCACCAGACGGTCATGGATCTCTTTCTCCTCTCGGCAAACGCGCTGACAGAAGACGGGCTCATCGTCAACATTGACGGCACGGGCAACCGCGTTGCGGCGTCCATCTACGGCCCGAAGCGCGTCATTTATGTCATCGGTCGCAACAAGCTCGTCGCAGGCGGGGCCTTGGAGGCGATTGCACGCGCGAAGCGTGGCGCGTGCGGGCCGAACTGCCGTCGCCTCGGCAAGAAGACGCCGTGCGCCGAGACGAATCTTTGCGCCGATTGCGATTCACCGGACCGCATCTGCAAGGTGACGGCAATCTTTGACCGCTGTCCTTCGCGCACCTCGACGCGCGTCATTCTCGTGGATGAGCCTCTCGGCTATTGACCGCGTCGCGCCGAAGATGATTTCGCCGGAGACAGTCGAGAAGATCAAGGCTTTGATGGCGGAGGCCTCCGTCTTTGAGGAGGACCTCGCGGAAAGCTTCATCTTGGGCGGCGGTCCTGGCGGACAGAAGACGAACAAGACGTCGAACGTCGTTCGTCTCGAACACGAGCCGAGCGGGCTGTCCGTCCGTTGTGGGGAGACGCGCAGCCGCGAGACGAACCGCTGGCTGGCGCGGCGGACGCTGGCGGAGACGATTCTCGAACGCGAGCACAAGCGCACGAGCGAGGCGCGCCAGAGACGCGAGAAGATTCGCCGCCAGAAGCGCCGTCGGTCGCGACGGCAGAAGCAGAAGATGCTGGACGCCAAGCACGCCCATGCGGAGATCAAGGCGCTGCGCCGCAAGGTGACGGAGGCGGAGTGAAAGTCGGCTTCTTCGACAGCGGCATCGGTGGGACTTGCATCCTGTCCGCCTTTCGGGAACTCTGTCCGGACGTCGAGACGGAGTACATCGCCGATTCGGCAAACTGTCCCTACGGCAACAAGCCGCCGGAGGAGATCGTGCGCCTCTCGGCCGTGAACACGGAGGAACTGTTGCGGCGCGGCTGCGGAATCGTCGTCGTGGCCTGCAACACGGCGACGGCGGCCGCGATCGACTATCTGCGCGCCCATTATCCGACGGTTCCGTTCGTCGGCATCGAGCCGGCCCTGAAGCCGGCCGCGCTCCGCTCGAAGACGGGGGTCGTGGGCGTTCTCGCGACGGCGGGCACGTTTCACGGGCGGCTCTACAACGAGACGAAAGCGCGGTTTGCGAAAAACACGACGGTGCTGGCGGTCGTGGCGGACGAATTCGTCCAAATCGTGGAAGAGTGGAAAGGCGGAAAGGCGGATGGGCGAAAGGAAAAGCCCTTGACGGGCAGGTTCCGCGCACGCGTCGAGCGAATCGTGCGCGCGCGGATCGAGCCGCTGCTGTGGGCGGGCGCGGACAAAATCGTTCTTGGTTGCACGCACTTCCCGCACCTGAAGCCCCTGATTGACGAGGTCTGCGCGGGGCGCGCCGAGGTCATCGACCCGTCGATCGCCGTTGCGCGGCAGATCCGGCGTGTCGTGGAGAAGCGCAAATGACGGTCGTCCTCCATGCGTGCTGCGGGCCGTGCGCCTCCGCGTGCGTGCCGCGTCTCAAGGAAGAGGGGCATGCGGTCGTGCTTTTCTTCGCGAACTCGAACATCGACACGGAGGCGGAGTTCGAGAAGCGCAAGGCGGCCGCGCGGAAATTGGCCGAAGTCGAGCGCGTTCCCTTTGTCGCGCTGCCTTACGACCATGCGGAATGGTTGCGCGAGGTCGCGGCGGGCTATGAGGATGCGCCGGAGAAGGGGGCGCGGTGCGCGCGCTGTTTCCGCTACAATCTGGCAAAGGCTGCGGATTATGCGCGTGCGCAGGGGCAGGAGGCGTTCACGACCTCGCTGACCGTTTCGCCGCACAAGGTGAGCGCCGTCATTTTTGCGGCGGGTGCATCGATTGCGTCGGCGGGTGCGGCTCCGCAGTTTCTCGCGGTTGACTTCAAGAAGAGGGAGGGCTTCAAGCTGTCCGTTCGCCGTGCGGCTGAACTCGGACTTTACCGGCAGTCCTTTTGCGGCTGTGAGTTCTCAAAGAGAAGGGATTTCAAATGAATGCGGTTTTCTTCGACATGGACGGTACGCTGATAGATTCCAAGGCCGATCTTGCGGCGACAGTCAACCACACGCGGCGTGACCTGGGCTTGGAGGAGCTTCCACAGGAGACGGTCATCGGCTTCGTCGGGCAGGGCGCGCGCTATCTGTTGGAGCATGCGATTCCCGAACGGACGGGTGACGTGATCGTGGAGATCTTCCGCAGCCATTATGCCGAGCATTGTTGCGAGGCTGTGACGCTCTATCCCGGCGTGCGCGAGACGCTGACGGAACTCGTGCGGCGCGGTTGGCTCCTTGGCGTCAACACCAACAAGCCGAACTTTGCGACGCGGATGATCCTGGAGAAGTTCGGCCTTTTGCGGCTCTTCGGCGACGCGATTGTCGCAGGGGGCGACTGCGCGGAGATGAAGCCCTCGGCTCTTCCGCTTCGGGACTGCGCCGCACGACTGCGCGGCCATCGTCTCTCGTCCCACGACTGGATGGTGGGCGACAGCTGGACGGACCTTGACTGCGCGGCCAATGCTGGGGTGAAGGGCGCGTTCTGCTCGTATGGCTTCGGACAGCTGCGCGAATCGCGCTACACGGTCCGAATCAGTCGCTTCGAGGAACTTCTGCGGTATCTGAAGGACGAGGATTAAGCGCCGTCGCGCACGGGTTGGGCAGGGAAGGAATCGACAGGTGAAGTTGGGGAAGACGCTTCGGAACGTGTTTACGGTCGGCGGCCTGACGGCGGCAAGCCGTGTGCTGGGCCTTGTGCGCGAAATGCTTCAGTCGCGCCTCATCGGGGCGGGCGTCGAGCAGAGCGCGTTCACTCTCGCGTTCGCGTTGCCGAACATGGCGCGCAAGCTTTTCGGCGAGGGTGCGCTGACGGCGGCGTTCGTTCCGGTCTTCAAGGGCGAGGTCGCGAGAGGCGAGGTTGAATCGGCGCGTCGTTTGGCGCGCGCCGTGATGACGCTTGTCTTCCTGATTCTCGGCGCGGTCGTCGTCCTGTCCGTCTTGGGGCTTACGGCTGTTCTTGGGCTTTCGTCAGCGGAATGCCTTTCCCTTGCGCCCCGGACGGTCCTGACGCTGAAATTGGTCCGAATCCTTCTGCCCTACATGGTTTTCATCTGCGGCGCGGCGTTCGGCATGGGCGTTTTGAACGCACTGGGGCGGTTCGTCGAGGGTGCGTTCATGCCGGCGTTCTTGAACCTCGTCTGGATTGCCGCGCTGGGATTCCTCTGCTTCTTTCCGGGTCTTGCGTTGTCGGTGCGCATCACGGTTGTGTGTTGGGCGATTCTCGCGGGCGGCGTTGCGCAGATGGCGTTCCTGTTCCGTTGCATGCGACGGCGAGGCTACGGCTATCGTCTCCCGCCGCTGTCGGCGTTTCGCGACGAGAAGTTCCGCTTGGTCTGGCGCAATACGCTCATCGGGGCGATGGGGGCGGCGGCGGTGCAGGTTAATTACTTGCTCGACCAGGTCCTGGGACAGGTTGCCGCGCCGTGGGCGGCGGGTGTCATTGGTTATGCCGAACGTCTGATGGATCTTCCGCTTGGCGTGGTCGGCGTGGCGTTCGGCACGGTTCTTCTGCCAACGTTTGCCGGGCACTTTGCGAAAGGTGACGCGGCGGGGGCCCGTCAGGCGCTGCGACGCGCCGTCTGGCAGATGACGGCGGTCATGCTTCCGGCTTCGGTCGTGACGTTCTTCTGCGCACCGCTCATCGTGCGGCTGATCTACGAGGGCCATGCCTTTGACGCGACTGCCACGGTCCGCGTCGCCCGTGCGCTTTCGGTCTACGGACTGGGGCTTTGCTGCTTTGCGTACCAAAAGTGCCTGATTCCCTATTTTCAGGCGCAAAAGGACATGAAAACGCCGTTGCGCGTGACGGTGCAGACCGTCTGTCTCAATGCCGTGCTGAATGTCCTCGCCATTGTGCTGTTGCCGGTTGAATGGCGTCATGTTGGGCTGGCGGCCTCGACATCGTTCTGCTCGTTGGTCGGTTGTCTCCTCTTTGTCCGTGCCCTGCGGCAGAAGACGAAGTTGTTGGGCGAATGAGGGGGCTTCGGAACGATCTCGGCAGGTTTGTTTACAGGTTTTAGCCCTCCTTGCACCGGCGGCGTTCGGACGTCTCAACGGAGAGAACGGAATCTCTCAACGGAGAGAACGCGATGACTCAACGGAGAGAACGCCGCGTCTCCGTTAAGACGTCTTGATCTCTCCGTTGAGACGTCCGGTCGTCCTTCTGACGCGGTGCGGACGAGTCCGTTTCGTCTCCAAGACTGAGTCTCAGAGAGGATGCGGGGTGGGCACGGAGGGCTTGTTCAAGATGAAGGCCTTTTTCTCGAGATTTCCGCCGAGTTGACGGATTTCGGCGGAAAGCGGAGCGTGGTATAATTCGTCCTGATTTCTTCGGGTGGGATGAGCCCTGTTCGAAAGACGGCTGGGATTCTAAAATCAGGTCTGACCTGATTTTAGAATCTGGACGGTGAAACCTTTTTGTCTGCGGTTACACACTGGGTCGATAAGGAGAAGGACTCACGGAAACCCATCCGAGGCCCGCGAGGCATGCGCAGTCTTACATATTCAGAAAGGACTTCAGATGACGAAAAGAAGCTTATTGCGAGAGAAAACGCAAGAAACGGCATTTTGCCGGTTCCCAAGCGCATCTCGATTTGATATAATATTGACCATAAGACATGTACAAGACATAAGGAGTAGACAATGGCAACACTTGCGATGTTCAACGGAATTCTCATCCGGATGAGAAGCGAACGGAACTACAAGCACCACCGGGCACATATCCATGCTTGGTATCAGGGCAAAGAAGCGACCTTTGACATCCTTACCCGCAAGAAGCTCCAAGGCGACTTTCCCAAAGACCAGACTTACCACGTGCAGTCTTTCATCGCCAAGCATGAGGCCGAGCTTTTGGCCAATTGGGAGGCCTTGAACAGCGAGAACGGGACATATTTCACCATCAACCCATAAGGGAGTTTGCGAGAGATGAACACCTACAGGCTTCTGACGGCAGCACGTGCAATTGACGACCATCGGGTGTCAGTGACGTTTGATGACGGCACGACAGGTGTTCTTGACTGTCGCCCATACTTTAGCATGGGCTACTACAGGCCCTTGAAGAATCCTTCGTTTTTCCGTTGTGCGCATGTTTCTTATGGTGCTCTTGCATGGCCGAATGACATTGACATCGGCGCGGATGATGTATGGGACGAAGCTGAAAAAACGAAATGACGAGGCTTGTGCCATTGGCAAAGCCCGAATGATTGAAGAAAGTCCGCAGAATCAGCGGCCCAGGTACTTGTCTATCAGGTTTCCGTAGGCCTTGCGCTTCTTTCGGGCGTCCCAGCCCTTGCGGTCTATCTCGTCCATCTTCTCCAGGAACTCGACCGTGGGCATCCGGTAGGAGCTGCCCGAGCCGGCTTCGGCCCGCACCCTGCGTAGGCTGGCGTCCAGCTTTTCCGAAGTGTCCCGAATCTCACAGACGGACGCGGACATCGCCTGGCAACGGCCCTTGAACTCCTCAATCTTGCCGAGCAGTTCGCCGAACTTCTCCGGCTCGGTCCGCTTCACGGCCTCGACCCCAAGCCGGCTCGCCAGTGACAGCCGCACGCATTCCTCGTCCGACGCGATGTCAAGGAGCTCGAGATACGACTTCACGATTCCGGCCCACGCGCCCCTGAGGCCTTCGGGCAGGTCGCGTCGCCGCGCGTTCAGCTTCGTCCGGCACCAGTCTGAGTAGTGCCTGATGTACCTGTCCGTCGGCATGACGTATTTCACCCGGAGCTTCCCGTCCTTCTCCTCGAGCGTCACGAAGCATGTCCGCCTCCACGGTTCCGCTCTGGCATCCTTCCCGCCAAGAGCGGCGTCCATCTCGCTGCGCTCCCGAGCCTCCGCATGCGGGGCGAAGCCATGGTCGCCGCCGAACGTGTCACTGCACAGCGCGACCCTGTTGCGTTCGGGGGCGTAGACTCTGACGGTGTACAGGCCGTCCGCCCTGAAGAAGTCGCCATCCCGCGACATGTCCTCGACGTGGTTCGCGCTCTCCTTGCCGTCATGCCCGACCATCTTCAGGAACGTCTGGTAGTCCGTGGCCGCCACGGCGGCTGATGCCGCCATTGTGACGGACAGGCAGCATGCGAGCGCCTGGCGAAGCGATGGTGTGGTGTCTTTTCTTTTTTCATGTCATGCCTCCGTTCTTCATTTCCTGAGGCCATTATATCAAAAATCAAAAATGGTGACTTGTAAAGGGAGTGGGTCAGCAAAAACTCCTTAAGCCGCTTTGGCCAGACGTGAATCGTAAGCATATGCGGTCTCTCCGTTGAGCGATTCCCTGTGGATTGAGTTGATCCAGTCCTCGAGCTGCCAGCGCCTGACGATGGGCGAGGTCGCCCCGCGCCTGAACTCGCGCTGCCATGCCGCAGCGTCTGCGGAGCTTTGCGTCGAAATTCGCAAAAAGAAATTCAAAAATCATGGTTGCCATGGGGATGGCTCTTCCATCCGCATGGAGACGCCCCTTCCATCCGCATAGAGGCGGCTCTTCCATCCGCATCGGTTGACGCACCCGTTCCAGGTCGTCCCCGGCATCTATGGGGTGGCGTTGTTCGCTTTCCTTCTTTGGTCCCCTCCCCCCTGGCCTTCCTCTCTTCTTTGCTGACCCGTTAGACATTACCATTTTCGGATAAGGGTGGACATTTCCGCTGAGTTGACGGGTTTCGGCGGAAAGTGGTATAATTCGCTCTGATTTCTTTGGGTGGGATGTGCCCTGCCTGAAAGACGGCTGAAAAAGCCGGATGGCTCTTTGACAGCGGCTGACGGGCACAGACGTCAGCCACCGGTCGAACGGATTCCAAAATCAGGTCTGACCTGATTTTGGAATTTGGACGGCGAAACCTTTACCTGCGGCCGCACACTGGGCCGATTAAGGAAAAGGACTCGCGGAAACCCATCCGAGGCCCGCGAGGCGTACGCAGTCTTGCGTATTTGGCTTTATGTGAAAAGCGACCAACTTTAAAGAGAGAGCCGAATATGTAAGATGCGTCGCGTGTATGCTCACGCGGCGTGTCTTTTATTCCGTGTTTTCTCAAGGTGCTTGGTCGCGCCTCACGTAGAACATTGATGTGAAGGCACGCCGTTCCTTTTTCTGCGCCCGGCGGCTGTGCCTTTGTCAGGTGGGTGCGGAGAAAGGAAAATGAGCAGAATGAGAAGTATGTGGATGAAATGCGGCGTGACACTGGCCGTGTTGGCAGCGTACGCGGCGTGTACCGCAGGGACTCAAAGGAAGTGGGAGCCTGAAGTGAAGTCGAATGACGTAGAGTTTTGGCAAATGTCCAAGACAGGTTCAGACATGATGGCAGCGACACGAAAAGGCCTGGATGAAGCCTCGTCGGATCTTGCCAGAAACGTGAAAGCTGTCCAAGGAGCAGGGCGACTGATGAGTGGTTGCAAGGAAGTCGTCATAACCTATGACGCAACGACATCTGGCGGCATCCCGATGAATGTCTCGCTTGTCGTAACGGATAATGGCGTTGTTGTTCCTGCAACGACTTTCTCGGAAGACAGTGACATTGGCCTTCGAATTACACCAGGACGAAACAAGCGCATCGTGTGGGATGCCGGAAAGGACTATGACAATAAACAGTCCTCGGATATGGTGGCGAAAGTGACCGCCGTCCTCGCTGATAATCCATCGACATGGGCAGTCGTCACGATTTCCTGGGCTTCGTTTGGCGGTCGGGATCTTGACGTCTGCGGCTATTGGGTTGATCGGCAGGATGTAAAAGTCGGTTGGAGTTATGGAACGGGGTCTACTTCATCGACCTATCGTTCGACTTGGCGTGGTGACAACACGGGTTCGGGTCCTGAATATATCAATATCGGCGTGGTCCCGGGAGAAACGTTGGAGGGCGTGCGAAACCGCGCCTATCGAGTTCATTGCAATTATTTTGGAAGTGTTGGTTCTGCCGCAAAGGCGACGGTTGTCGTATCTTGCGGCGGAATGACATTGGCGAAGACAATTTCGACTGGAACGCACACGAGAACGGCCGCTAACATGTCCGATCCGTGCGTGACTATCTATTTTGACGAAGCTGGCAAACTGAATTCCATTCAATAGGAGAGAGTCGATGAACATGAGAGTTCTTCTGGTTGAAAGCGTTCTTGCCCTTGGAATCATTTCGTCTTATGCGGGAGAGTCCGAGCGTTTCTCTCTCGATACGCGGCGAAATGACTTCGTGATTACGGGATTTGACAGTCAGTTTTGCGAAGGCCCCTACAATGCTGGCGGACGCAAGGCATATTTTTTGGCGAATGCCCGGCATACCATTTCGATCAAGTTCAAGGTCATGTCAAGTTCCTCTGACATCGTGGGCTATGTCTATAGCGACCAGCCGAATAAGGTTGTGGAGTCAAACATCTACGAACTGCCAGTTGGCGGCTTGACGCCCGGCTTTAAGTTAACCGTTGTTGGTGTCGATAAGGACGGCTATCGTACACCGCCATTCCGAGCGAACTTTGACGTCATCTCAGCGCCAGTCCTGTCGATGATGCATCCTGTCAAGAACATTGGCAGGAAGGCGCTTCGATACACTTTTGGTGAGGGCTCGTTTACATTTGAGAGCCGTAAGAGCGAATGGAAGAAGAAATCATATCTGCCGCGAAAGAATGAGAGGTCAAGGACAACGATGGGTGTGACGCCAGCATTCGGCTATGCGGCTGAGTATACGTCAGACGGAACTTTGCAAGGCTGGATAGGGGCCGGTGTCTCTGGAGACGGGAAGATTCAGCGAGGGAAAGGAACCTCTGGTGCCTATAAACACGATTTTTTTGGCTTTGAGACAAAGGCCATGGTCAGAGGCTCTCTCGCTTTTTCTTGGAATGAGGCAGGACAGAATTTCGTATTTGAAGATATCGGTGGCGTCGGCTTCTTGGATTTTTCTTCTGGACCACGACCAGTGGCTGCGATTGGCCCGTTCATGGTTGAATTTACAATGGGCGGTGAAGTGAAAGTCTCCGTTAAAAAGATGGCAGGCACATGGAACTGGGACAGCGCATTGGAGGGCATTGGGTGGGATTTGAATGCGGAAGCACCATGGGTTGAACTCGGAGTGGGATTAGGAGATTCGAAATTCGTACGTGCTGAGGTTTATGGGCATGCCGCTTTGTCATGGAGATATAATGGCGGTTGTGATTTTTTTGCTGTTGATGTGAATGCTGGCGGACGATTGAGGGCATTCTTCTTCGAGCATAAATGTGAGTTTTTTGAAGGAAGATGGCAGATAGTTCCGACTGAATCCGTTGTGGAGCGCAAAGGGGCATTTTCCATGGTCGATATGTCAGCCGCATCGTTCACGCGCTGTATGGATTCCATCCGATCGGCATCTGTCCCTGCGCAGGTCGTGTTTGCGAAAGGCGGTGCATCAAGTGGGCGCATTCTCATGCAGAATGCGCCCGATGAGTCCGTTTCTCAGGTTTTGTGCCGGAATGGCGTATTGCAGGTTGTCGTTGTGCAAGACGATGCGGAGAACCGAGAAGGTCTGAACGTCTGCAAGGCGGCATTGCTGACGGAGGATGCCTCTGGCACATTGGCGACGCAGACAATTTGGGATGATGGGACGGCGGATTACAACCCAACACTTTCCACTCTTGGCGAGGATGGGTTGGTCGCGGCATGGATGAATGCCAGACGCGTGCTGACGGACGAGGATGACCTCTCTTCGTCTCTGTCGGCGATGGAAATTGCCGTTGCCGTCTGTGATACGAATGGTTTCTGGTCGGCCAAGAACTTGACGAACAATTCGCTGTTTGATGGCATGCCGTCGCTTGCGGCGGCTGCCAATCGGCGCGCTGTCGTCGTATGGCGGCGAAACGCCAAGGGCGAACTATTTGCGCAAGAGGATTCGCCTGATGCCCTTGTGTCCGCTCGTCTTGTCGATGGGGTTTGGATGCCCGAAGAAGTTATTCATGCGGATGCGGGGCAAATCATTTCTGGAAGTCTCGCGTTTGACGGGTCATGCGCTGTCTACCTGTATGAACGTGACATGGACTTCTCTGATGAAACGAAATTCGACCGTGAGATATTCGCCATTCGATACGAGAATGGCGCATGGTCGAGCCCGGAGCGCCTCACAAATGACGATGTGGCGGACACTCGTCCGCAGGTCGCCTTTGATTCAGAGGGACGGATTGTCTGCGTTTGGTATCGCGATGAACAAATGGTGTCCCGTCGCCTTTCCGAGACGAACTTCTCGGTGGTCAGTGCTTTGTTGTCCGATGTCGCTAAGCCCGAATTCTCGCTTTTACGGGATGCGAATGGCGTGTTGGCAGGGCTTGTGTCTGGTACGATGGTTACAAACAGGATGTTTGCCAGTCCGGAGGTCTGCATGAGCCTGTATGATGATGCAACGCAGGCGTGGAGTGGATTTGTGACGTTGACGGAGAACGATGAGGAGGAACGGAACACGCGTGCAGTTATAGACGATGCCGGGAATGTGCGTGTCGTCTATCTCGTTCGCCCAAAGGTTAAGTCTGAGGCTGACTTCGGGCGCTACGGGACGCTGAAGGAGATTGTCCGCATGCCAAGTGCCGACCTTGCGATTGCGGAGAATGGGCTTGTTCTTGACGATGAAATTCTTGTTGGAAGTAATGCGGTTGCTCGTATTACCGTGGAGAATCGAGGGCTTGCCGCATTGTCATTGACGACTAACGTAAGCGTTCGTCTCTATCGCGGCGACGCGCTGATAGGAGAGACATTCTTGACAAATGCGATTCCGTCGGGCGGAGCCACTTGTGTCCAAATCCCGTGGCGTGTTGCCATGGCTACGAGCAACGAGGCGTTCGTGGCCGCTGTGGATGAAGAAGGTTGGATCGCTGATGTGAATCGTGCGAACAATGTCCTGTCGAACGTTTGTTTCGTGACCGATCTGACCGTTGGCCCAGTCCTCGTGCAGCATCTGCCGAATGAGTCGTATTCCATCTCGACGACCGTAGAGAACGATGGGCTGGTATATTCTCCGGAAGGCGCGACAGTCGAGTTCCGTCTTGATTCACCGGACGGAGCGCTACTTGGCACGGACACAATCGGTCGTGTTGGCAGGGGGGGAGGCGATGTGCTATGTTGCCTCTGTCGTTTTGCCGCAGAGTAGTTTATGCGTGACGTCTGAGCATAGTCGTGTTTTTGCTGTCGTCAATCCAGACAGAAAGGTGGAGGAGTCCTGTTACGAAAACAACATTTCCGTCGGGCAGCTCTACATTCCTTTTGACAGCGATGGAGATGGGTTGGGGGATGCTTATGAACGTGAGCTTGGAACGGACCCGAACAAGAGCGACACGGACGGTGATGGCATTTCCGATTTTGACGAGGTATGTGTCTATGGATCGTCGCCAACCAATTTCTCCTATCGTATCGCATTTGACGCGGGGGTGTGCGGGCTTTTGCGTGGCGATGTCACCTCTACGATTGTCGTTGCCGATGTTGGGACGCTCCCGAGACCAGTAGCTGTAGCCGCAAAGCCTGGCTATCGCTTCGTCGGATGGGAGGAGGAGGTTGTGCCTGTGACAGGAGAAACGGTCTATCACGCCAAATATGAGGAAATCGTCTGCTGGGTTGATGCTGTCAACGGGTCGGATGTCAATGCGGGAACGAATGCGGTGACGGCATTTCGTACGCTTCAGTATGCCGTCGGACATAGAGGCGACGCTATGAAAGTCAAAGCCCTTGATGGCGTGTATGAGCCGTTCACTTGTGAAAACAAGAGCATCGTCATCGAGTCGGTGAACGGATCGCGCAACACCATCATCGACGGTGGAGGGACGAATCGGTGTGCGACGCTGGGGACGGACGGAGGACAGACGAATACAGTCTTGCGTGGCTTCACGCTTCGGAACGGGAACGCGAACGGAAGTTCGGTCAGCACGGCTCGCCAATACGGCGGCGGCGTCTACGGCGGCACGCTGGAGAACTGCGTCGTGGCGAATTGCGAGGCGCAATATGGCGGCGGCGTGTGCGACGCCAACCTCGCAAATTGTTCGATCGTCGGCAACCGCGCCTACAACGGCGCGAATAATGGGAGAGTCTATGGCGGCGGCATCTATTGGAAGACTTCGGGGCTTTCGGCTGTTGATTGCTACATTGCCGACAATCGAGCCCATTATGGTTCGTCCGTCTACATGGCTGACGGCGTTTCGGGAGTGCTTTCGCGTTCGCTTATCGTGCGGAATACCGCCCTGTTTCAAGGGACGCTTCGTTCCGCGAACCAATATGGGCTTCGTGTCGCAGACTGCACGGTTGCGGAGAACAATTCAGCGCCGGGCTATCGTGCTGGCACAATGTATGTTTCAAGCGTCGATTCAATCATTCATAATAATGACACGCGAAAAGGTACGATGTCGTCTAATTCGAGCTACGGTTCGGTGACGAACTGTTGCACGACGGTCGAAGGCTCGACATGCATTGGCACGGGCATCGTCACGGAGCCGCCGGCATTTGTCGACAGGGCGGGGCGCATCTACGACCTGCTGTCGCCGTGTGGCGAAAATATCGTCGGTGCGGGACGGGTTGTCGATACGAACGGACAGTTCAAGGTTACGGTCGAGATCGACGGCTTCGGCGTCGTGACGCGCCCTGGCGCGGTTGTCGTGCCCGGTTCCGCGTTTGAACTGGTCGCGGAAGAGACGGGCCGTGCCTTTGAGGGATTCTACACGAACGGCGTCTTTGCGACGGCGAACCAGGCTCTGGAACTTACGGACATCCAGTCCGACATCCGCGTGACGGCGCGGTTCGCGAAACGGACGGTCTACGTCGCGGAGATGGGCAACGATGCGAATGACGGCTTGACATACGCAACGGCCAAGCGGACGATCCATGCGGCGCTTCCGCTGGTGGAGAACGGCGAATCCATTGAAGTCACACCCGGCACGTATGCGCCGATTGCGCCGACAGGATATGCTTCCAAGGGGAAATCGATCTGCATCTACTCGACGCATGGCGCGGCGCAGACCGCCATCGACGGAGGTCGGACGAACCGTTGCGCTGATCTTTCGGACTACTACAGCGGAACGACCAATGCCGTCTTGCGCGGTTTCACCCTGCGAAACGGCTACACGACCGGTTCGGGCGGAGGGGCGTATTTTGGAACGCTCATCGATTGTGTGGTCGTCGGGAACGAGGCTGTTTGCTCTGGCGGCGGCGCTTATCTCTCGCGTCTCGAAAACTGCGTCGTGGCGCGAAACAAAGCGGGGACGGATGGTGGCGGTCTTTACTCCTGCACGGCTGACCGCAGCACAATTTGTGGCAACGAGGCGGACGGATACGGCGGCGGAACGTATTATGGCACGTTGACCAACTGTATCGTCTATCAGAATTCAGCTGGGACGGGGGATGACAGTTATGGCGGATCCTTCAACGCCTGTTGCCTGTCGCCGAGCCGTGGTGCGAATCCTGTTCTTGGCGACCCGTTGCTGGTCGATGGCTGGAACGGCGATGCGCGTCTGCGCGTCGGCTCGCCCTGCTTCGTCGACGGCGTTCAGGTCTGTGGCGCGGACGTTGGCGCGCCCGTCGAGGGCGTGAGCGTGTCCGTCGGCGTGCAGGGGACGGGTGCGGTGTCGAACGCGACGTTCCTTGTGTCGAACGGCGACTCGGTGACGATCGCGGCGGACGAGACGGAGCGTCCGTTCCTTTACTGGGACGTCGACGGCGAAGTTGTCTCGAATCGCGTCTACACGCTCACGAACGTCACGGCGGACGTGCGGGCGGTCGCCGTCTTCGACACGTTTGACTGGTTCGTGGATGCCCGCGCGGGCGACGACGCGAATGACGGTTTCGGCTGGGATACGGCAAAACGGACGCTTCAAGCGGCGATAGACGAGGCCGTGGACGGCGAAACCATTTATGTCGAAGCGGGAACATACGCGCCAATTTCCACGGACAACAAGCGAGTCCGCGTCGAGAGCCTGTATGGCGCGGAATTGACGTTCCTTGACGGCGGTGGTACGGATCGTTGCGCGACATTGGCGATTGTCGGCATTCAGACGAATTCGGTTCTTGTGGGATTCACGCTTCTCAATGGACAAGCGCAACAATACGGCGGCGGCTCGTACGGCGGTACGCTTGACAGTTGCGTCATCTCCAACTGCGTGACCGGAAAGAATGTTTCCTATGCTTATGGTGGTGGCGCGTATGGCGGGGCTTTGAACAACTGTCTTGTGGTCAGCAATTCTGCTACGGCGTCCTACGGGGCGCAAGGTGGCGGAACATATGGGGCGAGACTGCGTTCCTGTACCATCGCGCGAAACAAGGCAAAAGGAACGTCTGGATGGGCACAGTCCGGAGGTGTCTATGGCAACGGCTATTCGGCTTACAACACGATCATTTGGGGCAATGAAGTCGTAGCGCCTAATGCGAGATATCCAAATGCAGACTACGCCAATCTGTACAATTGCTGCACGGACGATACGGTCGATCGTCGCTTCAGCGGCACAATCACGAACGATCCGCAGTTCGTTGATGCGGACGCGGGGAACTTTCGCCTCAAGGCTGGTTCCCCGTGCCTGAATGCGGGCAATAACTCCTATGTGCAGGGCGAGACGGACCTTGACTGGAACGACCGCATTCAGGACGGGCGCGTTGACATGGGCTGCTACGAGGGCGCGGCGTATGATGCGCCGCCGGGACAGGTGACGGGGCTTTGCGCCGTGCGCGGCGTCCTGACGTGGGATGCTTTGCCGGATGCCGAGGGCTACATGATTTACCGCTCGACGCGCCGCATGGCGTCGTCCGCGAAGTACATTGGGTCTTCTGAAGCCAATGCCTACACGGACGAGACGGCGGTGGAGGGGACGGCCTACTACTACTGGGTCCAGGCGTTCAACGCGCTTGGCCTGGGGGCTCGCAGCGACCTGTCCGAGAACACGTGGCCTGTCCCGCTGTCCGTCACGACGGCGGAACTTCCCGAGGCGATGGAGAAGGTCGCGTATGCGGTCCGGCTGGAGGCGGCGGGCGGCGCGGCGCCGTATGCGTGGAGCTGCGAAAACGGTTATGTCTCTTCACGGACAGCCACCACTTATGCGGAGGTCGGCACGGCGCAGGGGTGGCATGCGGATGACAACTGCTGGGCGCTTGCGCTCCCGTTCGACTTCCCGTTCTACGGGAACACGTACCGCACCGTCTATGTCAACAGCAACGGCACAATCACGTTTGGCGGGTGGTTCTCCGGATACACCTACAGCCTTCAGAACTTCACCAACCGCGTGATGGTCGCGGCGCTGTGGGCGGACCTCGACACGTCGGGCACGGGCGACATCTTCGTCTCCGAGCGCGCGGATGCGGTCACGATTCGCTGGATGGGCCGCTATCAGGGAGGCGGAGAAAAAGATGCAGTTGCCGTCTCTGCGACGCTCTCTGCGGACGGGACGGTTCGCTTGGCGTACGGTGCGGGCAATGCGCGCGGCGGCTTCGTCGGCGCATCGGCCGGCGAGGGCGAACGCTACCTGTCGCTGGGCGACGAACTGGACCTCAACGCGGCATCGGACATCGTCCTGAGGGACGGCGCAATCGGCAATGGCTTCGCCCTGACCGAGGAGGGGCAGGTCGTCGGCACGCCGAGAATGGCGGGGACGAACACGTTTGCCGTGACCGTCACGGACGCGGCGGGCGAGACGGCGAAGCGGGAACTCACGCTCGTCGTGAACGAGAACCCCAACCATCGGCCGGTCATCGAGAGCGTTTCGCCGACAACGAATGTCAACGTGAAAGCCGGATCTTTGGCGACGTTCGCCGTCGCGGCGAACGATCCGGAAGGCGAACCTTTGACGTATGTCTGGTATCTTGACAGCGAAGAGGTCGAATGTTCGGAGGCGCAGTTCACGTTTGCGCCAACTGTCAACGACGTGGGATCGCATGAGCTGAGGTGCGTCGTGTCGGACGGATTTTGGACGAACGACGTGTGGCGGACGTGGTCCTTCCGCGTCGTGCGCGACTGGTACGTGAACGCGGCGGCGGAAGAGGGCGTGGGCGACGGGTCATCCGCCGATTCGGCGTTACAGAACATTGCTGAGGCCGTGGAAGGAGCACTAGACGGTGATGCCATCTATGTCGCGCCCGGCAGATATGATGAAATCATTTATTTCAATGGGGCGGACATTTCGATTGTCGCGACCGGCGGCGCCCAATGCACCTCCATCTTGGGCGGCTGCTACGGTGGAGATGGATGGTCCCCGTATTCTAATAATGACGTGCGGCAGCTTTCCTTGGACGGCTTCACGATGAGGGGGTGCGAACTCGATGCGGTCACGTTGCGCAACTGCATTGTCACATCCGATGCGCAAAGCCGTCCGGCCTATGCGTTCGGATGCCGCTTGTTTGATTGCGTCGTGACGGGGAATGTGTGCGACGACGCAATCCTCTGGCTGTGCGAACTGACGCGTTGCACGGTGGCCGGGAACACGGTCGGCGAAGACGGCGCGGTCGGGGATTCTTCCCGTGTCTATGACAGTATCGTGTGGGGCAATGTGACGGCGGATGGCGTGACGGCCAATTACGACGATGTGCAGTTCGAGAACTCCTGCACTTGGCCAATGCCGCTCGATGGCGAAAGCGCGGGCATCGTCACGAACGATCCGCGCCTTGTGGACGCCGCGAACGGCGATATGCGCGTGCGCATCGGCTCTCCCTGCCTCGATACGGACGGCGTGCAGACGATGGGTGCGAACGTCGGCAATCCCGTTGAAGGGCTTGTCCTGTCCGTGCGGATCACGGGGAACGGCGTCGTCTCGCCGCTGACCGCCGTCGTGCCGACGGGCGGCACGGCGACGTTTGAGGTGGCGAACGGGCCGCGTCCGTTCCTCGGATTCGCGACAAACGGCGTATTCGCGACAAGCGACGCGATGTTCGCCTGGCCGAACGTGACGGCGGACGGCATTGTCACGGCGACGTTTTCCAACTTCACGTTTCACGTTGACGCGGCGACGGGCAACGACGCGGCCAGCGGCCTGTCGTGGGAGACTCCCAAGGCGTCCATCCAGTCCGCCATCAATGCGGCCCAGAGGGGCGAGACGATTCTCGTGAAGCCGGGAAGGTACGCGCCGATCACGACGGAAGACCATGCGTCGATGTTGCGCATTGTCGGCATTGGCGGCAAGGCCGTGACGGTCCTTGACGGCGGCGGCGTGACCCGTTGCGCCTATCTCGGCGACGAAGAGGCGACGGACTCGACACTGATTGGCTTCACGATCACGAACGGATTCTCGGAGACGCAGTGGACGTTCGGCGGCGACGGTCGCGTCGTCATCTACGACGGTGGCGGTGGCGGCGTCAACGGCGGCATTGTCGAAGACTGCGACATTGTGGGCAATACATCTGACTTTTACGGCGGCGGACTCGCGCATTCGACAGCGCGGCGCTGTCGGATCTTCGGCAATCGCGTGAGTTTGTCGAGGCCAAATGATCGGGTGCCGATGCCGCTTTCGGGTGGCGGCGCGGATTCGTCCACGCTCGTGGACTGCCTTGTGGCGGACAACCTCGTGGAGGACGCGACAGAGGAGAAGACGTTGACTTGTGTGGGTGGCGGTACACATAGGTCGACGCTTTACGACTGTACGGTGGTTGGGAACGAAGTCCATGGCGGCACACAGGCTGAGGGCGGCGGCGTCGGAAGCGGAGGGAGCGTTTACAACACAGTCGTGTACGGAAATCGCGTTTCGGTTGCCTCGGAAACGGGGAACGTGTCGGGCGACAATGTGGGGTACGTGTTGGAAACGGTGAACAGTCTTGTCGGCGTGGACCCTCTGTTCGTTGACGCAGGGAGCGGCGACTATCACCTTGCGACCGGCTCTCCCTGCATCGACTCCGGTTCGAACGCTTTCGTGAAGGGCGATTTCGACTTGGACGGCAACGCGCGCATCCAGCACGACACGGTCGACATCGGCTGCTACGAGTATGCCCTGTCCACGCCGGTGCGCGACGCTGCGGCGGACTTTGCCGCGCAGATGGCGGGAACATGCCACGGCGTCTTCGTGGGGGTGGGGGAATACGCCCATGCCAGCAGCCTCGCCGGATGCGTCCTGGACGCGACGAACATGCAGACGCGATGCGTCGCGAAGGGGTATTGGCACAAGACGAACACCGTCGCGTTCCTAGACGCGTCTGCGACGAAGGCCGCCGTGCGGGCGCAGCTCGCCGCGCTTGCCGCCAAGGCCGTCGCGGGCGACACGGTGCTCTACTACCAGTCCAGCCACGGCGGCAACCACACGGTGAATGGCGAGCTGACGAAGGACGCCTACATCTGCCTCCATGATGCGAATTACGAGGACTACGAAATGGCGGCGGACCTGATGCGCTTCGCGGCGGGCGTGAAGGTGGTGGTCGTGCTGGACACGTGCCATTCCGCCGGGATGTTCAAGACGATGGACGCACGGCGCACGACCGCCGACATGTCCTTCGCGCAGCGCGTCCACCAGTTGATGGTGGCGCGGACGGCCCTGCGCAAGGGGGAGATGTCCGGCATCACGGCGGATGACATCGGCTGGATCGCGGCGGCGGACTACAACCAGTATTCGTGGGACACGGCGCAGGGCGGTGCGTTCACGCTCGCCCTGCTGGACGGCTGGAAGACGGGTGAGGCCGATGCGGATGGTGACGGGCGGCTCAACTTCCACGAGCTCTGGCGTCATGCGAAGAGAATTGCGACGGGCTATTCGGGGGCGGACGCGACAGACGCCCAGTGCCTGAACGAGGAGGTCCTGCTAAGCCGCTTCGCGGGATTCCCGGATTCTGTGGACGCAGACACGGTAACCGTGACGACTCCCGTGCCGGTGCCGCACGTCTGGCTTGACGCCTATTCCGGATTGCTTGCGGCTTCCGATGGCGACTATGAGGCCTTGGCCAATGCCCAATCGCCGGGACTGGCGGGCACGGGCAAGAACTGGCCAGACGGTACGCCTTGTTCCGTTTGGCAGGACTTCGTCGTGGGGACGTCTCCGACGAACGATGTGCTCTTCACGGCGACGATCCGCCTGAATGGCACGAAGCCCGTCATCGAATGGGTTCCTGACACGCCGGCGCTTCGCGCGACGCGCGTTTACCGCACGTTCGGCAAAAAGACGCTTTTGGACGCCGACTGGACAGAGCTCACGGATGAAGATTCGTCCGCCTATCGCTTCTTCAAGGTGACGGTGGACCTTCCGTGACAGGCGGGGTACGGTTGGATTGATTCGTCCCGGGGCCCTGCGATGAGCGAGCCTCGGGGCGAATCGCAATTTGTTCGGTCCGCGTTTCCCAAACGGGCGAGATGATTTGGTATAATATGCGGAGAAAGAAACATCTTAACTATCAACACAACCGATTATGGATATCGTCTGTTTGGATCTCGAAGGGGTGCTCGTGCCGGAGATTTGGATCGCGTTCGCGAAGGAGACGGGGATTCCCGCGTTCATGCGCACGACACGCGATGAGCCCGACTATGACAAGCTTATGCACTATCGACTGGAACTTCTTGACCGTCATGGCCTTGGCCTCAAGGAGATTACGCGTGTCATCGAGCGCATAGAACCGCTTATCGGCGCCCATGAGTTCCTGAATCGTCTGCGCGAACGCGCGCAGGTTCTCATTCTCTCGGACACGTTTGACCAGTTCGGGCGCCCGCTCATGAAGAAGCTCAACTGGCCGTCTCTGTTCTGCAACTCGCTTTTTGCAGACGCGGAAGGGCGTGTCACGGGCTACAGGCTCCGGTGTCCCCATACGAAGCTCACGACCGTGAAAGCCTTGCAGAGCTGTGGCTTCGAGACGATTGCTGCGGGTGACAGCTTCAACGACCTGGAAATGATCCGTGCGTCGAAGGCGGGCTTTCTCTTCCGTTCGACGGACGCGATCAGGCAAGCGAACCCCGACATCCCGGCATTTGAGAACTATGACGAGTTCCTGGAGGCGATTTTCCATGCTCTCGGATGAGATTCGCACGCTTGCGGCCGAACGCAAGGCCGTCATCCTCGCGCACAACTACACGCGGGGCGAGGTGCAAGACGTTGCCGATTTCACGGGGGACTCGCTTGAACTGGCGCGCAAGGCCGCAACGGTCGAGGCGGAGGTCATCGTCTTCTGCGGCGTCTACTTCATGGCTGAGACGGCCAAGATCCTGAATCCGACGAAAATGGTCCTTATCCCTGACCCGACGGCGGGTTGTCCGATGGCTGACATGGTCACGGCCGAGCAGTTGCGCGCGCTGAAGGCACAGCATCCGGGTGCGATTGCCGTCTGTTATGTCAATTCGACGGCGGAGGTCAAGGCGGAATGTGATCTTTGCGTGACGAGCGGCAATGCCGAGCGTGTGATGGCGACCGTTCCACGGGACCGTGAAGTCATCTTTGTGCCGGACTCCCACCTCGGAGACCACATCGCGACGAAGCAAGGTCGTTCGTATGTGCTGTGGCCGGGCTACTGTCCGACGCACGCGCGGCTGACGGCGAAGACCCTTGAGGCGGCGCGTGCGGCGCATCCGGGTGCGCCCGTCCTCGTGCATCCCGAGTGCGCGCGCGATGTGCGTGACGCGGCGGATGAACGCCTCTCGACGGGGGGAATGTGTCGTTATGCCCGTGAGAGTTCGTCCAGGACGATACTTGTCGGGACGGAGACGGGGCTTCTTCATCGCCTGAGGCGAGAGAACCCGGAGAAGACTTTTGTGCCGGTCTCCGACGATTTGATTTGTCCGAACATGAAGAAGACGACTCTGGAGAACCTGCACGAGGCGTTGCGTGAGATGAAGACGCGTGTGGAGGTCGATCCTGAGGTTGCGGTGCGCGCCAAGCGGGCGATTGACGCGATGCTGAAGATCGGGTAAGAGAATTCAGATGTCATAACGTTAATAAAGTTGAAAGGCTAAAATGAAGAAGGCAATCTTGATGACGGCGGCTGTTGCGATGGCCGGAACCTTGATGGCGGCGGCGACGCCGACGGTACGAGACTTCGGTCGTCTTTCGGACGGAACGGAGACGAAGCTCTATACGTTGCGCGGCACGGACGGACTGACGCTTGAAGTCGCCGATTACGGCGGACGCCTCGTGCGTTGCTACGCGCCGGATCGTTTTGGCAACTTGGCGGACGTGACGCTTGGCTGGAACACGGCGTCGGAATACGAGCGGAACGGTTTCTCGATGGGCACGCTCATCGGTCGTTTCGGCAACCGCATCCGTGACGGTAAGTTCACGCTGGACGGGAAGACGTATCAGTTGCCCGTCAACGAGACCAAACCGGCGCCGCGTCACTGCAATCTTCACGGTGGTCCGAAGGGCTGGGACACAAAGGTCTGGCAAGCGCGCCCGTTCGTCGAAGGCGACGTGGTCGGGCTTGTTCTGACGCTGGTTTCCCCGGATGAGGACATGGGCTTCCCGGGGACGGTTTCCTGCAAAGTCACCTATCGGGTCCTTCCCGGAAACATCTGGACGATCGACTACGAGGCGACGACGGACAAGGCAACCGTCCTTAACCTGACGCATCATAGCTATTGGAATCTTGCCGGCGAAGCGAGCGGCAATGTCTTGAAGCAGGAACTTCAGATCTTCGCGGACCAGTACTCTCAGACGGACGCCGGACTCATTCCGACGCAGAACGCATCCGTGAAGGGGACGGGTTTCGATTTCACGGAATTGCGCCCGATTGGCGCACGGGCGGCTTGGATGACCGCATTTCCGGCGAACTGGCCGATGGACGGCTGGTATGACCACAATTTCGTCCTCCGAGGCGCGGTGGGCGAGCTGCATCCGGCCGCGACGATGTGTGACCCCGCCTCAGGCCGTCGCCTTGAAGTCTGGACGACCGAGCCCTGCCTTCAGGTCTATGGTGCGCAAAACATGGACGGGACGCTCCCGACGAAGACGGCGGGCCGCACGTTGCCTCAGTTCGCGGGCGTCGCGCTGGAGACGCAGCATTATCCAGACTCGCCGAACCGACCCGACTTCCCGACGACGGTCCTGCGTCCGAGCGAGAAGTTCCACAGCCGTACTGAGTATCGATTTTCCGCAGAATGATGTCGGTCCATGTGCGCTGAAAAAAAAGGAACCCTTGCCCTTGTCTCGCTGGGCTGCGCGAAGAACGCGGTTGACCTTCAGGTCCGCGCCGGTAATCTTCTGAAGACCGGTTGGACGCTTTCGCCGGATCCAGACCGTGCGGATACGGTCATCGTGAATACCTGTTCCTTCATCGCGACGGCGCGGGAGGAGGCCGAACGCGAGATTCGCCGTGCGGTTGAACTGAAGAATCGGGGGCAATATGGGCGTGTCGTCGTGACGGGCTGCTATCCCCAGCGCTACCCCCAGTTGCGGGATGCGTTCCCTGGTGTGGACGAATGGATTGGCGTTCCGCAAAAGTGGGAAACTCCGAAGATTCCGGCTCTGCGTTTGACAGGCAAGGCCTTTGCCTACCTCAAGATTGCCGAAGGATGTGCGCACCGTTGCTCTTATTGCGCGATTCCGCTCATTCGCGGAAAGTACCGCTCGCGTCCATTTCGGGCGATCCTTCAGGAAGCGAAGGCTCTCGTCGCCACGGGATGCCGAGAACTCAATGTCGTTGCGCAAGACCCCATGCTCTGGCGTGAAGGGAATCGTCGCCTGACGGATCTCCTTTGGGCGATCGACGGGATTCCCGGTGATTTCTGGGTGCGCGTCCTTTACAGTTATCCCAGCGAGATCACGGAGGATTTCGTTGTTTGGCTGACGACGGCCAAACACGCCGTCCGCTATGTAGACATGCCGATCCAGCATACGGTGCCGGCCGTTCTGGAGAAAATGAACCGTGCGGCGGCGGTAGAATCGTCTCGTTGCGCGGCGGAGGTGTTGCGTGAGGTCGTTCCCGGCATTACGGTTCGGACAACGGTCATGACGGGTTTCCCGGGCGAGACGGAAACAAGATTCGCCGAGATGTTGGCGGACTTGAAGCGCATGCAGTTCGATCATCTCGGCGCGTTTGCCTATTCGCCTGAAGCAGGGACGAAAGGCGCGGCGATGCGCGGTCGTCCCTCGCGGGCGGTTGCTGAAGCGCGGGAAAAGCTCGTGATGGCTCAACAGGCGAAGATTTGGAAATTGAAGGCCAAGCGGATGGTCGGGAAGACTTTCCGTGCGCTTGTAATCGCGCCCGGCGTTGCGCGCATGGAATCACAAGCGCCAGATGTGGATGGCGTGACGTATTTCGAGGTGCCGAAACGCAAGATGCGCGGCGTCAACACGGACATCGGCGAGTTCGTAGACATTTGTCTGACGAAGGTGTGCGGCTTTGATTTTGAAGGTGTTGTGACAGCAAAGAAGGAGGCTTGATGATGAAGCTGATGAATATGGTGAGTCGAAGAGGCTTTTTGGCGGGAACAGGCGCGTTGGCTGCGACGGTTTCGTCGGGTGCAGAGTCGAAGAGGACTGACCCTTTTCTGGGTACGCAGGGCCGACCTCTGACGGTCGGATATCCTAATTTGCAGGCGCCGGGCGAGACGACGATGGGCGTATCGTGGAAAGTCTCAGGACTTTCCAAAGGCGTTGTCGAATATGCGGACAATCCTGAGTTCAAGAACTCGGTCATCGTCAGATCGGGTGGCTACGGGCTTGTCCCAATTGACATTTCTGCGCTTCAGGTGCGTCTTGAAAACCTTCGTCCTGCGACGAAATACTACTATCGGACGATTACGACACCGTTTACGGATTATCGGAGCATCTATGATGCGAAGCTCGGGCGACCGATTGTGTCCGAAACTTACTCATTCACAACACTTGGAACACGCGCGGCGGCCCGTTTCTGCATGATGAGCGACACGCATGCCCAATGGAAGCCGTTTGGCATGATCGTGAAGAAAGTCAAAGAGTTGGCCCCATCGGTCGTCGTTTGGAACGGAGATGCGACGAACACGACACAGGAGAAGGAGACGGCTGTCGAAATCTTCTTGGATCCGCCGGTTGTCGATCGCGACTACGCGACGTCGATCCCCGTCCTCTTTGAGTCGGGAAACCATGATTTTCGTGGCAGTTGGATTTCCAAGAAGGAAGAGGTCGTGTTCCCGCGACATCCTGCTGAACGACGCGGCGACCAGTGGGATCTCAAATGGAACTTTGCCGTTCGTCTTGGAGAGATGGCCTTGATTGGCATGGATACGGGGGAAGACAAGCCAGACGGGCATCCGAAGTGGTTCGGGCTGGCAAACTTTGAACCCTATCGACGCGCACAGGCTGAATGGCTGGCCGAGCAAGTCAGTCGGCCAGAGATTGCTTCGGCGAAGTTTAAGGTGCTTTTCTGCCACATTCCGCTTTTCGCGGCGAAGAACAGTCCTGATTATCCGCACGACGGCGTGAAGATCGACCCGGAAGATTACGCCTTCTGGTCGCGTGAATGCAATGAACTTTGGTCTCCGATTCTGGAAAAGGCGGGCGTTCAGCTCGTTGTCTGTGGGCATAAGCACTGCTTTCGCTTTGATGCGCCGACGGCGGACCGCCCGTGGGCGCAGGTCATCGGCGGAGGCCCTGAGTTGGGCGCGTCGCATGGCAGGCCGAATGCCAGCCTGTTCCCGACGGTTGTCGAGGGGCGGGTCGAAGAAGGAAGGCTTCGCCTTCTTGTGCACGATGTCCTGAACATGCGCGTTGTTCTTGATCGAGTGATCGCGTGAAGAGGCCGATTCCATACGTAAACGAAGAAGTCGTCACGCGCGACTTCAAATATTACATCTTCGATTGGGACGACAACATACTCCACATGCCCACGAAGATTCGGATGGAGCATCTGGAGGAGAATGACACATGGAAGCCGGTCGAGGTCTCGACCGCGACCTTTGCGCTCGTTCGAGCCGATGTTGAACATTATCGTGCGCCAGGCGGAGACTGGGCGGAGGCGTTTCGGAACTTTGAAGATCCGCCGATGGAAAATGGCAGTTCTGAGGGCCCGACCAACCGCTTTCTTGAAGATACGATTGCCGCACTGGAACGAATCGAACATGGCGCCAAGCCTGGACCGAGCTACAATGCGCTTCGCAAGACACTTCGCGAAGGTCGTCTTTTCGCGATTGTGACGGCGCGCGGGCATTCGCCCGCGACGCTCGAAAAGGCGGTTCGGATCTTTATCCGTTATGCCTTGACCGAGGAGGACCGCGCCGAAATGATGTCCAATTTGCGAGGGTATCGTCGTTGGATTGACGGTGTTGGCGACGGTGAGTTCGGCACGGATGCCGAGGAACTGGACTATTATCTCAGCATGTGCCGTTATTCGGCCGTTACATACAAGGGGTTCAAGGCTCGGATGGCAAGTGACCCGATTTATCGCGAGAAACTGGCCGTTGCCTCCACCATGGCGCGTCCTGAACTGGCGAAGGAATTTGCGATTCGTGACTTCGTTGAGCATGTTTTCCATATGCTTCGGCGTTCGGGACGCTTGGATCGTTCCGTTTCGATCGGCTTCTCGGATGATGACGTTGGGAACGTGAAGACGGTCTCAAGCTTTATTCGTCGTGAACTCTCGAAGCGCTTCGATGGAATCAAGTTCGTCGTCTACGATACGTCGGACCGGACGCTCTCGAAAGGGCGGAAGGTCTGTGTTTCAGGTCAGCTCAATTTGCCGGGGTTCTGATTGATGCATTCGCTTGCCGTCATTCTGGCCGCGCTCGTCGTGGGAACTTGGAACGGGAACTGGTTCCCTTCTGGGCGAGCTGAGCATCGGGCGCATCCTGATGTTGAAGAGGCGACGATTGCGGCGGTTGCGCGGATGTTTGCACGAGATTTGCGGGCGGTCGATCCGTGTGGCACGAATGACCTCGTCCTCTGTCTGAACGAGATTCGCGGACTGCGGGATGCCACGAATCTCGTTGCACGCATTGGGCGCACGAATCTCGTTGTTGCGTCTGTTTCGGGGTATCGACGCCGAGACCGCTTTGATCAGCAGCAGGATGTCATAGCGACAACCTTGCCGATCATCGAGGCGGGCTGGCGAAAATGGATGCCGGTAGGTAAGTTCACGCCGCCGCGCGGCTATGCCGTTGCCGCGCTTCAACTGGATGTCTCGACGACGGTGGCGGTTTACGCGGTCCACCTCAAATCGAATTATGGCACGACGACGCCCCAGATCGCGCTGGCGAATCGGATGAAGCGCATGAACGCCGTCAAGGAACTTCTCTCTCATGAGAATGCGTCGGGGAAGGGGCGTCCGGTTTTGATTGCCGGTGACATGAATGCGGACAAGTGGCGTAAGGAATTCGCGGAAGAGAAGATATTTGACCTTTTTGACGCGGCGGGATTCTTGAATCATGTGGCTCTTCTGTCGCCTGCTTCGCGCGGAACGCATCCGACACGGCGGTATGGGAACAGCGCACTTGACTACATCTTCTCGCGTGACCTTGAGGCTCTGGAGTTTCCGAGAATCTTTCCGAGCGAAGAACTCTCCGATCATAGTGCGCTTTTCGTGACTTTTCGGAGCGACGCGAAGAAGACGCGTTGCTCCGGTCGTCGCACGACTAAATGAGCTTGATGGATGAGTTTGCGTTGGTTGTGTCGCGTGGCTTGAAGACGACTCCCGACTCGATATCGCGGCACATCTGAAAGACGCCCTGCCAAGAAGCGATGCGGTAGTCGCGGTTCTTGACGAGCATCAGTTCCAGCATCCGACAGAAGCCGTCCGAGAGTTCGGGTCTATAGGCGCGTGGATCTCGCGCCTGTGTGCTTTCGTCGCAGTGCGCGCGCATCGCGTCGTCCGTGTCCCGCCCCGGAAAGAGGACGCGTCCCGTGGCGAGGTGGTAGAGCGTCGCGCCGAGCGAGTAGATGTCGGCGCGGCAATCGGGTTCGACATCGCCGTAGACTTGTTCGGGGGAGATGTAGGCCGGCGTGCCAAGGACATGGTCGGGGGCTTTTTGCGGGCCTTCGCGGAATTCAAAGCGATGCGAAATCCCGAGGTCCGTGATCTTGATGACCCCATCTGTGTTGATCATGATGTTTTCTGGCTTCACGTCGCAGTGAACGAGGCCATGGTCGTTCCAGGCATAGTCGAGCGCGGCCGCGACGGATTCGCAGATGAGAAGGCAATCGGATTCGCGCACATGCTGTTTGCGCTTGAGAAGGTCAGCGAACGTGTAGCCGTCCACATACTCCATAATGTAATACCAATTGCCGTTTCCGTTGTCAAAGTCATAGGCTTGGACGATGCCCGGATGCTTGAGTTCTTCCAGTATGCGCTCTTCGGCGCGGAACAGGCGCACCTCCGCGCCATCGCTGGCAAACTCGTGGTTAAGGATCTTGACGGCGACAACGCGTTGATTGGCGATGTCCCAGGCTTTCCAGACGGTTGCCATGCCGCCGTCGCCGATCTTCTCGATAAGCTTGAGGTTCGGAATCTTCAGGATTCGACTGCGAATCGTAAGCTGTTGCGTAGAAAGGTTCTCGTAGTAGGCATTGCTCATGTCTTTTCAATTCTCCATTCGTTGAGCTTGCGGTGGAGCGTACGACGGGAGATGCCAAGGAGTTCGGCCGCTTTCGTCTTGTTGTTGCGGCATTTCTCCAAGGCTTCAAGGATTTGCGTCTTCTCCGTCTCGGCAAGGGTCTGGGGTAGCAGGACCAAGGTAGGAGCGGCCATGTCGTGAACTCTTTCGCCGTGCACGTTCCCCGTTCCCTTTTCTTGGTCGGATCCGTCTTTCGGTTCGTCCATTCCCGTCGGCAACACCTCGTCCGGCAAGTCGCGGACCGTGAGTTGAGATCCCGAGGCCAGAACGACCATCTTTTCGACGACATTGCGGAGCTGGCGCACATTCCCCGGCCACGAATAGGCTTTAAGGACTTTCAGGGCCGTCGGCTCGATTCCCGTCACGCGTCCGTCATTCGCGACAGAGAACTCCCGGAGGAAGCGCGTGACGAGAAGGGGGATGTCTTCCGGGTGGTCCTTCAAGGCCGGTGTGCGCACATCGATGACGTTTAGCCGATAATAGAGGTCTTCGCGAAATGTGCCGTCAGAGACCATCTTGGCGAGGTTTCTGTTGGTTGCGGCAATGAGACGGAAGTTGACGGGCTTTTCAGTCGCGCCGCCGAGACGACGGACAGTCTTCGTCTCGATTGTTCGTAGCAGTGCGATTTGCGTCGGCAGGTCGATCTCCCCGATCTCGTCCAGAAAGAGCGTGCCGCCATCGGCTTGCTCGATGCAGCCTTTCTTGCCATCCTTCAGGCCGCCCGTGAAGGTGCCTGGCTCATATCCGAAAAGTTCCGACTTGAGAAGGTCACCCGAGAACGCCGCGCATTCAACGGCGACAAACGGGCCTTTGGCGCGTTTTGAGAGCTTGTGGATGGCCTGTGCCGCAAGTTCCTTGCCCGATCCGCTCGGTCCTTCGATGAGGATTGTCGCGTCGGATGGGGCGACTTTGCGAATCAGCGTGTAGACGCGTTGCATGGCGGGCGACTTGCCCGTGAAGTTCTCAAGTTCAGATCCGAGTTGGCCTTTGAGCTGTTCGACTTCTCTGCCGAGATTGGACGTGCGGATGGCCTTTTTGACATGCAGTTCAAACGCCGTCATGTCCGTAATCGGCTTCTGGAAGAAGTCATCCGCTCCGTCTTTCATCGCTTCAACGGCGAGATCGACCGAGCCGTAGGCCGTGAGGAGAATGACGGAAAGCGCGGGGTTGGCCTTTTTCGCCTTGTGGAGAAGTTCCATGCCGCTTTCTCCCGGCATCTTCACGTCGGAAATCATCACCGCGAGGTCTGGATTTTCATTGATGACTTTCATCGCCTCGGTTGCATCCGGTGCCGTGAGACACGTGTAGACGGGCGAAAACCACTTCGCCAACATGTCGCGCAAGGGCTTTTCGTCGTCAACAATGAGAATCTTCGGTTTGCTCATTTAGCCTAACTCCCGGATGCGTTTTTCGATTCGAGGCAGACGGACGGTAAAGGTCGTGCCTTCGCCGACGATCGATTCCGCGTCAATGGTGCCGCCGTGGTCACGCACGATGCGTTTGGAAATCATAAGCCCAAGCCCCGTTCCCTTTTCCTTTGTCGTGCGATATGGCTCGAAGAGATGGGTCAGTTGCGCTGTCGTCATGCCAAGCCCTGTGTCCCGAAACAAGATGGCGACAGTCTCGTCGTCTGCCTTGATTGTGATGGTGATCGAACCTCCGTCGCGCATGGCTTCCAATGCGTTCTTGAGGAGATTGAAGAAGACTTGCTCGATTTGGCTGGTGTCGAGCGCGACGGCTGGGAGGGCGGCAGGCACATTGAGCGTAACGTGGATATTGCGTTCGACAAACTGTTCGCGCAAGGTGTCGAGGCAGCGCTTGAGAGGTCCGACGGGCGATCCCGGTCTCAGATTCGGGCGATGCGGACGAAGTGCCGCGAGGAAGTCACGGATGATGCCGTCCAGCCGTTTGACCTGTTGCATGCAGGTCTGAATCGTCTCCTTGTCCGTAGGGTCGCGTTCGATGAGCTGAAGGGAGAGCGAAATCGCGTTCAGCGGATTTCCGATTTCATGTGCGACGCCGGCCGCGAGGTCCTGTACGGCCTTGGTTGCGCCCGTGCGCAACTCCTCTTCGGTTCGCGCTTTTTCGGCTGTGATGTCGCGGATGTAGACGACTGTACCGACCTGCATCGGGATTGTCTGCAGTTCAAGCACGCGCCGTTCGGGGTAGGAGATGGCGACCTCCCGCTTTGCATCTACGCCGAGCGGAATGCCCATCGTCTTCAGCGTCTCG
This sequence comes from uncultured Kiritimatiellota bacterium, assembly GCA_934635225.1. Taxonomy (GTDB): domain Bacteria; phylum Verrucomicrobiota; class Kiritimatiellia; order RFP12; family UBA1067; genus UBA1067. The sequence continues at coordinate 101,017 of CAKTYZ010000008.1, forward strand.
GCAGGATCTGCGCCGAGAAGAGTCTCGGACGCAGGGTTGAAGCGTGTCACGGCCCCGTTTTCGTCAAGGACGACGATGCCGCGGTCGATGGCGTCAAGAAGCCGGTCTGCGGACTCAAGTTCCTGCGACATGAGCAGATATTGCTCCCGCAGATGCCCCGCATCGAGTTTCCCAATGTGCCGTCGCACGCCTCTGAAAAAGTCTTTCATGGCGTTCCCTGTTTCTTCCGTCGGTCGATCACGCGCTTGATCTTGCCTTCCGAGCGTGGCAAGGAGCCGGGTTCGACGAGTGTGATCTTTGGAGAAAGCCCGATGATCTGCTTGACGGCGTTGAAGACTTTCTTGCGCAGGGCCTCCAGAGTGCGGATGTTGTCCGAAAATGCCTCGGGTTTCAGCTCAACCTTGAGTTCGAAGAGGTCCATCGTGTCGGTCGAATCAAGCTCAATCAGGTAATGCGGAGCGACTTCCGGAACCTTCATGAGACTCGCCTCGATCTGGCTCGGAAAGACATTGACGCCGTGTATGATGAGCATGTCGTCCGAACGCGCATGGACGCGGTCCATGACGCGCATCGTGCGTCCGCACTTGCAGGAATCGACTTGCAACCGCGAAAGGTCACGCGTGCGATATCGCACCATCGGCGTGCCGACGCGGTCCAGCGTCGTAAAGACGAGTTCGCCCTCTTCGCCGTCCGGCAGGACTTCGAGCGTGTCAGGGTCGATGATTTCAGGATAGAAATGGTCTTCCCAGACATGGAGACCGTGGCTGTATTCGCAGTTGCCCGCGACGCCGGGACCTGCTATCTCGGTCAGCCCGTAGATGTCGTGCGCGGTGATGCCCGAAATCTCCTCGATGCGCTTCCGAATCTCGTTTGTCCATGGTTCGGCACCGAACACGCCATGCTTGAGCTTCGTGTCGCGGCGGAAGTCGATGCCAAGTTTCTCGGCGACGGTCGCGAGGTGCAGAAAATAGCTCGGCGTGCAGCAGATTGCCGTGACGCCGAGGTCTTTCATGAGCATGAGCTGCTTCTCCGTGTTGCCTGCGCTCGTCGGGAGGACGGCGCAACCAAGCTCCTCCGCGCCGTAGTGCGCGCCGAGACCTCCTGTGAAAAGTCCGTAGCCGTAGGAAACCTGCACGATGTCGTCTGCCGTAAGGCCGTACATCGCCAGGCATCGTGCAACGCCGTTTGTCCAGATCTTTACGTCGTTTTTCGTCTGTGGAATGCAGATAGGCTTGCCAGTCGTGCCTGATGAGCAGTGGAAACGGTTGATGTCGTGCATCGGCGCGGCCGTGAGCCCATATGGATATTCATCACGGAGGTCCGTCTTCTTCATGAACGGGAACTTGCCGAGATCGGCAAGCGTTACAAGATCTCTTGGCTTGACGCCTTTCTCGTCGCAACGGCGTCGAAAAAGCGGTACGCGTTCGTATTCATAGGGAATGAGTTTCTGAAGCTTGGCGAGTTGGAGGGCGCGAAGTTCCGCGCGAGGCATGTAATCGGGCTTTGAGATTGGATTCATGGTGGTTTGGGTTAGATCTTTGCGAGAAGTTTCCTCATCTCCGCGTCAGTTCCAATGGTGATGCGCAGACGGTCTCCCGTCTTTGGACCTTTGAAGTATCGCACAAAGATGTTCTTCTTCTTGAGCGCGGCAAAAAGACGAGCGGCCCTCAGCGGATGCGGCGGCTTGGCAAAGACGAAGTTCGATTCGGACGGCAGGATGTCCCAACCGCGCGTGACAAGTTCGTCCGTGAACCAAGTGCGCGTCCTGATGACCTTCTTGACGTTTTCCTTCATCCATGTCTGGTCGGTTACCGCGGCAAGGGCAACGGCTTGCGCAATGGCATCGACATTGTAGGAGTCCTTGATTTTGTAGAGCGCGTCGATGAGCGGTTTCGGGCCGACGCAATATCCGACTCGCAGGCCGGCTAGCGAATAGCTCTTTGAGAATGTGCGCATGACGAGGACGTTCCGATTGCGTCGGGCGGTCGCGAGGGCCATGCAGTTGCCGTGCGCGAAGTCAGCGTACGCCTCGTCCACAAGAACGACACCTTTGAACTTTCGCGCAAACGCCGCGATGCTCGTCGGTTCGCGGAATTCGCCCGTTGGGGCGTTGGGGTTCGTGAGGAGAAAAAGCGAAACGCCAGACGGCGGCAAAGCCGACAGGTCGTTTCCTTCAAGGGGCTCCCAAGGGACGTTTCGGATGGAGGCAAGCGTCTTGTAGAGCGAGTAAGACGGGTCGAGCGAACCGATTGACTCGCCGTCCTCGACAAAGGCGCGTGCGGCCAGCGACAGGATCTCGTCGGACCCATTGCCGACGAAGACGCGGTCGGGCGTCGTGCCGTTGAGCTTCGCGAGCGCTTTGCGAAGTGCGAAGAAAACGGGGTCGGGGTAGCGCCGCAGACGATCAAGGTCAAAGGACGCAAGAACCTTCGTGCACGCCGGAGAGGGCGGGTAAGGGTTCTCGTTCGTGTTGAGCTTGACGACAGTGCGTGTCTTCGGCTGTTCGCCAGGGGTATACGCCTCAAGCCGGCGGACGTGTTGAGCAATCATCATATCATCTGTATTTTTGGTGTTGTATTATAGCCTTTTTCCTGTGTGTGCGCAAGGCGGTGAAGGACAGGGATGGCCCTTGCCGAAGGATCTCATGGCGGGGGCTGTGTCGGTGCCGCGCCTTTTTTGGTATAATATGCGTCAGACTGATGCAAGTCGAACAAAGGTTAACATGATGAGATTCGAGATTCCCGAAGACCTGAAGAGCTGGTACGCGATTTCCTGCCCTGTCAAGGGACTGCGGTTCGATGGACGTACGCTTGAACTTCTGGACACGAACGGCGACGGACGTGTGCGGACGGACGAAGTGAAAGGTGCGCTCGCGTTCTTGTCAGAGAAGGGTGTGTCGGTCTCTGAACTTTTCGGTGACCACGCGGCAGATGAGGTAGCTCTCGCGGCGAATCTCGCGAAGCAGGCTGACCTCGCGAAGCTTGAACCGACGGCGGATGAGAAGAAAGCGTTTGCCGACTGGGACGCGAAGGGGCTTGATCCGACGGTCGCCGTTTGCGGGGCGGATACGTCTGCTGCCGAAGCCGCGCTTACGGCGGTTGAGCCGGTTGTTGACGCGTTCTTCACTCCGCCGGACGATCTCCCTCTTGTGACAGAGGAGCCGGACAGTGTTCTGCCGCTGCATGACCACTTGAACCCGAAGCACCAAGAGGCAATTCTTGCTTTGGCGACGAAGTGCGTTCGACCGGTTTTGGGAGAGAAGTCCGAGTTGACGCGTCTGGACTGGAAGTCCGTGAAAGCGGCGTTTGCGCCTTATCGCGCGTGGCTTGCCGCGAAACCGACTGTTCACGCCGGGATGAAGGCGAAACTTGTCGAGGAAGAACGTCTTCTGCGCTACAAGATCCATTTAGGCGAGTTCATTCAAAACTATGTGACGATGGACCGTCTCTACGATGAGACGTCGTCAGCGATTTTCCAGACGGGCACGCTGCGCCTCGACGGGAAGGAACTGGACCTCTGTTTTCATGTCGAGAACGAAACAGCGCACGCGGCGCTTTCGGGCAGGTCGGATTGCTGCGTGCTTTACCTGAAGTTGAAGAGGCCTCAGGATGGGACCGAGCGCGCCATCTGCGCGGTCGTGACGGCGGGGACGATTGGCGGGCTTTATGTCGGTCGTAATGGCGTGTTCTATGATCGTGACGGCGGCAACTGGGAGGCCGTCGTCTCCAAGGTCGTCGAGGCGCAGGTCTCGCTCTCGGAGGCGTTCTGGGCGCCTTGGCGAAAGTTAGGCGCAGGCATTGCCGAAGCCGTGAAGAAGTTCCTCTGTGACCGCCAGTCGAAATCGGTGGTGAAGGTGCAGAGGGGTGCGGCGTCGGCTGAAGCTGGCGGCGCGGCCTTGGCGAGTTCGGTTGCGGCGATAGGCATTGGCGTTGGCATGGTCGGTGCGGCGGTAGCGTCTCTTGCGACGGTCGTGCGTGGCATGGGGCCGTGGCAGATTCTGTTGGCGATTCTCGTGCTGGTCCTCATCGTGTCGTTGCCGAGCGTGGTCTTGACATGGTTCAAGTTGCGTCGTCGTGACATCGGGGCGGTCTTGAACGCTTCGGGCTGGGCGATCAACCGCCCGATCCGCTTCTCGATGAAGCATGCGCGCGGATTTACGAAATGTGCGCGTACGTCGGATGCGTTGTTGTACGCGTTCTTGGTCGCGATTGTCCTTGGACTCTTAGGGTGGACGGCTTGGCGACAGTTTGGCCTTTCTATTCACAAAACAAAAACCGGCGAGGCGATGACCGTGGCCGTCATCCCCGCCACAATGGAGGTACAGAAATGAAGAAGAGAGAAGAGCAGGTCGTCGTTCAGACGATGAAGGCGGGCTTTACGCTCGTCGAACTCCTCGTAGTTGTTGCGATCTTGGGCATTCTGGGCACGATTGCCGTGCAGAATGTCATCGGCAACATCGGCAAGGCACGCCAGACGGCGGCGGAGCAAGGCGTCCAGTCCTTGCACGAGGCTTGCACGACCTACTACATCCAGCACAAGAAGTTGCCAACTTCTCTTGATCAGCTCACGGAGGGCGACGAACCGATTCTGGAGAGCGACAAGGGACTCTATGATCCGTGGGACAACAAGTACGAAATGGAGACGAAGGGCAAGAAAATCATCATCAAGTCGGCTGGCGAAGACGGTGTGATGGGCACGGAAGACGATGTTCGTAGCGACGCGAAGAAGAAAAAGAACTGAGCGTTTCGAGTGATTTCGCCCAATAATGAGGAGGGAGGCAGGATTCACCGTGAAAAGGGTGGCGCATTTATGGTATAATACACGCCACTCATTTCAGTCTGTGACGCTTGGGTAAGGTGCCGAGGCGTGTGACGGGCGAAAAAGTCTACAGGGAATGAAATAATGACCAATAACAAGGATAAGTGCTACGTCTTCACGTCGGAGTCCGTTTCGGAAGGGCATCCCGACAAGGTGGCGGACCAGATTTCGGATGCGATTCTTGACGCATGCCTCAAGAGTGACAGCCATGCGCATGTGGCTTGCGAAACGGCGGTTGGTCCGAATGTCGTCATCAATCTGGGCGAGATCGCCTGCAAGGGATTGCAGAATGTTGATCCTGAGGCGATTGCCAGAAAGATCGTGAAGAAGATCGGCTATGACCGTGACGGCGAGCAGTTCAGCTGGAAGACGTTTTCGTATGTCTCCCATTTGCATGGACAGTCGCCGGACATTGCGCAGGGCGTCAACCGCAAGACGAAGGCGAAGCAGGGCGCGGGCGATCAGGGCATGATGGTCGGCTACGCGACGAACGAGACGGGCACCTATATGCCGACGGCCGTCGTCTATGCGCACGAGCTTCTGAAGATGTATGCGCGTCTGCGCAAGCGCGGCGGCAAGTATGCGTGGCTTCGTCCGGACGCGAAGAGCCAGATTTCGGTTGTCTATGAGGGCGACAAGCCTGTCTGCATCGATACGGTTGTCATTTCACAGCAGACGACGGAGGCCGGGGCGACAGAGCAGAATTATGCCGAAATCGAACGTCTTGCGAAGGATTATCTTTCCAAGACGGGATTTTTGTCGGAAGACACGCGGTTCTTCATCAACCCGACGGGCAAGTTCGTCGTGGGCGGTCCCTGTGGCGATTCGGGGCTGACGGGGCGGAAGGTTGTCGTCGATACCTATGGTGGCATGGCGGCACATGGCGGCGGCGCTTTTTCCGGCAAGGACCCCTCGAAGGTGGATCGTTCGGCGGCGTATTACGCGCGCTATGCGGCGAAAAATATCGTTGCGGCGGGTCTTGCGGACCGTTGCCAGATTCAGGTCGCTTATGCGATTGGCGTGGATCGCCCTGTTTCGTTCTGCGTGAACACGTTTGACACGGCGAAAGGCGTTGTGACGGACGAGGCATTGGAGAAGATGCTGGCCTCCGGCAAGATTTTCGACTTCCGTCCGGCTGCGCTCATTGACGATCTGAAGCTTCTCAAGCCGCAGGGCTGGAACTATGAGCAGACGGCTGCCTACGGGCATTTCGGTCGCGACATATTCCCATGGGAGAAGCTTGACCGCGTAGCGCCATTGAAGAAGCTCTTCAAGATCGCCTAAACGGGAGTGCAGGGATGTTGCTGGCGATTGGGATTATCCATCACGTCAACTTTCTGGAGATTGTCCGACATCCCTGGTTCATGTCTGCGTTCTTGGCGGCAGCCTCGGCGCAGACATTGAAGTTTCTCTATTCTTGGTGGAAGACCGGTTTGCCGGATTTGCGTCAGTTCCATGCGGCGGGGGGGATGCCGTCCGTCCATTCTGCACTGGTTTCCGCGCTTGCCTTTGCAGTTGGGCTGACCGAGGGATTTGACGCGCCCTATGCGATGATTGCCGTCGGGCTTGGCCTGATAGTCTTGGTTGATGCTGCGACGCTTCGTCGCGAGGCAGGCGAACATGCCAAGCTGATCAATCGCATCGTCTCGCACTTGAACAGTGCAAGTGAAGAGGATCGTATTGAAGCGCGGCGTTTGGAAGAGCGGTTGGGGCATCGTCGCCGTGAGGTTCTTGCGGGTGTCCTTTGGGGAATCTTCGTTGCGCTTTCCGTTTGTGGCATCTGGGATTTCTGGAAATGAAGCGCGTCTATCACTACGCGTTGCTGGCTTCCGTTCTTGTCGGTTTGCCTTTGGTCTGTTGTTATCTCGGGGGGCATGACGAGATTCTTGAGGGCGTGAAGAACTTTCCGCCGCGTACAGAAGACTTTGGCTTCCATCCGGAGAAACTCTGGAACTACCGTAGACCGTTCAATTGGTATTGGTTCCTGGGCCTGACGGTTTTTACGTTCGGATGCGTATTTCCGTTCTTGCGGCGTGGTATTCGCGCGTACCGGCGGACTTTTCCTCGTCCTGTTTCATCGCGCGGCAAGTTCCCCTTGTGGGGGTGGGGAGCATTGGCGTTGTTGTTTGGGTCGTGGGTTGTGACTTGGAGCCGTTTCGAGTGGTTTCGCCCATATCAAGTTCTTCTTTCCTATTTTCCGATTTGGATGGGGTACATCTTGACGATGAATGCGCTTTGCCTTTGGCGGAAGGGTTCGTCTCCTCTGACAGACCATCCGTTGGCTTATGCGCTCACATTTCCCGTTTCATCGCTCTTCTGGTGGTTTTTTGAGTATCTGAACCGCTTTGTTTGGAATTGGTACTACCTTGGCATTTCTGAACTTTCGGCGGTGACTTATACGCTTTATGCGACGCTCTGCTTCGCGTCAGTCTTGCCGGCCGTTTATGCCACTGCCGAATTCCTGGGCACATTTCGCTTCTTTGACGACCGCAATTACGAAGGAATGTCATGGTGTCCGGATGTGCGTAGCCCCGTCTCCCGCGTCGTTCTTGCGATGCTCTCGCTCGTCGGGTTGACAGGCATCGTGTTCTTCCCCGAGTACGCCTATCCGCTTCTTTGGATTTCGCCTCTCATGGTTTTCGTGTTTGTTCAGGTTCTGCTGGGAGAGAAGTGCGTCTTGGATTGCGTGAAGCTTGGCAATTGGGGGTTGGTGTTTCGGTTTGAAGTTGCAGCGCTCGTCTGCGGCTTCTGCTGGGAGACATGGAATTACTACGCGCTTGCGAAATGGGTCTATGCCGTTCCATGGGTTCATGGCTGGCAAATTTGGGAAATGCCGATCATTGGTTTTGCGGGCTATTTGCCGTTCGGAGTCGAGTGCGCGGCGGTGACATTCTGGCTTTACGATGCCTGTGGCATCGCGTGCGCATCGTCTACAGAGAGATGTCGGACCATATAGTCTGACGAGTTTTGGACTTTAGCTTGACGAGTGGAAGCCTCGTGCACATGTGAACGTTTGGCCGTCGAACGCATTCATCGGAAACTACTTGCGGCTTGTGTGCCTCTCGCGTGAGGGGCTTTCTGCGCAGATCATGCACGAATGCAGCTGTGTTGCTTGTCCGCGACATTTTGGGCGTGCGGAATATCGACTATGAGAGCAAGATGGTACGCTTCCGCCCGCCAGAAGACGTTGATCTTGACTTCCCGCAAGGCAGAGTTTCCGACGGCAGACGGGCGCCTTCAGTTGCGTTGGAGACGACATTCAAACAGATTCGAGAAGAATGTTCGGTTGCCGACAGGTTGGAGCGAAGTCGTGGATTGAATCACACGGGATTCCCCTTTTAAGCTTCGTGTTCGATGACGTAGCGCCTTGAGCATCGGTCAAGCATCACCAGGAGCCCTCCGCTTGATCCTTTCCTTGAAATGACCGTGTCCATCTCCCAGTGTCCGAGCTCCTTTGCCTCGGACGCCTCCTTCGGCCTGTCCTTTAACAGCCTTCTGCCCGGGACCGTCCTCGCCTCGTGCGCGGGCTGCCGCGGCCTTCGTCGTCTCCCCGGACGGTACGGCGTCTGGCCGTGGCGACGTCCGAATGACAGCCCCCTTGCGCGGAGCGACGAATTAAGGTATAATACGCGCCAATTCTTCGAAGAGAAACCGAAGAGAAAGACTTGAAAGGCAAATAAAATGAAGAGCGACATCCATCCGAAGTACGAAGACGCGACCATCACCTGCGCGTGCGGCAACGTCATCCACACCCGTTCCACCAAGAAGGCGATGACGGTCAACACCTGCTCGGCGTGCCACCCGTACTTCACGGGCGCGAAGACCATGATCGATACCGAGGGGCGCGTCGATTCGTTCAAGAAGCGTTACGCGAAGTTCGCGAAGTAAGCGCTTCCCGCTTGCTTGGTTCGATCGGGCATCCGGGCCGCGTGGCTTGGGTGTCCGTTTCTTGTCATGATTGACAGTGCGCTGATCGAGAACATCCTGACGCGGATTCCTGCCGTCGAGGCGGAGTTGGGCAATCCGGCCGTCCTTCAGGACCGCAGGCGGTACCTGACCGTTCTTCAAGACTACCGGTTTCTCAAGAAGCTCGATTACGCGTATGTCGCCTGGCAGCTTGGCGAGGCCACGGAGCGGGAACTGTCCGCCGCGCTGCTGAAGCCCGATCCTCTTGAGGACCGTTCGGCCGTGCTGGAGGTGCGTGCCGGAACGGGGGGCGAAGAGGCCGCCTTGTTTGCGGGCGATCTCTTCCGCATGTACGGCCGTTATGCGGAGCAGAAGGGATGGAAGGTCGAGGTCCAGCACGAGAACAAGACCTCGCTGAACGGCTACAAGGAAGTCGTCTTTCTCGTCAAGGGGGAGGGGGCGTATGGGGCGTTGCGCTTCGAGTCCGGCGGTCACCGCGTCCAGCGCGTGCCCGAAACGGAGACTCAGGGGCGCATCCACACGTCCGCCGCGACAGTCGTCGTCTTTCCCGAGGCGGACGAGACGGACGAGATTGACATCCCGGAGAAGGACATACGGATCGACCTCTTCTGTGCGGGCGGCGCGGGCGGCCAGCACGTCAACAAGACGGAGTCAGCCGTGCGCATGACCCACCTGCCGACGGGGCTTGTCGCCGTCTGTCAGGACGAGCGTTCGCAAATCCGCAACCGCGAGAAGTGCTTTGCCACGCTGAAAGCGCGCATTCTCGACTTCAGGCGGCGAGAGGAAGAGGCGAAGGTCGGCGCGGATCGCTTGACCCTGCGCGGCAGCGGCGACCGGTCGGAGAAGATCCGAACCTACAATTTCCCCCAAAACCGCATGACGGACCATCGCATCGGCCTGACGCTCTATTCGCTGGACCGGATTATCGACGGCAATCTGGCGGAGCTTCTGGAGGCCTTGCGCAACAATGACCTCGACGAACGGCTGAAACAGGCCTTAAAGTAGGGGAAGGAAGGGGTTGCCGCGCTTTTCGGCGGCAATCGTCGTGAAGGGGCCGTGTCCTGGAATGACCTCGGTGTCGTCGGGAAGCGCGGTCAGCTTGCCGAGCGACGTGCGCAGGGTCGCCATGTCACCGCCGGGGAAGTCGGTCCTCCCGACGGAACCCGCGAAGAGCGTGTCGCCCGAAAGCAGCAGCTTTTCCTGCGGGAAGTGGTAGCAGACGCCTCCGGGCGTGTGCCCGGGCGTCTCGATGACCTTCAGGCCGGCGAAGGGACCGTTGTCCGCGAAAGGCGGAAGCGTCTCTCGCAAGTCGAGCGTGAGCAGCGTCGCCGGGCGCGCAATCGCGGGGTAGTCGGGCGGCATCTGGTTGAACGGGTGCGTCAGGACCGGCACGTCCGCCGCGTGGACAAGGACGGGAAGCGCCGGGAACTTTGCCAGCAGACCGGGCAGTCCTCCGACATGGTCGAAGTGCGCGTGCGTCAGGAGAATGGCGACAGGTTCAAGGCGCATCCGGTCCAGAAGCGCGGCAATCCGGTCGGCCTCCGAACCGGGATCGACGAGAAGGGCCTTCCCGTCCGTGCTGAGGATTGTGCAGTTGACCTCGTAGGGCCCGACTTGAATCGTGTTTTTGTCCATGCGCGAAGTATAGCAAATTCTGCGCGGATTGTGGTATAATCTTGTCCGTCAACAAGAAGGAGTTCCTCAATCATGCAGAAAACAGTCATCATCAATGCCCATGTGATTTCACCGGACGTCGAGCTCACCGACGCGACAATTGTCATTGAAGGGCGTCGGATCAAGCGCGTGACCGCGAAGAAGGTCGCGGCGAAGCCCGACCAGGAGACGACTGTCGTCGATGTGCAAGGGCAGTATGTGATGCCGGGTTTCATCGATGTCCACACGCATGGTGCGCTCACCTACGATTTCTGCGACGCGGACGAGCGGGCGATCTTCGAGATCGCGAAGGCGAAACTGCAGGAGGGCGTGACGACGTTCCTTCCGACGACGCTCACCGTTTCGCACGAGGAGCTTCTTGTCGCGGCGCGGAACGCGAGAAAGTACAACGAGGCCGGCCAGCCCTACGCCAAGGTGCCGGGCATCCATCTTGAAGGGCCGTTCATCAACGTGAAGTGCTGCGGCGCGCAGAACCCGAAGTTCGTCCGCAAGCCGTCCGTGAAGGAGCTGAAACAGATCGCCAAGATCTATTCCGTTCGTCTGATCACGTATGCCGTCGAGGCGGCGGGCGGCGCGAAGTTCGCGAAGGACTGCTTCAAGCTGGGCGTGGTTCCGAGCTGCGGGCACACGGCGGCGAAGATGAAGGACCTGGAGGGGGCGTACCTGAATGGCCTGCGGCACATGACGCACTTCTGCAATCAGATGACCCCGTTGCATCATCGCGAAATCGGCATGGTCGGCGCAGGCTTCCTGTTGGGTGACCTCAACACCGAGGTCATCTGCGACCGTATCCATCTCTGCGACGACATGCTGCGGCTCATCTTCATGCGTCGTTCGCTCGAGCACATCCAGATGATTACGGACTCCCTCCGCTGTTCGCACTGCAAGGACGGCTACGCGTTCGAGATGGGCGGGCTCAAGGTGCTTCTGCAGAACGGCGAGGCGCGGCTGGTGAAGGGGGGCAATCTGGCCGGCTCGACCCTCTGGATGGGGAATGGGCTGAAGAACGTCCATGACGTCACGGGCATTCCTCTCATGAGACTCGTTCGCACGACCTCTTGGAATCAGGCGATCGAACTGGGGCTGGACACCGACCTCGGCAAGATCGAGAAGGGCTTTCTGGCCGACCTTGTCGTCATCAATCCGCGAACATGGAAGCCCTCCGCCGTCTTCGTTGACGGCGAACAGCGGATTTGATACAATACACGCCATTAAACGATTTGGAGGGATGGCCGAGTGGCTGAAGGCAACGGTTTGCTAAATCGTCGTACGGTCTAATCTCCGTACCGGGGGTTCAAATCCCCCTCCCTCCGCCCGTTCACCCCGTTTGCGCAGAGTTTGGTTTGGACTGAAGAGGAACTTGAATGATGAGAGGAAATGGCATGTTGAGAAGAAATGACAAAATGGGCTGGTGTTTTCTCTTGGGCTTGAAAGTCTGGGCCGTTGCGGCTCTCGTTTCCCTCGGCGTGGCGGTCGTAGGCTGCTCGACGTCCTTGCGCACTGCCGAGGATGAATACGACGTGGTGGTCTACGGGTCGTCCCCGGCGGCCTTGACGGCGGCCATTGAAGCCCAGCGGCATGGCAAGACGGCGGTCATCGTCTGTCCCGAGACGCGCATTGGCGGCCTCACCACGGGGGGGCTTGGCCAGACGGACATCGGCAACAAGTCCGCGTTTGGCGGTCTGGCCCTCCAGTTCTATCGTGACGTGGCCGCATACTACAAGGACCCGCAGCACTGGAAGTACGAACGCCGCGCGGACTATCTGCCGGACGGACAGTGCGCGGGGACGAACGGGGATGATTCGATGTGGACGTTTGAGCCGAGCGCGGCACTCGCCATCCTGGAACGCTGGGAACGGGAGAACGGCCTGAAGATCGTGCGCGGCGAGTATCTGGACCGCGCGGCGGGCGGCGTGGTTCGCGAAGGAACGCGAATCGTCTCGTTCCGCACGCTTTCGGGCAAGACCTTTCGGGGGAAGACGTTCGTCGACGCGACCTACGAGGGCGATCTCCTGGCGGCGGCGGGCGTCAGCTACACGGTTGGGCGGGAATCGAACGCGACCTACGGCGAGACGATCAGCGGCATCGTCCGCAAGCTGTCGGTCAATCACCAGATGAACCCGGGCGTCAGCGCGTACGTGCGCGCGGGTGACCCCACGAGCGGCCTGTTGCCGGGGGTCGAGAAGGACGTCGCCGATCCGGACGGGACGGGCGACAGCCGCGTGCAGGCCTATTGCTTCCGCATGTGCCTGACCGACGACCCGACGAATCGCATCCCCTTCGTCAAGCCCGCGAACTACAATCCGCAGGACTATGAGCTGCTCCTGCGCAATCTGGAGGCGGCCGATCCGGAGGAGCTTGCCGCGACATCGACGAACCTGTACAAGCACATTCCGTGGAGCCATTCACGTATGCCCAACCGCAAGTCGGACACGAACAACCGCACGGGCGTCTCGACCGACTTCATCGGCGCGAGCTGGGACTGGCCCGAAGCCTCGTATGCGGCGCGGGAGCGGATTCGCCAACGTCACCTCGACTACCAGATGGGCCTCATGTGGACGCTCGCGAACCATCCGCGCGTGCCGGAGGCGATTCGCGCCATCGTGTCGCCGTGGGGCACGTGCCGCGACGAGTTCCAGGACGGGCTGGGGAACGGCTGGCAGAGCCAGCTTTACGTCCGCGAAGCGCGGCGCATGATCGGCGAGTATGTGGTGACGGAGCATGATGTGCTGCGCGCGCGAAAAGTGCCGCGCCCAGTTGCGATGGCCGCCTATGGCATGGATTCGCACAATGTCCGCCGCTATGTGGACGAGAAGGGTTTCGTGCGCAACGAGGGCAATGTCGAGGACTGGCGCACGGGCGGGCGGCCTTACCCGCTTGACTACGGGATTCTCGTGCCGAAGCGCGGCGAATGCTCGAACCTGCTTGTCCCCGTGTGCGTTTCGTCGTCGCACATGGCCTTTGGCTCGATTCGCATGGAGCCGGTCTTCTTCGCCCTTGGGCAGGTCGCGGGCGCGTCCGCCGCGCTTGCCGTGGATTGCCGCTGTCCGGTGCAGGACGTGCCGTATGAGAAGTTGGCCCGCATTCTGTCCGACGAGGGCCATGTCACGGGGCGTTGAGGCCATGGTCATTCTCGGGACGATTGATCTTCGCAAACGCTTCAAGCTTCCAGGCCTGAAGCCGATTGAGGTCCTGAAGGGCGTCAACTTCTCGGTTCAGCCGGGGGAGAAAGTCGCGATTGTCGGGCGTTCGGGCGCGGGGAAATCGACGCTCCTCAACATTCTGGGCGGGCTTGAGAAGCAGACGTCCGGCACGGTGACGCGTCCGGAGAACATCGGCTTCGTTTTCCAGCAGTATCATCTGATGCCGGAACTGACGGTCTTGGAGAACGTCCTTCTGCCGACGATGTCGGCGGCTTTTCGGAACGCGGAGGGGGGCTATCGGAAACGGGCGGTCGAACTTCTCACGCGCGTGGGGCTTGCGGATCGTCTGGACCACCTGCCGTCCGAATTGTCGGGCGGCGAGATGCAGCGCGTCGCCCTTGCGCGTGCGCTCGTCACGGATCCGGAGCTGGTCCTGGCGGACGAGCCGACGGGCAATCTCGATGCCTGGACGGGCGCGGGCATTCTGAAGATCTTGACTGAGCTGACCGCCAACGCGTCGAAGTTCGCGCTCGTGATGGTCACGCATTCGCCCGAGGCCGCCGCGATCTGCGACCGCGTCCTGACTCTTGAAGACGGCGTTCTGCACGCCTGATGCCGTCCATTCCCGCGCACTCGCTCCTTGACGCGTTCTGGCGTGCCGAGGTCACATGGACCTTCCTCTTCCCTCCTTTCCTCCTTAAGAATTTACAGGATAAATCTTACCGTTTCGTGCAGATTCGAGAATTCCGAGCGGGATTGACATAGTTAGGCATCGAATGATACAATGCGCCCATGGATCATCACATAGGTAAACTCTTAACAGGTGCAATAATCATGGCAATCACAACAGCGGCGTTTGGAAAGGCGAACACCGTCCGGCTCATGTTCCCTCAATGGCAGGGCGCGAGGATGCAGGACGGGTGGATCCCCGAAGTGAAAGACCTCAAGGACGCGAGTCGCGGCTATGCGCTCGGCTCGCGGCTTCTCGAAGTCCTCGCGCCGGAGAATCCAAGGCACAAGATCGTCCGCGTGCCCATCGGCATGGAGTACGGGGAGCGGAAGATTACGGACGGCATCACCGACCTCGACGCGATCGTCGCGCAGACGAAGTCGGCGCTCGCCGCGCTGGAGATGGAGTCGCCGGACAGGATAATCACGCTTGGCGGAGAATGCTCCGTCAGCGTGGTGCCCTTCACGTGGCTCGCGAAGAAACACGCCGGCGACGTGGCGGTTCTGTGGATTGACGCGCATCCCGACATCACGCTCCCGGGCGACGCCTACAGCGGCTACCACGCGATGGCCGTCACGTCGATCATGGGCAAGATCGCGCCGACGAAGACGATTCTTCCTGCCGCGATCCCGCCCGAGAGGATCCTCTTCGTCGGACTTCGCGACTGGGAGCGCCGGCAGATCGTTGACCGCCAGAAGGAATACGGAATCAGGCATGTCGGCGTTGCGGAAATGCGCGAATCGCCGAAGCGGGCGCTTGATTGGATAACGTCGACAGGCGCAAAGCACGTGCTGATCCATTTCGACCTCGACGTCCTCGACCCCGCCGAGATCGTCCCGGCGGTCGGCGTCGTGAAGGACGGCATGAAGATGGCCGAGGTCGTGAGGCTTGTCAACGATGTCTCCGCCGCGCACGATGTCGCGGCGCTCACCGTCGCTGAGCCGCTTCCGCGCACGGCGATCAACATACGGAACATGCTCCACGGCATCAATCTGTTCAAGTGAAGGCCTTCTACGCGAAGCGCGTTTCCTTGCTCGAATCATCATCGTCTCATTAGACCTGGACGATGTTGGGATGGTGGAGCTGCGCGACTGTCCGCGCTTCGGCCGGGAGGGTCGCGCATGTCGCGACCGAAGTGTTCACCACCTTGAGCGCGACTTCGCGCCCGAGCGAGACCTGTTCCGCGAGACAGACCGTCCCCATGCCGCCGCGCCCGAGAACATCCGTCAGCTGGAAGTCCGGGATTTCGGGCGGCGCGTGGGGACACGCGCCTCGTCGCAGAGAATGTCGGAATTGCCGCCCTTGCGCGGCGTGGACGATATGATCAGCACGTTCTTGTTCATTGCTGTTTCCTTTCTCAGATCCGTTTGATGGCTTTCGCCGGCACACCGGCGACAACCGTCCTCGGCTGGACATCCTTCGTGACAACCGCGCCAGCAGCGACAATCGCACCATCGCCAATTGTCACGCCGGGGCAGATTGTCACCCTTGCGCCCAGCCATACCTTTTCACAGATGACGACTGGCTTTGCGAACATGCCGCCGCGCTTGTCGGGATCGGGATCGTGGTTGAGCGTCGCAATGATCGTCTGCGGACCAACTAGCACATCGTCGCCGATGGTGATTCCGCCCTGATCCTGGAACTGGCATCCGGCGTTGACGAACACGCGCTTGCCGATCTTCGTGTTCTTGCCGCAGTCCGTATGGAACGGCGGGAACAGGACGAACGACTCGTCGATCTCGCTTGCCGTCAGCCTTGACATCAACGTGCGCATCTCTTGCGGCGTATGGTACGAGCCGTTCAGTTCGGCTGTGATCTTCAGTGCCTCCTGTGAAAACGCATGGAACGCAAGATGAAGTTCGCTTCCCGCTGGAATATACCGAGCTTCCGCCATCGCCTTTCTGAATTCATCGACCTTCATATTCAATCCAGCTCTGCCTTGAACTTGAAGAATCGGCAACGGGCGCATTCCTTGTCGGTGAGCGTGGCGTAGTCCCTCCAGTCGCTTTTGGCGGCGGGAAGCGTTGTGGCCGCGAGTTTCGTGACTGAATGCATGGCCCCCTCTTACCTGAGATGCTTCCTGTAGAACGTCACGATCCGGTCGAACGGAATCACGTCCATCTTGTCGTAGAGGTCGCAGTGCGACGCTCCGGGGACAATGACAAGCTCCTTGTTGTCGCCTTTGAGAAGCTTGAAGGCACCTTCGCCGAAGTAGCGGCTGTGCGCCTTTTCGCCGTGGACGACCATCACCGCGCTCTCGATTTCGCCTGCGTATGCAAGCAGTTTCGCGTTTATGAACGAGAGAAACGACGTCTTGTTCCATCCACCGTTCGAGTTGAGCGAACGCCTGTGGTAGCCGCGAGGCGTCTTGTAGTAGGCATGGTAGTCCTTCACGAACTGCGGCGCGTCGGCGGGAAGCGGATCGACCACGCCGCCGCCAAGCTCATACGTGCCGGACTTGAAGTCCTTAATGCGCTGCGCGTTCATCGCCACCTTCTTCGCCTTGCGCGCCGCAGGCGAATCCTCCTTGTCGAAGTAGCCGTTCGCGGTCACGCGGGTCATGTCGTACATGGTTGAGGCCACTGTCGCCTTGACGCGGGTATCGACCGCCGCTGCGTTGATGGCGAGTCCGCCCCAACCGCAGATGCCGAGGGTTCCAATCCTCTCCGCGTCCACGTCATCGCGGGAGATGAGATAGTCAACCGCCGCCTGGAAGTCTTCCGTATTGATGTCGGGCGAAGCGACATAGCGCGGCTCTCCGCCTGATTCGCCGGTGAACGAAGGGTCGAAGGCGATTGTCAGGAAGCCTCGCTCCGCGAGCGTCTGAGCATAGATGCCGCTCGACTGCTCCTTGACCGCGCCGAACGGGCCGGACACCGCGATGGCCGGAATCTTGCCATTCGCCTCCTTCGGCTTGTACACATCAGCCGCGAGCGTGATGCCGAAGCGGTTGCGGAACGTCGCCTTGCAGTGTTCGACCTTGCCGGACTTCGGGAATATCTTGTCCCATTCCTGCGTAAACGGCAGTGCCGCATTTGCTGCGAGTGTAGTTGCCATGATGATCACTCCTGTAATTAGATTTCTCATCGTGTTCCTTTCATTTTGCGACCATGCGGTCGGTGGCGAATTCCTCAAGCGCCTTGACGCTCGACTTGATGGACGAGCCGGAGAACGCCTTGGGTGCAAGCACCTTTGATTCGGGGAGAAGCGCGGCGAAGTCGCGGCCAAGGCTCTGCATCCCGCCGCCGCCGTGCGTCTGGAACAGGCACACGGTCTTGCCTTTGAGCGCGGCGGCGTTCTGCGTGAGCCACGTGCGCACGGGCGGCGCGAGCGTGCCCCACCAGTTCGGCGAGCCGACGAATACGACGTCGTACTTGGCAAGGTCAAGCCCCTCGATGGGCTTGATCGGCCTCGCCTTCTTGCCGTAGTATTCCGGCTTCGCCTCGTCGCAGCACTTGCCGAGATTGCTGCTGTACGGCGTTTCCGCCTTGATCTCAAAGATCGCGGCTCCCGCCTTCTTCGCAATCGTTTCCGCCGCGAAGCGGGTGTTGCCGCTCCACGAGAAATAGACGACCATGCATTTCTTGTCCATCTTCTTTGTTCCTTCCTCGGCCATGCCGATGTTTACCAACGATGCCGCGCCCGCGAGAGCCAACGAACCTTTTACAAATGCTCTTCTATTCAATGTCATTTCGTTTCTCCTATTGATTTGTCCTGTTGAGTGAAAAAGAAAACACGGATATTGTAACCCATTGCGTGAGAAATAACAAATACATATTTTATATGCAAATCCATAATTGATGCTTATGATTGTGAATGCGCTTATGCCGAAATATGTGCAGTTGCGTCCTCGCCGGGATGGGCACCGTGCAGGCGCGCAAGCCCGCGAAGCCGAAGGTGAAGCACTCGGAACTGCGGAAGAGAAAAGCGTGTTATTATCAAAAGTAGGGTCGAATCTATTACTCGTATATTCGACTCTATTGCTATAAGTTTTGTGCCGACATCTTATGTGTGGTTACGGGGTGTCCGAAATCTTCTTTACTGCAAAACTACGTCCACCTGATTTCGCGGTCCCGCTTGTGTTCGAATTGATGGTAAATCCCCATATAACGCCGCCGCCACTAGGATGCGTTACAGCATGAAACTTAAAATAGCTCCCAGACAACCAGCCATTCCCTGATAGAGAGGTTTCCCACCCCGTGTCTAAGTAAAGCCTTCCATCAGATTTATAACGATAGACGGTTCTCTCTTTGAGTTTTATGCTTAGATCAGGATAAACATGTAGATAGTGTTCACCATTACTTGTGTATGGGGCATCACTAGTGACATATGCATTAAGTGCTTTCCAATGCCAAACTCCAACAACTGATCGGGTTAAGTCCTTCATAACTGTTATGCAAACATCTTTACTCGAAGCCCCAGCCATATTTAACGCAGTTAACGAGTAGACCCCCGCATTTTTCTCGTTTGCTGTAAAAGACAGTACACGCTCTGTGTTCCCGATAGGGACTCCGTTTTTAGCCCAAGAATAACTGATGGGTTCCGTACCTTCAACGATTGGAGATATCGTAACCAAGTCACCATTTGTTACTACGATTTCGGACGGCATTGTAATTTCTGGCGCATAGGCAATGTCGTCATTTTCATATAGAACCATATAAATGTCTTTATGTAATATCCTTGAACCAAGAGAAGGAATTTTGACAAAACGGGCATCGACCCCTGCATCAACTTCGCCACCAGCAATTACCTTCTTCCGCAGATGTTGTGAGTTGTCTTGGAAGTTATGTCCGTATGAAACCGATCCTTCAATGAATGGCCCTCCAGACACGAAAGGTCCGATTAGACTCTCAAAAAAAGCGGTAATTTTTATGCCCGCACCAACGCGCGCTGATGCCTTGCCATCTATGTCGAGGCTGGTGGCTTTTCTGTTGGCATACCAATCTGTCCAATTGTCAGCATACGCATACCAAGTACCGGCTTTCTTCCTGCGATGAAAACAAAAGCCACATCCAACCTCTGCGCCAGTGGAAACACGTCCTTCAATCGCAGCTTCCAATGCAAGATATACATATCCATCAAAATCAAATTCAATCCATAGTCCTGGAGCAACCGCAATGGCCACTTTTGAAAGTGAGATATTCTTTTTCTTCTCATAAGAATCTATCTCGCGTGCAAATGATATCCCTGTTTCAAAGTCGAATAAAAGTTCCCCTTGGAAGAAAAGTTCAAGATCGTCATTGTCTTTGTCAAACGGGTCGAGACGCCCACTTACCGAAAAACTGCTTAAGAGGTGACAAGATGCTTCTGCATCTAATCCAAATCCATATTTCCTTGCATCGCTTTGATAGTTTTCGCTGAAAGAACTTCCCAACTTGATATATTTGTCAAGGGTTTTAACAGTTGGTGTAATGTTTATTGCAGAGCGAAGGGATTTTTTGCCGCCCGTGGCCATCAACGATCTTGTGCGAAGATTGTTTTCCGTTATAGGCAAACCATCTTCACCATAGATGGTACAAGTTTGGTAGTCAGTAGAAAAGTTGCCGCTAAATACATCGGAAGCATTTATATTCGTTGTTGCAACATAATAATTGTTCCCACCAAGTGGTGACACAGATAACGCCTTGCGGTAGAAAATATTTGTGGGTATCAAGCTTAAGAAATACAAACCCTCTTGTAAGTCCGTACTTGTTGCCCCGGAAAATGTCATTGAGTCGTTGTCTATGCTTGTTAGGATAATGTCGTTCTTGTCTGTCCGAGCAGAATTAACGGTCAAGTATGAATATGTTCCTAAACCGGGGTCACCAATGTAAAGCACAGATGAGGACGTTACAGACAAAGGTTGGTTTACGACAATCGTTGATATACCCTCTGTTTCATTGCCAAGTGCATCTGAAGCGACTACACGAATAACAACTTCTTGTCCATTTGTTCCGATGGAACCACTTGGCGGAGTGTAAGTGAGGGTTGCTCCGTCCCACGAAAGATTACTTGCATTGACTTCAACATCATCAATGTACATCGTAATAGAGTCAAAAGAGACACCAGAAACGTCATTGAGGTTCACCGAAATTGTGGAAGTTGCAGGGACGGATATTGCGTCTTTGGCTGGAATAGAGAACGAGATTTTAGGTCCTTCGGCATCTATCTCTCGTACTCGGAAGAATTTGCGTTGGGTCGCTGGCGGGGATATAGACACTGTCGCCGATGATAAGAAATCATCTGCTGTCTTACTTTCTCCTCCAGAAGCTACCGACCAAACTCCATTTAATGAATCAGCTTCTTCTACCACATAGTTCTTGTCATTTTCTGACACCCAAGAAATCGATGCAGTTCTATTGCTTTCTGACAGATTAAAGTTATACACTCTGCCAGAGTCTGCAAAACATTGTGATGCGGTAATCATTGTTATCGCTATGCTTAAAACCATGAATGATTTTGATGTCATTTTTTGTGTTCCTTTCGTTGTTTGAGTCGCCACTTAGCAATCAATACGAAAAACCTCTCTTCGTATCTTTTGAGAGGCCGTCAGAATTGCCTTGTAGGAAATACGAAGAGAGGTAAGCGCTTTCGCGCTCCTCTGCCAAGTATCGTCCTACGAAATTTCTGACGTTTCTCAAAACGACTGCTTTGCAGCATTGCTTAAATCATCCTGTCGCGCTTCGCCTTGCGGCGCGGCGACCGTGGCAGGGCATTGCCCCGCCTATGACCGTTTCACTGTCTTATGGCTTCTTTCTTTCATTTGCAGTTTCCACGATTCACAAATCATATGTCCTTGCCTGAACTCGCTTTTGGTGGGCGAAATGGGCGTCGTTCGTGATGACCTCGCAGTCGTTGACAAGCGCGGTTGCCGCAATGACGGCATCGGGGAGTTTCAAGCCGCCATCAATCCGCATGGCAACAGCCTCCTGAATCAGCGCGTCATCTGATGCCGTCAGATCGAATACGGTCAAATCCTCAAGGAGTTCTTGAAAGGCGCTTTTCTCGTCCTCTGTAAGGTCGGGATAAGACAGAAACTCAAGTTTGCTGATGACGCTTATTGCGAGAAAGTCGGAGTCCTCCACCATCTTGCGGAGAGACGGATTGCCGGCAAGAAGCTGGATGACGGCATTGGTGTCGAGGAGATAACGCTTACCATTCATCGCGGATGCGCCTCTGGAAAGCCACTGGATCCTCTCGCAGTTTCAGACGTCCCGCCACCCGCGAGAAGTCGTAACGGCGCGGCCTTGCTCCGCCGCCCTCGACAGGCGCGACGGCTTTCTGCGACAGCAGAAAACGAACGAACAGAACGACAGTGTTCTGCTGCGTTTCGTCAAGTCTTTCAATCTCTTTTTCTAGCACCGCGTATGGCATTTTCGTCCTCCTTTTTTGTTCAGGGGCATAATACCCCAAGGAAAACATTGCATATTATACGATATTTGGCGATTTGGCACAAGTGCGCCGCGACATAAGAAATTTATACGCGCGAATATTGATGAACAAGCCATAATTTACACTTATGCCTGATTGTGGTATATTATGAGCCATGGATTTACGGATACTCAGATACTTCATCGCCGTTGCCGAGGAAGGCAACATCACGAAGGCCGCCGCGCGGCTTCACGTCTCGCAGCCCGCGCTCTCCACGCAGCTCGCCGCCCTTGAAGATGAACTTGGGCAGAGGCTCTTTGAGCGGGGGGCGCGCGGCATCGAACTGACCGAGAAAGGGCTTGTCCTCAAGCGGCGCGCGGACGATCTCGTCGATTTTGCCGAGCGCATCGAGTCTGAGATGAAAGCGAACGGTGACGAGGAGCTTGAGGGGACGGTATCGATAGGCGCAGGCGAGACGCCGGCTTTCCGCTTCGTCGCACGAGCCGCCGCGCAGCTCGCCCGCGACAATCCGCGCCTCCTGTTTTCCATAGCGTCAGGCAACGGCGAGGACATTCTCATGCACCTTCGCGAGGGCATCCACGATCTCGCCCTGCTCGTGGGGCCTGGACGCTACGAGGGTTTCGACTACATGACCCTCCCCTATACGCATCGCTGGGGACTCCTTGTCGCAGTGGATTCCCCGCTTGCCGCGAAGAAGCGCATTGTCTCCGCAGACACAAAAGGAATCCGTCTCATCAGCTCACGCCAGGCGATGGGAAGCGAATTCTTCGCCGGATGGCTTGGTTTCCCGTATTCGCGCCTCGACGTGGTGACGACCTACAACCTTTTCTACAACGCGGCCATGTTCGTCGAGGCGGGGCTTGGCTCGGCCATCTGCATCGACGGCGTTGTGCCACACGAGTTCGCGTCCCGCGTCGCGTTCCGCCCGTTTACGCCCGCTCTCACCAGCGACGTCTATCTCGCCTGGCGCAAGAACGTCGCGCTATCCCCAGCCGCCGCCGCCCTTGTTGAAACAGTCCGCGTCCTGTCGTCAGATGGAACGAAATTACTGATGCCTTCAATTTGTCCAAATTCCACTTGACGCCCTCTATTGGCAATCCTATTGCTTCTGAAATCTGCATACGTGTCATACTTGCCGTTCTCTGATGCGCCGTCGTCCCTATTCCATTCCGTCAGTCATGTCGCCCGATGGCTCCGCAAGCGAGCGGAACGCGCCGCCGCGTCCGAGGATGATATGGTCGATAAGCGGGACGGAGAGGAGGTCTGCTGCCTCGCGCAATTTCGTTGTCGCCGCGATGTCCGCCTTGCTGGGCGTGAGGTCGCCCGAGGGATGGTTGTGCGCGACGATGATTTCTTCCGCGCCGGCTTTCAGCGCCTCGCGGAAGATCGCGCCTGCGTCAATTGTTGCCGTGCCGTCCATGTGTCCTACGGAAACAAGAATCGGCTTGGCAAGCGCCTTGCCGTTGCCGTCCAGCGGCAGGACGAACACCCGCTCCTCCTTCTGCTCCTTCGGCAGCGCGGCGCGGAACAGTGCGGCGGCGTCAGCGGGGGTTTCGATATGAATACAATTACTCATAAAGCCTCCCGATTCTTCATTCTGATACAGTCGCAAGAAGCGATTGAATCTTCTTCAATTGCTGATAGAACTCCAGTTGCTTCAGGTGGTATTGCAAGTGGCCAAACGGAAGCTGAATAGTTGAACCTCCGTTTTTCGGTCCGCGCTCAACAACATTCCTGTTCCCATTCTTTACGAGGGCTGACACGATGCGATTTATCGGGACAAGGAAGTCGAGCCCTTGCCCATCTGCGTCCACCAGGTTCTTGTACCAAAGAACATTCGCCCATTTGTCACGATCACTCACCGCGCCAGCAGAAAAGCATAACTCGCAAACAGAGGCAATCTGCTTTTTGAGCCAATCCAGCAACATAGACGCCATCGTTGCATCATAGTCGCGTATGACCTCGAACACAAGCCTGTAGTTCTGTTCATATGCAATGCCACGGACTTTTTCGCCATCAACTGAAATGTCCGTAGCGTCCAAAATGGCTCTTGAATCCTCAGCCTCGCCGATAAACAATGCCAATGCCCGCCGCACCTTATCCGGCACAGTGACATTATACTGCGCTTCATATACTGCGACAAAGTTTCGTGCTGTCACAAGATACACTTGCCCAGCGGCGTCTTTCTTCAGCGAGATATTTGTCAGAGAACCGCCTTTCCACAATATCCTGATGTCGGTTTTTTCCGCCGTCTTGCCGCCGATCACACTCTCAACCTGCGGCGCGCACCTTCCCCCTGCTGTTGCCGCGACGAAATCAGATTCGTTTACCCCGATGCGCTCACAGAAGTGTGCGCGGAACGCAGCATTCCTGTTCAGGGCTTCAGCTATCATTTCCTCGTTCTTGTGTCCACTCACCTTTGGAGCAGAGCCAAAGTTATTCTTCCTTTCGCACTTCAACACGGCAAGACCCCGCATCTTTTTCAAGCTATGTCGAAATTGCAGTTTGTTTTCATGTTGTTGCAAGTTGCCGAACGGGAACGCTATTGTCGAACCTATCTGCAACTCGTCATTAGGACGAACCATCAAAGCGCATTTCTCTTTCACGCTCATTGCAAAGTGAATGACTTTTGCGAAACGTCTCAAATCAAAAATCACAAAACCATCATTTTCCAATCCATCTTCCCTATACCACATGAAATCGACCATTTCATGGCGGTCTTTTGCAGCTCCAATTGCAAAGCAGAACAAAAATACCTTGTCGCAATTCTGCCTGAACCATTCAAGCAATTGCACAGGCATTTCATCATCATATCCATACATTGATGCCAGCGTTAGCCGATTGAAATAGTTTTCTTCAACATCACGCCGCACCTTCGCTCCAACATAATCAACAGATATGGCAGATAAGATTTCCTTCTGCTTAGGATGACTGCCGGAGAACAGCCTCAATGCTTCCTGTACTCTTTTGGGGATGGCAACATTGAACTGTGCAGAGAATTCGTTTATGAAATTGTCCGCGATATGAAGATCTATCTGACTTGCATCTGATATGGTTGTGCGGAAGTTAGTTTTACTTCCATCCTTCCACAATATCCGTAGATTCGTTTTAGGCGTCACCGCCTTGCCACCTTCAACAACATTACAGATGCGCGGTGATATGTCAGCCCCAGCAATTGCTCGTTCAAAGTCTTTTGAATCCCTTGCAATGGCCTTGCAGACTTTACGCCTAAAGGCAACATCACAGTTCAACCGCTCTGCGACAGCAATAGGATACCGTCTCCCCGCATTTCCCTTTTCGGAGCCTGCCTTGGCGCGATTGCTGTTTGTCGCATGAGGAAACAGTTTTCTTGGACTCATGTTATGCCTCCTCCCGTTGTAAAGCCTCTCGTACTACCGTAGCAATTGCTTCACCGAGTATTGGCGGAACCGCATTGCCTATCTGAAGGTTTTTCGACTGTTTGCCGCCGACAAACATATAATTGTCGGGGAAGCCTTGCAGCCTCGCCCCTTCTCTTGTAGAAAGCGCCCTTGGTTGGAAAGGATGAACACATCTGCTGGATGATGGCGTTCCGAAGTTCCGCGTTATTGTCGGACTTGGCTCATTGGGCAGCAATCTCGCGTATGTATTGCAATAAGCAGACCGAGGCCGCAGACGCATAGGCAAATCGCTTATTGAGCCTCCTTCGGGAATTATACGCAGAATTTCTTGCATCTTCTCGCCATAGTTTGCGGCATTGTGTTCCAAAAGTACTTCCTGGTTTCTGCGCATTCTTCGCTGGTATTCATTCTGAGGCGGAGTTGCATAGTTGTCGGAACTTTCCCCGGCACCGATTGGGGGCAAATCGCTTATTGCCTCCATCAATGTCAGATAAGGGCGCAATCCATCTTTCTCGCCGTTTGTCGGCGGCGGAAACTCAAGTGGCGGCAATCCGCGACGCCAACCAAGGACTACAGTTCTATAGCGAATTTGCGGCGCACCATAGTCGGCAGCATTGAGAATCTGGCTTTTTGTTTCATATCCTAATTCCCCGAGTTCTTTCACAAGTGTTTCATATGCAAAGCCATCATACATCCGCTTGAAGCCGGAGACATTCTCAAAAATCGTGTATTTGGGATTTGTCTCTGAAACAGCTCGCAGATACTCATAAAAGAGCGAATTGCGCGGGTCTTGACGGTTCTTTGAACCTATGGTTGAAAATCCCTGACAGGGCGGTCCGCCTGACAGCACATCAACCGACTCCAAGCCAAGTTTCTTCAATTCATCCCGAAAGTTGATCTTATGTATGTCCTCGTTGATGACATTGGTGTTAGGATGATTTGCGGCGAGGGTCGCAGCAAAGTCGGGCATTATTTCATTCGCAATCACGACATGGATTCCGGCGCGTTCAAGTCCGATGCTCAAACCGCCCGCACCCGCAAACAATTCCACCGCCGTAAACTCACCTTGCTTTGGCAGGGACACCGGCTGAAGTTTCTCCCATGAAAACAAACGCATCTGATACGCCGCCTCGCACACGCGCAGCTGTTCGGGGCGCAGTTTCGTGACGACTTCCGGCAGGCGTTTCGCGAGATCGGGGTCGGCGCGGTCAGGCGACTCGAGGTACGCCTTGAGCTGCTTGCGCACCTTGGGCGCGGTCGCGAAGTCCGCCGTGCGGACGATGACGCGCGCCGCGTCTTCCGGCGGCGTCAGCTTGTGCTGATACTTGAGCTTCGTCTTGAAGAGCAGGTACTTCTCGCCGTGCGCCCTGCCCTTCGCAGGGTAGCCGTAGTCGCGCACCAGCTCTTCGCGGGTCTTGACGCCGACGAACTCCGCCTTGTACGTCCTCCGCTCCTTCGTGCCCTTGAAGAGCCACAGCTCCGCAATCGACGCGGCGTCGGCCTCGGCGATCTTGTCGTCGTCCGAAATGGGGTAGTTGTACCAGCCGCGCCACTTCTCCAACTGGTCGCCCTTGTAGGTGCCGACGAGGACAATGCGCCTGTCTTCCGTTTTGCGCTTCTTCATTTCGCCGCCCCCGTTTCCTTGCCCGGCACAACCTCCATGATGTCGCCAACATCGCAGTTCAGTGCCTTGCAGATGCGCTCGATCACATTCGTCGCCACACATTCTCCGTTTGACATCTTCGTGAAAGTGGAAAGGGCGACGCCCGAGACCCGATGCAAGTCGCCTCGCGTCATGTCGCGGTCAATCAATTGCTTCCACAA
>CAKTYZ010000009.1 GCA_934635225.1 uncultured Kiritimatiellota bacterium
ATAGCCGACAACGTATTTTTCAGGCGGATAAGTTGCTCAAAAGCGTTGAAATGCAATCGAAATAGCGCGAATTCGCTCTGCACGAAAAGGACGTAATGGGCAGTAAAGTGCAGTTGCGCTTCAGGACGGGCGTTTGGGAGCGTCAATTTTGGTGTATACTTCGCTCTTTCATGGTTTAACAAACAAGGAGAAAACATGGCACGAGAAAAAGGAATGGGCAATCTCCAGCGCGAGAAAAGCGGACGCTGGACGATGCGTGTTGGGATTGAAGGCAAGCGATACTGCTGCTCGACGCGGACGAAGGATCGCGAGCAGGCCGAACGTGTTCTGCAGCGGTTCTTGGCACCGTTCGGACGAGGCGAGCGACGGTTGCCGCTGGTAGATGTTTGGCTTGAATACGTCAAATCGCCCAATCGCAATGAACTCGCCAAGGCCACGCTTGCGTGCAAACGGCAGGTTTGGATGCATTTTGCCAAATGGATGGAACACAATTACCTGCCAATCA
This sequence comes from uncultured Kiritimatiellota bacterium, assembly GCA_934635225.1. Lineage (GTDB taxonomy): Bacteria > Verrucomicrobiota > Kiritimatiellia > RFP12 > UBA1067 > UBA1067. Next base: position 506 of record CAKTYZ010000009.1, read on the forward strand.
AGGACTTGGGTGACGTGACGGCGGACATGATAGCCGAATATCTCGCTTGTCTCAAGGCAGATCTCTGTGGATCGACCTACAACAACCGGGTTTGTGTCTTGCGTGAAATATTTCGAACTCTTGCGGCGAAAGCGGGGATTGGCGAAGACCCATGGGAAGGGGTGAGGCTTCGGCCGGACGATAGCCACAGCCGTCGTGAACTGACGTCGGATGAACTTAAACGACTTCTCAAGGCGGCCCAGCAGTGCGCGTCGAATGAATGGCACACGCTGTTCCTGATCGGCATCTACACGGGACTCCGACTGGGGGACTGCTGCCGACTCGACTGGTCGAGCATCAACTTGGGGGTCGGCGTCATTCAGGTGATTCCGCAAAAGACCAAACGGCATGCGCACGGACGTCCCGTCACGATCCCGATTCACCCGACGCTTGGCGCGGCACTGCTGACGGACGTGACCAACGCCCAGACGGGCCCTGTCTTGCCGATGGTCTGCGAGATGTACCAGACGTCGCGGAGCAGGGTAAGCGACGAGCTTGCCCGCATCTTCAAGGCGGCGAACATCACGACGAGCGTGAAGATTGAGGGACGCAAGCACAAGACCCCTGAGGCGACATTCCACTCGCTTCGCCATACATTCGTCTCGTTTGCGGCGAATGCGGGGATACCGCTTCATTTTGTGCAGGCCATCGTCGGACATGAATCTACGACCATGACGCGGCACTATTACCACGAGGACGTCGAGGGGCTGCGCAAGGCGGTTGCCGCGATTCCGTCGTTTGAAGAGGGAGGCGTGGCGTGCTCACCCGTGATTCCCGCCGAGAGGAGCCGACCTGTCGGCGCACGGCTGAAGGAGCTGGAGGCGTTGCGCACGGCAAAGGCGATTAGCGCGTGCGAGTATCAAGAGACGCGTGCGCGAATCCTTTCCGAGTTGTAGGGGCGAGGCCCCACTTGCAGGGAATCGGTCAGTTTTGCTATAATACACGAACATTCGTCGTCGGGGGCTAACCGGCGGCGACAGGCAAACTGCGGGCAAAACCCTGGGTAAAGGGCACAAATCCGCATAAAAGTAAGGAAAAAAGAAGATGCAAAAGAGCTATCGTGCTCCGAATCCGGGCGAAAATCGCGCCTGGTTCATCATCGACGCGAAGGATCAGCCGCTCGGCCGCCTCGCCGTCGTCATCGCTAACAAGCTCCGTGCGAAAGATCTGCCGACGTTCGATCCGTCCGTCGATGCGGGCGCGTTTGTCGTCGTGACGAACGCCGCGCTTGTCAAGCTCACGGGCAAGAAAGAAGAGCAGAAGGAATATCAGCGCTACTCCGGCTATCGGAATGGCCTGAAGCGTTTTACGGCCGCCGAGGTCCGTGCGTCGCATCCCGACCGCATGATCAAGGAGGCCGTTTGGGGCATGCTTCCGAAGAACAAGATCGCGCGCAAGATGATGACGCGCGTGAAAGTCTTCGCGGCTGAAGCCGACAAGGGACTGCTCGCCGCGCAGAAGCCGGTTGAAATCAAGCTCTAAGGGGGAATCAGAAAATGGCTACCAAGAAGGCAATTTCCGCTGGAACCGGCCGTCGCAAGACCGCGACCGCCCGTGTGAACCTGATCGAGGGCAAGGGCAAGTGGACGGTCAACGGCGAGGACCTTGAAAAGTACATCCCGTCCGAGGCCCTGCGTGACTACCTCAAGCAGCCCATCACGATTTCGGGGTATGACATCACGAACGTCGATGTCGTGTGCTTCGCCAAGGGCGGCGGCATTTCCGGTCAGGCCGGAGCGATTCGCCACGGTCTCGCCCGTGCGCTCGTCGAGGCCGACGAGACCACGCGTGCCGCGCTCAAGAAAGCCGGCTGCATGACGCGCGACAGCCGCATGAAGGAACGTAAGAAACCCGGTCAGCCCGGCGCTCGTAAGCGCTTCCAGTTCTCGAAGCGCTAATTCGCGGCAAACGACGAAACGGCGGCGCGTTCGCCGCCGTTCTCGTTTTTTAGAGTTAAAGGTCATGGCATTTGGATTTTTGAAGAAGATAGCCGCTGCGTTGACGGGCAAGAAGTCTCAGTCGAAGGCGGCGAAACCCGACGGAAACGCCGGTGGCAAGAGGCGTCGTCGCGGTGGCAAGGGCCGCGGAAAGGATGCCGAGGGATCTCGCGGTCAGGGGACGCAGAAGCAGCAGAAGGCTGCGTCGCAGGGGCAGAAGGCCGCGCGCCCGTCTGGGAAGCCGAGCCGAAAGGCGGAACGTCGCAGTGAGCGCGGCGGTCGCAAGAGCGAACGCGGCGGGCGTCGCAGCTCCGCGATCATCGACACGGCGGCGAACGAGATGCGTCCCGGCGGCGAGGTCAGCGCGGCGGAACTTGCGGCGCGCAAGGCCGCGCATGCGGCGTGGACGCCCGATTCATTTGTGGTCGAACCGGTCGAGGGCAAGAAGCGCTTCCACGATTTCGACCTTCCGAGCGAGGTCCTGCACGGGATTGCCGACCTCGGGTTCAAGTATTGCACCGAGATTCAGGCGCTCAGCCTGGAACAGGCGCTTGCCGGCAAAAACATCGCGGGCAAGGCCCAGACCGGGTCGGGCAAGACGGCGGCGTTCCTTGTCGCGATTCTGACGCGCTATCTGCGTTCGCCCGAAAACCGCGCGAAGAGCGGGGGCAACCCCCGTGCGCTCGTCATCGCGCCGACGCGTGAACTCGTCATCCAGATTTGCAAGGACGCCGATGCGATTGGCAAGTACACGGGGTTGCGTTCGCTCGCCATCTACGGCGGCATGGACTACGACCGCCAGCGTCGCGAGGTCCTGTCCGCGCCGGTCGATCTGCTTGTCGCGACGCCGGGGCGTCTTCTGGACTTCACGAAGAGCCGCGTAATCAACCTCTCGAATGTCGATACGCTCGTCATTGACGAAGCCGACCGCATGCTGGACATGGGCTTTATCCCGGACGTCCGGCGCATCATGAGCTATCTGCCGCCGAAGAACAAGCGCACGACGATGCTCTATTCGGCGACGCTGAACGAAACGGTCATGCGTCTCGCGATGAACTGGATGGAGGAACCCTACAAGGCCGAGGTCGAAAGCGAGACGAATGCGACAGACACGGTCAAGCAGGTCGTCTACGTCATTCAGTCAAAGGACAAGTTCACCGTCCTCTTCAACCATATTGCGCTTCATCCCGATGCGCGGACAATCGTCTTCTGCAACCGTAAGGCGACGACGGAGGACGTCTACGAATCTCTGAAGGTGCGCGGCGTTTCCGTTGAAATGCTGTCGGGAGACGTCAACCAGAGCAAGCGACTGAAGGTGCTGGACGAGTTCCGTGACGGCGAGATCAAGATTGTCGTCGCAACGGATGTCGCAGGGCGCGGCATTGACGTGAAGGGGCTTGAATACGTCATTAACTTCGACTTCCCTTACGAGGCCGAGGACTATGTTCACCGCATTGGACGCACGGGCCGTGCGGGATCGACGGGCATTGCGATCTCGTTTGCGGACGAGTACGAGAGCTGTCAGATTCCCGAAATCGAGGAATACATCAAGGAAGAGCTCAAGTGTACGGTCATTGGGCCGGACGATCCGCTGCTGAAGCCGATTCCGCCTCGTCACACGCGTCTGGGCGCGATTGACGCGGAGGCGCAGGCGGCCGTGGACGCGCGCGAGGCTGCGGGTGACGAGGAGAAGGCCGCCGCCGCCGCGCTCGTGGGGGCGAATGCCGTCACGGGATCGGGTGCGCCGGCAATCTTGAAAGAAGACGCATTGGTGCGCGAACTCCCGAAGTTTGAGCATGCGCTTGATCCTGTCAAGCCGGCGCCGGACGAGTCGGACGTCTACTCCAAGCCCGTCGAGCAGAAGACCAAGCTGGAAGAGTGGAAAGTCTAACGGAGGCGAGAACCTTGAACCGTCCGCCGAAAGAAGTGCACGCGGCACTTTGGGGATATGAGGAGTGGCTGGTCAACACGCCGCGCATCCTCGTGAAGAAAATCGTCGCGCATGACCGCTTGAGCGTTCAAGTCCATCCGAATGACGTGACGGCGAAAACGGTCGGCGGCGACCCGAAGACCGAGATGTGGTGTGTCCTGAAACCGGGGCCGCTCTTTGCGGGTGTCAAGCCGGGGACGACGGCTGCGGACGTCGAGCGGGCCGTGAAGGACGGCTCGTTTGAGGACATCCTCGTTCGCTACGAGACGAAGGTCGGCGAGTGCTACTTCATTCCGGGTGGGCTTGTCCACGCCATTGGCGAGGGAACGAGCGTTTACGAGGTCCAGCAGCCGAGCACGACAACCTTCCGCCTTTATGACTGGGGGCGCGTCGGGGCGGATGGGAAGCCGCGTCAACTTCATGTCAAGGAGGCGTTGGCGGCCATGGATCTGGCGCTTCCGCCGCCTGTCCCGTCCGAGTCGGTCGATTGCCCCTATTTCTCGTTCCGCAAAGCCGCGGCCGGCGTTCTTCCGGAAGAGCCGGTGTTGCGTGTCGTCTATGCGCCCGCGACGGACATGACGCTCGTCCTTGCGCCGGGCGAATCCGTTTCTTTGACGGACGCGTCTTTCGTCTCAGGCGTCAAGTAGCCGTCTGCGCGAGAGCCGTGACGGCCTTGCGGGCGGTGGCGAAGGCGAGGGTCAGGTTATAGCCGCCCGTCGGGCCGTCGATGTCCATCACTTCTCCCGCGAAGTAGAGTCCGGGAATGTGCTTTGACTGCATGGTGTGCGGATCTATTTCGTCCGTCGCGATGCCCCCCAGCGTCACGATGGCCTCCTTGACGGGACGCGGCTTGAGTCCGGTAAACGTCAGATGGTTGCGTCCGAACCAGACTTCAATCGAGAGCTTGTGGGCCGAGGGCCTGTCCCCAGGCGCCTGTGCCCAATGTTCAATGAACCTCTGGGCGTTGTAGATGGCAGCCCCGCTAAGGCCGAAGCGTTCGCAGTCCACCTCGCCGCGATAGTCGAACAGGACACGCCCGTCGGGGGCGAGAACCTTGGCGCGGCCATCCTCATCGAAACGTCGCCCCGCGAGCCGCGTGACGCGCGGATCGTCCGTTTCCAGCCCTATGAGGCCGGGACGGTAAGAGACAAGGGCGTGGCCGAGCGCGTGGGCGAAGTTCTGCCCGTCGCCGACTGAACCGGTCTTGGGATAGCTAATGCCGCCGGTCGCAAGCAGGACGTTCTCAGCGAGGAGGCTGAAGTCCTCCGTTTCGACTGCGAACCGCGCATTTCCGTGCGGAGATTTCGCAAGCGGGCGGAGATTGCGCACGGGGCAGTTCGTGAGGATTGGAACCTCTTCGTCACGCAGGAAGTCGCCCAAGGCGTGCAAGAGGGTCGCGGCTTTCCCGTCGGCAGGGAACATGCGCCCGTCAGACATGCGGTGCAGGGGTACGTTGAGGGACTTGAACCCGCTGATGATTTGGCGCGGCGGACATTCGCGGATGGCCTCGGCGACGAAGCGTGATACGCGCGTGTCGTCGGGGAAGCAGCAGAGATCACGCAGGAATTGGTCGGGAGAGAGGTCTTTGGTGAAGTTGCAGCGGCCGTTTGCGGTCATCAGAACCTTAGAACCGAGACGGGCCTTTCGCTCAATGAGAAGGCAGGGGATGCGACGGCTGGCCGCAACGACTGCGGCGAAGAGTCCGGCGGCGCCTCCGCCGACGATTGCCAGTTTGACGGGATTCGTTTCCATGCCGAAGATTATACCATACTGGCGATGTCTGCGCTTGATGCGCGCAAGGGCGACGAGTCGAGTGCGCCGTTTGTCGGATCCCGGGAACTGCCGCTGCGCAACAGGCGGACAATAAAAATGCTATAATACTGCCCTATGTTCAGTTCTCGTTATCGTCTTTGCGATCTTTTCGGCATACCAATCTATGTCGGCACGTCGTTCATTGTCCTGCTCGTGATGTTTGTGTTGAGCTCGGGGTCGTTCAGTTATGGGTTTTCGATGGCACTGGTTCTCGCAATCTCCGTGACGGCGCACGAACTTGCCCACGCGCTCATGGCGCGCTTCTTTGGGTATCGCACGACCGACATCACGCTCTCGTTGATTGGCGGGTGCGCGTCGATGATTTCGCTTCCGCGCAAGGCTTCGCAGGAGTTTCTGGTCGCATTCGCGGGCCCGCTGATGAGCTTTGCCGTCGCCGGGTTGGTGCTCTTGCTTGACATTCTCGGGTTGCCGTTCAACAATTGGCTGTGGAGCGTTCTCAACTACGCCTTTTGGATGAATGTCATGTTGGGCGGCTTCAATCTGCTGCCGGGGTTCCCGATGGATGGCGGACGCATCTTTCGGTCTGCGATGCGGCTTTTCTTGACGCGTGTGAAGGCGACGCAGGTGGCGATGTGGGTCGGGCGTGTCTTTGCGATTCTGCTGGGTCTCAAAGGCCTTTGGTCCGTTTTCAACGGCGGCGCTTTCGGCTTCATCACGCTTCTGATCGCGTGGATGATCTGGAAGGAAGGCTTCCGCGAATACCAGCTTGCACTGGCAGAGGAGGATTTCCGCCGCTGGACGCAGGACGATTTCAATGCACGCGTCTCTCCGCCGCCTTATGAACGTTCGCATTGACGAGTCCTGGAAGAACATCCTCGCGGATGAGTTCGAGAAGCCCTACTTCGCGGAACTCGTGAGGTTTGTCCGGGGCGCCTATGCGCGTGGCGTCTGCTATCCGCCGGCGAAGCTCATCTTCAATGCGTTCGACCGCACGCCGTTCGATCAGGTGAAGGTCGTCATCCTTGGGCAAGACCCCTACCATAACCCGCGTCAGGCTCATGGGCTGTGCTTTTCGGTTCAGAAGGGCGTCGCGTTGCCGCCGTCCCTTGTCAACATCTACAAGGAGCTTCAGGACGAGTTCGGCGGCGACTTCCTTTCGCGTGATGGCGACCTCACGCACTGGGCCGAGCAGGGCGTCTTGCTCTTGAACGCGACGTTGACGGTTGCGGGCGGTGATTCGTCAATGGCGGGGTCTCATCAGGGGCGCGGCTGGGAGACGTTCACGGATGCCGTCGTCCGCAAGCTCGCCGAGAAGCGCGAGGGCCTTGTCTATCTCCTTTGGGGGTCGTACGCGCAGCGCAAGGCGTCGTTTGTCGATCGGGCGAAAAACCTCGTTCTTGCGACGGCGCATCCGTCTCCGCTCTCGGCCTATCGGGGTTTCTTCGGATGCGGACATTTCAAGACGTGCAATGATTACCTGGTCGCGCATGGGAAGGAGCCGATTCGGTGGTGAAGTCAGCAGCCTTCGGACAGATTGCGCCGTATGCGGTTTGGATGGCGCTGATGTCCGTCCTGCCCACGACTGCGGCGATGTATGCCGTCCGGGGCTTGGCGACGGCAATGGTCCTTTTCCTCGGCGCGTGGTGTGGGGCCTATCGCTCGACGGCGCCTTCTCTCGCGTCTGTTTCGCGTGGCCTGTGCATTGGCGCGTTGGTCGGTCTTGCCGTCTTTGCGATTTGGATTGCGCCTGATCGCCTGTGCCTGTCCGCCGCGCCCACGTCTTCGTCGCCGTATGCGCCGTGGGTTTGCGGCTGGAGCCTGACGATTTCCAAGCTTTTGGCGAGCGCGTTCGTGATCCCGGTTGCGGAGGAGCTTTTCTTTCGCCGGTGGCTCGTCGATTTCGCCGGTTTCTGGTGGATGGTCGTCCTCTTTGCGGTCGAACACGGCGAACGTTGGCATGTCGGGGCCGTGACGGGCGTCGTCTACGGGCTTCTCGCGAGGCGGCTCGGGCTGTTCGCGGCGATTGTGGCGCACGTCGTCACGAATTTCGTCCTTGGCCTCTATGTCATTCGATGTGATCAGTGGCAGTTTTGGTGAGGGGAAGGGGCCTATGACGCGCATCGAACAGTTTGGCTGGCAGGGGGCGATTGCGCCGGGGATTGGACGCATCGTCTCGGCACATGGCGATTACTACCATCTTGTCTGCAACGAACAGCCGGCTGGCGAGATCCTTGCGCGCAAGAAGAAAAGCGCCTTTACGCGCATGAAGACGGTCTCGCCTGACAGCATGAAGGGCTTGAAGCGGTCGGAAATTCAGCTTGCCGAGCCGCCGAAGCCGATGACGGGCGATTTCGTTCGCTTTCGCTACAACGACCGAGGCGATTCGTTGATTACCGAGGTCTTGCCGCGATTCTCTCACTTCGAGCGAAAGGACCCGACGGCACGCCGCACATCACAGACGCTGGCCGTCAACTTCGACGCGCTCTTCATCATGATGAGCCTCAACGAAGACTTTTCCACGGCGCGTATCGAGCGCTATCTGGATCTCGCGACAGACATGGGGCAAGCGCAAGCGGTCGTCGTGCTGACGAAAATGGACCTCTGGCAGGCGGGCGACGAGGCGCTTTTGGCGGAATTGGAAGAGTCGGTTGCGGGCCGTGCGCCGATTCTGCGCCTTTCGTCTCGGACGGGGCTTGGGCTGGATGAGGTGAACGGCTATGTCCGGCCGCAACGGACGGTGGCCTTCATCGGCTCATCGGGCGTCGGCAAGTCCACGCTTCTCAATACGCTCGCGGGCGAGGAGTGGGCGGCGACACAGGAGATTCAGGAATGGTCGGGCAAGGGCCGTCATACGACGACCTCGCGGGAACTGGTGCTGCTGCCGTCGGGTGCGCTGGTTGTCGATACGCCGGGCATTCGCGAGATCGGACGCCTGGGCGAGGCGGACGCGGTCCTTCTGCGCGGCGAATCGACGCATCGGTATCGTAAATAGGAGACTCTGCAAGACCATGACAAAGTTCGTCTTTGAAGGCTTTCCCTTCGTTTGTGCGGTCATCGGATACTTCACGTTCATCCGCCCGGCGCGGTTGGGGGTGTTCGGGAAGTCTTTCTGGTTGATGTTCTTCCTGCTTGGCTCGTTGAAGTTCGTCCTCTTCGAGACTTTGGGCGGGCGAAGCTTTTCGCCTGAACTTCCCGAGCTGATGATCTGGACACTTAACTTCGTGAACGTCGTCGTCTATGTCCTCGTCACGCTGAGCCTCTTCTGGTGGACGCGGCGCGGTCGGCGCGTTGTCCTGCCCGCAGTGGCGGTCGCCCTGGCGGCGTGGGGCCTTTGGGAGGCGTTTCGCGTGCCGGCGGTGAAGGAGGCCGAACTCACGTTCAAGAACCTGCCGGCCGAGCTGGACGGCTATCGCATCCTTCAGATCTCGGATCTTCACTGCTCAAGCGCAGCGCGGGCGTGGCGGACGCGGGCCGTCGTCAATGTCGCCAATGCGGCCAAGGCCGATCTCATTTGCTTGACAGGCGACTACGTGGATGGCCGGGTCGCTCATCGTGCGGAAGACATGAGGCCTCTCAAGGAATTGCGCGCGCGCGATGGCGTTTGGTGCGTAACGGGCAATCACGAGTTTTATCTCGACGGGCCTCGCTGGGAGAAATGGTATCGCGAGAACGGTTTCAGGTTCCTCGTCAATGACTGTGTGCATCCGCAACCACGCCTTACGCTGGCGGGCGTGAACGACCCGGTTGTCGAGTCGTTCGGCGGCTATCGTGACGGATTGCCGGACGTGGCGGCGGCTTTTCGCGAAAGCCGTCTGGGCGATTTCCGAGTTCTGCTCTCGCATCGTCCGAAAGCGTTCCGGGAAAACGTTCAGGCACACGGGGTCGATTTGCAGCTGTCGGGGCATACGCATGGGGGCTTTGCGCCTGTCCTTGATTGGCTGGTGGCGCTCTTGAACGGAGGTTTTGTGCGTGGGCTCTATCGTGAGGGAGACGCGCAACTCTATGTCAACCCGGGTTCCGGACAGTGGGCGGGTCTTCCGCTGCGGTTCTTTGACGCGTCCGAGATCACCGTCTTTACCTTGCGACGTTGGCACTTGACGCGATGACGACGAATAGTGTATTATATTGACAACTTTTGAAGCACCATTAGAAGGAGTAGAGAAAATATGAAGAAGTCCATCAAGCTCGGGTTCATGGCTCTCGCCTTGACCGTTTCGGTTCCTGCGTTTGCAGAAGAAGAGGAAGAGGGCGCCATCGGCTGGACGCCGATTGCCTTTGGCCTTGCCTCGCCTGTCCAGCTTCCGTGGGGCATGGCGCGCTGGGATGTCTTCGGCCTTGACCTGAATCTCTTCTATTCCGACGCGCCGAAGATGTATGGCCTTGGCATTGGCGGTCTCGCGATGACGACGCGCGATGACCTGATGGGCTGGCAGCTCTCCGGTCTCTGCAACTGGAACGCGAAAGACGTCTATGGCATCCGCACGACATTGGGTGCGAACATCTCGTTCAAGGAGACGTATGGCTGGGACATGGGCGGCTTCGCCTATCGTGAAGGCGAAATGTGGGGCATTGACGTCGAGTTCATCGGCGCCTACCAGCAGTCCAATTTCTGGGGTCTTCAGATTGTCGGGCTTGTCAGCTTCACGACGGCGCAGACCTATGGCGCGAACCTCGCCATCGGCGGCAACATCGCCAAGCTTGCGTACGGCCTTGAAGTCGGCGCTTTCAACTTCGCGGACGAACTGCATGGCTGCCAGATCGGCCTTGTCAACTTTGCGCGCGAGTGCCCGTGGGGTTTCCAGATTGGTCTTGTGAACATCATTCTTGACAACAAGATCAAGGTTCTCCCGATCGTCAACGCCTACTTCTAATGGGTGTTGAGGTGAGCAAGGGGAATCCTTATCTGAAGAAGGCGACGACGGGGACCGCACAGGTCCCCGTTGCAGTTGATAAGCGCAAGCATGGGCTTGGCCGGCGCGTCAATTTCGGGGGGGCGGGCATGGACGGGCTTCTCGGCGCGACGCCGGCGGTCGTCCCCGGGCAGCCGCTGGAGCTGAAGATCGCCGACATTGAGCGTTCGCCCTATCAGCCCCGTCGCGAATTTCGCGAAGAAGAGCTGAAGGAACTCGCAGAATCTCTCAAGAACAACGGGCTTGTCCAGCCGCCGACCGTGCGTCGCAACGCGCGGGGGCGGTATGAACTCATTGCGGGCGAGCGTCGTCTCCGCGCGGCGCAACTTGCGGGATGGGCGAAAATCCGCGTGACGCTCGTCGAGGCCGATGACCAGACGGCTGCGATCATGACGACGACTGAGAACCTTCAGCGCGAAGACCTGAATCCGATTGAAGAGGCCGTCTCGTATCGCACGCTTCAGGAGAAGTTCAGCCTTACGCAGGCCGAAGTCGCCGAAAAGGTGGGCAAGGGCCGCGCGACGGTCGCGAATGCGACGCGTCTTCTGGAACTCCCCGAAGAGGTCAAGCAGCTGGTCGCGACGCAGCTTCTGTCCGTCGGACACGCCAAGGTCCTGTTGTCGGTTGAAGACGAGAAGGACCGCGTCCTTCTCGCGCGCACCTGCGTGAACGAGCAGTTGACGGTGCGCAAGCTTGAGCAGAAGGTCACGCGGTTGCATGAGCCGGTTGCGGTGAAGGAACGCGGCACGCCGGACCTGCCGGATCATTACGTCCGCACTCTCGTGGACAAGATGAAGAAGCATCTCGGTTGCGCCGTGCGCGTCACGCCCGGCGTTTCGCATGCCAATGGGCGACACACGAAGGGCGTTGTCGAGATTGACTTCTTTGACAATGACGAGCTGGACCGCATCATTCGCATGATCGGCGTGACGGTAGACTGACGATGGGCTTCTTTTCTCTTTTCCTGGCTGCGGCGCTTTCGTTCACGCCCGCTGACGCTCATCTTGCCTTTGAAACGGCGCGGACGCTGGTTGAGGAGTATACGCCGCGCGACGCGGGGACGCAACGCGGAAGACAGGCGGCGTTCTATCTGCTGGATGCGGCCAGCGCGGCGGGGGCGGACGTTCGGCGTGACACGTTTGCGGCAAAGACGCCGAAAGGCGAGCGAAGCTTCACCAACCTTTACGCCACATTTCGTCCCGTCGATCCGAATGCGCGGTGGGTTGTGCTTGTCTCGCACTATGATACGAAACCTGATACGAGTTGTCCGGGCGCGAACGACGGCGCGTCCACAAGCGGTCTCCTGGTCGGAGTGGCCAACGCGTTCTCGGGCTGGACTGACCGCAAGGGCAATCTCATGCTGATCTGGACGGATGGCGAGGAATGCATGAGGAGCTATGGCGAAGACGATGGCCTTTGGGGGTCGAAGCGCGCGGCGGAATATCTGCATGAAACGGGGCGCGAGGTTCAGGCCGTCATTTGCCTTGACATGCTGGGCGACAAGGACCTCTCCATTCTCGTGCCGGCGAACGGCACGCCGGCCCTGTCGAAGATCGCGATCCATGCGGCACGGCGTGCGGGTTATCCGGACTTGGTTCGGCCAACTCCGGATTGCGTGAAGGACGATCATGTCGCGTTTCTGGATCGGGGATACAAGGCAATTGATCTCATCGACTTCTCGTATGGCCCCGAGAACGCCTATTGGCATACGCCTCAGGACACGATGGAGAACATCTCCGAAGCCTCGCTCCTGAAGAGCGGACGCTTGGTCGCGGAGATGCTGAACATTCTTCTCTGATTGAGCCGCACGGCCTTGGAGAGGGTGTCGTGCACGGCCTTGTTAACACTTCATTAATACGGGGATGGTATACTGTTCGGCGTTGAGTTGAAAAGGGAAAGGACGGAAGATGAAAGCAGATCAAATCAAGCTTTTGAGGGAGATTCAGCACCTTGTGCTGATCCGTGACGAACACGAAAACGTGGGTTCGGGCGAACGTACGGGCGAATTGGGATCGGCAATGACTCGTCTGCTTGCGCAGTTGGAGCCGGAAACGGCGGCACTTCATCGACGGATCTCGGCGAAGAGCCGAATCTTTCTGTCGCCGCTCTCGCATGGGAATTGTTCAGCGTGCGGGATGAAGGTGCCGACAGCCCAGATGCAGCATGTCCTGAGCGCGGACCGATTCGAGCTGTGCGCGAATTGCGGGCGCATTCTCTATCGCCCGGACATGAAGGCAACGGGCGTTCGTGCGGGCGAGCCGGATCCAAAGTTCCTGCTGTCCCGTTTCAGCACGGGCAAGTTGATGGTTCCCGACCTGAAGGCCGAGACGCCCGAAGGCGCGATTGCCGAACTGTGCGGCGTTTTGGCGAAGGAGAAGATCCTTGACGATCCGGCTGCCGTCGTAACGGCAGCGCTCGCGCGCGAGAAGATTCTCACGACGGCGGTGGGAAATGGCTTGGCCTTTCCGCACATGCGCGGCATCGAGGAGGGTGTTCTGACTTTTGCGGCAGGACTTTCGCCGAAGGGGATCGATTGGAACGGACAGATGGTGAATCTCGTTGTCTTTACCATTTTGCCGGTTGTGGCGTCGCCTTTTTACCTGAAGTTGCTCACGGCTTTCGCGAAGACATTTAGAGATGGTGAGAAGCTTCCGTTTCTTCTCGCATCGGCTGATGCCAAGGCGATGTGGAAGGAGCTCAACAAGGTGATGCGCGTCGCCGTCAAGAATATGTGATGCGCGGAGAAATGGTATAATGTGCGCATGACGGTTGTTCATCTTGTCCCTGCAATGGAGCAGGGTGGCGTCGAGACTGTCGTCTGCGACTTGAACCGTGCGCTTGTCCGCGCGGGCTGGCGTTCCGTCGTCATTTCAAAAGGCGGGCGGCTTGTGCCGCAACTGGAGTCGGACGGGGGAATCCATTTTGCGCTGGACCTCAAGTCGAAGAATCCGCTGACGGCCTTGGGGCGCGCATGGAAGTTGGGGCACGCGCTGCGCGAAATCGGGCCTTCGCTCGTTTGTGCGCACTCGCGTGTCCCGGCGTGGCTCTTTGTCCTCGCGCGCAAGCTCGACGCGCGTCTTCGCGCGTTCGGCCATGGGATCGATTCCCTTCCGTTCATTGCCTATGCGCATGGCGCGAACTCTGTCTCGCGCTATTCGGCGGTCATGACGAAAGGCGACCGGATCATCACGCCTTCGCGCTACTTGGCCGATTATCTGGCCGCGAATTACGGTCGTGAAGAAGGGGTCCGCGTCATTCACCCGGCGGTTGACTTTGCGCATTTCGACCCTGCGAATCTCGATTTGAACGCGATCGAAGGGTTTCGCCGCGCGTGGGGGCTCCAACCGGGCGATCGTGTCGTGATGGCCGTCGGGCGCATGACGCCGCTGAAGGGCTTTGACCATCTGATTCGTGACTTGGCCGGGCGGATTGACATCCTTCCGGACGCGGGCTGGAAGGACGCCTTGCGCGCGCCGAATACGAAACTTGTCCTCGTCGGCGGCGCGGATCGGGGCAAAGCGGATTACCTGGAAGGATTGAAGGCGCTTGCCGTTTCGCTGGGCGTTGCGGACCGCGTTGTCTTTGCGGGTGCGCAGACGAGGATTCCCGAATGCCTGTCGTTGGCGGATCTGGTCGTTTCGGGGAACGTGACGAAGCCCGAGTCGTTTGGCCTTTCGGTTGCCGAGGCGTTGGCGATGAACAAGCCCGTGCGCCTCTTGCGCCGTTTCGGCGGCGCGGTCGAGATACTGGATGCCGTGGCCGCCGCGCAGAAGCCGACTTGGCGCGAGGCCATCCGCTCCCTGTGTGATTTTGATATAATGTCTCGGAAAACGCAGGCGGTTTACAAGGAACTCGTCAGGTGATACATTTCAATAGACCCTACATGACCGGAAAGGAGACGGAGTACATTCGTCAGGCCGTCGCGGACGGCAAGATCTCCGGCAACGGCGAATTCACGAAGAAGTGCCAGGACTACTTCGAGAGACGCTATGGCTTCCGCAAATGCCTCCTGACGACATCTTGCACGGACGCGCTGGAGATGGCGGCGATTCTGACAGACGTGGGTCCCGGAGACGAGGTCATCGTGCCGTCCTACACGTTTGTCTCGTCGGCGCTTGCGTTCGTTCGTCAAGGCGCGACGCTTGTCTTTGCGGACAGCCGTGCGGACCAGCCGAACATAGACGAGCAGCAGGTCGAGTCTCTCATCACTCCGAAGACGAAGGTCATTGTCGTTGTCCATTATGCGGGCGTCGCGTGCGAGATGGACACGATCATGGAAATTGCGAATCGCCACGGCCTTCTCGTCGTCGAGGATGCCGCGCAGGCCATCGACTCGTCTTATAAGGGCCGTCCCCTCGGCTCGATTGGCCATCTTGCGGCATTCTCGTTTCATGAGACGAAGAACATCATCTCGGGCGAGGGCGGTCTTTTGGTCGTCAATGACGAACGGTTTGTGCGCCGCGCCGAGATCATCTGGGAGAAGGGGACGAACCGCGCGGAGTTCTTCCGGGGCGAGGTAAACAAGTATGGGTGGGTCGATACGGGAAGTTCCTTCCTGCCGACGGAGATTGTCTCGGCGTTCCTTTGGGCTCAGCTTGAGCATCTGGACGAGATCCAGGCTGAGCGCAAACGCCTTTGGCAAGGCTATTGGGATCTTTTTGCGGGGAACGGAAGCGTCCGCGAAGGCATTCGACTCCCGGAGATTCCCGCCCACGCGACCAACAACGCGCACATGTTCTATCTGCTCTTCCCGGATCTGGCGAGGCGGAGTGACTTCATTGCGAAGATGAAGGCGCGCGATGTCCTGACGGTCTTTCACTATCTGCCGCTTCATTCCTCTGACTTCTACAAGAAGTATCGCTTGACGCACCGTCCGTCCGTTTTGATGGCCGAGCGGGAGCTGCCGAACTGTGACCGTTATGCCGACACGCTCGTACGTTTGCCGCTTTACTGTGGCCTTGCCCCCGATCAGGGCAAGGTTCTCACGGCGATCAGGGAGTCCCTCGCGTGAGGGACGTGGCCTTTAGCTGTGACGACAACGGCGCGAGGTTTCTTCGCGTGACGGTGTGGTCGCTTCTTTCGCACTATCGTGGAACGGAGCCCATTCGCATCAATGTCTTCGAGGGCTTTGGCGGCCATTCGCCTGAGAACAAGGCGAAGCTTCAGGCGATTGTTGATGCGTTCAATGCAAAAGGCTCACGCTCTGAAGCGGGGGCGTGGAACGGATCGCCGGCGACCGTCTTCTCCGTTCGCTACCACAATGTCGAGGCGGCGGTCGAGCCTTACAAGGACATTTTGCGGGACCGGTCGAACTCGCGGTGGAACGTCTTTACGTGGACGCCGATCTTCACGCCGCTGCTCCTCTCGGACGCGACAGGCAACGTGGCGCACTTCGACATCGACATGCTCTTTAACGATGACGTCGCGAAGATCCTTGACTTGGACTTGGGCAGGAACCTGATTGCCGCCGTGGCCGAATACGGGAAGGGCGACGCAGTCATTACTGAGGCCGTCTGGGGAAAGGGCATCCTGCCCCCGACTGTTACGCGTTATTTCAATACGGGCACGATTGTCTTTCATGCGGCGGCGTGTCGGGCGGAAAGGACATGGGAGAAGATTCTCGCGTGGTATCGTGACCACTATGCGGTTGCCGACCGCATTGAACAAGACGCGTGGAATGCGCTTTACCATGACCGCACCAGCCTTCTTCCGCTTCGGTGGAATTTTCATGATCGCCTGATTAAGAGTTATCCGAAGCGAGATCCCCGTGCGGCGTTGTGGCAGGGGAATCCGCCATGTGAGTGCCTGGAGGCCGCGCTTCATCCGGCGATTCTCCATTTCTGGGGGCCGAAGAAGCCGTGGAAGCCTTGCCATCGCCCTTATCGCGAACTTTACCATGCGGCGATGCGTGCTGTCGGCCAGACGCCGCCGAAGGAGGAGTGGTTGGGTTGGTGGCATGACTGGAGGACCCGGCGTGACTTGGCCAGGATCAGTCGAATCCGCCAACAGCTGCCGACGGCCGCGCAGATGCCGTGAACCTCTATGTGCATTTCCCGTTTTGCCGTCGCAAGTGTCGCTACTGTGCGCTTTATTCGCGTTGCGACGTCTCATTGGCTGGTCGTAACGCCTATGTTCACCAATTGGCCGAGGCGGTGCGGCGTCTGGGGACAGCCCCCTTCAAGACGGTCTACTTCGGCGGCGGCTCGCCCGCGCTTTGCGATTTGCGCCCAATCCTTGCCGCGCTGGAACCTTCTCTGACGGCGGAGACGGAGTTCTCGGTCGAGCTTCATCCGCAGGATGTCACGAGCGACTTGCTGAGCGTCTTGCGTGACGGTGGCGTGAACCGCATTTCGATGGGCGTGCAGTCATTGGACGATGCCACGCTGACGAACATGGGGCGTGGCTATTCGGGTGTGGAAGCCGCGTGTGCCTTTTCTCGCGTGAAGCGGGTCTTTGACAATGCGGGCATTGATTTCATTGTCGGCTATCCGGGCGATCCATGTCTCGGATGGGAACGTCTGAGGGACTGGGGACTACGGCATTGTTCCGTCTATTCGCTCCAGAACGAGCGTGGACTCGCGCATGTTCCAGATGACGATTGGACGCTGGATCGCATTCGCGCGGTCGCGATAGAATTGGCCGAAATCGGTCTCAGACGCTATGAGATATCGAATTATGCCGTTCCAGGCGCGGAGTGTCGGCACAATCTGGCCGTTTGGCGTGGCGAGGACTATGTGGGACTTGGTGCAGGGGCTTATGGACGGGTAGGTCTGCGTCGCACGCGTCATCAGGGGGTTTGTCCCCAGACGGGTTTCTTTGGGCTTTACCCTGAAGAAGAGACCGTTACGGCCGAGCAAGACGCGTTGGAGCGGCGCATCTTCCGGCTCCGCACGCGTGAGGGGTTGGACGCGATTGGGTATCCGCAGTGGGGTCAGGCCCTCAACGGAGCGGTCCGGAACGGTCTCTTGACTTGTGAAAACGGCCTCTATCGTCTGACTGAACGCGGTACCGAGGTCTGTGATTCCATCCTTGCCGAACTCTGCTCTTGAAGGGGGCTTCGGAGCGATTTCCTCCCGTCATGCTGCGAACTTCGGAGGGCTGAGGTTGACCAGTCTCCGCGTCTGCGGCGGCGTTCGGACGTCTCAACGGAGAGAACGCGATGACTCAACGGAGAGAACGCCGCGTCTCCGTTGAGACGTTTGGGCCTCTCCGTTGAGACGTCCGACTGGTCTCCCTGACGCGGTGAAATCGAAGTCCAAGGCGATGCCGTGTCGAGGTGGGAGATTGCCCTCTTGCGCTCTAACCGCACTTTTTGGTATACTACACACAATTCTCGCAAGAGAAGGGTCGCGATACGGGCGAGTCAATCCCGTCGCGTCGTGACCGTTGGGTTCAACAGCTCGCGGTCACGATTGTGGTCGCGAGCCTTGTTTTGCGGGGGTTTCTGAGCGGAGACTCAGTTGCGAACGGGGTGCCTTAAGCGGGCCTCCTGCGCCAACAAGGCGAGCGTCCTTGCGCGCGGCGATCGCAACCGTCGAAGGTCAGGTCATTGGGGCGAAGCTGCGGGAAAGGTCTGCGGTCGAGCCGAAACTGAAGTCAGGAACAGAAGGAAAAGACAACAATGCAGCAGCAGAGAGTCCGCATCCGCCTCCAGGCATACGATCACCGTGTGCTGGATCAGGCCGTCGGTGGCATCATCGACACGGCCCGAGGCACGGGTGCGCAGGTTGTGGGACCAATCCCGCTTCCGACCCGCGTCGAGCGTTATACGGTGAACCGTTCGCCGAACGTCGACAAGAAGTCCATGGACCAGTTCGAGATGCGCACGCACAAGCGCCTTCTCGACATTGTCAACCCGACCGCGCAGACGATTGATGAGCTCAAGAAGCTCAATCTTCCGGCTGGCGTCGACATCACCATCAAGGTCTGACAGGAGGTTGACATGGAAGGTTTGATTGGCAAGAAGGTCGGAATGACCCAGGTGTACGACGCTGATGGCAAGCGCCTGTGCGTGACCGTCATCGAGTGTGGTCCGTGCCCGGTTGTCCAGCTCCGTACGCTGGAGAAGGACGGCTATGTCGCCGCGCAGGTCGCGTTCGGCGAGCAGAAGCCGCGGCGTCTCGCGAAGGCGCAGCAGAAGCATTTCGAAAAGGCCGGCGTCACGTGCGCCAAGGTCCTCAAGGAATTCGCGCTTGACGCGGGCGAGACGCTGGAAGTCGGCAAGGCCGTCACGGTCACCAACTTCGAGGGCGTCAAGTATGTCGATGTCTCGGGCATGACCAAGGGCAAGGGCTTCGCGGGCGTCATCAAGAAGTGGGGCTTCGCGGGCGGCAACATGACGCACGGCGGCCACTCCAAGCGCCGCACGGGCGGTCTCGCCGCGCGTGATCTCCCGGGCTGGATCGAGAAGGGCAAGAAGATGCCGGGCGACATGGGTGACGTGAACCGCAAGGCCATGAACCTTGAGGTCGTCGCGGTTCGTCCTGAGGACAATGCGCTCCTCGTGAAGGGGTCGATTCCCGGCGCCCGCAATGGCATCGTGTTCGTCCGCAAGTCCCTCAAGAACAACGTCAAGAAGGGGGCTAAGTAATCATGAAGAAGATTGAAGTCACGTTTGACAAGGCTCAGCTGACGCTCGACAAGGGCGAGCAGGCCGTCAAGGACGCGATTGCCGCCATCCGCAATGCGCTCCGCGCGGGCACGGCCTGCACGAAGAGCAAGGGCGAGGTCGCTGGCTCCAACAAGAAGCCGTGGAAGCAGAAGGGGACGGGCAACGCCCGTGCCGGTTTCCGTCAGAGCCCCGTGTGGCGCGGCGGCGGCGTGGCGCATGGCCCGAAGCCGCGCTCCTACGAGCAGAAACTCAACAAGAAGGTCTGGAAGCTCGCCTTCGCGCGCGCTTTCTCTGACCGTCTCGCGGAGGGTGACGTCATTGTCGTCGACGAGTTCTCGTTCGAGGCTCCGAAGACGAAGCTCATGGCGAAGTTCCTCAAGGAGCTTGGCATTGATCGTACGGCTGTCATTGTTCAGAAGGACGTTGACGATACGGTTGTCCTTGTGACGTCGAACCTCCCCCGGATCGATTACTCGACCGCGCAGGCTCTTGACGTCTACACCGTCATGGCGAATCGCAAGATCGTCTGCGACAAGGCCGGTTTTGACGCGCTCATGGCCCGCATCGCCAAGTAAGGAATCATAGTCATGACGAAACAGGAACTCAGGACCAAGACCAATGGCGTCATCCTCGACGTGCTGATCACCGAAAAGGGTTCGATCATGTCCGCCGAGAACCGCTTCCTCATTGAGGTCGCGCCCGACGCCCGCAAGCCGCAGATCGCCACCGAAGTCGAGAAGGCTTTCGGCGTGCATGTTCTTGCGGTCCGCACCGCTAACATGAAGGGCGGTCTCCGTTATATCCGCGGCACGCGCAGGGCGGTCCGCGAATCCACGTGGAAGAAGGCGATCGTGACCGTCAAGGACGGCGAGCGCATCGAACTCGCGTAAGGAGCGAAGAAGATTATGGCACTTAAGACATACAAGGCCCGTTCGTGCGGCATGCGTTTCCGCGAGTCCGCCACGTTTGAGGAAATCACCGAGAAGAAGCCGGTGAAGCGCCTGACGAAGGCAGTCCGCAAGACGGCGGGCCGCAACAATCAGGGCCGCATCACATGCCGTCACCATGGCGGCGGCGCGAAGCAGCGTCTGCGTCTCGTTGACTTCAAGCGCAACAAGTTCGGCGTTGAGGCGACGGTGAAGGACATCGCGTACGATCCGATGCGCAGCGCGTATCTCGCGCTCATCGAATACGCCGACGGCACGCTCAGCTACATCCTCGCGCCTGAAGGCCTCAAGCCGGGCATGAAGGTGATGAACGGGCCGAAGGCCGAAGCCACGGTCGGCAATTGCCTCCCGCTTGCACAGATTCCGCTTGGTCTCTTCGTCCACGCGATCGAGCTCGTTCCGGGCAAGGGCGCGAAGGTCTCGCGCTCGGCCGGCAACGCCTGTCAGGTGATGGCGCGTGACGGCAATGTCGTGACGCTGAAGATGCCTTCGGGTGAAGTCCGCATGTTCAACGGCCGTTGCCTCGCGTGCATTGGCTCGGTCGGCAACAAGGACTGGGGCTCGATCAAGCTTGGCAAGGCCGGCCGCAAGCGTTACCTTGGCATTCGCCCGACGGTGCGCGGCGTGGCGATGAACCCGGTCGATCACCCGATGGGCGGCGGCGAAGGCCGTACGTCCGGCGGCAGTCATCCGCGTTCGCCGTGGGGTCAGCTCGCGAAGGGCGGAAAGACCCGTCCGAAGCACAAGGCGTCCAACAAGGTCATCGTCAAGAGGAGGAAATAATCCATGAGTCGTTCTCTCAAGAAGGGACCTTATGTCGAGGAGAGCCTCCTCCGCAAGGTCGAGAAGGTTCAGGCGAGCGGCAAGAAGCAGCCGATCAAGACGTGGAGCCGTCGTTCGATGGTTCTCCCCGAGTTTGTCGGTCTGACGTTCGCGATTCACAACGGCCGGCAGCATCTGCCGATTTTCATCACCGAGAACATGGTCGGCCATCGTCTCGGCGAGTTCGCCCCGACCCGTACGTTCAAGGGTCACGGCAACTCGGTCGAAAAGGCCAAGTAAGGGGATAGACAATGGAAGTTACTGCCATTACCCGTAATCAGCGCATGTCCGCGTTCAAGGGACGTCCGCTGTGCCGCGCGTGCCAGGGCCTCAAGGCTGCGGACGCGCTGAAGATCGTCGAGTTTTCGCCCAAGAAGGCGGCCGTGATCATCAAGAAGACGATCATGAGCGCCGTGGCGAATGCGAAGAACAACAACGGCATCGAGAACGCGGCGGATCTCACGGTCAAGCTCTGCGTCCTTGACGAGTCCGTCCGTATGCGCCGCTACTGGCCCACGGCCCGCGGCAGCGCCCATCCGATTGCGCGTCGCATGTGCCATTGCAAGGTGGTCCTTGCCGACACACCGGTCAAGGCCAAGAAGGAGGCCAAGTAACATGGGACAGAAAGTTAATCCGATTGGCTTCCGCGTCGGCGTCAACCACGCTTGGGGCAGCCGTTGGTTCGCGCCCAAGAAGACCTTTGGCGCCTACCTCATCGAAGATCAGAAGATTCGAGAGGAGATCAAGTCGAAGCTGACGGAAGCCGGCATCTCCAAGATTCTCATCGAACGCTATGCGAACTCGGTCCGCGCGACGATTTTCAGTGCCCGTCCGGGCGTGATTATCGGACGCAAGGGCGGCGACGTCGAAGCGATTCGCGCCAGCCTTGAGAAGATGACCAAAAAGCAGGTCTATCTTGACATCAAGGAGGTTCAGGGCGCTGATGCGGATGCGCAGCTCGTTGCGGAGGGCATTGCCCAGCAGCTTGAGCGCCGTATCATGCTCAAGCGCGCGATGAAGCGCGCGATGAAAGTCGCGATGGACATGGGCGTGGACGGAATCAAGGTCCATGCGGGCGGACGCATCAACGGCGCGGAAATCGCGCGCGTCGAGTGGTCTCGCGAGGGCAAGGTCCCGTTGCACACGCTCCGTGCGAACATTGATTATGGTTTCGCGGAAGCCAACACCACGGCCGGCAAGATCGGCATCAAGGTGTGGATCTGCAAGAAAGAGGGTTTCCAGGCCCGTCAGCCCCGCGGCGACCGTCGCGGCGACCGTCGTGAGCGTGGCGACCGGAAGGAAGGGAAGTAAGCCATGCCTTTGATGCCCAAGAGAGTCAAGTACCGCAAGGTCTCCAAGGGAAACCGCGCCGGTTACGCCACTTCGGGTACGGAGCTCGCGTATGGTGAGTTCGGCCTCAAGGCCCTCACGCGCGGTCTCCTCACGGCCACGCAGATTGAGGCCTGCCGCGTTGCGATCAATCGTGAGATGAAGCGCAAGGGCAAGCTTTGGATCCGCGTGTTTCCGGACAAGCCCGTGACCCGCAAGCCGATTGAGGTCCGAATGGGTGGAGGCAAGGGCAACCCGGAGTTCTGGGCGGCCGTCATCCTCCCCGGCAAGGTCCTTTTCGAGGTCGGTGGCGTGAGCGAGGAGGTCGCGAAGGAGTGCCTCCGTCTCGCGGCGACCAAGATCGGTATTCACACCAAGTTCATCACCCGCGCAGGAGTTAAGATCTAATGAGCACGGAAAACAACAATCGCGGCGCGCGCAAGCTTCGCAAGGGCGTCGTCGTTTCGAAGTCCGGCGCGAAGACCGTCAAGGTGGCGGTCTCGTACCGTGAGGTCCACCCCGTGTACGGCAAGGTCATCACGCGCACGAAGAACTACCACGTGCACGACGAGGCCGACACGGCGAAGGTCGGTGACACCGTCACCATCATGGAAACGCGTCCGATGTCAGCCACGAAGCGCTGGCGCATCGTCGCGAAGTAAGGAGAAACAGAACCATGTTGCAGGAACTCTCCAATCTCGTGGTTGCGGACAACACTGGAGCCAAGCGCGCCATGTGCTTCCGCATCCTCAAGCAGCGCAAGGAGTACGCTCACCTCGGTGACGTGATTCGCGTTGCAATCAAGGAAGCGTCGCCGACCTCGTCCATCAAGAAGGGCTCGGTCGCGACAGCCGTCATCGTCCGCACGGGTCAGCCGATCCGTCGTGAAGACGGTTCGATGGTCCACTTCGACCAGAACGCGTGCGTTCTCGTCGACTCGAAGCTCAACCCGATCGGAACCCGCGTGTTCGGGCCGGTCGCCCGCGAACTCCGCGACAAGAACTACATGAAGATCCTCTCGATGGCCCCGGAAGTGGTCTGATACAGAAGGAGCAGCGAAAATGGCTATCGCAAGAATCAAGAAGAACGACACCGTGATCTGCACCAGCGGCAACGACGCAGGCAAGACAGGCACGGTCCTCAAGGTTGACCCCAAGAAGGGCGTCGCGATCGTCGGCGGGCTGAATGTCCACAAGAAGGCGGTTCGTCGCACCGAGAAGACCGCAGGAGGTCTCATTGACAAGGAACTTCCGATCCGGCTTTGCAAGCTTATGCCCTACGATGCCGAGAAGAAGTGCGGAACGCGCGTCAAGGCTGGCGAAAAGGACGGCAAGAAGGCGCGCGTCTCGGTCAAGAGCGGCAAGGCCCTCTAAGGTAAGGAACAATCATCATGGCAAGACTCAAAGACGAATATGCGAGCCGCATGGTTCCCGAGCTTGAGAAGAAGCTCGGCACCACGAACAAGATGCTCGTTCCCCGCCTTCAGAAGATCGTCATCAACATGGGCTTCGGCATCGTCTCAAAGGACGAGCAGAAGACGCTTGTGGACGACCTGATGGCGATCACCGGCCAGAAGCCCATGCTTTGCAAGGCGAAGAAGTCCATCTCGAACTTCAAGCTGCGCGAAGGCATGATCATCGGCGCGAAGGTCACGCTGCGCGGTGAGCGCATGTGGGAATTCGCCGACCGTCTCATCTCGGCGGCGCTTCCCCGTATCCGCGACTTCCGCGGCGTTCCGAACCGTGGCTTTGACGGCGCGGGCAACTACACGCTCGGCGTCAAGGAGCACACAATTTTCCCGGAACTCCTTGAATCGACCGCTCAATCGGGCATGGACATCACGTTCGTGACCTCGTCCACCGACAACAAGGCTTGCAAGGAGCTTCTCAACTCCATGGGCATGCCGTTCGCAGGAAGGAACTAAGTCATGGCAAAACAGTGTCTCATCGAAAAGCAGAAGAAGGCGCCCAAGTTTCAGGTGCGCGCGTACAACCGTTGCCAGCGCTGCGGTCGTCGCCATGCCTATCTTCGCAAGTTCGGCGTTTGCCGTCTCTGCTTCCGCGAACTCGCCGTTGCCGGCCTCATCCCCGGCGTCACGAAGGCTTCGTGGTAATCGAAACAGGAAAGGAATCATCTAAAATGTCTATCGATCCCATTTCCGACATGCTGACGTCGATTCGCAACGGGCTGAAGGCTCGCCTCTATTCCGTTGCCACGCCTGCCAGCGCCCTCAAGGCCGAGATTGCTCGTGTCATGAAGGAAGCCGGTTACATCACCGACTGTGTCACGACGAGTGAATTTCCGAAGAAGCTCGTGATTACGCTGAAGTACTCGGACCGTGCGGTTCCCGCCATCCGTGAAATCAAGCGCATCTCGAAGCCGGGTCTCCGCCGTTACGCCTCCGTGAACAAGATTCCGTCCGTCCTTGACGGCATGGGTCTTGTCGTCCTCTCCACCTCGAAGGGCGTCATGAGTGGCGCGCAGGCGAAGAAGGAGAACCTTGGCGGCGAAGTCATCTGCACGGTCGCTTAACATTAGGAGCTAAAGACAATGTCTCGAATCGGTAAAGAACCCGTCAAGCTCGCCGAAGGCGTCTCCGCCACGGTCGAGGGCCAGAAAGTGACGGTAAAAGGCAAGCTTGGCGAGCTGTCCTACACGATGCATGAAGGCATCACGGCGAAGGTTGAGAATGGCAACATTCTCGTTACGTGCGATGACGACTACACGCACGGCAACTTCCACGGCCTCGCTCGCGCGCTCATCCACAACATGGTGGTTGGCGTGTCCGCCGGCTATATGAAGCAACTGTCCATTGAAGGCACTGGCTTCAAGGCCGTTCTGAAGGGGCAGGAACTGGCACTTTCGCTTGGCTTCGCCTCTCCGAAGATCTACGCGATTCCTGCGGGGCTCACGGTGACGGTCGAGAACGACGGTCTCCAGGTCACGATCAAGGGCATCGACAAGCAGGCCGTCGGCGAAGCCGCTGCGCGCATCCGCTCGTATTATCCGGCGGAGCCGTACAAGGGCAAGGGCATCAAGTACGTCGGCGAGGTCATCCGCCGCAAACAGGGCAAGAAGGTCGCCTAATCGCGGCGTAAGGAGAACTCACAATGTTCAATCGCAAAGTTCAGCGTCAAAAGAGGCATCTTCGCCTCCGTCAGCGTGTGATTGGCACGGCGGCACGTCCGCGCATGTCAATCTGCGTGACGAACAAGAACATGTACGTCCAGTTCATCGACGACGATGCGGGCAGGACTCTTGCCCAGGCGAATACGCTCAAGGACGAGAAGGCCAATCTCGAGGTCGCGAAGGCTCTCGGCGCGAAAGCCGCAGAAGCCGCGAAGGCCGCGGGCATCTCGATTGTCGTCGTCGACCGCGGCGGTCACAAGTACACGGGCCGCGTCGCGGCGATCGTGGAAGCGGCCGTCGCCGGGGGCGTCGCCATCTCGGCCAAGAAGGAGGAGAAGTAAGCCATGGCATTCAATCGTGACAAGCGTCAGGAGCAGGACGACGCGCTCGACGAGCACACAGTCTTCATCAACCGTTGCGCCAAGACCGTCAAGGGCGGTCGCCGCATGAGCTTCTCCGCCGTCATCGTCGTCGGTGACAAGGAGGGCAAGGTCGGCGTCGGCTTCGGCAAGGCCAACGAGGTTGCGGACGCCATCCGCAAGGGTGGTGAAGCCGCGCGCAAGGACATGCGCAAGGTCGTCATGAAGGGCAAGACCATTCCGCATGACGTCGAAGGCGTCTGTGACGGCGGCCGCGTCATTCTGAAGCCCGCTGAAGAAGGTACGGGTCTGATTGTCGGTGGCGGCATGCGCCCTGTCCTTGAGGCAGCGGGCATCCGTGACGCCGTGGGCAAGTCGCTCGGCTCGAAGAATCGCCTGAACGTGGTCAAGGCCACGCTCAATGCGCTCTCCAAGCTTCGTTCGGCTGAGGAAATTGCGGCGATTCGCGCGTAAGTGAAAGGAACTTAAAAATGGAATTGCATTCTCTTACGAACACTCCGGGCGCACGTCAGCGTCGGAAACGTGTCGGTCGTGGTTGCGGCTCGGGCCTTGGCAAGACGTCTGGCAAGGGCCAGAAGGGTCAGCAGTCGCGTAAAGGACACAAGCACAAACTCGTGTTTGAAGGCGGTCAGATGCCGCTTGTCCGGCGCCTTCCAAAGCGTGGCTTCAACAACGCGGCGTTTAACGCGAAGGCCCTTGCGGTCAACCTTTCGGACCTCGAGAAGAAGTTTGAGGCGGGTGCTGAGATTACGGTTGAGACGCTTGCCAAGGCGGGCTTCTCGGACAACAAGAAACCGAAAATCAAGATTCTCGGCACGGGCACGCTCACCAAGAAGCTTACGGTGAAGGTCCCCTGCTCGGCGGCCGCGAAGGCCAAGATCGAGGCCGCTGGCGGCGCAGTCGCCTGACAGGGGCTTTGACAGAGCGAGAAAACAAGACCCAGCGGTTGTCCGTTGGGTCTTGTTTTAATCCCAAGATCGCGGCGGTGTCGAGGGCAGGGTTCGTTTTCAGGCATGAAATCCTTGAGAAGAAAGTTGATGCGATTGTCGATCCCCATTTTCGTGGAGATCGCGTTCGTGATGCTTGTTGGGTTTGTCGATCTGTTCATGCTGTCGGGTTGTGGCGATGGACCCGTGGCGGCCGTGGGACTTGGCGGACAGATTCTCATGCTGACGTATCTTGTCTACCGCTTTGCTTCGGCGGGCGTCGGAATCATCTGCGCACAATATTATGGAGCCGGCCTGCGCAAGCGATTGGTGCAGGCCTTTGGCATTGCCCTTGTCTTCAATGCGATACTTGGCCTTGTCGCAAGCGTTTTCATCGCCGTTCAAGCCGAGAGCATCCTTCGCCTGATCGGTTTGCGTGAGGATTTGCTGCCTGAAGGCGTGGCCTATTTGCGGATTACGGGAGCGCTGTCGATCTTTCAGGCGCTGTCGTTTGCCTTCAGTGCGTCCTTGCGCAGCGTTGATCGCGTGCGTTCGCCCATGGTCGCCGCCGCTGCCGCGAACGTCGTCAACATCATCGGCAACTATCTGCTCATCTCTGGGCATTGGGGCTGCCCGGCGCTGGGCGTTGCGGGCGCGGCCTGGTCGACAGGGGCGAGCCAGATCGTCTCCTGCCTGTTGCTGGTTGTCCATCATACGCGAGTCCATATTCGCCGGTTGCCGCTTGCGTGGTTCCGCCCGTTCCCTTGGCGCGAGTTCGTCAACATCTTCAAGATCGGGTTGCCGTCCATCGGCGAAGAACTTTCCTACAGCCTCTCGCAGGTCGTGACCGTCTACTTCATCAACAAGATCTCGACGGACGCGCTCACGACGCGCACATATGTCTGCGGTTGCGCGGCGTTCACCTATCTGTTCGGGCTGAGCCTTATCCAGGGCGGGGACATCCTCGTCGGACATCTCATTGGCCGGCGGAACTATGCGGCCGCCTATCTTCTGGGCACGTTCTTTTATCGGCGCAGCATGCTTGTTACGGTTGTCTGCAGCCTTGTGCTCGCGCTTGTGTCCCCTTGGATTCTTGGACAGTTGACGCACAGCGCGGACATCATTCGCTTGGGCGTGATCATCCTCTGGATCGACTGTGTCCTGGAAATCGGCCGCATTCGCAACATTTTCGCCTGTGGAACGTTGCGGGCCGCCGGCGATGTCATTTATCCGATGACGGTCGGCGTCGTCTTCCAGTGGTCCATTGCCGTCGGCGTTTGCTGGCTGTTCGCCTTGCCGTTGGGGTGGGGCCTGATCGGCGCCTGGGTTGCTTTTCTTCTGGACGAGAATATGCGCGGCATCATCCTGATGCACCGTTGGCACTCTCGCGGATGGGTCGGCAAGAGCTTTGCGTAGTAGAATACGAGGGCCTGCGGATGCCGAGGACAGGTGAATTTTGGTATAATGGGAGCGCAAGCTATGAAAAAGACGATCACTGACAACACCATCGACGCGGATGTGCTGACTTACACGGTCGGCGAAGACCCTGTTCTCGACCGTGCGCTGGCAAAGTGGGACTGCATGGGCACGGCGGCGCATGTGACGATGCTCTCCGAGATGAAGGGCTTGAAGAAGCCGATTGTCACGAAGACCGAAGCGGCGCGCGTTCGCAAGGAACTGGCGCGAATCGTCGAAGCGGTTGCGAGAGGAAAGTTCGTCATTCGCGAAGACGATCAGGATGTCCACATGGCGGTCGAACGCATGCTGACCGAGAAACTGGGCGATCTTGGGAAGAAGATTCACACGGGACGGTCGCGCAACGATCAAGTTGCCGTGGACGTGCGCTTGCATATCAAGAGCGAGATCCTGATGGCGGAAAAGGAGGTTTGCGCGCTGGCGGCGGAACTCTGTTCGTTCGGCTTTGACGCGGGGGCAATTCCGCTTGTCGGGCGTACGCACCTTCAGCCCGCGATGCCGTCCACCGTTGAGATGTGGGCGACGGGCCATGCCGAGATGATTATCGATCAGCTGGCGAACTTTGAGGCGGCGTATCAGCTTGCCGATCTGAATCCGCTTGGCTCGGCTGCAGGTTATGGCGTGCCATTGCCGCTGGATCGCGCGCGTACGACGGAACTTCTTGGTTTCAAGCGGACGCTTCACAACTGTTTTGGCGCTTCAATGGCGCGCGGCGAATGCGAGGTGAGCCTCCTGTCGGCTTTGGCGCAGCTCATGTGCGTCCTTTCGCGCCTGGCGGAGGACATGATCCTCTTCTCCATGCCCGAATTCGCCTATTTCAGATTGCCGCGCGCCTACTGCACAGGCTCGTCGATTATGCCGCAGAAGTTCAACCCCGACGTGTTGGAGCTTGTGCGCGGCAAAACGGCGCAGGTGATTGGCTGGCAAACGGCGGCGCTGACGCTTCTGCACGCGATGCCCGGCGGCTACAACCGTGACTTGCAGGATGCGAAACTTCTCTACATGAAGGGCTTGGAGACGACGCGTACGACGTTGCGAATCCTGGCGAAGGTTGTCGCAGGGCTGAAGGTCAACGCGGACAACTGCCGTGAGGCGTTCACGCCGGGAGTCTTCGCAACGGATGTGGCCCTTGCGAAGGTTGCGGCGGGCATGCCGTGGCGTGATGCCTACCATGCCGTACGTGATCAATTTGCCGCGCTCTATGAAGGCAAGTCCGTAGAAGTCGCGAGCCTCGACCCGGACAAACAGGTCGCCTTAAAGACGCACGAAGGGAGTTGCCTCGGACTTGACCATGATCTTTACCAGACGCGCATATCGAATGCCGTCGCTTTCGCAAACCAGCGCCTTGCCGCGCTTGAAACCCGCTGCAAGCGACTTTTGAAGTGAGGGCGGCGGCGTGATTTGCTGGAAGATCCATCATCGGGCTGAGACGGGCTCGACCAACCTTGATGCGCACACGGGACGGCATGGCGATGTCTTTACGGCAGACTTCCAGACGGCTGGGCGCGGGCGTTTGGATCACAAGTGGTTGTCTCCGCCGGGCACGAACCTCATGATGAGCGTCGTCCTCTCGGTGGAGGGTCTGACGCCGGAGATCGTGGCGACGTTCCCATTGGCAGTTGGGTTGGCTGTTGTTCAGGCGGTGCGAGGGCTTCTCCCGGACATCGCAGCGCATGAGGTTCTCCTGAAGTGGCCGAATGATGTCCTCATTGGAGGGCGAAAGGTCGCTGGCATCCTCTGTGAACGCCATCTTGACCATGTCATTGTCGGCATTGGAGTTAATGTCAGGCAGCGCACTTTTGCGCCTGAAATTGAAGGGAAGGCCATCTCGTTAGGGGCCGTGTCCGGCTTTGAGGGGGCGGTTCCCACGGTTCGGGACGCGATTCTGATGACGTTGGAACGGGTCTACCGGATCTGGCAAACGCAAGGGTTTGATGCGGTTTATCCGAAGGTTCGTGCGATTGATTTGTTGCGGGGACAGACCCTCGCGGTGCGGCAGACGGATGATGACTCGATGCCCTTGCGAGGACTTTGCGGCGGCATTCAGCGTGACGGCTCGCTGTTGGTCGGCGGAACAAAAGTCTATGCTGGCGAGGCGCACGTAGAGGAGATCGGATGAAGGCCTGGGTTCAGCGTGTGACGGAGGCGTCCGTGATGGTCGCGCGTGAGAAAGTCGCGGAGATTGGATTGGGCTATCTGATCTTGTTGGGCGTGACGCACAGCGACGGAACGCACGAAGCGGACGAATTGGCGACGCGGATCGTGAACCTGCGGATTTTCGAGGACGAAAACGGCAAGATGAACCGCTCGATTGAGGATGTCGATGGCTCGGTCATTGTCGTCTCGCAGTTTACGCTCTATGCCGACACGGCGCATGGGCGGCGACCCGGCTTCTCACAGGCGGCGCGCCCCGAACAGGCCGAACCTCTGTATGCACGCGTCGTGGCGAATTTGCGCGCGCGACTCGGCACTTCGCGCGTCGGCACGGGACGTTTCGGAGCAGACATGAAGGTGAAGCTTCTGAACGACGGACCCTGCTCGTTTGAACTGAAGGTCGGCGATGAATAAGCGTTGCCGCATTGAACTTGCAGGTGTGTTGCCGCGTGCGTTGGGGCTGAGCCGGGCCGACTTGCGGAACGCGTCGGCGTTCTTTGCTGTACGCAGTGCGGCGCGGATTGGGGAGCCCTTCCGCGCCGTGACGGTGGTGCTTCAGGATGATTCATTCTCCGCCGAGGTTCATCTGGCGATCAATGGCGCGGAAGGAGCGACGGATGTCGTCACACAGCGTTATGACGCGTTGCCGGGAGAGCCGAGTGGCGTCTATGGGGAACTTTACGTCAACTGCGACCAAGCCGTACGGGCTGCGCCGAGACGCGCGGGCTGGAGCGCGGCGAAAGAACTTCTGCTTTATGTTGCGCATGGGATGGACCATCTTTCGGGCGCGAATGACATTGAACCGGCGGATTACGCGCGCATGAGAAGACGCGAACTGGCGTGGCTGAAGGCGTGGAAGGCGCGTGCATGAAGATTGCCGTAGGTCTTTCGGGAGGCGTTGACTCTGCCGTTTCGGCCCTGCTCTTAAAACGTCAGGGCCATGAGATCGTTGGCGTGACGATGTCGCTTGGACGGGCTGATGAAGCGCAGACAATCTCTGCCGCGCGTGAGGTTGCAGACCGCATGGGCATTCCGTTCAAGGTTGCCGATCTTGCGTCCGATTGGTCACAGAGCGTCTTGCGATACATTTCAGACGAGTATCGTGGCGGACGGACGCCAAATCCATGCGTTCGGTGCAATGAGTTCGTGAAATTCGGACTTTTGCCGCGTTGGGCGTTCGAGTCGCTTGGATGTGACCGTTTCGCGACGGGGCATTATGCGCGATTGCGAGAGGGGCGGCTCTTTCGTGCGGCAGATCGTGCAAAGGACCAGTCTTATTTTCTCTATCGCGTCGCGCCGGAGATCCGTGCACGGACGATTTTCCCGTTGGGCGACCTGACGAAGCCCGATGTGCGCACGATCGGACGCGAAGCGGGGTTCGTTGCGGCGGACCGGGCCGACAGTCAGGATTTCTGCGGGGGCGATGTGCAAAAGATTGTCGGAGCCGTCCCACGCGAAGGCGAGATCGTCCGCGTCTCGGACGGCAAGGTGCTTGGCAAGCATTTGGGCTATTGGAATTACACGATCGGCAAGCGCAAGGGGCTTGGCATCGGCGGTGGAACGCCGTACTACGTGATTGGGCTGGACGCCGCGCGAAACGAGGTCTTGGTCGGGACACGCGAGGAGGCCGTTCGTTATGATCTCGTCTTGCGGGATTGCGTGGGCGAGGTCAATCTCTCCTTGCCGGTCAAGGTGCGCAGTGCGGGAGAGCCGCGCTTCCTGAAGGACGGCATCGCTGGCCTTGCGCCAGGGCAGTCGGCGGTCTTTTACCGAGACGAAGAAGTTGTTGGCGGGGGAATCATCGTCTGAGCGGTTTTTGGTATAATACACACTCTTGTTGGATCGGATAAGGAGAGATACGCATGAAGATTAAAGAAGACATCAGGTATGTGGGCGTCAACGACCATCAGGTTGACCTCTTCGAAGGGCAATATCCCGTCCCGAACGGCATGGCCTACAACTCCTATGTCGTCCTTGACGAGAAAGTGACGGTTTTCGACACGGTCGACCAACGCTTCGGGCCGGAGTGGCTTGCCAATCTCAAGGCCGTCTTGGGCGAGCGCCAGCCCGATTACCTTGTCGTCCAGCACATGGAGCCAGACCATGCCGCGAATATCGAGACATTCATGACGGCCTATCCGGAGGCGAAAATCGTCTCGTCCGCCAAGGCGTTCGTGATGATGGTTCAGTTCTTCGGCACGGACTGGAAGGCGCGCCAGATCGTCGTGAAGGAGGGCGACACGTTGACGACGGGCCGTCATGCGTTCGCATTCGTGGCGGCGCCGATGGTCCATTGGCCTGAAGTGATTGTCACCTACGACACGACGGACAAGGTTCTCTTCTCGGCGGATGGATTTGGCAAGTTCGGCGCAAATGACGTCGTCGATCCCGAGGGCTGGGACTGCGAGGCGCGTCGCTACTACATCGGCATTGTCGGCAAGTATGGCCCGCAGGTTCTGTCGCTTCTTAAAAAAGCGGGCGGTCTTGACATCCAGATAATCTGTCCGTTGCATGGCCCCGTTCTTGACACGCCTGAAACGATTGTCCACGCGATCCAGCAGTACACGACATGGGCGAGTTACGCCGTCGAGTCGGAAGGCGTTCTTGTCGCCTACACTTCAGTCTATGGGCATACGAAGGCGGCGGTCGAGGAATTCGCTGCGATGCTGAGGTCAAGGGGATGCCCGAAGGTCGTGGTCGCAGACTTGGCGCGAGACGAGATGTTCGAGACGGTTGAGGACGCGTTTCGCTATGGCAAGATCGTGCTGGCGACGACGACTTACAACGGCGAGATATTCCCGTTCATGCGCACGTTCATCAGCCATCTCACCGAGCGCAACTTCCAGAACCGGACGGTCGGCTTCATCGAGAACGGCACATGGGCGCCGACGGCGACACGTGTGATGAAGGGACTGCTCGAGAAGTCAAAGAACATCACGTTCTGCACGAATGCGGTGCGCATCCTGTCCGCGTTGAATGAACAGTCGAAGGCGGAGTTGAATGCGCTGGCCGATGAGCTCTGCCGTGCGCAAATCGAAGTCTGAAAGGAGATATGGACATGAAGCAGATTTTTGGAGCCGTATTGGCTCTTGCGGCCGCGACGGCGGGCGCGAGGTCCTTCAACGTGACGGCGTGGCGCGGCGAGACAGTCGCCGTGCGTGTGCCGGACTTCTGCGAACTTGGGGCCGAAGAGCCGAATGGGCTGACGATTCGACGGGGTGTCTTGAAGAAGGTCAGTTACGCGCCGCATGCCGACAGTCTGCAACGGCTGGAGGTCTATGACCGCGTCAAATGGACGCACAAGGACGAAGAAGGTCCACGCGTCTTGGAGGTCATTGTTCCCGCAGACGCAAAGCCAGGAACATATTCTTGTGGCATGATGAACGTGGCGGTCATCGATCGCGTATTGCCGCCGGCGAAAGAATGGAAGTATTACCTTGACCTTTGGCAGCATCCATGGGCGGTCGCACGCTTGGCGAAGGTGAAGCCGTTCTCGAAGAGGCACTACGCGGCAATGAAACCGGTCTGGGAGTTGCTGGCGACGGCGGGGCAGAAGACGATAACCGTCTCTCTTCTTGATCAGCCGTGGGACCATCAGTGCCGCGATGCTTATTATTCGATGGTGGCAGACGGTGATTTTAGGCTTTTCGACGAATACGTGCAGTTCTGCCTTGATTGCGGCCTTGGCCCGGATATTTCGTGCTACTCGATCTGTCCGTGGACGCTGGGCAAAACGATTGATTCAGCTGAACTGGAGAAACGCTGGGGGCCGTTCCTCGAAAAGTTTGTCGCGCATGTGAAAGCGAAAGGCTGGTTTGAGCATACGATCATGGCGATGGACGAGCGTGCGCCGGAAGATGTCGCGAAGGTCGTGCAGTTTGTTCAGAAGCATGCGCCAGGCATGCGCATCTCAATGGCGGGCAACCGCAGCCCGGGTCACTTCAAGGGCATTACGATTGATTCTTATTCGCAGATTCTCGGGGCGGATTACGTGACGGTCGACTTTATCGCGGAGGCGAAAGTGCGCCGTGAGAAGGGACTTGTCACGACATTCTACGTCTGCTGCGGGCCGGTCTATCCGAACACGTTCATGTCTTCTGGCCCGGGCGAGGCGTTTTGGCTGGGTGCGGCGCCCGCGTTCCTCGGGTTGGATGGCTTTTTGCGCTGGGCGTGGAACAGCTGGCCGCAGGCTCCGCAAAAGGATGCGTCCTATGGGGACTGGCTTGCGGGTGACACGTTCCTTTGCTATCCGAAGGGGGCGCCATCGTGGCGCTTCCTGGAACTTCGCAATGGCATCATTGCGGCTGAGAAGATGCGCCTTCTGAAGGATCGCGGGCTCTTTTCGGAGGAGTTCGCCAAGGTCGCCGCGCTTTACAATGTCGCCGAGGCAACGGCAAACAAGAGCAACTTCCTTCAGATTCGCCAACGGACGTTGGAGCTCGTGAATCGTCCGTGAGCACAAAGCCGAGAGTCGCGCCGCATGTCGCGGCATTGCCGAAGAGCGGCATCCGCAAGTTCTTTGACATTGTGGCGCAGTCGAAGGATATCGTCTCCCTTGGAGTCGGCGAGCCGGACTTTGACACGCCGTGGCACATCGCGCGCGCGGCGATGACCTGTCTGGAAGATGGCGGAACGCACTATACCTCGAATCTTGGCACGCCCGAACTTCGGCAGGCGATTTGCCGTTATCTTGCGCGCCGTTTTGGGGCGACATTCGACTGGAATCGGGAAGTCCTTGCGACAGTCGGTGTCTCGGAGGCGATTGACCTCGCGATCCGCGCGATTTGCTCGCCAGACGATGAGGTCCTTTACCATGAACCATGCTTTGTCTCGTATGCGCCGACGATTCGACTTGCACACGCCGTTCCCGTTTGTGTCGAGACGCGTGTCGAGGACGAGTTCCGCCTCACGGTCGAGGCCTTGGAGCGAAAGGTGACGCCAAAGACAAGGGCAATCCTTCTCAACTTTCCCTGCAATCCGACGGGGGCCGTCCTTTCGCATGACGATATGCGCGCGATTCTCGCATTTGCCGAGAAGTACGACTTGCTTGTCTTGGCGGACGAGGTGTATTCAGAACTTAACTATGTCGAGACGGAGGGATTGGAGGGCGACAGTCGCAGGCTTCCTTCTTTTTCGGCTTTTCCAGACTGTCATGATCGTGTCATTCTGCTGAACGGCTTCTCGAAGTCGTGGGCGATGACGGGCTTTCGGCTGGGCTATGCCTGTGGCCCGACGGATGTCATCGACGCGATGATGAAGATCCACCAGTATGGCATTATGTCCGCGCCGACGCTGTCACAGGCGGCGGGTGTTGAGGCGATGGATCATGGTGACAGGGAGGTTGCGCGAATGCGCCACGAATACCGCCGCCGTCGCGATTATCTGGTGGGGGCGCTCAATGCGATGGGGCTGAAGACCGTATTGCCCAAAGGCGCGTTTTACATCTTTGCGGACATCCGCGCGACGGGGCTTTCGGACGAAGACTTCGCGTTGCGCCTACTCAAGGAGTTTGGCGTTGCAGTTGTTCCGGGAAGCGCGTTTGGCGCTTGTGGCGCCGGATTTGTGCGCATGTCCTATGCGACATCGTTGGAGAAGATCCATCTTGCCGTCGTGCGTATGCAGAAGATGTTGGGTACCTGATTGGCATGCTGCATGGCCGAGCGCTTGGAGACGGATTCCAACTAATGGAGTGCAGACAATGAGCGAAGTGAATTATCGGAGGAATGGACAGAAGTACTCGTCGAGCGGGAAGTGCTGGGGGCTGTCACCGAAGATTGGCAAAGTCAAGGCTGCGGACCCGAATGTACCGAAGCCGAAGTCGAGCCGTGAACGGCGGGCGTTGAAGAAAGGGCTTGCCGTGGGGATTTTGCTTGCGGCAATGGCCGGGTGTGTGACGGAATCCCCGTTGCCCATTCGCGGCAGGGAGCGGACGGTCATTTCCATCTCCGAAGCCTCGCGCCCGTCTTCGCCGGAAGGCCTGAGCGGCGTGACGCACCTGACAGGCAATCGCTTTCTTTCGATTGACGATCGCGGCGGACGGCTTTGGACATTGGACGTGACATTCGGGCCATCCAATTCGGTAAAGGGCTGTTCTTTGCCGTCTCATGTCAAGCTGGAAGGCGTCGTCGATGGCGAGGGTTGTGCGTGGGATCCGCTTCGGAAGACGATTTGGGTCAGTGACGAGACGGGGCCGTTTGTCTCCGAACACGATCTGAAGACAGGTCGGCGACTTGGTATGTTGGCCCTGACGGATGACTTTCGGCGGATTCGCCCGAACCGTGGACCCGAAGGGCTGACGATTTCGCCGGATGGGCTGACGCTTTGGACTTGCCCCGAAGAGGCGGTCGAGGGCGATGGAGACCTTGCTTCTCCGACGAACGGAACGCTCGTGCGGTTGCATCGATATGTGCGAGAGTCGGGTGAGGACGCTTGGCGTCATGCGGAGGAGATTCCCTATTGGGTGGATTCGATAGGAGGCCGGGACTATCAGAAAAAGTCTTGCAGCGGTGTTTCGGGGTTGTGTGCCTTGTCCGACGGCACACTGCTCGTCTTGGAGCGCGAAATGAGCGTAAAGAGCGTCTTCCCGTCGTTTCGTCTGCGGCTGTACGAAGTCCGTTCGGGTGGTGCGGCGAAACGTCTTTTGCTTGACCGCAACACGGGACTTTCGATGTACGAGGGCCTGTGCCGTGTGTCAGAATCTCCCGAGGGAGAGGTCTGCCTGTTGCTTGTTTCTGATGGTGGGGGATTGCCGCTTGAATCGTTGATGACGATCACGCTTTCCACGAAATGAAGACGAATTTTCACACCCATTCGACATTTTGTGACGGGCGCGACACGCCTGATGCGATGGTTCGCGCTGCACTTGAAAAAGGTTTTGACGTGCTGGGATTTTCCTCTCACTCCGAAATGTTGCGAGACCCGTCCGCCTATCGAGATGAGATTCGCGCGCTTGCGAAGAGGTATCGCGGTCGGATTGAGATTCGGTGTGGCATCGAGGCGGACTGGCCCTGTCCGCTTGATCTTGCGCCTTACGACTACGTGATCGGCTCAGTCCATTTCGTGCCGCTTGCGTCTGGCGGACGGCTGGCGTTCGACCAGGCGCCTGAGACTCTCAAGAATGGCATTCGCGATCACTTTGGCGGTGATGCCAGGGCGTTCGTGCGCACCTACTTTGCGATAGAGCGTGAAATGCTCGCGGCCGGTCGCTTCGACATTGTCGGGCATCCCGATCTCGTGCGCAAGTTCAATGCCAAGCATCCGTTCTTTGATGAGAACGCGGACTGGTATCGCGCGGAACTCGAGAAGACGGCGGATACGATTGCGGCAACTGGGAGGCCAGTTGAAATCAATACGGGGGCGATTTCGCGCGGTTGGCTTGACGAAGCCTATCCTTCGCCCGAGTTTCGCGCGTTGCTGCGCACGCGTGGCGTGCGCTTCATCCTCTCGGCTGACGCACACGCGGCGGAGGCGCTTGACTGTGCGTTTGATCGGTTTGCTGATGCGGACGGACTTCTGACGGAGGAGGAACTGCATGCGTATCTATTGTGACATGGATGACATCCTTTGTGAGACGGCGCGGTCGCTCAGTGCGCTTGTCGCGCAGATGTACGGCATCCAAGTCTCCTATGATGAGATCCACCAGTTCGACCTGAAAAAGTCGTTTGGGCTGGTGGATGCGCAGATGCGTGCGTTCATGGAGGCTGCGCATTCGCCGTCGAATCTGCTGACTTACCCTGAGACGCCGGGTGCCGTGGCGGGGCTCAAGGCCCTTGCAGCGGCTGGGCACGTCGTCGAGATCGTCACGGGACGACCGTCATCATCTCATCTGGCGACGGAAACATGGCTGAGATCCGTCGGGCTGGGGGCGTTTCCCGTCACTTACGTAAACAAGTATGGACGCCTCTTTTCTCAGGATGGCGATGCGCCTGAGATGGTCACGCTTGAGGCGTTGTTGGCGCGTCATTACGATGTGGCGATCGAAGATTCCCCGATGGTATTGCCGTCGCTTTCGGTGTGGACGGAGACGCAGATGCTCGTCTTCGACCGTCCGTGGAACCGTTCCTTTGCGCTCGCGCCGAACATGGCGCGCGTCTGGGGGTGGCCTGAGATCTTGAGCCGTATCGGCAGACCTTGACCATGTCGGCGCCGTTTCGCTCCCCATGTCCATTGACAGACGGGGTCATCTTAGAGTATACTGTCATCGTCAGGTTGATGAGTTGTTCCTGATGAGGCTAACAAGAGGAAGGAGATGAAGACAAATCGTCGTCAGTTCTTGGCATCCGCAGGGTCTTTGGGCGCCTTCATGATTTTGCCGCGTCGGCTCATCGCCGGGAGCGGGCAGACTCCGCCAAGCGAGACCGTTTGCCTTGCGGCGATTGGCGCCGGCGGGCGCGCGTGCGCGAACATCAACGGCTGTGCGAATGCGGGCGCACGGATCGTCGGTTTGTGCGACGTGGATGACCGCCGTTCCGGAGGAATGCGCAAGAAGTTCCCAAACGCCTCGTATTTCACGCATTATCGCGAGATGCTTGACAAGTTGGATCGTGGCATTGACGCGGTGCTGATCGGCGTGCCGGATCATTGGCATGCGACGATGGCGGTCGAATGTCTGCGACGCGGCAAACACGTGCAGTGCGAAAAGCCCTTGGCGCAGAGCTTCCACGAGATGGACGAGATGCTGGCGGCGGCCAAGCGCAATCCCCGTCTGGTCACGCAGGCCATGAACCAAGGCCATGCCTACGACACCATTCGAGATTTCCGCGAGTGGGTGGATGCGGGCTTGATCGGGACCATCAAGGAAGCCCATATCTGGTGCCCGGCCAAGTATTCGTTCATGGACAAACTCGACGAGCTGAAGCAGCATTGGGATGTCCCCAAGGAACTGAACTGGGATCAGTGGCAGGGACCTGTGCCGCATCGCCCCTACTATCCAAAGTATCTGCCGGGGGTCTGGCGCTTCTGGACGATGTATGGGACGAATACGCTCGGCGACTGGAGTTGCCATTTGATGGATCCGTTGTTCTGGACGTTGGGCCTGGGATTGCCGCAGACGGTCAAGGCCGAGGTGTTCGGCAGTTGGACACCGGATCAGCACGGGCTCACGTTCCCGAAAGGCGTTCGGACGACATTTGAGTATGTCGCGCGCGACGGCAAGCCGTTCAAGCTCGTCTGGTACGATGGCGAGGCCTGTGCCACGGTTCCGAAGCCGGAGGCCTACAAGGACGATTCGTCGCTCTTCCCGCCGACGATGACGGGGGAAGTGGCCAAGAAGCACCGCGACGGCATGGCGAACGGTGCGTTCGTCTATGGCACGCGTGGCGTAATCGAATACGGGCATCATGGTGCGAACTATCTGCGCATGCTGCCGGATTTGACTTTGGAGAAGATGCGCAAGGATGGCGCGTGTCCGCCGCAAAAGTACCTGCGTGTGAAGGGCCAGAGTCCGGATTCCAAACCTTACAATGAATTCCTGTCCGCGATTAAGGGCGGCCCGCGCGTCGGAAGCGATTTCGTCTATGCGGGCGCGATGACCCAGTGTTCGCTCACGGGCGTCGCCGCGCTCTTTGACCCCGGGAAGAAGCTGAAATGGGATGCCGTGCGGCGGCGCTTCGCGAACAGCGCGGCGGCGAACGCGCGCCTTCGACAGGAGCGTCTTTTGGGTTGGTAGAAACAGTCAGACATCAGCCAAGGGAGGTGCCAAGATGGTTTTATTTGGATTCCGAAAGAAAGAGTCGGCGACCTTTTCCGTGCCGGCGGGTGACGTGTCGACCGTCCGGTCCGTCGCGCGGAGCGAGACAGGGCTGGTGCGAGCCGACAATCAGGACCATCTGTTTGTTGACGACGCGCGCCTCGTCTATTGCGTTGCGGATGGCGTCGGCAGTGGCGCGGAAGGCGGGCGGGCGAGTGAAATCGTCTGCGCGAACCTGAAGATGGTCGTCTACGCGGCGGCGGATTCCTTCAAGGCCCGTGTGTCGGCGGTGCAGAAAGCCGTCGAGGACTCCAATGCGGCCCTTTACGCCTATGCGCGCGACCGAAACGTGCCGCTGGTCGCCTCGACGGTTGCGGTGCTGGTGCTGGATCCTGAGAATCCGCGTCATGCGGCGATTTGCAATGTGGGCGACAGCCGAATCTACCGGTTTCGGCGCGGCATGCCCGAACTCTTGACGCACGACCATCGGCAGGGGCTTGACAGCCGTGCGTTGACGCGCGCGGTTGGCGCGGCGGAGACGGTGCAGACCGAGTGGACGGAACTGGATTCGACGGACGGTTCACGCTTTCTTCTCTGTACGGATGGCGTACATGACGTTCTTTCGCCCGGGCGTCTTTCGGTCTACGTGTCTGCCGCGCCGACGTTGGAGTCCGCCGCCGAAAGGTTGTCCGCAGATGTGCTTCGCCGAGGCGCCCCCGACAATTTCTCCTTCATCGCCCTTGAGGTGTAATCGCGCATTTTGAGCACTTAAGCCGCCAAGGCCGCCGTGACGCAGCGGTTTTTGGTATAATACGCGCTGATTTCAAGGAGACATCATGAGACCAGTAGTATTCATCATTCGTGACGGTTGGGGCATCAATCCCCGCAAGGACGGAAACTCCGTATTTGAGGCCAAGACCCCGGTTGTCGACCAGATTCGTGCGCGCTATCCCCATTGCCTTCTGGATTGTTGCGGCGAGGCTGTGGGCCTCCCCGACGGTTATCAGGGGTCGTCTGAAGTCGGCCACCTCAACATGGGCGCGGGGCGTATCGTCGTGCAGGAACTGAAGCGCATTGACGACGGGCTCAGTTCGGGCGAGCTCTTCCAGAGCGAGAAGTGGGCGAACCTCATCGCGAACTGGAAGAAGAACAACTCGCAGTTCCACTTCTTTGGCCTTCTGCAGGACGAAGGCGTGCATGCGCATCAGGAACATCTTTTCAAGCTCATGAAACGTGCGCGGCAGGAGTTCCCCGAAGGGAGGATTGTCGTGCATCCGTTCCTTGACGGTCGTGATACGCCGCCGCGCTCGACTTTGGAGTACGTCGCGCGTCTGAAACAAGAGCTTGCCGCCGTCGGCAACGCGACGATTGGCACGGCAATGGGCCGCTACTACGGCATGGACCGCTCGAAGAACTACAAACTCACGAGCGAGGCCTACGAGTGCATCGTCGCGTGCCAAGGCAAGAAGGCCGCGACGATTGAAGAGGCCGTCAAGTCTGAATACGCGAACGGCAAGACGCCGGACAACACGCCGATGACCGACGAATACATTCCGTGTTACGTGATCGGCGGCTATGCCGGCATGAAGGACGGGGATGTCGTCATGCATACGAACTATCGTCAGGACCGCGCGATTCAACTCACTCAGGCCTTCGTTTGCGACGACTATCCGGGCGCGCGCTCGATGCGTCCGCAGGTGACGTTCCTTGGCTTCACGCGCTACTGGGACGAGTTCAAGGACTATCTCCTTGGCGCGATGGGCGCAGGTGGCGGCATGGACAACCTCCTCGGAGAGGTCATCTCGAAAGCTGGTCTTCGTCAGCTTCGCCTCGCGGAAACGCAGAAGATCAAGCATGTGACGAGCTTCTTCAACGGCAAGTCCACCACGCCGTCGGCAGGAGAGGACCAAATCGAGGTCAAATCGCGCTTCGACGCGGCGACCTTCGCCAGTCACCCGGAGATGGAGGCCTACAATGTCACGGACGAGCTTCTGAAACGTTTGGAGAACAATCCGTATGGCTTCATCGTCGTCAATTACGCGAATTGCGACATGGTTGGCCATACGGGCGACGAGAAGGCGGCGACGAAAGCCGTCGAGGTGACGGACGAGTGCATCGGCAAGATCCTGCCGCGTCTGCTGGAACTCGACGCGCATGTCCTCGTCTTCGCCGATCACGGCAACGCCGAACAGATGGTCGATTACAAGACGGGCCTGACGAAGACATCGCACACGCTTAATCTTGTGGATTGCTTTTATGTCGCAAATGACGCGGCAGGCGTGCGTCTAACGCCGCTCGCGAAGCTTTCGGCGGTCGCGCCGACGGCCTTGCAGATGCTTGGCATCCCCGTGCCGTCCGAGATGACGACACCCTCGCTTCTTGCCGGCAAGGAAAACTGGTCGAAAACGTCGCTTAACATCTGATTCGGTGGGTTAGCGAAAAAGGGGCCTCTTCTCGCTCGGAAGGGGCCCCTTTGAACTCGGCGGTGTGATTTCATCCACACGGACGCGTCATTTTTTGATATAATACGCACAAATTGTAGGGCGATTGCCCGAAAACAAACAGGAGCAAATCAAACATGGTCAGCTACAAGCAGCTTGGTCTCGTGAACACGAAGGAGATGTTTGCGAAGGCGGTCAAAGGCGGGTATGCCATCCCGGCGTTCAACTTCAACACGATGGAGCAGATGCAGGCCATCGTCCAGGCGGCGGTCGAGACGAAGTCCCCCGTCATCATGCAGGTGTCGAAGGGCGCCCGCAAGTATGCGAACCCGACGATCCTCCGCTACATGGCTCAGGGCGCGGTTGAATATGCGAAGGAACTGGGCTGTGCGAATCCGCAGATCGTTCTTCACCTTGATCACGGCGACAGCTTCGAGACATGCAAGAGCTGCATCGACAGCGGTTTCTCGTCTGTCATGATCGACGGTTCGTCGCTTCCGTTCGAGGAGAACATCGCTCTCACGAAGAAGGTTGTCGAGTACGCCCATCAGTACGATGTCACGGTTGAGGCCGAGCTCGGCGTTCTTGCGGGAGTCGAAGACGAGGTCGCGTCGGAAGAGTCTCATTACACGAAGCCCGAGGAGGTGATTGAGTTCTCTCAGAAGACGGGTTGCGATTCGCTCGCGATTTCCATTGGCACTTCACACGGTGCCTACAAGTTCAAGCCCGAGCAGTGCACGCGCGATCCCCAGACGGGCAAGCTCATCCCGCCGCCGCTCGCGTTCGACGTTCTCAAGGCCGTCGAGGAGAAGCTTCCGGGCTTTCCGATCGTCCTCCATGGCTCGTCCAGCGTCCCGCAGGAGTATGTCGACACCATCAACAGGTTCGGCGGCAAGCTTCCGGACGCGGTCGGCATCCCGGAAGAGCAGCTTCGTCAAGCGGCGAAGAGCGCGGTCTGCAAGATCAACATCGACTCCGACTCCCGTCTCGCGATGACGGCGGCGATTCGCCAGCACTTCGCGGAGCATCCGGAGCACTTCGATCCGCGCCAGTATCTCACGCCGGCGCGTGACGAGATGAAAAAGCTCTACATTCACAAGATCGTGAATGTGCTTGGCTCCAACGACAAGCTCTAAGAGCGACACTCGGGCGAAGGGCGCGTGGGCAAGAACACGCGCCCTTTGTCTTCCGCATTCCTGAAATACCTTAAGAAGAGAAGGAGGTCCTGACATGGCGAAGGGAGAGAAGCCCGAAAGAAAGTCTGCGTATGCGCAGGCGGGCGTGAACATTGACGTGAAGATGGATGCCGTCGGGTCCATTAAGCAAATGGTTGCCGCGACAAAGACAACGAATGTCATTGGCGGCATCGGCGCGTTTGGTGGGCTTCACAAGGTCCCTTCAGGGAAAGGGCAGATTCTTGTCGCTTCGACAGACGGCGTCGGCACGAAACTGAAGGTCGCCGCACTGATGAATCGCCACGATACGGTCGGACAGGATATCGTCAACCATTGCGTGAACGACATCCTCGTGCAAGGTGCGAAGCCTCTCTTCTTTATGGATTATGTCGGGACGGCGAAGGTCGATCCAGCGGTTTTCAAGAGCATCGTTTCTGGTCTCTGCAAGGCCTGTAAGGCGAACAAGATGGCTCTTCTCGGCGGCGAGACGGCCGAGATGCCTGGTCTCTATCCTGTTGGAGAGTACGACCTTGTAGGCACGATTGTCGGCTCGGTCTCGAAGAAAGGGCTCATTACCGGCAAGTCGATCCGTGCGGGTGATGTCGTCATCGGCTTCCCTTCGGGAGGTCTTCAGACGAACGGCTTCTCACTCGCGCGTCGCGTCATCTTTGACCTATGCCAGTACAGTTGGCAGGATAAGTTGCCGGGAACGAACCAGACGTTCGGCGACGCGTTGCTTG
Source organism: uncultured Kiritimatiellota bacterium (assembly GCA_934635225.1). GTDB lineage: Bacteria > Verrucomicrobiota > Kiritimatiellia > RFP12 > UBA1067 > UBA1067. The sequence continues at coordinate 44,913 of CAKTYZ010000009.1, forward strand.
CCGTTCACAGGAGCTTCCTCAAGCCTGTTTCAGCTTTGATGGCGAAGATTAAGATCAACGGCATGGCGCACATTACGGGCGGTGGCTTTCCGGACAACATTCCGCGTGTACTGCCGAAGACGGTCAATGTCGAGATCGATCGGAATGCCTGGGAGGTCCCGACAATCTTCAGGTTCATCCAGAATCAGGGCAAGGTTGACCGCGACGAGATGTATCGCGTGTTCAACATGGGCATCGGCTTCGTGGTGATTGTCGCCAAGCGCGATCTTGAGAAGGCGACGAACATCCTGAAGGCCGTGCATCAGCCCTACCATGTCATCGGCGTCTGCCGCAAGGGCACGGGCATTGTGACTTACGCGAATTAAAGGCATCCACATCCGAGAGAAAGCACATGAAAAGCAAACTCTTTTGCTGTGCGGCGCTTTTGGCCGCGTGCTGCAGCCTTTCCGCTGCAGAAGAAACCAAGATCGTCGTCGGAGAAGGAGACTCCGCCAAGACCTACGAACTCTCGAAGGTTGAGGACGCAAAAGCCTACGTTGACGCGTATGCGGATAACGTGCAGGCCGACAAGGCATTCAAGGCGCATGAGGCGCAGGCCTTGGCGACAGTGCGTCAGGCGGAGCCGCTATTTGGCAGTTGGTGGGCGATTTTCCCGCCGCTTCTGGCGATTCTGCTTGCGCTGATCACGAAGGAGGTCTATTCGTCTCTGTTTCTCGGCATTGTTTCGGGCGGCATTCTTTACGCGGTCAAGTCCAATGGGTTCTTCGGCATGTTTGAGACAGCGATTACGCATGTCGTGCAGGCTGGTTTCATTGAGAAGGTCGCGGATCCCTATAACATAGGCATCCTCATCTTCCTCGTCCTGTTGGGCGCATTGGTCGCGATGATGAACAAGACCGGCGCATCGTCGGCTTTCGGCCGTTGGGCGCAGACGCATATCAAGAGCCGCGTGGGGGCGCAGGTCGCGACGATCATTCTTGGCATGCTGATTTTTGTCGATGATTACTTCAATTGCTTGACGGTGGGTTCGGTGATGCGCCCTGTGACACAGGCCAAGAAGGTATCGGCGGCGAAACTCGCATACCTTATTGACGCGACAGCGGCTCCAATCTGCATCATCGCACCGATTTCCAGTTGGGCTGCGGCGGTTGCAGGCTTTGCGAAGGGTGCGGGCGCAGAAAGCGGCTTCTCGCTCTTCATCAGTGCGATTCCATACAACTTTTATGCGTTTCTGACGATTATCACGATGTTTGCGCTTGCGATTATGAAGTTTGACTTCGGGCCGATGCGCCGTCAGGAGACGGAAGTCGCGAGCGGGAAGCCAGACCTTGGTGCGTTAGAATGCGCAACAGAGGCCTTGGCAAAGAACGAACGAGGGCGCGTCATAGATCTCGTGATTCCTGTTCTTGTGTTGATTGTCGCGTGCGTTGTCGGCATGATCTATTCGGGCGGCTTCTTCGAGAAGGGAGAATCCTACCATAGCTTCATGGTGGCGTTTTCGAATTCGGACGCCTCGGTCGGCCTTGTGCTTGGCTCGATTGTCGCGCTCGTTTTCGCGGTCATCTTTTATGTCTGTCGTCGCGTCATCTCGTTCCGTGACTGCATGGACGGTTTCCCGGAGGGCTTTAAGGCGATGGTCCCGGCGATCATGATTCTCTGTTGCGCTTGGACGCTGAAAGGCATGACTGACGCGCTGGGCGCGAAGGTGTTCATTTCCGACCTCATCAACGGACCTGCGGCGGGGCTCTTCAACTTCTTGCCGGCAATCATTTTCGTGATTGCCGTCATCCTCGCGTTCTCGACGGGCACGAGTTGGGGCACGTTTGGCATTCTTATCCCAATTGTCCTCGCGGCGATTCCAGGCAGTTCGATGACGATTATCGCGGTTTCGGCCTGCATGGCCGGTGCCGTCTGTGGGGACCACTGCTCTCCGATCTCCGACACGACGATCATGGCGTCTGCGGGAGCGCAGTGCAATCACATCGTTCATGTCAACACGCAGCTCCCGTATGCGCTTATGGTCGCGGCCGTCTCGTTTGTCGCGTATGTCGTCGCACCGTTCGTCGGCACGGTTTGGATTGCCCTGCCGCTCGCGATTGGCTTGATGCTTGCGACGCTTTTCTTCCTTCAACTTGTGCTGAAGGGGCCGGCGGAGAAGATCGGCGATGACGCGATTTCGCACAAGATGCGGCAGGTTGACGGAAAGTAGGGATTTCACTCAAAGAAGCAAGGAGGACAATTATGAAGAAACTGATGATTGCGTTGACGGCGGCTGCGGTTCTGTGTGGCTGTGCGAAAAAGGAAGACTCCCTTAAAATGATTACCGAGGCGACGTTCCCGCCTTATGAGTTTCTGCGCGGGCAGGAAATCGTCGGTATCGACGTGGAGATTTGCAAGGCCGTTGCGGCAAAGCTCGGCAAGGCCTTTTCTGTTGAATCTGTGGATTTCGACTCGGTCATCCCGTCTGTCATGTCCGGCAAGGCCGACATTGCGGCGGCCGGCATTACGGTGACTGAGGACCGAAAGAAAAACGTCGATTTCTCCGATGTCTATGCGAGGACGGAGATCGTCCTCATTTACAAGAAGTCGGCACCGCTTCTGACGGCGGCGGACTGCAAGGGCAAGCGCATTGGCGTTCAGGGCGGCAACACGGCCGAGACGATCGTCATCGAGCAGTTCAAGCAGGAGCCGGAGCGATTCCGTTCGGCAGCGGAGGCCTGTGCCGCTTTGAAAGCGGGGCGTTGTGACGGCGTTCTCGTGGATGTCGAACCGGCGAAGAATTGCGTCTTGGGCGAGAAGGAGCTGGCAATTGCGCCGACGCCAATCAATCTTGAGGAGTATGCCGTTGCGATTCGCAAAGGTCAGCCCGAACTGCTGAAGGCGATTAACGAAACGATCGCCGAGCTCAAGGTGAGTGGCAAGATGGCCGAGATTCGCGCGAAATTCACGGCGGAGGCCGACCAGTTGAAGAAGTAAGTCGATCAGAAGTCGAAAATGAAGGTTAGGGGTTCAGACATGAAGAAAATCGCGTTTTGGGGTGCATTGGCGGTGATGCTGGCGGGTTGCACGGCGAAGGACGAGTCTCTGAAAATGATTACCGAGGCGACATTCCCGCCGTATGAGTTCCTGCGCGGCAATGAAATCGTCGGCATTGACGTGGAGATCTGCAAAGCCGTTGCCATGAAACTCGGACGCACCTTTGCGGTTGAGTCCGTCAACTTCGATTCAGTCATCCCAACGGTCATCTCGGGCAAGGCCGATCTTGCGGCGGCTGGCATCACGGTGACGGAGGATCGCAAGAAGAACGTCGATTTCTCGATTCCCTATGTGAAGACGGGCATTGTTTTCGTCTACAAGAAGTCTTCGCCGTACGAGAAGGGAACGGACGCAAGGGGCAAGAAAGTTGGCGTGCAGAGCGGCACGACGAGCGAGGAGTTCGTTGTGGGACAGCTTCAGCAGCAGCCAGAGCGTTTTGATTCGCCCGCCGCAGCTGTCGCGGCGCTTAAGGCGGGACGCGTTGATGTTGTCATTGCAGACATCGACCCGGCAAAGAACTGTGTGAAGGGCGAAGCGGATTTGGCCGTTTCCGACTTCATCACGACGGAGGAATATGCCGTCGCCATCCGCAAGGGCCAGCCTGAACTTCTGACGGCGATCAATGAGACGATTGCCGAGATCAAGGCAAATGGTCAGCTTGCGAAGTGGGTTGTTGAATATACGGCTGAGGCGGACAAGCTGAAAGAGAAATAAGCGAGCATGGTCCAGTTCCTTATCGACTACATCCAGCGCATTCGGCTTTTCCTTGTCCAGAACGGTCACGCGGTTTTGGACGACTTTCAGCTCTGTTTTGCCAAGAATGACCGCTGGCGGTATCTTTGGGATGGCCTTGGCGTCACGATTGAGGTTGCGTTGACGGCGATTGTGCTTGGCCTTCTGATTGGGTTTCTGGTCGCCATCATTCGTTCGTCGCACGACAAGTATGGTCACTTTCCCGTTCTCAACGCCCTCGCGAAGGTGTATTTGACGATTATTCGCGGGACGCCGATGGTGGTGCAGCTTTTGATTTGCTACTTTATTATCATGAAGTCCCTTGACAAGGTGGTGGTCGCGATTCTCGCCTTTGGCATCAATTCAGGGGCTTATCAGGCGGAGATCTTGCGTGCAGGCATTATGTCGATTGATCCTGGCCAAATGGAGGCCGGACGTGCACTGGGCCTTGGCTATTGGAAAACGATGCTTCGGATCATTCTGCCGCAGGCGATACGCAATGTTTTGCCGGCGCTCGGAAACGAATTCATTGTCCTCATGAAGGATACGTCCATCGTCGGCTATATCGCGCTCCGTGACCTTGCCAAGGGCGGTGACATCATTCGTTCGCAAACGTATTCGGTCTATACGCCGTATTTGACGGTCGCGGCGGTCTATCTCGCACTGGTGATGACATTCACATGGCTTTTGGGCAAATTGGAGCGTCATCTTCGCAATACGGGCGCGGATGTCGTCCATAACGATTCGTAAGGATTTGTTCTGCTGTTATGTCTGAAACACTTCTCCAGATTCAGGACCTGCGAAAGTCTTTCGGGAACCTTGATGTTCTCAAGGGGATTTCGACGGAGATTCGCAAGGGTGAGGTCGTCGTGATGATTGGGCCGTCAGGTGGCGGCAAGTCGACCTTTCTTCGTTGCATGAACCTTCTTGAACAGCCGACCGCCGGTTCGATTGTCTTTGACGGACTTGATATCATGCGTGCGGACGAGGCGACGAAGAATCGCGTCCGCAGTGAGATGGGAATGGTCTTCCAGCACTTCAACCTCTTTCCGCATCTGTCGATTCTTGACAATGTGACGCTTGCGCCGCGTCTTGTGCGCGGCAAGACGAAGGAGTCCGCCGAGAGACAGGCGCACGATTTGCTCTCGCGCGTCGGTTTGGCTGACAAGGCGGCGGCTTACCCGCAACAACTTTCGGGTGGTCAGAAGCAGCGCGTCGCAATCGTCCGCTCGCTCGCGATGGAACCGAAGGTGATGCTCTTCGATGAGCCGACGTCGGCACTTGACCCCGAGATGGTTGGCGAAGTGCTGGATGTCATGAAGGATCTTGCGAAGAATGGCATGACAATGGTCGTCGTCACGCACGAAATGCGCTTTGCGCGTGATGTTGCAAGCCGCGTCCTTTTCTTGGAGGGCGGTACGATTTCGGCCGAAGGTGCACCGGACGAGATCTTCGGGCAGAAGCACGAGGGCCGTCTGGGCGAATTCCTTGGCAAGATCCAGGGTGAACTTACCACGACAAAGGAGAACTAAATGAAGAAACTGATGCTCATCGCCGCTACGGCGTTTTCGTTCGTAGGCTGTTCCCAGCGTTCCACGCTCACCGACGGCAGGTTCGTCGTTGGTTTTGACGCCGATTTCCCGCCGTATGGCTATAAGGAAGGGACGGAATATAGGGGCTTTGACCTTGACCTTGCGCGTGCCGTCTGTGCTGCAAAGGGATGGACCTTTGTCGCAAGTCCGATCAACTGGGACGCGAAAGACATGGAACTTGATTCGGGCGCGATTGATTGCATCTGGAATGGCTTCACGTTGCAGGGCCGTGAGAACGGCTACACGTGGACTGTGCCTTACATAGATAATTCGCAGGTTGTTCTTGTGAAGAAGGATTCGCCGATCAAGACGCTAAAGGACCTCTCGGGGAAGACTGTCGGCGTTCAGACGGATACGCCTGTCTTGAAAGCTCTGACGAAGGGCGGCGACAAGTACGACACGCTTGGCAAGACGTTCAAGAATCTTGTCGTTGTTCCAAACTATAATCAGGCCGTCAACGAACTCAATGCCGGTGCGGTTGATGCCGTGGCGATGGATCTTGGCGTCGCGAAGAAGAAAATGGCCGATTTGCCCGGCAAGTTTGAGTTGCTGGATGAGATCGTCATGACCGAAACGTATGGCATCGGCTTTAAGAAGGGCAATGTCGCACTTAGGGACCTTGTCGAGACCGAACTCAAGAAGCTCTTTGCGGATGGTACGGCGGCGAAGCTTGCGGTGAAGTACGGCATCGAGCCGAAGTCGCTCATTCTCAAGTAATGTCCTTTGCGGGCATGATCATGGATCTCCTCGGAGGCCTTGCGGTCTCTGTGGAGATTTTCATTCTGACGCTGCTCATTGCTTTGCCGCTGGGCTTTGTGATTGCCCTTGGACGGCTTTCGAGGAATCGGCTCGTGGCGGTGGCATTGCGCGTCTACATCTCGGTTGTGCGCGGCACGCCGCTCATGTTGCAGATCATGTTCGTCTATTTCGCGCCGTACATTCTCTTCAGGTTGCCGCTCTCGCACTATCCGCGTTTTTTGGCGACCGTACTGGCGTTTGCGCTCAATTACGCGGCGTACTTCGCCGAAATCTATCGCGGCGGCATTCTTTCGATTGATCGCGGTCAGCACGAGGCGGCCGCCGCGCTTGGTTTCGCGAAGGGGCAGACGTTCTTTCGCATTATCCTTCCGCAGGTTGTCAAGCGCGTCATCCCGGCGATCGGCAACGAGGTTATCACGCTGGTGAAAGACACGTCGCTTGCGTTCACGATTGCCGTAACAGAGATGTTCACGATTGCGAAGCAGCTCTCTTCCTCAAACACGACGATGACGCCGCTGGTTGCCGCTGGCGTGTTTTACTACATCTTCAACTTCCTTGTCGCGTGGGCGATGGAACGTTTGGAGAAGCACTACTCTTACTACGAATAACATGGTTGCCGTCTTGACGCGCGTCTGTCTGCGGCAATTTGTGATATAATGTGCGCATGATTGAACTATCGGATACACAGAAGCGGACAATTGCGAGCGGGCTGACGGTCATCTCCGTTGCCATTGTCTTGACCTTCGTTGCGGTTGTCGCTTGGGGATTGCTCAAGGTGCTGGCTTTTGCGTCGGCGGCGATCATTCCGGTTCTGTTCGGTTTCTTCCTCGCGCTTTTCTTCAAGCCATACTATCTTTGGTGGAGAGGCCTTCTGAAGAATCCGTCTCTCGCGCTTGTCGTGATGCTGTTGACGGTCTTCTTGCCGGTCGGTTTCCTTCTGTGGTATGCGGGAGCGGTCATCATCGACCAGATTTCCAACCTTATGGCGCAGGGCCCCGCGCTTGTCCAGCAGGTCATTTCTTGGTTCCAGACGACATTCCCCAAGCTCCATGCACTTCTGTCTCAGTTCGGCTGGCCTGATGATTTGGACGAGATCTACACGAAATATGGCGCGACGGCCTTGCGGGCGGGAACAAGTGCGCTCAAGTGCCTGACGGGAGTCCTCTCGGCACTCGTTACGCTGATTTTCTTTGTCTTCTTTCTCATGACGAAGGATCGGCATGGGCGGGAGATGGTGGAGCACTTGCCGTTCTTGAAGCCCGAGACGCGCGACTTCCTTGCCGCACAGGTCGATGCGTTCATAGAGATTCTCGTCTCGTTTTTTCAGCGCCAGACTGTCATTTGCCTGATTGAGGGCGTCCTTTACGGAACTGGGTTTTGGCTTGTTGGACTGCCTTATGGCTTTTTGGTCGGTTTCACGCTGGGAGTCTTGAACCTCATTCCGCTTTTTGGATCTGTCGTGTGTTTGCCGATTGCCTTGCCTCTTGCCTATTTCCCGCATGGCGGGTCGTTGACGCGTCTCTTTCTGGTTCTTGCGGTTTGGCTTGCGGGCCAGTTTCTGGACGGTTATTTCATTACGCCGCGCATTCAGGGAGACAAGACGGGGCTTGGCTATGCGGGTGTCATCTTCAGTTTCTTTTTCTGGTCCACGGTCCTTGGACCCGTTCTCGGGATGCTTTTGGCCATTCCGCTTTCGGCTTTCTGCGTTGTCCTCTGGCGCGCCGTCCGAGACCGTTACATCCGGCCTGTCGTCTGACCGCCGCATGGGGTCTGTCGGTCGTTAGACGAACTCCTGTGGACAGACCGCGCCACCCTTGCCAGTGACCGTTCTTCTCCGCCTGAAATCTTTCTGCGCCCGTCGCACTCGGAATTTGCTATACTATAAGAGTTAGCGGTTCAGACTGGAGCGTGACGAAGCGAAGAAAGGCAAGAAGAATAATGAACGACATAACTTTTGGTCAGGCGTGGGCCTACGGCGGCCCCCTCATGTGGGTGCTGGCGGCGATGTCCGTCTTTGCATTGGCCGTGATCCTCTATTTGTGGGTCGTGCAGATGCGCGTCCTGTTCATTCCGTCGGCTTTGCGTCGGCTTCAGGTCGCGAAGGATTTCGCGGCAGAAGGCAAACGCATTGCTGTGCGTGCCCATGCCGCCGTGGACTGGCTGGCGGACATTGCGGCGATTGCGCCGCTTGTCGGGTTGCTTGGCACGGTCCTCGGCATGTTCCAGGCTTTTGGAGGCATCGCGAGTGATGTTTCGGCGGGTGCGAAACCTGTCGTTCTTGCGCAAGGCGTGTCGCAGGCCATCGTCACGACGATCTTCGGGCTTGTCGTCGCCATCCCTGCGCTGGCGGCTTATGCCTTCTTTCGTCGTCGTTGCGCCAAGCGCATCTCCGAGCTGGAAGAGGCCTGTGAGGAGCTGATCAACGGAGTGGCGCGGAAATGAGCTTTGACGCACCACGCTCCAAGGCGCCGTCATTGGCGCTGACGTCGATGCTTGACGTGATTTTCCTGTTGCTTTGCTTTTTCGTGACGGTCAGCGTCTTCTCTCAATGGGAGAGTGAAATCTCGATCAAATTGCCGAGCGCGGAGACGGCGAGCGAACCCGAGCGACTGCCGGGCGAAATCATCGTCAATCTCTCGAAAGACGGCACGGTGCGCGTCAACGGCGCAACGCTGTCGCTGGACGACTTGAAGTCCCGTCTGGCGCGAATCTCGAAGTTCTATCCCGGTCAGCCGGTCATCATCCGCGCCGACCGTGAGACGCGTTACGAGAAACTGGTCGAAGTGATCGATACCTGTCGCGCGGCAGATGTCTGGAACTTCTCCCTTGCGACCGAAGGCGCGGCAAAATGACGCTCGCCGTTCTCTTGCTGGTGCTTGCCGTTTTGCCGACGGACCGTTTGGCGATGGCGGACCGCCTGTTTAACAAGGGCGATTTCGCGGCAGCCGAGACCGAGTATCGCGCACTGTCGGAGGAGCCGTCCATCGCCGTGGACGAGCGACTCTACCGTTTGGCGGAATGTGCGCGGGCCTTGAGACGCACGGATGAGGCGATGCGGCTCTATACGCGTCTCGTCGCTGAGGCCCCCGACTCAAAGTATGTTGCGCCAGTGCGCCTCCAGTTAGCGCTCGGCGCATCCGGAGACGAACGCCTTCGCCAGTTACAGGCGCTCGATACCGACCGCGTGGAGGCATCCGTACGCGCTGCGGCGCTTTACCATTTGGGCGTCGCGCGAAATGATGCGGAGATTCTGCGCCGCTGTGTGCAGGTTGAGCCAAAGGGTCGTTATGCCGTTTATGCGGACTATCGGCGCGGTTCCATTCTGACGGACGCGGCGGATGCGTCCGTGCGGCGCAAAGGCGTGGAGGTTCTGCTGGGCGTTGCGTTCGGCGGAGGCGCGTTGGCAGATGATGCGCTTTTCCGCGCGGCATCGGTCAGTTACCGCGAAAAGAAGTATGGCGAGGCGGGAAGTCTCTTTCGTCGCTATCGCAAGATGTTCCCGAAGGGGGCGCATGCCGAGGAGGCTCGGACGCTGTCCGTCTGGTGCGACTACACGGAAGGGCGCTATGCCGATGCGGCGGTAGCGTGTGGCGAGGGGAGGACGGATGACTTGTCCTATGTGCGTGCCTGTTGCGTCGCGCAGACGGACGGCGGCGAACGGGCGCAGACACTCTTTCGCGCGTATCTCGACGCGTTCCCAAACGGTCGCTATCGCAAGGAGGCGGAACTTCAGCTCGCGCGTTTGGAGTTTGCGTCGGCGGTGTCGTCCGGGAAGCTTGAGCAGGCCGTCGAGGCGGCGCGTCGCGCGGCTTTGACAGGTTCGGCGGCGGATGTCCTGCGGCTCGCGTGGGCATATGAGAAGGTCGGCCGTTCGGCGGAAGCCGAAGCGGTTTACGAACGCGTGTTGCGTGAGCATCCGCGGTCTGACGAGGCGGCGCAGGCTCTTTATGCGCGGGCGATGTCCGCTGCACGCACGGGTGACTGGGCGAAAGCTGAACTGTCGTTGGCGGAAGCCTTGGCGACGGATCGCCTTGCGGCAAAGCGTGCGAGCGCGCTCTACTGGCGTGGTGTCGCGGCGATGCGTCTTGGGCATGAGGTCGAAGCGGTCGGTTTCCTCAAGGAGGCGCTGACGGCGGGTATCGGGTTGGACGAGTCGCGTGAGGCGCGATTGATGATTGCCGACTTTGACTTGAAAGGCGGACGTACGGATCTTGCGCGGACCGCCTATGCGCGCTTAGTTGCAGAGGGGGCGTGCGCACGCATGAGTGCGACGCGCATCCATGCCGTCGGACAGCTTCTCGGAGGTGCGGCGTCTGCGACCTGTGCGCGTGCGCTGATTGCGGAGAAAACGCCCGAATGGCGGCAGGTGGGCTGGGCGATGCTTGGACAATACGAGGAGTCGCGTGAGGGCTTTACGGCCGCCATTGATGCGTATCGCAAAGCGTTGGCCGAGCCCGTGAAGACGGAATCCGCCGCATCGGCTTCGCTTGCACTTGGGCAGTTGGAGTGCCGCGCTGGCGAGTATGCCGCCGCCGAGGAGACGTTGAAAAATGCCGTCTCCCTGAATTCCAATCGTCTGTACGCGCGTGGTGCGGCGTATCTTGCGTTGGCGGAAAACGCGCTGGCGAAAGGCGATGTCCATGCGGCGCGCGGCTACGCGACGGTCGTGACGACGCTCTTTTCTGATCCTGCGCTTGTGGCGGCAGCTGAGAAGATTCTGTCGGACCATCCAGAGACGCGATAGCCCCGTTCGTGGCAGACAGCTCCCGTGTTTGTGCGAGATGTCACAGTCCGTCCGTAATTGTGTTATAATATAATGGAAGAAAGGAAACTATGGATAAGAAACTCTACATCAATCCGCCGCTCGTGAATCGGACGTATGACTGGAAGACCGGTCCGCAGCCCAAGACGCGCACGGCCCTCGACCGCTTCTTCAAATCGCCCGCAATCAATCGTGTGAAGGACCAGATCTGCGAGATGGGACGGCGCATCTATCAAAAGGGCTACACGGACGGCAACGGCGGCAACCTTTCCGTGCGTGTCGGCGAAGACCTTGTTCTCTGTTCCCCGACGCTTTGCTGCAAGGGCTTCATGACGCGCGACGACATTTGTCTCGTGGACATGAACGCTGGACAGCTCTGCGGTTACCGCCCGCGCACCTCCGAGGTGAAGGTTCACATTGCGATGATGAAGACGGCTGGCTGGAGCGCGTGTGTCCACTGCCATCCGCCGCACTGCAATGCGTTTGTCTTTGCGGGTGCGGTGCCGCCAAACGGGATTAACCCCGAAGCGGACATCTTCCTGAACCAGATTCCGATGGCTCCGTATGGCACGCCCGGCACGGATGAGGTCGCGGCGAATGTCGCAAGGATGTCCAAGAAGTCAAATGTCGTTTTCATGGAGAACCACGGCATCGTCTGCGGCGCACGCGATATTGAGGAAGCCGAATGGTTTGCTGAAAATGCCGATGCCTTTTGCCAGGTCTTGCTTCTTGCCTCGGGCCATGGCGCGAAACTCCAGCAGGTCGGTCCTGCGGCCGTCAAGGATTTCCTTGCGATTCGCAAAGCGATGGGTCTCCCTGTCGATCCCAAGCAGCCGCTTTACAACACAAGCCGCTTCAACGGCTATAAGATGGGCAAAACGGCGGAGTGACCGCAGTCGGTGAGGTCCAATGCGTCCGGCGCGTCACCTACGTCGGAATGGCTGTCAACATCGTGATTGCGTTGTTGAAAGGTGTGGGGGGCGTGGCGTTCTCCTCGCAGGCCTTGTTCGCGGACGCAGTTCATTCGCTTTCGGATCTCGTGACGGACATTGCCGTCGTTTGGGGTGTGCGTTACTGGACAGCGCCAGCGGATGAGGAGCATCCCTACGGTCACGGGAAGATTGAAGCGCTTGTGACGCTGTTCATCGCCCTCGCGCTTGTTGTGGTCGCGTTGGGTCTCGGTCGGCAGGCCGTTGGTTCGCTCATTCGGGGTGAAGCGACAGTCCCGGGCGTCGCGGCGTTTTTCTTTGCGCTTGTCTCGGTCGTGTCGAAGGACGCGCTCTTCCGCTGGACGCGTCGCGTCGCGCGTGTCGTCCATTCTCCTGCACTTGAGGCGAATGCCTGGCATCATCGGTCGGACGCGTTGAGTTCCATTCCGGTGGCGATTGCCGTGGCCGTGGCCTATTTTTGGCCGTCGCTTGCGTGGATTGACGCCGTGGGCGCGATTCTCGTTTCGCTTTTCATTCTGGGTGTCGCGTGGAGCATCGCGAAGCCCGCGTTGCAGGAACTCGTGGATGCGCGCATGGATGACAAGGCCGCGTCTGTTGCGGCGGTTGCCAGCCAGGTCCCGGGCGTCATCCATGTCCACAGGGTGCGCGCACGGCGATATGGAGGCGCGTTTGCGGCGGATCTCCATGTCCATGTCGATCCACGCCTTTCGGTTGTTGAAGGCCACGAGATCGGTCACGCCGTCCAGGACGCGCTGAAATCGTCCGATCTTGACGTCACAGACGCTGTGGTCCATGTCGAACCTGCCTGAGGCGGGTTTAGTGTACAATCTCTATGTCTTCGGGGGCTTTAACTTGCATGTCGAGCGTGCCGTCCGCGCGCTTCGACACGCGCACTGTCACCGCACGCCCGTTTGGCAGCGCCATTGCGCCTTCGGCCCAATCAAGGTCGCCCAGGAATGGCTTGACCTCCACGCGCCGACAGCCGTCCGTGATCGGACGAATGCCGAGGATGTGATTGATGCACCATGCCGCCGGACCGCCCGCCCAGCCGTGGCAGAGCGAGTGGCGGAAACCCGGATAGCAGTACTCGCCGTAGTCGCCGTGGATGTCTTTCTTTCCTGCGACCGGCAGCTCGTCGAGGCGAAAGCAGTTGTTTGTCCATGCGAGGTCGAAGTTTTCCCAAAAGCTTGTCGCGCCGACATCGAGCATTGCGCCCCAGTAGTCTCGTACCGTGTCGAGAGCGCGTGCGTTCTCACACGCCGCGCTCATCGCTTCCAGCATGTAGTAGCCGTAGAATGTCGAAACGCCTTGATGTGCGTTTTGTCCGAGAATGGTGCGGAAAGCCTCTTTCGGTTCCAGGCATCCGCCGAGTGCGAGGACGGCGGCTGCGGCTTTTGAGCCGTTCGCCTTCACGTGTACGCGTCGCGCGGCGTCGGCGCGCGCGCGCCACGCCTGTGCGGTTGACGCGTCGCCCAGCCGGTCGAGCAGATAGGCTGCGTCGTCAAACGCGAGGGCAGACAGCCCCTGCATTCCGGCCGCGACAGCTTTCGGATTGTGTTGCGTCGGCCAGTCGAGAAACTTGCTCGCCGTCCACTCGCCTTGCGGCGAAACGAACTTCGCCACATGATTGAGAGTTGCGCGGAAATATGTCGCGTGGCGCGTCAGTACCTCCGTCTGCCCCGTGTAGCGACACCACGCGGCCAGGTTGCGAATGAACCACAGCGTATACGGAGCCATCGTGTTCATCCACTTGTCAGCAGGCGTTACGGCGACTGCGTAGTCCAGCGACTGCGGCAGGATTTCTGCCGCACCGAAGACGTTCAGAATCGTCATCATCTCGGGGTGCATATCGCCGATCCACACGAGTCGGTCGCGCTTGATGCCGTCCCAGAGGTAGTCTTGGCAACAGAGGTGCACCGTGCGGACTGCTGTCTCGAACACCCGGTTCAGCCGTTCGTCGGAAGATCTGAAGCCGCCGAGGCGCGGCATTGGGCGCATGAGCGACACGGCGCGCACGAATTCAAGGCCGACTTCGCCCCCGCTTACGAGGTCGAGACGCACGAACCGAAAGCCCGTGTTGCCAATCTCGAGCGAGCCGAATGACGGCACGGATACGATGAAATCGCGCATGGCATGGTCGTTCGTCGCGCCTTTCTCGCCAATTGAGCTCATTGCCTCGGAGACAGATTCGCCGAAGCGGACGCGCAGCCGCGCGTTCGCCGTGCCGCCTGGGCTCATGCCAAGCTGAAGCCCGCCGTGAAGTTCGCGCCCGAAATCCAGCACAAGTCCTGCGTCCATGCCGTTGTTCGCGAGTCGTGCTCCGCTTGCCGTGCCGAATGCGCCTTCGCAGACTTGCCCGCGCTTGGACTCCAACAGGCGTGCGGCTTCCTTCACTTGTCCACGCATTGGCCAGCCATCGTCCTGTTTCTTCTCATCGGACTGCCACACGATGCGGACGGGATCGACATAAGTACGCTGGCGTGGGTCAGGAGTCTCTCCCGCAAGAACCGAGAGTCCAAGAAGGGCCGACAAGAGACAAGAAAGCGCTTTCATTTCGACAGAACTCCTTTCGCATACGCCTTAAGATGGTTGGAATTATACCAAAACTTTATGTCTCGCGTTCGTCCTTGTTCCAAGGTGGAGGCTGTGCGCAGAGGGGCAACTTTTTGATATAATACGCGCAAATGAATCTCAAAAAGGCCTTGACTTGGAGTCTTGTCGTCGTCGCGTGGTTCTGGACCGCGTATGAGTGCCACATCATTGGCATCGACGTCTTTGACATGCTGTTGAAACGCTTCCCCGGCCAGGTGTGGGTCATGGCGGCGGTTCTTTCCTATCTGACCATCATCTGGATGCCGAAGAACCTTCTGACGCGCGCCGTCATGGGGATATTCATGCTGGCTCCGTCCGAACTCTTCCCGATTTTGCGCCCGCACCTGCCGGAAAGCGGCTTCGCCCCAATTCAGGTTCTCGTGGGCCTTGCTTACTTCTTTGCGATTGTCGGGATGTACGGGATGTTCTATCCGTGGCGGATTGAGACGGTCCTGAATCGGCTCTTCAAGCGTCATGCAGGAGCCTCGCAGACAGGGGAGAATGCCCAATGAAGGAGGTCCTGACGATTCTCCTGACGGTGCTGGGCGGGTTGGGGATCTTTCTCCTCGGCATGAAGCACCTCTCCGAGGGTCTTCAGGCTGCGGCGGGCGGAGGTCTTCGCAAATTCATGGCACGGGCGACGAGCCACCGTCTTGTCGGTGTGGTGTCGGGCGTCTTCTCAACGATTCTCGTCCAGTCTTCATCCATCATTACGGTGATGTTGGTCGGCTTCGTCTCGACGGCGATTATGACTCTTCCGCAGGCGTTTGCGGTCTTGATTGGCGCGAACATCGGCACGACGGCGACGATCTGGATTATTGCCTACGCGCCGGATCCGCAGATGCTTGGCTTTTGCGGGCTTGCTGTCGGCGGCATCATGTATTTCTTCTTTCGGGGTGAGCGTGTCCACCATTTGGGGTTGACCATCATTGGTCTTGGCCTTGTCTTCCTTGGGCTCTATTTCATGTCGAAGGGTATCGCGCCAATTCGCCAGAACCCTGACTTTGCGCATGTTTTTACGGAGATGACCGCCGAGACGATGGCGGATGTCTTCCTGATCGCCCTGATGGCGACGCTCCTGACGGCGGTGATCCAGAGTTCGGCCGCGACTATCGCGATTGCGATGGCGTTGGCGACGCAGGGTCTCATCACCTATGAGGTTGCGGTGGCCGTCCTTTTCGGTGCGAACATCGGCACGACGGCGACCGGTTGGATTGCCGCGATTGGCGGCACGGCGGATGCGAAGCGGACGGCGCTCGCGCACTCGCTTTCGAACCTTCTTGGATCGGTTGTCCTGATCTGGTTCTTCCCGCTGTTCGTGAAACTGGGGCAGGTGCTTTTCCCAAACTGGGGCACGGTGGAGACGATGACGGTCTCAGGCCAGCCCGTTCAGGCGTTCACGCACATGATGGCGCCGATTGCCGTCACGGACACGTTCTTCGCGGTCTGCCGTGGATTGCTGTTCCTGCCCGTCGTGAAGCCGTTCTGCTGTCTTGTCGAGAAGATCATCAAGCAACCCGAGAACGAGAAGCCTCATCTCTCGGCCCTCAAGATCGGCGCGAAGATCTCGCCCGTCATCGCGTGCGATCAGGCCTTGAGCGAGATTGACTTCATGAAGCAATCGAATCTTGAACTCCTTGATTGCGCACGCAAGGTTCTTTCGGGCGCGACGGAGGACGACGATGGCCCTGAGAAGCACATCGTCCATCGCGAGGGCATCCTTGACAATGTCCAGCGCGAAGTGACGGAGTTCCTTGGCTCGATTATGTCTGCGCGATTGTCTTGGGATGTGGCGGAGCGTGCGCGGCGTCTCCTCCGCTTGACGGATGAGCTGGAGTCCGTTTCGGATGAATGTGCGCAGGTCCTGAAGGTTGTCAAGCGGCTCCGCAAGCAGGGGCAGAAGATCTCGTCCGTTTCGGAGACGCTTCTTCTGGAGGTCCACGACAAGATCGCCGCATTTGCGGCGGATGTCACGCCGCTGATTTGCTCACCGCGTCTGCCGTTCGATCTTGATGCCTTGCAGAAGCGCAGTTCGGAACTTCACGGATTCATTCGTGAATGTCGGCGTGTTCAGCTTGGGCGCATCGGTCCGGAGGATCCCGGGTCCTCGATTCGCGTTCTGGGTGAGCTTGATGTCATTAACGCCTATGAGCGCATTCGAGCCTATTATTTGAACTGTGCGGAGACCCTTGCAGGCGGAAAGAGGTAGTAGGGGGCAGAAACAAGGAGGTAACATAGAGATGGTCTGTTGTGCTTTGTTGGCGATGGCGCGCCTGTTGTATCCGTCCGAGTCGTTCACGGTTGCAACGACATCGGCCGATTCGCAATGGCCCGGACGGCATGTCAATGCCGTGAATGGGTCTGAGGATCTCTCGTCATTCGGAGAACTGGCGATTGAAGTCTCGAATCGGCTGGACCGGACGCTGCAGGTCATGCTGAGCGTCAAGAGCCGTGCGCTGCAGGGGCGGTCTCCAGGCGGGCGTGTGGTGCTGAAGCCGTATGGGAAGGGACGCATCGTCTGCGACCTTCGGCCTGAGCCGTGGGAACTTGACGAGCCGCTGGAACTCGTCGGCATGAACGGCTATCCGCGCGCGAGAAGCACGGCGGGGTCTCACTTGTTCGACATCCGTGAAGTGACAAGTCTCCATCTCTTTCTCTCCAAGGGCGAACGCCCGGACTCGTTTGATCTTCTGCGCGTTGGCGTGCGAGAGGGAGAGCCCCATTCAACTGTCGTCTATCCGGCCAAGACGTTTCTTCCGTTTGTTGACCGCTATGGGCAGTTCGCGCATGGCGAATGGCCTGGAAAGATACATAACGACGAGGAACTGATTGCCGCGCGCAAGTCCGAAGAGGCCTGGCTGAAGGCGAATGCGAACGGCCCGCGGGCCGATCTTGACAAATGGGGTGGCTGGTTGAAAGGCCCGCAGCTCAAGGCAACGGGTTTCTTCCGCACGGAGAAGGTCAACGGGCGCTGGTGGTTCGTCGATCCTGATGGACACCTCTTCTGGTCGCATGGCGTGGATTGCGTCGAGCAGGGCTGGCAGTCTACGGGCGTTCAGTATCGCGAGAACTATTTCGCATGGCTCCCAAAGCATGACGATCCCTTGTTCGGCTCGTTCTGGGGGCGCCAGACATGGACGGCCGCGCACGGATTTTATGCTGAGACAAACCATGTGCCGTATACGACTTACAGGTTCGCGTCGGCGAACATGGTGCGCAAGTATGGGAAGGACTGGGTGCAGCACAATTCGGAGCTGGCGCATCGCCGTCTGCGCGCCTGGGGCTTGAATACGATTGCCAACTGGTCGAATCCGCAAGTCTATTCGCTTCGGCGCACGCCGTATACGCTTTGCCTCGGGACAGGCGGGACTCCGCGTCGTGCGGGGTCGAAGGGCTGGTGGGGGCCGTTGCCGGACCCCGAGAATCCCGCGTTCGAGCGAATTTTCCGCGAACGGGCGCGCGCGGCGGCGCAAAAGATGCGGGACGATCCGTGGTGCCTTGGAGTCTTTGTGGACAACGAACTGTCGTGGAATGATCTGCCGGACCTGGCGCATGTTGCCGAGGTGTACTTCACGACGATTGCGCGCATCCTCCACGAGGAGTTGCCAAACCATCTCTATCTCGGCTGCCGCATTGCGTGGGGCACGCCGGACATCTATCGTGCGGCGGCGCGGCATTGCGATGTCGTGTCGGTCAACGTCTACTCGTATTCGTTCGACCGTGACCTGCCGGACGGTTCGGAGGACAAGCCGATGATCAACGGCGAGTTCCATTTCGGTGCACTGGATCGCGGCATGTTCCACACGGGGTTGGTGGCGACGCGCAGCCAAGACGAGCGCGCGGCGTGCTACCGCACGTATGTCGAAGCGTGCTTGGACAATCCGCGCGTGATCGGTACGCATTGGTTTGAGTGGCGTGACCAGCCTTTGACGGGGCGTTCGGACGGCGAGAACTACCAGATTGGTTTTGTCACCGTGACGGATGCGCCTTATCCCGAACTGGTCGAGGCCGCACGCGCGGTTGCGCGCGAGATGTACGAACGACGCTGGAAATGAACGCGCCGGTCGCGATCGTTGGCATGAGCTGCCGGTTCGCCGGCTGTGCCTCTCCTGCGGCTTTGTGGGAGGCGGTCATGTCACGTCGTGTCTTGCTGACGCCGCCCGGCCCCGAGGCGGAATTGCCGTTTGGTCAGAAGAACATCTTTGCGCGGCCCTATCCGATGCGTCTGGGTCAACTGGGTGACCTCTATGCCTGCGTGCCGTCGATGCAGAACTTTCCGCGGCAGGTGAATGCAGGCGAGAACCAGGACCTTTACTTTGCGACGCAGCTGGCGTTTGATGCGCTGGCGGATGCGGCGATGAAGCCGCACCCGACCGCGCCTGTGCGCGGAACGGTGCGCTTTGGCTACGCGCCGCCGTTCAATGCCTCGACCGTCAACTGGCTGCAGCATACCGCATTCCTCGATCAGACGCTGGACGTCGTGCGACGCTTCTTCCCCCACGCGCCTGAAGAGGCGTTGGATGCGGTGAAGGCCAAGCTTGTGGATTCGCTTCCGCCGCCGGATGCGGCCTCCTTTCTCATGGGAGCGGGCTATCGTCTTGCGTCTTGGATTGCGCGCGAATGCGGTTTCGACGGCGCCGCGACGATGATGGACGCGGGGCTTCTGACGGGGGCGGCTACGCTGGCGGACGGTGTGGACGATCTCCTGTCGGGGCGTGCAGACGTGGCTTTGACCGGAGCTTTGACGCCGCCGCTTTCACGGGCTTATCTGGAAGGCCTCTCGGGCGAGACGACTTTCTCGGCACGGACGGAACTTCATCCTTTCGCGCAGGAACAGGACGGAACGATTCCTGGCGAGGGCGGTGCGTTCTTCGTCCTGAAGCGGCGTGCGGATGCCTTGCGTGACCGTGATCGAATCTATGCGCTTGTGCGCGGCATTGCTGTTGGGCATAACCCCGCCAACGATCCCTCGGCAATCTTCTCTGAAGCGGCAGCACAAGCCGAAGTTCCCGTGCGCTCGATTGGACTCGTCGAGGCGGACGGTTCGGGTCTGAAGGATTCCGAAGAGCGTGAGTTGGCGGCATTGCACCGCTTGTGGGGGGCGCACACGCCGGGTGCGCCGCTGGTTGGAATAGGCTCTGTAAAGGGTAACATTGGGCATACCTTGCGTGCGGCGATGGCGGCTGGCCTTGTGAAGACGGCGCTTGCGCTGTATCAGAAGGTTCTGCCGCCGCAGATTCCGGCGGACCATCCGGCCGATTCCATTTCAGATCTTGGGTCAAGCGCCTATCTCCTGTCAGAGGCGCGCCCATGGGTCTCGGGCGACACGTCGTCGCCGCGTCGAGCGGCGGTGCTGGGCGCGAACTTCGATCCCGTCAATCCCATCGGGACGGCTTCGTCCGTCGGACGTGCGGCGGCGATCATCCTCGAAGAGGAGCCGGAGGACCGCGTATGACGGAACTCGTCCTGATTCGCGCGGCGGACGAGTCGTCGCTGGTCGTCGAACTCGCGAGGCTCATTGCCTTTTTGGACCGAGTGCCGGAAGTCGCGCTTCTGGACGTTGCCTACACCTGCGCGTTAGGGGGGGGTGAGTGTGTGCTGGCGGTGATCGCGGACGACATTCCGTCGCTTCGCGTCCGTCTGGCGTCCGCGAAAAGCCGTCTTGAAGGCGGCACGCAGAAGCGGATCCGTGACAAGCGCGGAACCTATTATACGCGCGAACACCTTCTTGGGCCAGATTGCGGGCAATTGGCGTTCGTCTATCCGGGCGTGATGAGCTTTTACCCTGACATGTTGCGCGACTTGGCGATCAGCTATCCGGCTTGCCGTTCGGCATTTGACGAGCTGGAGGAGGCCTTGAAGAACGATTCGACGTTTACGCCTTCGTCCTTCATCTTTCCGCCGGCGGCGTATTACCGACATGACGCGGACATCTTCTCGTCTGGCGCCTATGCCGAGGCACTCGTCGCGACCTACACCGGGTGCGTGGCACTGACGCGTCTCTTGGAATCCATTGGATTAGTCCAGAAGGGCGTCGTCGGATTCGCGGGCGGGGATCTCGCGGCTGTGATGCAGTCGGGTGCAGCGGGCGCGAACCTGTTGCGTCCCCAGCGGATCCGCTTCATTTCAGACATTTATCGGATCGTTCACAAGGCGGTCAATCATGGCGGTCTTCCCAAGGTTGCGGTTCTCTCGGTGGTGATGCGACATTCCGATGAAATCGATGCGCTTATGGCCTCGTTCCCCGAGGGAAAGGTCTACTTGGCGGTGGATTTCTCGCCGCGTCAGAAGACGTTTGTCGTCGCCGAAGAATGGGAGGAGCCGATGATGGCGGCTTTCGTCGCGGCGGGCGTGCGCGTGAAGAAACTCGCGCTGGACCGCCCGTTCAATACGCCGCTCTGCGAATCGCTCGTCCCTGCCGTGCGCAAGTTTGCGGATGCCTGGATGAAGCACGATCCTGTTTGCGAAGTCTATTCGTGTGCGACGGCGGGGCGTATCCCTTCGGGCAAGCGCGGCGCGCGCAAGGACACGGCGGGACGCTGGGCGAGCCCGGTGCGTTTTCGTGAGACGATTCGCCAGATGTATGATGACGGCTATCGCGTCTTTTTGGAAGTCGGCCCACGCGGACTGATGACGGCTGCAGTTGCGGACACGCTCCGCGATGAACCCCACGCGGCGATTGCGCTCAACTCCGTCCATCGGAGTGGGCGGCTTCAGCTTCTGCACGCGGTTGGACAGCTTGCGGCGTTGGGCGCGCCTGTGGACATCGCTCCGGAGTTTGAGCGACGCGGCGCGAGGGCCCTTGACTTTGACGATGTTCTCTCTTTGGAGGTCCGCAAGGACGCCGAGATGAAATTGTCGCGTTCCTTTCCCCGTCTGACGCTGCTTTCGTCCGAAACGCCGCTCTCTGGCGCGACTTTCCTCGCGGAGCCGAAAGGGCGAGGTGCGAAGGCGGCGGCACGTGCGGCGGCGATTGCGCAGAAGACGCGACGTCAGCGTCAGTTCGACTTCGGTGCGCTTAACCCGCTTGTGTCCGATGCAGACACGCTGGAGGCGACGCCGGGCGTTTCCGTCGAGATTGCCAAAGAGTTCCTCTTGACGGATCTGCCGTTTCTCGGTGACTTTGCGTTGGGCACGAGCCAGATGAGCTATTCTGATCCGAACCTTCGGGGACTGATGCCGCTGATGCCGTCCGTGGGGGCCGAACTGATGGCCGAGACGGCACAACTCGTGATGCCGAACCGCACGCTTCTGCGCGTTGAGGATTTGGTCTGCCGACGGATGGCGTCGTTCGAGAAAGGACGGCTCAAACTGACGATCAAGGCCGAGCGCGTGCCGGCTGCCGCGCCGGACGAGTCGGCGTTCAAGGTGCAGATTCGAGACGATCGCCCGAATGCGACATTCACATGGGCGACGATGGAGGCGACCATTGTCCTTGCGGAAACCTTGCCCCAGTCGCGACCTGTTGCGGTCGATCCGCTCTCGAAGCCGCGGAGCGTCCATTGGTCGGGCCGTGACATCTATCCGTCGCGCTTGTGCTATGGGCGGCGCTTGCGCAACATTTCATTTGTGGAGGCATGGAGTGAGAATGGCATTGACTATGAGGTCATTGTGCCTCCCTTGTCGGGGAATGTCGCGTTCACGCGATTCCCGCTTTGGGCAATCAACCCTTTGCTGATCGAGTCGATAGTCAGTGGCTTTCCGCTGTGGCGCAGTCACGAACGGTTTGCGGGCGCGTTTTCCTTCCCGTTCCGCGTCCGGCGCATTGCCCTTGAGGGCGTCGTGCCGAATGAGGAAGAGCGCCTGAAGTGCTATATGCGCCTGACGGGCGTGACGCCGCGCAGCCACCTCTGTGACATCACGGTTACAGATGGCAACGGCAAGGAACTGATTGCGATCTCCGGTTGGGAGGAACTGACCGAGCGTGTCCCGATTAGCTATCGCACGCTCATTCTTCAACCGGCGACAACCTTTCTCACGGAATCGCTTGGCGCAGACCTCATTGGCAATCCTTCGACGGACGTGGCTTCGGCCTTTGTCACGGACATCCCCTATCGCATTTTCGAACGCAATGAGGAGGTTTGGCTCAAGACTCTGTCGCACGTTGTCTTGGATGCGTCCGAGCGTCGTGAGTTCGCCGAGATGACGGGTTCAATCTCGCGTCGGACAGAATGGCTCTTTGGGCGTGTCGCTGCGAAGGAGGCCGTGCGTCGTTTCCTGAAGGATTTCTATCAGGCGCGGTGGAGCGATGCGGACATTCGGATTTGGCCAGACGATTCCGGCAAGCCGCATGCGCTTGGGGCGTGGAACGACTATCTCAACACCAAGCTCGACATCGCCATCGCTCATACGGCTCAGTTCGTTGTTGCGATTGCGGCGGCGAATGCCCGCGTGGGCGTGGATGTCGAATCGATTGCACGCGATCTTTCGGAGGAGTTCGCCGCAGGCGTTTTCACGCCCGAAGAGCTTGACTTGGCGGCGCAGGCGGCGAATGCGTCGCAGGCTGTCATCAAGTTTTGGTGTGCGAAGGAAGCCGTCTCGAAGACATTGGGCACGGGCATTCGCTATTCGCCGAAAGAGATGATCGTCACGGGCTTTATGGCTGATTCGGGCCGACTGACGATTCGTCTTGAAGGCGCGTGGGTCGAGGCGTTCAAGATGTTCAGGGGGCGTGATATCAATGTCACGGTCCGTACGATTCGCGACCATGCGCTTGCTTCCTGTTTCATCCCCGCGACGCTGTTTAACGAAGAATAGGGCAGCCCACGGTTTAGGTTGATGGCGAATCCATCGGCAGCCAAGTGCCCCGGTACGGCGTATTCGGCAGGTTTCCATGTGGTTGCCATTGCGGAACGGAGGGCTGAGGTTGACCAGTCTCCGCGTCTGCGGCGGCGTTCGGACGTCTCAACGGAGAGAACGGAATCTCTCAACGGAGAGAACGCGATGACTCAACGGAGAGAACGCCGCGTCTCCGTTGAGACGTTTGGGCCTCTCCGTTGAGACGTCCGACTGGTCTCCTTGACGCGGTGCGATCGAAGTCCAAGGCGATGCCGTGTCGAGGTGAGCCTGATGCGGTCCGTGCCCTATTGACGGATTCCAGAAGAAAGAGTAAAATACTTCACAACTTTGTCGTAAGGAAAACAGGTAACATGAAAAAACTCATAATCTCCGCGCTTTTCGCGACTGGCCTTGTGGCTGGCATCGAAGCTGCGCCCACCGACACCGTCACGCAGGCTGACCTGCAGGCGATTATCCAGCGGCTCAACAAGCTTGAGTCCGAAAACAAGGCCCAAGCCGCGAAGATCGCCGAGCTTGAGGGCAAGAACAAGGCCCTCGTCGCCCAGCAGGAAGCGACTGAGAAGAAGGTTGCGACGGTCGCCAAGGCCGATGACGGCAAGATCAAGGCAGACAATGGCACGGAGGTCTCCGAATCCGGTAAGATCTTCACGACCGAGACGGGCAAAAAGTATTACCTTGCGGACGCGACGGCGAAGATTTTCGAGCCGCTGTCCGAATCGGGCCTTCAGA
The DNA here is from genome assembly GCA_934635225.1 of uncultured Kiritimatiellota bacterium. Classification (GTDB taxonomy): domain Bacteria; phylum Verrucomicrobiota; class Kiritimatiellia; order RFP12; family UBA1067; genus UBA1067. The sequence continues at coordinate 68,864 of CAKTYZ010000009.1, forward strand.
TTACGCCGTATGGCTACCTCGTGTTCGAGGGAGTCTACGCCGACCATGGCCTTGACACTGACTGGACGACCGATTTCGTCCGCTCAAAGCGGGATCGTCGGTACAAAAACCACAATTCGACCCTGTCGGTTCAGGACTCGATTCTCGGCATTCAGTTCATGACGCCCGAGTCGTTCCATGGCTGGAAGTTTTCGGGCAAGGCCGAGTTTGACCTTGCGGGTACAGACGAAGGCTGGGCTGATGACTATGACCTTCACTGGCGTCATCTCTACGTGAATGCCGAGCATGAGAGCGGCTGGTCGATCCTCTTTGGCCAGACCTGGCACCTTTGGAAGATGGTCTCCCCGTCTGAGATTGATGGTGCGTGGATGGAGAACGCCGGACATCCGTACCGCCGCAGCCCGCAGCTTCGCATCACGAAGAAGTGGGACTGGGAGGACAGCTCGCTCGAATGGCGCGTCGGCTTCGTCAAGAACGGACCGAACGCATCGACGGATCGTGACGGCGACGGCATGCTCGACTCCTCGTCTTCGGCGTGGGGCTGGTTCGAGACGGCGTTCCTCTATGACCACGAGGCGGCGTGGGATGAGGGCCGTCGCTGGCTCATCGGCCTGGGCGGCATGTACGGTCGCGACGCGAGCCGTCGCTTGACGGCGGGTGGCGACTGGACGGGCGAGAGCGATAACTACAACTCGCAGATGCTCATGCTTGCGGCTTCAATTCCGTTTCTGGAGAAGTTCACGCTCACGGGGCAGATCTACGGCGGTGAAAATCTGGGCCGCGTTCAGGCCGGCTGCGCGCAGGGTGTCGCCTTTACGCCGAACATGATCAACGAGCGCGGCGAAGAGGTTGTCACGGTCGGCGGCTTTGTCGATCTCGCCTATGAACTTAATGACACGTGGTCGTTCGCGCTTGGCTACGGCTTCGACGATCCGCGCATTGACAACGGCATGGGCGCAGCTTGGGACGGCGGTGAAATCGACACCAACTACTATGAGTTCAACGACCGCCTCTACATTGACGCATTCTACCGCATCACGTCGAACTTCAGGCTTGGTCTTGAATACGCGCGCCTCAGCACGAAGTATGCTGAAGATGGTACGGCACTCGCGAATCGTATCCAGTTCAGCGCATTTTACGACTTCTAATGTCTCAGATGCTGAAAGCTTAACGAATGGTTAGAGTCGGGGGCCCCCGTTCGGGGGGCCTTCGCCTTTTTGAAAGCAAGGAATTGGGAGAATATGGAACCTAAAAGGGCATCGTGGTCGGGTCAGCTCGCGTTCGTGCTGGCGGCGGCCGCTTCGGCAATCGGCTTGGGCAATCTCTGGCGCTTCCCGTATCTCGCGGCGCAGTACGGCGGCGGCACGTTCATTCTCGTCTATCTCTGTCTCGTCGTCACGCTCGGCTTCACGCTGATGCTGACGGAGATCGCGATCGGCCGTAAGACGCAGCAGTCTCAGCTCACGGCCTACAACCAGCTCAAGGGCCACGGCGGGCTGAAGCTCCTCGGCGTCGTCGCGACGGTCATCCCCGTCCTGATCACGCCCTACTACTGCGTGATTGGCGGATGGGTGCTTTACTTCCTGAAGGCCTATGCGCTGATGGCGTTTACGGGCGCGGTGCCGATGGGGGCCGACGCGGCGAACTCGGCGCAGTTCTTCACGGGCTTCATTTCGGCGCCGTTCGCGCCGTTCGGCTACGGCATGATCTTCATCCTCGCGTGCGCGGGCGTCATTCTCCTCGGCGTGAAGAACGGCATCGAGAAGTCGAACCTCGTCATGATGCCGGTCCTCTTCCTGATGGCGATCGCGATCTCCCTCTACGTCATCTTCATGCCGGGTTCGGGCGAAGGTCTCAAGTACTACCTCGTGCCGAACATGGACTGCCTGACGACGGAGAGCGGCGCGTTCTCGTTCGCGCTCCTCGGCAAGACGATTCTCGGCGCGATGGGCCAGATGTTCTATTCGCTCTCGCTTGCGATGGGCATCATGGTGACGTACGGCTCCTACATGAAGAAACAGGATTCGATCGAGAAGAGCGTGCGGCGCATCGAGATTTTCGACACGCTGATCGCGGTCATCGCCGGCCTCATGATCATCCCGGTCGTCTACATGTTCGCGGTGAAGACGGGCGTGACGCCCGAGCTGGTCGCCGCGCACGGCGGCGACGCGGCGCTCGCGACGAAGGCGGCCGTGAAGTCCGCCATGAACGCGGGCCCTGGCCTCATGTTCATCACGCTCCCGAAGGTGTTCGCGACGCTCGGCACGGTCGGTCCGTGGATTGGTCTCGCGTTCTTCATCCTCGTCACGTTCGCGGCGGCGACGTCGGCGATTTCGCTCTTCGAGGCGTGTGTGGCGTCGGTCTGTGACGTTCTGCACATCGAGCGCAAGAGCGCGACGTTCTTCACGACGGCGCTCATCATGTTCCTCGCGACGTTCTCGGCGATTGGCTACGGTCCGTGGGCGGAGGTCAAGATCGGCGGCATGCAGTTCCTCGACTTCTTCGACTTCATCACGAACTCGGTGCTGATGCCGGTTACGGCGGCGGCGACGTGCATTTTCGTCGGCTGGATTCTGAAGCCGGAGACGATTGTCGACGAGGTCGAGGCAGAAGGCAAGGTCTTCAAGGCCAAGCACCTCTACGCCATCATGGTCAAGTGGTTCGCGCCGGCGCTCGTGATCGCGATTCTCGTGTCCGAGGTCTGCCGCATGTTCAAGATCGGCGGTTGGTCCATCTAAAGGGGGAACGGAGGGGAGATATGCGGAGACTCGTCGGATCGCTTGCGCTGGCACTCGTTTGCTCAGGGTGCTTTACGCTGGATTGCGCTGAGTCTCCGTTGCTCGCGCCAGACGCCGACGCCTATGTCGTCGTGCGGAATTACGGTTGGAATCTCTTTGGCTTCATCCCGCTTGTCTGCGGCAACGCGGACATCGACTCCTTTTGGGGATCGACGTTCTTTAAAGACGAGGTCACGCTTGAAATCGCGCATGGGGTCTTGGCCCAATATGTCACGGACAGCGGACGCGAAATTCGCGACATAGTGGTGATGGCTGACCGTGAGGCTCTTTTGTCCGTGCCGCTCTTCGTCGTGCCCATCTCTCTTCCGTGGGTTGTCCAGTATAAGGAAGTGAACGTCTCGGCAACGCTGATTCGGGAGGGGGGCGCGCGATGAGGCAAGCCATTGTTGCTGTGGCCATGTCGGCTCTCGTCGGTTGCTCGACGACGTTGACGCGTCTGCCGGCGACAAAGATGCCATCCTCGTCCGATGTTCGGCCGCTGGAAGTCGTTGAGATCTCGAACGCGTGTCTCTTGCTTCTGTCGTTCCTGCCGATTGCCTCGGGCGATCCGCAAAGCCCGAACAGCTGGGGCAGTTGCTGGTTCAAGGACACGACGACGGTCGCGAACCAGATGCGAATGCTGGAGGCCGAGGCGTCGCGCATTGGCGCGACGCGGGCGGTCGACATGAAGACGCTGCGGACGGACGAGTCACTGCTCCTGTTTCTTCTCCAGCGCGAGAAGATTCATACGTCGGCGGTACTCGTCCGGGACATACCGCGTCCGGCGGAAAACGGAAAGGAAAAGACGAAATGAAGAAGTGGAACGTTGCGGCGATTCGTGCCGCGAAGGGTGTTGAGAGACTCGGTTGTTGCACGGCTTATGACGCGGCGTTTGCGCGTCTGGCGGACGAGGCGGGCGTGCCGATGATTTTGGTCGGTGACTCGATGGGGATGAACGCTCTCGGCTATTCGACGACGTTGCCCGTCAACATGAGCGATACGCTTGCGGCGACGTCGGCGGTTTCGCGCGTCGTGAAGGACGCGCTCGTCATCGGCGACATGCCGTTTGGCTCTTATCAGTGCGGTGACGATGAGGCGGTGCGCAATGCCGTGGCCATCATCAAGGCGGGCGCCGATGCCGTGAAGCTGGAGGGCGGCGCGTCCGTTCGTGGGCTTATCAAGCGACTGACGACGGCGGGGATTCCGGTTCTGGCGCATGTCGGCATGACGCCGCAGAGCGTCAATGCCTATGGTGGGTTCAAGAAACAGGGAAAGACGCGTGAGGACGCGGAGAAGGTGTTTGCTGACGCGAAGGACGTCGAGGAGGCGGGTGCGTTTGCCGTTACGCTGGAGTGCATACCGTCCGAACTCGCGTCAGAGATTACGGCGGCACTGAAGATTGTCACGGTCGGCATCGGCGCAGGTCCCGTTTGTGATGCGCAGTGGCTTGTCATGCATGACCTTCTCGGCTTGAACGAGCAGGTGCCGTCCTTCGTGAAGAAGTACGCCGACCTCGCGACAGTTGTCCGCAGTGCCTTTGCGGCTTATGTCGGCGATGTGCGCGACGGCAAGTTCCCCGTGTCGTAAGTTTCTGAGAAAAAGCGCTTTCTCGCGTTTTCGTGGCGGCCCGATGAAGACGTCGCAGCGTCTTGCGCAAGACGGTTGAGCGGTCTGCTGGGATGCCGAGCGGTGATGCGACTTCTGTCGGCTATGTCGCCAGCAGATGCTTGCGCAGGGCGAGGGCGACGGCTTCCGTGCGGTTGGCAGCGCCAAGTTTCTGCAGAATCGCGTGAACATGGTCGTTCACGCCGTCTTGGCGGATGCCGATTTGGCGGGCGATGTCGCGGTCCGTAAGGCCGCGAACCATGGAGGCGAGAATCTCCCGTTGGCGTGGCGTGAGGTGGGGGACCGGCGGATCGGCGGCCAGTTGCTGGCGGATTTCCGTCGAAATGTAATCCTCCCCGCGTGCGACCGCGCGAATCGCGGCGGCAAGTTGCGCGTTGTCGGCGTTCTTGAGGATCGCGCCCTTTGCGCCGTTGCGCAGGGCATGTGCGATGCCATCGGATGTGCCAAAGGTCGTGAGGAGGATGACTTTCGTGAAGGGGGCCTCCTCGGCAATCGCGGCTGTCGCTGCAACGCCGTCCATCTTCGGCATCATGAGGTCCATGATCACGACGTCAGGCCGAAGACGGATCGCCTCGCGGACGGCCTCTTCGCCATTTTTCGCCTGCCCGATGACGTCAAGATCCTTTTCCGTTCCGAGAAGGGCCGCGAGTCCGGCTCGGATGATTGTGTGGTCATCGGCGATCAGCACCGTAGTCCTTTTCGCGTCATTAGGTCTTTTCATGCATTTCGTCCTCTCGTGGCTCCGCTTCGTCTGAGGGCAGCGGAAGCTTGATTGTCGCGCGGCATCCCGCGCCTGGTTCGCTTTCGAGCACGAGCGATCCGTTGAATTCATCCAGCCTCTCGCGTATGCCGAGCAGCCCAAAGTGGCCCTCGGCGGCGCCGGGGGCGGTTGCGGGGTCGAAGCCGCAACCGTTGTCGCAGATTTGGATGGACAAGCAATCGCTGCGGAGACAGCCGGTGATCCGAATGTGCGTCGCGGCACCGTGGCGGATGCCGTTGAGCGTCAGTTCGCGGACGATGCGGAGGACGGTGTGCGCGGTGTTGTCAGGGAGTCGCGGACGCGGTACGTTGAATCGGATGTCGATTGCGATGTCGGCAATGTGCGGAGCAAGCGTCAGACGAATGGCTTCGTTCATCGTTCGCGCCTCCAACGCATGGTTCCGCAGGTCCCACAGGCAGTTCCGCAGTTCATCCCGGCTGGACTTGAGGATGCGCGCGGCGCGATCGAGGCGTTTCCGCAGCGCGTCGGAGGCACCATCGGACATCTTGAGAGCCGTGTCGATCTCGAGAGAGACGGCGGTGAGTTCCTGAGCGAGCGAATCGTGAAGTTCGACGGCAAGGCGCGTGCGTTCCGCCGTCTTGATTTCGGCGCGGCGATGCTTGCGCTCTTCCCGGATGAGGGACTTGCTCTTTCGCGTAATCATCATGCGGAGAGCGGCGTTCCAGAGGAAGATCAGGCAAAGGACGAAAACGAGCGCGATGAGTGCGACGGCTACGCGCAGCGGCGTCAGGAACGTCGGCAGTCCCGTGATCGCGACGAGTTCATCCTCTGCCGTCCGGACGAAGAGGTTCTTCGAGGCCTTGAACGCGGGGTTACGCGCGACAAGTGCCATGTCCGCATAGAACGCCCCGGCGGGGATTTGCGCCGTTGCACCGATTTCGCAGCGCACGCGCACCGTGTCACCGGCCTTGAACGACGCGCCCGGCCAGTCCATGCCGCGTCGGACGGCGATGGTGCCTGTCCGATCCCGTATCACGAAATAGGGCGCGGCGTCCGACGGCGGGACGACCAGTTCGGCCGACACCTCGTAGACCTTGCCGAGCGACTTCTCGCGGATGGCCGTCAGCAGGTCGGTGACGGTACCTGGGATCTCGTCGGAAGCAACGCCGAGGAGCGCCCCGGCGGCGAACAGGGCAGCGAGGCTCAGGTGGTTTAGCCGAAATGTCATCATGCCAGTATTATACCATGTCGGCGCACGATTTGCTGGCCCCCTAATCTTAGGGGGTTTTGCCGAAGCGCGTTTTTTTGATACAATACAGGTGTCATGAAAAAAGTTTTCCTTTTGGTGTTCCTGAGTCTGTGTGGCTACGTGCTCGTTGGCGGGGGAACGAACGGTTAAGATGTCGCCAGGCGAAAACTGGTGGGGTCTCTGCAACAACTTTGGGCGGCAGATGCCGTTTAACGCGAAAACTGACCTCAAGTGTGACTTGCGCGTGAGCAACTACAGCCACCAATCGCAGTCCGTGCTTGTCTCGGACCAGGGGCGCGTTCTCTGGTGCGCAGAGCCGGTCGAGGCCACGATCGGCGGCGGGCAGATCCGCTTTGTCTCAGACTGGGGCGAGATCGTTTTCACGGAGAATGCGGGACGGACATTGTCCGAAGCCTACCGTTTCGCGTCGCGGAACTACTTCCCGCCGACGGGCGGGACGCCTGAGCTCCTCTACTTCTCGGCCCCTCAGTACAATACATGGGTCGAACTTATGTACAACCAGAATGAGAAGGATATTCTCGCCTATGCGCGGTCGATGCTCGATCACGGACTGCCGCCTGGCATCTTCATGATCGACGACACGTGGCAACTCGGTTACGGAATCTGGGAGTTTGACCCGCGCCGGTTTGCCGACCCGAAGGGCATGGTTGCGAAATTGCACGCGATGGGGTTCAAGGTCCTCCTCTGGATGTGCCCGTGGGTGTCGATGGATTCGCCGGCTTATCGTCTTCTGGAGATGGGACTCTCGCCCGAGACTCACCGCAAGCTTGCGACGGGCGGATTCCTGACGGACCCGACGACGGGGCGGGCGGCGGCGGTCGATTGGTGGAACGGGCGCTCGGCGCTCCTTGATCTCTCGCATCCGAAGGGCCGCGCTTGGTTTGACGGCGAGCTCGCGCGGCTCGTGCGTGACTTCGACATCGACGGCTTCAAGTTGGACGGCGGCGGCGTGAACTTCTACTGCGGCGTGAAGGGGAAGGATGCGTCGCTGACGCCGTGCGCCCAGTCGGCCCTTTATTCGTCTCGTGCGCTCGACTATCCCGCGAGCGAGTGCCGCAATGTCTTTGGCTTCGGCGGCAAGCCCGTCATCATGCGTCTGCCCGACAAATTTCACCGTTGGGCGGATCTCCAGCGTTGCGTGCCCGACATGCTTGCGGCGGGATTCGTGGGTTGTCCCTTCATCTGTCCCGACATGGCTGGTGGCGGCCAATGGCTCGACTTTCGTCCGGGGGCGCCGTTTGATGCCGAACTCTTCATCCGCTCGGCGCAGGTCCATGCGCTTTGTCCGATGATGCAGATTTCGCTTTCTCCGTGGCGTGTCCTCGACGCCGAGAAGCAGGAGCTCTTTCGGACGGCCGTGCGCCTACGGCAGCGGTTCGCGCCGCAGTTCGTCGAACTCGCGAAGAAGGCGGCAAAGGACGGTGAGCCGATCATGCGTACGCTTGAGTACGTCTTCCCGGGGCAGGGGTATGCGTCCGTGCGCGACCAGTTCCTCATGGGGGATGACTTGCTTGTCGCGCCAGTCGTCGAGAAGGGCGCGACGTCGCGGAAGGTCGTCATTCCGCCTGGGGCGTGGAAATCCGACGATGGCGCGGTCGTGATGGGTCCGACGACACTTGAAATTGCCGCGCCGCTTGCGCGTCTGCCGCATTTCGAGCGACAGGCGGCCCAGCCAAAGGAGGTTGCCCCATGATGATGCGAACGCTCGCGTTCTCCGGCCTTTTGCTGGCCGTCCCGACTGCGGTCCGTGCCATGGAGTCGAATGTGTCGTTCTATCCTTCCGACTACGTGCGCGTTGAGGGAATTGCGGGCGGTCGCGTGAAGAACTGTGCGTGGGGACTTGCCGTTGGCGTTGAGGCCGACCGCCCGTGGAGCGGCGTGCGACTACGCTTTGGCTCACCGCGTGACGTCACCTCGTGGCGCGAGATCGTCGCGTCCGTCACGAACCTCACAGACCGTCCGCTCGTGCTGAAACTCCACGCGAAGACGCCCGGGAAGGAGCATAACTTCCTCTTCGGTGAGACGACGCTTGCGCCGTGCGCGGCGGGCGAGATTGTCGTGCCCATCGCCCCGGGAATCCATCTCTCACCGTTCCAGATCCCTGGGTTGCGCGGCTATGAGACAGACGGTGCGCACCTCACGGCGGACGACCTGCGCCAGATCGGCCTTGTCAACGTGTTCCGTCCGAGAGGCCCTGACCGCGCGGCGTTCGGAGTCCTCTCGGTCTTCCCGCGCACGCCTCGGAACGATCCATGGCCGGCGGTCGCGGAGAAGGACTTCTTCCCGTTCGCCGACCGCTTCGGGCAGTACCGCCATGCGGACTGGCCGGGCAAGACGCATGACGAAACCGACCTCGTCGCCGCGCGCGCGGAGGAAGACGCTTGGCTATCCGCCCATGCCGAGAGTCCCATTCGCGGCGGTGACCGTTTCGGCGGCTGGTCGGCGGGACCGCAACTCCGCGCCACTGGGTTCTTCCGCACGGAAAAGGTCAATGGCAGATGGTGGCTCGTCGATCCGGACGGGCGGCTCTTCTGGTCTCAAGGCATCGTGGGCGTGCGCGTCGGGCACGCGACCGGCGTCTCCGGGCGCGAAAAGCTCTTCGCTTGGTTGCCAGCGAAGGACGATCCTGTCTTCGCCTCGTGCTGGCGGCGGGTTGGAGGCGGTGCAGCTCGCAGCTTTTATCGGGACTTCGGCCCCTACGAGGAGTTCTCGTTCGCCCGCGCGAACATGATTCGCAAATACGGTTCGGACTTTCTGCCGGTCCTCACGTCTCTTGTCCACCGGCGTCTTCGGGCTTGGGGCATCAACACGATCGGCAACTGGAGTGATGCCTGGGCACTGGCGGACGCGCCGTTGCGCACGCCCTATACGGACTGGATCGAATCGAAGGCGCGGCCGATCAAGACGAATCTTCCCGGGCACGACATTCCCGACGTCTTTTCTCCTGACTTTGCCGTGAACCTCGAAAAGGCCGTCGTCGTACGCGCGAAGCGTAGCGGCGCGGACCCGTGGTGCGTCGGCTGGTTCGTCGACAACGAGATTGCATGGGGCGAAACGGACGACGCCCTCGCGCGTACGGTGCTTGCCGCGCCGAACGGACAGCCCGCCAAGGCCGCGTTTCTCAAGCGTCTGGCCGAGAAGGGCATTGACCCCACGAACGTGCCCTACGAGGAATTGTGCGCATTTTCGCGCCTGTTCGAGGAGACCTACTTCTCGACTGTGCGCGCGATGGTGAAAAAGCACGCGCCGAACCGCCTCTACCTCGGCTGTCGGTTCCTTTCGCGCAAGGCGGATGCCGTTTGGCGCACGGCCTCGCGCTTCTGCGACGTGATGAGCGTCAACGTCTACCGTGACGTGCCGTCGGTCGATTTGCCGGACGGTTGCGAGGACCGTCCGCTACTTATTGGCGAATATCACTTTGGGGCTCTCGACCGAGGCCTTTTGCATGCGGGTCTTGTGCCGGCGCATGACCAGGCAGACCGTGCCGACCGGTATCGGCGGTATGTGCGCGCGGCCTTGGCGTCGAAGCGGATTGTCGGCGCACACTGGTTCCTCTGGCGCGATCAGGCCCTTACGGGACGGTCAGATGGCGAATGCTTCCAGAGCGGCTTCCTTGACGTGACAGATCGACCCTATCCTGAAATGGTGACGGCCGCATGTGAACTCGCAGGCGAAATCTATCCGAAAATCGAAAAAAAGGAGGCGAAATGAGCAACGGAAATCAGAAAAGGGGTCTGCTGGCTTGCTGTAGTGCGGTTGCGCTGGTCGGTGTGGCATCGGCCGCTGTTCCGCGCATCGCAGACGTCACGGTCTCTGAGAACCCGGACCAGACGCTGATGGTATCCTACACGCTGTCGGGCGCTCCGGCAATTGTCACAATGGACCTCGTCACGAACGCCGTGGACGGTGTGGCGGCATCGATTGGTGGTGCGAACATGTGGGAAATGCACGGCGATGTCGGACGGCTTGTTGGTCTGGACCACGATTTCGCCACGCCTTATGCCGGCGAGATCCGTTGGATTCCCTACCGCACGGGCCTGAAAGGCGTTGATTTCTCATCCCTGTCCGTTCGGGCGAAGGTAACGGCGTGGGCGACGAATAATCCGCCAGCCTATGCCGTTGTGCGCCTCAACCGCGAGGAAAGCGATGCCTGGACGAATCGGGCGTACTACGCGTCGCGTGGCGCGGGCCTACGATTCTATCCGTCCGTCGATTATCTGCCGGGTGGACTTCTTGAAAACGACGCTTATCGCAAGGACTTCCTCGTGATGAAGCGCGTCTATGCCGCCGGCGTCGAGTGGGTGATGGGTTCGGCCACGAATGCGCCAACTCGCGAACTGGATGAGGTGCCGCACCTCGTCTCGTTCAGCCGCGACTACTACCTTGGCGTCTTCGAGATGACGTTTCGCCAGCGGCAGCACATCCAGGGCATTGCATCCCTGAGTTATGCCTTCAATGGTTACCCCGACTTTGATGAGAAGGCCGTTGCGCCGTGCTATGGCCTCTCCTACGATGGGTTGCGTGGTTCGGCGGCGAATGGCGACGTCTCGAACGAACCGTTGCCGGGTACGGACCTCTTCCAGTTGCGCGCGAAGACTGGCATCGCCTTTGACCTGCCGACGGAGGCCGAATGGGAATTTGCCTGTCGCGCCGGGTTGGAAGGTCCGGCCAATGCCGACGTGGACTGGACGCAAGAGGGTGTCGATTCGATTGCATGGAATACGCATAATGCGACGAACGTGATTGATGGCGTGGCGACGCGCGTCGCTCATCGGGTCGGCTCGAAGGCACCAAACGCCTGGGGCTTTTACGACATGCTGGGCAACGCTTGGGAATGCACGCGTGACATCTACTTGGACGCGTTGCCTTTTGCGGCGACCTTTGGCGGAAAGGGCGTCTCGGAGCCTGTTGTCGATCCTGTCGTACTTAAGGCTGATGGCGGCACCAAGCGCGTTCGGCGCGGCGGTGCCCACAATGAGGTCTGGAACGCCAATCGCGCGAGTGCCCGAGGTGGCGGCATGGGGCGCAAGGACACATGGGTCGGATATCGCGTGCGGTGTGATGCGTCATTTTGACGGAAGGAGGCGAAAGATGAAAAACATGTTTGTGGGATGTATCTGCCTTTCGGTCGGTGTGGTTTTCGCGACACCGACGGTCCGGATAGATTCGCTTGTGCGGAATGACGATGGTTCGGTGGTCGTCGGCTATGCGCTTTCGGGCGAACGGGCCATCGTTTGCTTTGACGTGATGACAAATGGCGTCTCGGTTGGCGGGCAGAATATGTGGCGCGTTCTTGGCGATGTCAATCGTGTCGTTGGGAACGGGCATGACTTCGCAAGTCCGTACGTTGGCTCGTTCACGTGGTTTACGGCGGGGACGGAACTTGAGAGTGACGGTCTCCCAGATGACGCTACGCTGAAAGTCGAGGTGAACGCCTACGCACTCGATAACCCGCCGGACTACATGGCCGTTCATTTGACACTGGCGCGTGCGGGCGCGGACCCCGCCCCGGATGAGCCTGGCTTCGCCGCTCGGTTCTATCCTGACGAGGCGTCTCTGCCGGGCGGTCTGCTGGAGAATCCGGCCTATCGTGAGACGATTCTCGTGATGCGTCGGATTCACGCCCGAGGCGTGACCTGGAGGCACGGCGTACCGAAGGCGGTCGGCCTGACAGATCGGCAGGACTTTGAGCTGAATTGCCATGTCCAGCTTACGAACGACTTCTATTTGGGTGTTTTCCGTCTGACGCGTCACCAATGGCGATATGTCTGGCCGGGCTATTCGGACAAGGTGAGTCGCGATCTCTATCCGTCCGCCAGTGCACACCGGCAGGTTGGCGGCGGCTCCGCTTCCGTCCGCAACTTGCGTGGCGACGCGGCGAACTCGTCCGCTGTGCTGGAGGTTCCGTCGGCGTCGAGCCGACTGGGACTTTTCCGGGCGCGTCTGCGTCTCGCGTTTGACATTCCCACGAGCCTTGAATGGGAATACGCCTGCCGCGCGGGAACAGACGGACTCATTTACAACACGTCTGTGTGGAACAAGGAAAAACTGGAGGAAATCGCCTGGACGAAGGAGAACTCGAATGACATCGACCAGCCGGTCGGTCTGAAGGAGCCGAATCCCTGGGGCCTTCACGATCTCATTGGCGGACAGCATGAGATTTGTCGCGATCTTTTTGTCGGGGGTGAGCAATTCTTTGCCCTCTTGAAGGGAAAGGGCTTCTCGGCTGACGATCCCGCCGTCAATCCCGTCTGTCTCGTCGGCGTGAACGCGAGCGTGACGAACCGCATCCGTGCTGGAAGTTCCCGCAAAGAGAATCCTGCCACCTGTCGCGCGTCCATCCGCATGAGCGTGCCGGTGACGGACGGATGGGCGTCGGTTCGTTTGTCGTGTCCCGTGGATGTTTGGTGGCTGTGAAATGTTCAGAAAAACAAGGAAGGGAGATAAGACGATGATGAAGATGACATTGGCAGCAGTTCTGTCTGCATGCATGGTCTGTGCTTTGATGGCAGCACCGACATATGAGGAGTTCCTGAACTCGACGTTGGATTGGCCGACTGTCTCGTTTCAGGCGACATATGCGGCGAACTTGGAAGCGAGCGTACCTTCGTGTGCCGTCAGCGATCCGTTTGCGTCCTTTTGGGCTGCGTTCTTCGGCGAGGCCTCCGAAACCGGGTTTGGAATTGAGGTCATGAGCTGGCAGTCGGGAATCTGCCCAGTCTTGGACTGTGCGTTTAGGCCTGGCGCCCTTCTGTTCGTCCGTTAAGTCAAAAGAAGGAAGGAATCCTGCCATGAACATGAAGAACAAGAATCTGATGCTGTTTGCGACGGGACTGGCTTTCATAGGCGCCGCGTCGGCGTTTCCGGTCGTCAGCGATGTCGCGATGGAGCAGACAGGTGGCCAGGTCGTCATCAGCTACGCGCTGAACGAACCCGCAATCGTAACGATTGATGTGCTGACAAACGCTCTTAATGGCATTGGATCGTCCGTTGGGGCTGCGAATCTCTCAGACCTGAAGGGCGATGTTTTTCGCGTTGTCTCCGCTGGACGGCATGCGATCACATGGCGCCCGCGTAAGACGCCTCTCGGGGCAAGCGACTTCCGGGCAGATGACGGCAGCGTCCGGGTTGAAGTGACGGCGTGGTCGATAAAGTGCCCGCCTGACTACCTCGTGGTGGACCTCGTGTCGTCGGTGGCGGACAAGTGGACAACGGCACGGTTCTATCCTTCTGCCGACTGGGTTCCAGGCGGCGTCACGGAGAATCCGGCCTATCGTCGAACTCACCTTTTGATGCGCAAAGTCCCCGCCGCTGGCATCGAGTGGCGCATGGGCTCGACACAGGGTGACCCGTTGCGCACGCCGGGGCGGGAACTCAATCACCTTGTCGTGCTCACGAAGGACTATTATGTCGGTGTCTTCGAGATGACTCAGTTGCAGTGCCATCACGCTTTCGGGCGTGCGGTAAGCAACGTCGCCAGCTTCACGTCATTGGACGAGTGCGAGGAGTCTCCCGCGAATATCTCCTGGGCCACATTGCGCGGTGCGAGCGGCGGTGTCACACGCCTCGTGCCGAATGACGGCTCTTATCTTGACAGGTTGCGGACAAAGACGGGCATCGCCTTTGACCTGCCGACGGACGCACAATGGGAGTTCGCCTGCCGCGCGGGCACGGAGACGACGACTTATAACGCCGATTACCTTGACTGGAACTTTGACAATGCGGATGCGCCCCGGACGGCACGGACGCTTGAACGGCTGAATCGCATCGCCTGGACGCTTGCCAATGCGACAAACTTGAACGCAAACGGGGGAAAGGTCTGCCGCGTTCAGCGCGTCGGCCTTTTGGAGCCGAACGCTTGGGGTCTCTATGACACGCTGGGAAATGCCTGGGAACTGACGCTTGATTGCTATACGCAGGATGGTGCCTACGCCGACACCTTTGGAGGCAAGGGATATGCCGAACCCGTGGTGGATCCTCTCTGTGCCTCTGCCGGCGGCGCGACTGACCGCATCCGGCGAGGCTCGTGCGCGACAGAAAAGGGCGGTTTCTTGACGGCGCGCGCCGGGCTTCGCTGGAGTATCCCGGAGACGGAGGGTTGGGGCGGTTGCCGTCTTGTCTGTCCCGTCGGGCTGTAAGACCAAAGAACTGACGCGAGGAATTGATCATGCCTGTCATGAGAGATCTTGTTCTGTTGCTGTCGGCGTTGACAGTTTGGGCGGGAGGAGTCGCGCAAGGGGGAGGATTGACGGTTGAACCCGCGAAGGCTGCGCCCGCGTTCCCGTTCTTCGCCTATCGTTCCTTTCTCCCCGAACATGATGCCATGCGGCGCTTTTCTGAGAAGGCGGACGTCAACGTCGTCACCCTCTTTCCGGCGAACACGTACAACCTTCTGGGTTTCCCCTACTGCGCCTACCCACTGAACTGGACATGGTGGGGGACAATTGACGAGAAGGTGATTGACCGACAGTTTGACGAGGTGATAGCCGTCAATCCGAAAGTGAGGTTCATCTGTCTGGTCGATCTCAACACGCCGATGTGGATGTACCGCCGTTTGGGCTTTCAAGGCTACGATTCCTTTTGCGGTCTCTCGAACGCCCTCTGTTCGGACAAGTGGCGTATGGAGACGGAGGCGTATTTGCGTCTGTTCCTCGCCCATGTCGAGTCGCGTTACTCCGACCGTATGCTTGGGTATGTTCTCGCTTGTGGACGGACGACCGAATGGATCGACTACTCGAACTGGCATGCCTCGCCAGACAAGACGGAGAAATGGAACGCTTGGCGTCAGGCGAAGGGCCTTGAGCCGGCTCCCGTCCCATCGTTTGAGCGCATCCGCCAGGCGTCGTTCGACAACCTGATTCGAGACCCCTCGCGTGAACAAGACGTTCTTGACTATGCCGCCTTCTCGAACGAAATCGTTGCGGACGCAATCATTCGCTTCGCCGCCAAGGCGCGTGAGATAATCCCGCCAGGACGGAAACTGGGTGCGTTTTTCGGCTATGTGCTGCAGTTCTGGAGCCGGGAACTGGTGAGTTGCGGGCATCTTGGCTACGAGCGGGTGTTCGCATCGCCTGACTTGGACTTCTTCGTCAGTCCTGGCAATTATGCGGACCGGCGCATGGGCAGTGGGGCGGGCTTCATGAGCCCGCATGGCACGTGCCGACGCTACGGCAAGACATGGGGCCATGAGATTGACCATTGGATGACAGGCTCAAAGTCGCCGCACGCGGCGATTACGCCGGGCGCGGACATGATGTGGAAGACCGAGGGGGAGATTCTCGCGGGACTCAAGCGCGAGACGGGCTTTGCGATTGTCGCTGGCGAGTCGCTTTGGTGTTTTGACATGTGGGGCGGCTTCTTCTCGACCGACGCGCAGATGAAGACGCTCGCACGTGCAAAGTCGATCTGGTCATCTGAAGTGGGGCGAGCAGGCGAAGTCCCCGAGACGGCACTGATTGTTGACCCTCAGTCTCTCCTGCAGATCAATGATCAAGATCGACGGACGCCTCTCCTGTATCGGAATCTTCGTTCGGAGCTGAGTCGGACGGGTGCTGCGCATGAAGTGTATTCGTTCAACGATCTTGGAGCCGTTGATCTGTCTGCCGTGCGCCTTTTCATCTTCCCCGCGACATTTCTCCTGACGCCCGAGCGTCGTGCACGGTTGGAGCGCGAGGTTTTCCGCCCGGGAAAGACGGCTCTCTTCCTGTATGCGCCTGGCATTAGCGATGGTCAAACGCTGGACGTGGCGCGTGTCCGTGGATTGACAGGGACAGACTTTGGCGCGAAGGGTCTCAACTGGACGGAGCGCAACGGATGTCGCATTGCCTATGTGGCGGACTACTCGTCCGTCACGATGTCGCTTCTGCGCGAGGTGCAGGCGCGCGCGGGAGTCCACTTTTACGCGGATGCTGGTCTGCCAGTGGCGACAAATGGGCGTCTACTCTCCGTGCATGTTGCCGAGGGTGGACGATACGCGGTCCGACTTCCGTTCCGTGCACGGCGCGTGACAGAACTTTGGTCGGAGCGTGTTGTTGCCGAGGACGTTGAGGCGTTTGACTACGCGTTTGCCTCGCCGGACACGGCCTTGTTTCGGTTGGAAAAGGAATAAACGCGAGACTGCGTGAAGGAGTGTGAGATGGAGAAAGAGAGGATATGGGCGTTTGTTTGCGCATTGACAGTCATGTCGTGCACGGCGGCCGCATTTGGGAACGGGTGGACAAAGACCTCGAAAGGGCCCGTGTTCGGCAGCCCCGAACTCGGGACGTGCTTTGATGTGAACGTCATTCCCGAAGGACCGAAGAGGTTTAACATGTATTTCTCATGGCGTGCTCAGAGGGCGATTGCTCGAACGACAAGCGACGACGGCGAGAACTGGTCCGCTCCTGAAGTCTGCTTGGAGACTGACTCCACGAGCGGTTGGGAGGACAACGTTAACCGCAGCTGCACTGTCTTCTGGAATGGCGAATACCACCTTTGGTATGTCGGTCAGGCGCGCGGCTTCTCGCGAATCGGCTACGCGAAGTCGCGGGACGGCGTCCGCTTTGTCCGCGTGACGAAGGAGCCTGTTCTGATTCCCGAACGCCCGCACGAGGGCTTCAGTGTCATGAACCCCTACGTGATGCGCGATGCGGAGCGCGGCGTCTGGCGGATGTGGTACGCGAGTGGCGAAACCTATGAGCCGAATGTCATCTGCTATGCCGAGTCAGCGGACGGCATTCACTGGGAGAAATCGCCACTCAACCCGGTTTTCGTAAAGGGTTCACACGGCATGTGGGATCAGGACCGAGTCGGCGGTTGCGAGGTGCGTCGCCTTTGCGACGGGCGTTATGTGATGTTCTATATCGGTTACTCCGATATCCACACGGCGCGCATCGGTGCGGCAGTCTCGCCGGACGGCGTGACGCGTTGGGAACGGCTTGCCGCAAATCCGCTCGTCGTCCCGACGCCTGGCAGTTGGGACGAGTCTGCGGTCTACAAGCCGTCCGTCTGTTGGGATGCGGCGGCAGACTGCTGGCGGCTTTGGTACAATGGGCGGCGCGGCCCTAACGAGTTTGTCGGTCAGGCGGTTCATTCGGGTTACGATCTCGGACCCGTCGCGGCAGAGCCGTTCAAGGTAATTCCCGCTGAGATGGTGCGACGCCATTTCGACCGATTCTCATTCGACGACGAGGAGTTGTATCGCTCGGCGATTCCAAATCAGAGTGCGGTTTGGTGGGCGAATCATGCCATCCCCCGCTTTGAGTGTCCCGACGACGACATCGTGCGCACCTACTATTTCCGCTGGTGGACGTACCGCAAGCACCTGCGACGCACGAAGGCAGGAAAGTGGGTCGTCACGGAGTTCCTGCCCGAGGTTGACTGGGCGGGTGCGGAGAACACGATCATTTGCCCGCTGAATCATCATTTGGCTGAGGGCCGCTGGCTTCGGAAGGGCGTCTATCTTGATGATTACCTCGCCTTCGTCATGACGCGCGGCAATGTGAATGGGCCTCGCGCCTATGCGTCTGCACCCGCTTGGGGGGCACTGGAGCGCGCCAAGGTGACGGGCGATCAGGGTCTCCCGAAAGCCCTTCTCAAGTCATTCGTGGCGAATTTCGAGGAATGGGAGAAAGGGTGGGTGTCGAGGAGCCTTAGCCTTGCCGATCCGGGTGTCCGGGGCGAACGCCCCATAAAGGGTGTCGCGTTCCAGGCGGGCTTCCGCGAAGGCCGGGGCCTCTTCGACCTGCCCGGAGACCGTGAAGGTTCGGAGTTCGCGCTCTCGACCGATGGAGCGCGGCCGCTCGTCAATTCGCTGATGTGGGCGGAGGCATCGGCCATTGCCGAGATCGCGCGAGCGGCAGGCGATACGGCTCTGTCCGAGCGCTTTGTGGCGAAGGCTGCCATTCTGGAGAGGAACGTCAGAACACGCCTCTGGAATCCGGCGCGTGCGTTCTTCACGGCCCTGTCCGTCAATGGCGTGCAGGACAATGTCTGCGAACTGAACGGCTACGCGCCGTTCGCCGTCGGGATGCCGCTCGCTGGATTCGGCGCGGCATGGAAGGGGATCGTGGACGAAAGAGGCTTTCTCGCGCCGAAGGGACTCGTCTTTCCGCGCCGCGACACGCCGGGCTTCGCGGACGGAATCGATCTGGCGCGCCACGAGTGCCTTTGGAATGGTCCGAGCTGGCCGTATGCGACGTCCGTCGCGTTGGCGGGCCTTGCGCGTGCACTCCACGGCCGTTTGGACCTACCGGTCGGTCGGGAGGACTTCGCGCGGCTTTTGGGGCTTTTCGCCCGCCAACACCGACGTGTGCGGGAGGACGGCCGCACGGTGGCGTGGATTGACGAGAATCAGAGCGGCTTCACGGGCGAATGGCTCGCGCGCGACATTCTGATCGCTCAGGCCAAGGCTGAGGGGCGTGCACTGAAATACCGCGAGCGCGGCAAGGACTACAACCACTCGACGTTTTGTGACCTTGTGATTACGGGTCTCTGCGGCCTCGTGCCGCAGACGGACGGCACGCTGAAGGTCGATCCGCTCGCGCCCGCCGCATGGGACTGGTGGTGCCTCGACGGGGTGCGCTACCACGAACGCGACGTCACGGTCCTTTTTGACCGCGACGGGACGCGTTACGGGCGCGGCAAGGGACTTGTTGTCATTAATCGTCCGTAAGAAGGGAGGCGAAAATGTTTTTGGGACAGACGAGGTTCTGTTGGTCTGTTGCCGTCATTGGCCTCGCGTTCGCTGTGCAGGCGGAGAATGCGCACCGCATCACGCCGCTCGCGAATGACAGTGTCGTGGTGTGCCGTTCCCCGGCGCCGCAGACGACCTACTGCTATACGCCCGGCATCTGCCGGCTGCCAGACGGGCGGCTGGTCGTGACATGCGATTGGGGCGGACCGGACGCGGAAAGGTCGGCACGGCCGACCGGGCACGTTTATCTCTCCGATGACGGCGGCAGGACATGGCGCGAGCGCACAGGCTTTCCGTTTATGCATGCACGTCCGTTTCTTGCAGGCGGACGGCTTTACATCCTCGGACATAATGGGCGTCTGCGCATTGCCCGTTCGGACGACGGTGGCGAGACATGGGGCACCTCGGCTTGGTTGTCGGAGAGCGTTGAGGGAACATGGCATCAGAGCGCCTGCAATGTCTGGTATACGCGTGGAAATGTCTACCTCGTGATGGAGCGGTCAGTCCCCGATCCACTCGGACGTTCGAACGGTTGGGGCGTGAACCGGCTTGCACCCGTGTTGATGCGCGCCGATGAAACGGCGGACCTGACGAAGCGTGTGAGCTGGACGTTCGCGCAGTCTTTCTGTTTCACGGACATCTTCGACGGCAACCGCAATCCGCATTTTCCTTATGTGGGCATCCCGTGGTACAAGGCGTTCACAGAATATCCGGGAGGTCGCCCCAATGACGCGCCGCGCGGACATCCCGTCGGTTGGCTTGAGACGAATGTCGTGCAGTTGCAGGACCCCGATCAGGAATGGTACGATCCGTTGGGCCGAACGTTCCACCTCTTCATGCGCGCGAACACGTCAGGCGCGGGCTACGCCGCTCTCGCGAAGGTCGTGGAGCAACCGGATGGCTCAATGCAAACGCTGCTGGAAGAGGCGCCTTCCGGCGTGAAGACGCTTTTCGTGCCGATGCCGGGGGGGCAGATGCGTTTCCATGTCCTCTGGGACGACGAGACGCGGCTCTTCTGGCTTCTCTCAACGCAGGCGCGCGATACGATGCGCCGTCATGACCGTTTGCCGAAGGATCGCTATGGTCTCCCCTACAACGAGCGTCAGCGACTGCAGCTCTCGTTCTCGCGCAACATGATGGACTGGTGCTTTGCGGGACTCGTGGCGCAGGGCGAGACGACAATCGAGTCGCGCCATTACGCCGCGATGGCCATTGACGGAGACGACCTTTGCGTCGTCTCCCGCAGCGGTGATCGCGACGCGAAGTCTCCGCATGACACCGACCTGATTACGTTTCACCGGATATCGGACTTCCGTTCGCTCGTTTACTGAGTCCTTCGTCTCTCGTTTTCCCCTCTGCACGGGAGAAATCTGATATAATATGCGCTGATATGAACACGGTTTTTGATTCGGTTGAAGACTGTCTCGCGGCATTGCGGTGCGGCGAGATCATTGTCGTTACGGACGATGCGGATCGTGAGAACGAGGGCGACTGCATCTGCGCGGCGGAGTTTGCGACGACGGCGAACGTCAACTTCATGGCAACCTACGCCAAAGGGCTGATCTGTATGCCGATGGGCGCAGACTGGTGCCGGAAGCTTGATTTGCCGCAAATGGTCGCGACGAACACCGACAATCACCAGACGGCCTTTACCGTTTCAATCGATGCAACTGAGACGACGACGGGCATCTCCGCCGAAGAACGGTCGATGACGGCGCAGAAATGCGTGCGGGGCGGGGTGACGCCAGACGGGTTTCGTCGCCCGGGGCACATGTTCCCTTTGCGGGCACGTGAGGGCGGCGTCTTGAAGCGTGCTGGGCACACTGAGGCGACAGTTGATCTCTGCCGCCTCGCGGGGCTGAAGGAGGTTGGCCTTTGCTGTGAGATCATGAAGGCCGACGGCACGATGGCGCGGCTTCCTGACGTGCGGTCGTTCGCGACGGAACACAACTTGAAGATGACGACGATCGCGGATCTTATCGCCTACCGGCGTCGCCATGATCGTCTCGTCGAATGCGTTGAAGATGTGGACCTGCCGACGGATCACGGACACTTTCGCCTCAAGATGTATCGCAGCCGCATTTCAGGATTGGAACATCTTGCGCTTGTGAAGGGCGATGTCGCGGACGGCAAGCCTGTTCTTGTGCGCGTCCATTCGGAGTGCTTCACGGGTGATGTCCTCGGGTCTGAGCGGTGTGATTGCGGCCCGCAGTTGCACGAGGCAATGGAGATGGTCGAGCGTGAAGGGCGAGGCGCGGTCTTGTATATGCGTCAGGAAGGTCGCGGCATCGGGCTTGCAAACAAGTTGCATGCCTATAAAAAGCAGGAAGAGGGGCTTGATACCGTTGAGGCGAATGTCGCGCTCGGTTTCCCGCCGGACCTTCGTGACTATGGCGAAGGTGCGCAGATGCTTGTTGATCTTGGCATCCGTCAATTGAAGCTTCTCACAAATAATCCCTGCAAGATCGCAGGGTTGGAAGGCTACGGGCTGGAAATTGTTGAGCGCGTGCCGATTGTCATTCCGGCCAATGCGCACGACAAGCGTTATCTGGAGACGAAGCGCGAGAAGATGGGCCACATCTTGTAATTGTTACGAAAGGATCAGTCAGAATGAATATCGTTGAAACGTTGAGGCGTGCGGGGATCATCCCGGTCATCGTGATCGAGAGGGAAGATCAGGCAGTCCCGCTGGCGAAGGCTCTTGTCAAGGGCGGGTTGCCGGTCTTGGAGGTGACGTTCCGCACGAAAGCCGCCGCTGGCGCAATTGCGGCGATCAGGCGCGAAGTGCCGGAGGCCATCGTCGGCGCTGGCACGATCCTGACGGTCGAGATGCTTAAGGCTGCCAAGTCGGCGGGCGCGGTGTTTGGCGTCGCGCCGGGCTTTGACCCCGTAATCCTTGCGGCGGCGAAGGCGGAGGGCCTTCCGTTCTGCCCTGGCATCGCGACGGCGAGCGAGCTTTCGCAAGCGTTGACGGCGGGTTGTCCGATGGTCAAGTTCTTCCCGGCGGAAGCCGCAGGCGGTGTCAAGATGATTAAGAACCTTCTTGGCGCATTCCGTTTCACGGGCGTGAAGTTCATGCCGACGGGCGGCGTCAAGCTGGACAATGTGGCTGATTATCTCTCCGTTCCCGAGATCGTCTGCTGCGGCGGCACGTGGATTGTCCCGAAGGACGCGCTTGCGAACAGTGACTACGTGGCGATTGAGAAGTTGGCGGCGGATGCCGCCGCGCTTGTGAAGAAACTGCGCGGTTGACGCGATGATGCTGCTTGCCGCGCTCCTTGCTCTCGCTGCATTCGTGACACCTGCGCGCGTGCCGGATGTCTCGGACGAGTTTGACGGCTTGTCGTTGGACGAGTCGAAGTGGACGGATTGGGTTGCGTCCTTTCCGGGACGCACGGCGGGCTTCCTCTTTGCACGCGACAATGTCGCTGTCTCGAACGGTTGCCTGAACCTGACGGCGCGGCGGATGCGCCCAGACGAGAAGACGGTCGAAAACGTGCGGCGTGGCTTCACGACTTATGCGACGGCCTACGTGCGGGCGAAGGAGAAGACTTTTTACGGATTCTATGCCTGTCGTGCGCGAACGATGCGAGCAAAGGTCTGCAACGCGTTTTGGCTGTATGATCCGCTGTCGGATGCGCCTGAGAAGAAGTTTCGTCTCGGTGACTTCAGCGAGGAGATTGACATATTCGAGATCTTCGGCTCGCTTCGCGACTGGCATGGGACGGTCCATCGTCTTCGGACGCCTTATCTCGAAGGCGTTGTCCATAGCGGCATCGAGAAACTGCCGACAAAAAGCCGAACGATCGCCTTGACGTTTGATCCGACGGCGGATTTTCACGAGTATGGCTTTCTTTGGACGGCAACGGAACTCAAGTGGTTCATTGACGGAGAAGAGGTCTTTGCTCGCCCGAACGACCATTTCCATCGCCCGATGCACCTGACGTTTGACTGTGAGATCATGTATAGCTGGGTCGGCGAACCAGAGCCAGCCGAACTGCCGGCGGTCTTTTCGATTGACTGGTTCCGCTATTGGAAGGGAACGGAATGAAAAGCGGCTACAAATGGATGATGCTGGCGATGCTCAGCTGCGCGTTCTTCTTCCATCAGGCGGACCGTGCGCTCTTCGGGCTGCTGACGATTCCGATTCAGGACGAGTTGGGCCTTTCCGATGTGCAGATCGGCTGGATCAACACGGTCCTCTCCTGGACGCTTGCAGGCATGGCGTTTCTCGCGGGGCCAGTTGGTGATCGTTTCTCCCGCAAGTGGATTATCACGCTTTCTCTCCTCTCGTGGTCGTTCATGACGTTCATGATGGGTTTTGTTGGAAACTGGACGATCTTCGGCTTTGTCATCCCGGCGTTTTTCGTCGTCATGTTTTTTCGCTCAATTGCGACGGGTGTCGGCGAAAGTTTCTACGGACCATGCTATCCGCCGTTGATTGCCGCGTTTCACAAGGAGACGCGTTCGATTGCGCTGTCCATCCACCAAGGTGCGCTTTATTTTGGGCTGATGACGTCAGGCGTCATTACCGCATGGGCGCTTGGTTTGCTGGGAACTTGGCGGCATGTCTTCATGGTTTTCGGCGGGGCTGGCTTCGCGCTTGGCGTGTTCTTTATCTTCGCCTTGCGTGACACGGATACGCCGTCCTGCCACCAGCCTTCATCGTCTCAGCCTTTTTTCTCGGGACTCCTCTATTTCGCGAAGAAGCCGTCCGCTTGGTGTGCGATGTCGGGCTTCGTGGCCATTGTCTTCGTGAACAATGCCTATCTCTTCTGGGCGCCGAAATTCATGACGATGAAGTTTGGGACGTCCGTCGGTGCGGCGGGGACGCAGACGATGCTCTATCACCATCTTCTGGCCTTTCTGGCCATTATGGTCGGCGGCGTGCTGACGGATCGTTTCGTGAAGAGGATGCCGCGTTTCCGTCTCGGGTTTCAAGTTCTTTCCCTATTCTGCGGTGCGCCATGCCTTGTGCTGATCGGCCTTGCTCCCAGCGCGGCGGCAATGATTGAGCTGACGGCGGTGTATGGCGTGTTTCGCGGCTTTTTCGAGGTGAATACGCACGCTTCGCTCTTTGATGTCATTCCGCCGCAATATCGTTCAACTTCAATTGGAATCTTTACGGTGTTTGCGTTCTTCGTGGGCGGGCTTTCGGGTGTCTTGATGGGTGCCCTGTCTCAGCGCTACGGTGTGCGTGGCTTTGAAATGGGCTTCGCGCTCATGGGTGGGGCTTATCTGCTTGGCGCACTAATCATGATGGTTTCGTTCTTCGTGACCTTTCGCCGAGACCGAATCGTTGAGTGAGGGTGGAGGCTGCCCGATGAAGACCGTCCTCTATCTCGACATGTGGATTGGCGAGAGGATTCAGGAGAGGAAACTTGCGGGCATCCGCCGGTTCGCACGGACAGCGGGCTGGGATGTGATCCCCGTGGACGAGGTGTCCTCGCGCCCGACGCCCTTGAGACGGCTCTTGGATTCCGTGCGCCCCGTCGGAGTCATCATCGAGTGTTCGGCGGCGCGGACGGATCTTTCTCCGTCGCTGTTCGGGGAGGTCCCTGTCGTGTATCTGGATTGTCAACGTGGACAGTACGGGCGTGCGGTGACATGTGTCGTGCATGACGTGACGTTGACCGTGCGGACGGTGTTTCGCGAACTCGCGTCGAACCGTCCCGTTGGCTATGCGTTTGTCGGCTATCGGAATCGGCGGGCTTGGTCGGACGCCCGCGCACGGGCTTTCCGCACGCTCGTTCGGGGTGCAGGCAAGGTCTGCCGGACGTTCGTCTGGAAGGCGGAGGATGCTGAGATGCGTGCGACGCGACTTGCCGCGTGGGTGGCGGGCTTGCCGCCGAAGACGGCCGTCTTTGCGGCGAACGATGAGACGGCGCGCGAAGTTGCCCGTGCAGCGGAACTGGTGCATCGGGCTATTCCGCGCACGCTGACGTTGTTGGGCGTGGACAATCTTGAAGCGGTCTGCCTTGGCGAGAGGCCGACTCTTTCCAGCATTCAGGTCGATTTCGAGCGGGCGGGATATCTTGCGGCGAGTTTGTTGAACGAGGCCTTGCTGACACATGGTAGGCATGGGGCTGTCGCGACGTTTGGCGTGCTGATGACCCTTCGCCGCGAATCCACGCGTGGCTATGGGCGGCGCGAGCCACGCATCCTTGATGCGATGGGGTTGATACGCGCACGGGCGTGTGATGGACTGACGGCGCGCGAGGTTGTTGCGTTGATCGGCGGCTCGCGCCGCTTGGCGGAACTGCGCTTTCGGGAGGCGGCGGGACATTCGATCCTTGATGAGATTGAAACAACTCGTTTGGAGCGCGTCATGCAGTTGTTGCGCGACCAGTCAGTGAGCCTTCCCGTTGTCATCGCCCAGTCGGGCTATTCGACAGCAGCCGCGTTGCGTAAGGCGTTTCGATTGCGAACGGGAAAGTCGCTGCTCGCCTGGCGTGCGGCGAACGCCTGATTTTTTTTTGCGCAAAAGTTTCATGTCTGTTATGTGGATGGTGTATAATGTATGGCAAAACGAAAGAAAGGAGCTCTCGAAAATGAAGAAGCTAATCGGTCTGTTGGGTGTATGTGCAACGACATGCGTGAGCCTCGGCGGTGAATGGGCATTCGCGAATGACACGATTACGGATGGGAACTGGACGCTGGGCGCCCAGTTCAATGCGTCCGCGAAGACGCTGACCATTACGGGCTACCGCTCGGGTTCGGGTGTACTGGACCTAGACGATCCCGTGGTGAACGGTCTCGCGGTTCAGAACGTGTACTTCTGGAATGAGGTGTTCGCGTATCAGAAGGCCGCCCTCACGGAGTTCCGCTGCAATCGGTTCTGGCAGCCGGACAAGAACAACATGACATGGGCACTTTTCCGCTACAACCAGTCGCTGACGAAGCTCTCCCTGGGCGGAACGGGCGGCGTCCACCTCTGGGCCGACTTCGTGCGCGGCTGCTCCAATCTCGTCTCGATTGTGCTGGACCTACCGAACCAGACGAACATAGCTTCCTCGGCTTTTGCTCAGACGCCGAAGCTTGAGATGGTTGTCATTCGCTCGGCCAAGCGCATGACGCTCCCCGTTAAGTTTTTCCAGGATCGGGCGGCCTTGAGGTCCGTGACGCTGGATCTGCCGCAGAACGCCGAGATCCCCGATTATCTGTTTGACAAGTGCAAGGCTTTGTCTGAATTAGAGCTGAATCTGGGCGAGGTCACGAAGATCGGGGCTTTGGCGTTCAATTCATGTGGCAAATTGAAAACCAATGTCGCGGCGCTCTGCCCGCCGTCCGTTTCTGCCGTCGCGACACGTGCTTTTGAGGGGTGTTTGGAACTGTCGGGGGATCTTGTGCTGACGAATCTGCAGTACTTTGGCGACGGCGCGTTTGCGTGGACGAAGCTTTCGCGTGCAGAATTGCGTGGGCCGATTGTGCAGAGCGGCTGGAAGAATGACGCATATGGCAACGGCGTGCGCTTCTCCGGTGTGATTACCCTTAAAGAGGTCGTGTTTGACTTGCCGAATCTGACGCGCCTTGACTCAGGTGACTTCGAAAATTGCTGGGCGTTGAGCAGCGTCTATTTTTGGCGCAAGCCGTTTAACGCGACATCCTTACGTCACCTGCTCAATGGCAAAGGTCTCTCGGCGAAGACCTGCACGCTGCTCGTCTCGCCGCAGCAGTGGCCATTTGCCGAGCGTGCGACGAGTGGGTGGCGTGTGTTGACGACGGCGGAACGGATGGACGTGCGCAAGCCTACGCGTTGTCTCGGGATGTGCGACGTCGGAGATCCTTCGGTCATCGAGAATGCCGAGTTGAAACTCACCCAGCAGCGTCTGGCGTGGTTCGCGCGGTGGAATTCGCCGTATGACGTGATGCAGGGTTTCGCTTTCACCCTTCGATAGGTTGCCTTTATGCGAATGTCCCTGATGGCTCTTCTGTCCCTCTGCGCGGTTGCACCTCTGTTCGCCAGCCTTCCTTACGTAAGCGATGACTTCGTGCCGGGTGTGCAGGAGACTGCGACGGGTTTTTTCCGCGTCGTTCGGCGCACGGACGGGCAATGGTGGACAATCGATCCGCTCGGGCGTGGCACGTTCCTGCGCGGCATCGACCACATCACCTACGGTGGGCATTGGTGCGCGTTCACGAAGCGAAGCCCATACCACGAAGCCAACAAGGTGCACTTCCCAAATAAGCTCGACTGGGAGGCGGACACGGTCGCGAAGATGCAGGCGTGGGGCTTTAATATGCTCGGTGCGGGATGCGATCCCGCGCTCGGGAAAGGCGGCCTTGTTCGCACGGGGTTTGTCTCAATTGGCGAAGGCTTCTGCCGGGCGCAGGGCGACTGGAAGGAGACGTTCATCTGCCCGTTTGAAAACACGCCGTGTTCGGCGTTCCCGAACGTGTTCCACCCGCGGTTCGCCGTGTGGTGCGACGAGCAGGCGCGCCGGCGGTGCGCGGCGAGCAAGGATGACCCGTGGATTTTCGGACACTTCATCGACAACGAGCTGGCATGGTGGGGGCGGACGTTGCCGCCGACGTCGGGGACGGGCCTGTTTGACGCGGTGACGCGGTTGCCGCGTGACCACTCGGCGTATGTCGCGTTGCAGCGGTTCATGGCCGAACGCGGTTCGGATGAGGGTGCGGCATCGGCGGTGGACAAGCTCGATTTCTTGTGCTTTGCGGCGGAGATCTACTTCCGTGAATCGGCGCTGGCCATCCGTCGGCATGACCCGAATCACCTTGTCCTCGGTTCACGTTTCGCGGGGCTGGATGGTGCTCACCCGGTTGTCTGGGAAATGGCGGGCCGCTATTGCGATGTCATTACCTTCAACTGCTACCCCTGGGCTGATCTCGCGCGAGGCGTCGTGCTGACGGCGCGTCCGCCAGTGGGCGAGCCGATTGACACAGCGTTTGCGCGCGTTTACGCTCGCGTCAAGAAGCCTCTGATTGTGACTGAATGGAGTTTCCCGTCGATTGATTCGGGACTCCCCTGCCAGTATGGCGCAGGCCAGCGCGTGAGAACGCAGAATGTCCGCGTGAGGGCGACGGAACTCTTTGCACGGACAATGCTCGCGTCTCCCTACTTCGTCGGCTACGACTATTTCATGTGGGTGGACCAACCGCCCGAAGGCTTCAACACGGCCTTTCGCGAGAACACGAACTATGGGCTTCTCACGAACGAGGGCGTACCGTATGCTGGACTGACGGAGATGTTCGCACGACTGCATCGGGAGGTCGGCGCGGCGCGTGCGGCGGCAGAGCCAGTCGCGCACACGTGGACGCCAGGCTCGACCTGTGCGGCAGAGCCGTTCCTTGCGGTGTGCTTTACGAATGCTTCTGGCGTTGTGCGCGGGACCGATTCCGACGGAACGCTTGTCGTGTCGAATCGCGCGGGCCTTGTCCTGTCCTGTCGCCCGGGCGAGTCTGCTGTCTTTCGTGACGTCCGGTTCAAAGGGACGCCCGTTGGCTCGTTCGGGGGACTGGTCCGCACGCGACAGGGCGATGCGTTGGCGTGGCATTCGGTTGGACAGACGACGGCGGCTGTTTGGCGCGTGCGGAACGGACGCGATGTGCTGGAGACGACGGGGACTGGCGTTGCGGGTGACACGACTTTTGAGGTCGTGCAGGAGTTTGTCGTACATCCGTTTCGTCCGTGGGTCTTCTGTAACCTCGTTCGCGTACGGAACGCCGGAACTTCGCCGTTGACGGTGGATGGTTGGTTTTTTCGTCAGAATCCGGCTTTTTCGCCCGAAGATCCCGCAGCTTTGCCTAAACGTGTGCCGAACCTCTACGCCGCCGCGCTTCGTGATGTCTGGGTGGATGCGCAAAGCCCCCGCTATTGGGGCGGACTTTCGTTTGGCGCGGCGGCTGAACGCTTCAACTATTTCTTGGGCAGTGGACGTGTGCCGTTGCCGGACGCAATCTTTCGTCCGCCATGCGGCACGCGAGTGCTGGGGCCGGGCGAGGTGTGGGAGCCGGCGGGCGACGCGTGGATGCTGGCTGTCTGCGGAGACGAAGGCCGCGTGGGCTGGCAGAAGCTGGTGTGCGCTTTCGAGCGACGTGTCTTGAACGAAAACGACAACGGAGAAAGGTAGAACAAAATGAAAAAGAAGATTGGCATGGCGGCGCTGTGTGCGGCGATGTGCGGGGGCGCCTATGCGGGCGAGATCACGAGCGGACTCGTGGGGACTATTCGCTATGACGAGACGCCTGGATGGACGATTGCGTCGCGCGTCGAGCGACTGGCGGACGGACGGGAGAAGATTCTCGTCTCGTTCTCGTCCGAGACACCGCATATGCCGCCGCGCACGGCTTTTACGCTTCGCTTTCCGCTTCGTGATGCCGTCGGACGTTGGCATACTGGCGCGGGTCTCGGGAAAAACCTGCCGCCTGTGTGGGGGTGCGGTCTGACGGGAACACTCGCGAGCCAGGCACCCGTCGTCTCGGTTTTTTCGGACTCGAACCGCAATCGCGGCCTCGTGGCGTGTTCTGAGGCACTTCGCCGTGTCCACTATTACATGGGCGTTGTTGAGGAAACGACCGAGATCGAGTATCGCGCGGTGCTCTTTCCTGAGCCGGAGGCTTCGCTTGATGCGTATACGGTTGAGTTCTTGCTCGATTTTCGCGATGTCTTCTATGCGGACGCGATTCGCGACACGTTTGCGTGGTATGCCGCGATGCCGGCGTATCGGATTGGTGACGTACCGTCCGCCGCGTTCGGTCCGCTCTACTCGTTCTGGTACTCGTACCATCAGGACGTCTTTGCCGCGCCTGTGGAGGCAGAGTGTGCCGAGGCCATCAAGTTCGGGATGAAGACCGCGATTCTTGATGACGGCTGGCAGACGGATGACCATAACCGCGGCTATGCCTTCTGTGGCGATTGGAATGTCTCGACGAACCGCTTTCCCGATTTCGCCGCGCATATTGCGCGCGTGCGGGCGATGGGGCTGAAGTACATGATCTGGTATTCTGTGCCGTATGTCGGCGTGAGATCGGCGAACTATGCGCGGTTCAAGGGCAAATACCTCCGGATTCGCAAGGAACATGAGACGGCCATCCTCGATCCGCGCTTCCCCGAGGTGCGTGAGTTCCTGATCGGCAAGTATGAGGCGGCGATGCGCGACTGGGGGCTGGACGGTCTCAAGCTCGACTTTATTGACGAGATGCATTTCCAGGGGGAGGACCCGGCTGTCAAGGAGAACTATGCTGGACGTGACATCAAGTCGTTGCCGTTGGCCGTGGACCGCCTCATGACGGACATCCGCACGCGGCTTCAGGCAATCAAGAAGGATGTGCTGATTGAGTTCCGCCAGCCGTACATCGGCCCAGCGATTCGCAAGTACGGCAATATGCTCCGCGCATGCGACTGCCCGATGGATCCGCTGATGAACCGCGTCCGCACGCTGGACTTGCGTCTCACGTCGGGTGAAGTTGCCGTCCATGCGGATATGTTGGAGTGGGATGCGGGCGATACGCCCGAGGGTGCGTCCAAGCAGTTCTGGAGCATTCTCTTTTCCGTGCCGCAGATTTCCGTCCGTTTGGCCGAGATTCCCGCGTCCCACCGCACGAAGCTGAAGGAAATGCTCGACTTCTGGATGGCGCACCGTGAGACGCTGATGAAGGGCGAGTTGCGCCCGATGCGTCCGGACTTGAACTATCCGATTGTCTACGCTTACGGGAAAGACGAGCAGGTCATTGCCGTCTACGATGCGGGACTGGTCGCCGAAATCGACCGTACGCGCGGCGGAAAGGTATTTCTCGTGAACGCGACGGATGCGGCGCGCCTCGTTCTCCGCGAGAATGGGCGTGTGCGAGAAGTCTCCGTTCGCCCCTGCTCGGCGACAGAACTGTGATCTCGTAGTCGTGCGGCGGACCTTGTGGCGTTGACGGCGTTTAAGCGAGCGCGACGCTGTCTGATCCTCTCCAGATGTTGCGCAGTTCCCGAATACGATCTTTACGCTGTCTGACGCGTTCAAGGCCACGGGCTGGGATCTTCGGACGGTGGACGGCATGCTTGTCCTGAAGAAGTCCGCCGGTTTCAAGATTCTGCTTCGTTAAGCGGTAGTCCGCCGCGTCCAAGGGGTGGTCATCCCCCGCGATTCGTCAAGTAGAAAAGACACCGTAGGAGCGCCGATTGAGCGGGCTTCAGCGGTGAGTTCGTCAAATGCGAGGACACCGTGGAAGTGATATTCGGGTGTGGGTCGATGGATGGGGCGGCAGAGGCCGTCCCCGAAGGGGCGGCGCGTAGCGCCGAGGCCCTGCCGCCCCATCCATCGGAAACCTTTCTCACTTGCATACGGCCACCTGCGATTCCGCCGTCGGCCCCTGGGCCGGTCCGCCCGTTTCCGCCGCCCGCTGCCTGCGGAGGATTCGGGACCATCTCCGAAGAACGAAGCGGTACAGCTCGATTCCGTCCGTGGACGTGATCCTTGACTTGATCCGGGCCGAGCATGCTTCGCCTGCGGACTGCTCGTCAATCACGCGCTGTGCCGGGAGTCTTGGCTTGTCGTACTTCTTTCCGAAGCCCTTGGCCGTGTCTTTCTTCGCCCTCTGCGTGATCATGATGCAGGGCCTGCAGAAGTTGAAATGCTCGGACCATTCCGTACAGACGGCGGCCATCTGGTCTCGCAGCGCGAGATTGTCGATGCGAACCTCTCCGAAGAGGCCCCTGACAATCGACCCGTTCTTCTGCTCGACGTGCGCGTTGTCGTTCTTGTGATGAGACCGCGACCTCTGGAAGCTGATTTCCGGATGGCTCTTCACGAACGTCACCAGGTGGCTGTTCATGAACTCCCTGCCGTTGTCGTAATGGAGGGAGAGAATCCTGAACGGGAAACGTTTCATGAGGATTTCCATTGCATTCAGCACTTCTGCTGCGCCTCTGTTCCAGACCGGACAGATCTCCGTCCATTGGGTTTTCCTGTCGGTCGGCGTGAGGATCCAGAAGAAGTTGCCGTGCATGTCGCCGCCGCAGAGGGCGACGGTGTCGACCTGGAGATGCCCGGGCTCCGTCGCGGCTGCGATCGTCTTCTCGCCCGAGCAGCAGGTGAAGTAGGTGGCCGGATCGTTCTTTCCCGAGCGTCGGTTCTTGCGCATGGAGCCAGGACCTTTCCGCTCGAGGCCCTTGATCGCCCGGTCCATGGTGGAAGCGCTCATCGCTGCGACTTCGGCGGAGACGGACGAGTCTACGTGCTCGAGCTCCGCGAGGTTGGCAAGGGCCTGGTCGATGATGGCCTTGAGGTATTTCGTGCACATGCAGCCCGTTGCGTACCAGACCCGCCTGAACAGCTCCAGGGCCTTGTCCGAGTATGCCTTTCCCCGACCCTTGGGGTCCTTGTACTTCCGGTTTCCTGTCAGGAGCTTGTTCGCGTATTTGCGGTCGAAGCCGAAGGCCTGGCACGTCGAGTTGATGAGTGCGGTCTTCTTGGCCTTGCTTTTCAGCTGCGCGTAGGCGCGCCTCTGGGCGCCGACGAATTCCATTGTCGTTCTTCGTGACATAGTGCTCATGCCTCATATTCTAAGCCAAATTGCGGTGTCCTGGCATTTGACGAATGCGCCATCCCCAGCGAAGATGAGAATTTGGCTATGGTGTCCGGCATTATAAAGAATTGCGCCCCTCATCTCCGGGTTGGAGGGCGTGTGCATGTACGGCGAAAATTTGGTATAATAGTCTTTAATAAAAGGAGATTAATGGCACAGTTCTTTGATTACACGGGCGTCGTGGACGAGGTTCATGAGACGCAGAGCTTCGGGTCAAGCGGTTTTACCAAGCGTGACGTCATCGTCGGCAATGACGTTGATTCACCGTCGAAGTATCCGAATCCCGTCAAGTTCACCTTCAAGAAGGACAATTGCTCGCTTTTGAACGGCATCAAGAAAGGCCAGCGAGTGAAGATTCACTTTGTCATTGACGGTCGCCGTTGGGAGGGTCCTCGAGGCGTGGCGTTTTTCACAGACCTCACAGGACTCAAGATTGAGGTCTTGAATGGGGACGGCTCCTCGACTGAGCCGGTCCCGATGCCCGCCGAACCCGATTTCCCCTCTGACGCCGGTGACGTGGACGATATGCCTTTCTAAGGCTTCGGCCTTTTTGGATGCCAAGGGAGTTCCTGATGCGCAACTCGCTGCGGAACTTCTGATGGCAAGGCTCTTGAAGACGGATCGAGGCTTCCTTTTTGCCGCTCTTGACCGTGAGGTCTCGGATCGGCAACTGGAGGCGATGCGGCGTGGGATTGTGCGGCTTGTCAAGGGCGAGCCGATTCAATATATCCTTGGCGAGTGGGACTTCCGAACGCTGACCCTGAAATGCGACCGCCGCGCACTGATTCCGCGTCCGGAGACGGAGGAACTTGTCACGCGCGTACTGAAATACCTGCGGCGTGACGTGGAGGCAGTGCCGTTTGTCGTGGACGTCGGGACGGGGACGGGCGCGATTGTCTTGTCCCTCGCGAAGGAGTTTGTGGGGAGAGCGATCTTTCTCGGAACGGATGTCAGCGAGGACGCGATTGCATTGGCGCGCACGAATGCCGAGGCATGCGGACTGTCGGAGAAGGTGCGGTTGGCCGTGGCGGACGGCTTGGACGACTTTGACGAACCGCAGAGTGTCGATGTCATCGTCTCCAATCCGCCGTATGTCGAAAGCGCGATGTGTGAGACGCTGGACCCACGCGTGAAAGATCATGAGCCGCGCCTTGCGCTGGACGGGGGCGTGACAGGGCTTGACTTCTATGATCGATATCTGTCCGATGCGGTCAATCTGCTCAAGCCGGGCGGGGCCGTCTTTTTTGAGATTGGCGCAGATCAGGGTGCGGCGCTTCAAGAACTGATGACGGACTATGGCTTTGGCGACATCGCGATTGAGAAGGATTTCGCGGGGCAGGATCGCTATGCGTCCGCGATTCTCGCGTGAGGTCGTTTCGGTGCGGCTTGTCCGCATCCGCCAATTTCGCTGTTCCGTACGGTGCGTTCGTATGGTATAATACAATGGTAGCGTTGTTACGCGCGTTATTAAGAGAGAGGACTCGTATGAAGATCGTTGTCAAGGTCGGCACTCATGCCATTGCCGCGAGGAGCGGACATCCGGACCACGCGGCACTGCGTCGTCTTGTTTCGCAGTTGTCCCATCTGAGCAAGGACAGGAATGAGGTCTTCTTCGTCTCGTCGGGCGCGGTCGCGGCTGGTGTTGAGGCGCTGGGCCTAAAAGCGCGTCCAAAGGATGTCAATGATGTGCAGATGTGTGCGGCGGTCGGTCAGGCGCGGTTCATTGGCGAATATGAGCAGTTGTTTGGCGCGGAAGGCGTGAAGATCGGACAGGTCCTTCTTACGCACTACGACTTCGAGGACCGTCGGCGTAGCCAGAACGTGAAGAAGTCCCTTGACCATCTCGTCAAGGCTGGCATTGTGCCGATCATCAACGAAAACGACGTGGTGGCGGATGAGGAACTGAAAGGGCAGACTTTCGGTGACAATGACTGGCTTTCGTTTTTGATCGCGAAACTCGTCAAGGCGGATGTCCTCGTCCTCCTGACGACGGTGGACGGTCTCCTTGATGCGAAGGGCCGGCGCATTCCGGAGGTTGACAGTTTTCGTAACGTGATGAAACTCGTTCGTGCCGGCGAGAAGGGCAAGTTGTCTAAGGGCGGGATGGACTCGAAGCTCAAGGCGGTCAAGGCGGCCGTCACGGCGGGCATCGACACCTACATCGCAAACGGGCGGAAGGCCGTTTTCCCCGCGCTGTTTGCGGGACGTGCGGTCGGCACGTTCTTTCCGGGCTCGGCACTTTAATGACGCGAAAGGAGACCATATCATGAGGATCACATTCTACGGCGCGGCACAGACGACGACGGGGTCCATGCATCTTGTCGAAGCGAACGGCAAGCGCATCCTGCTGGACTGTGGGCTTTACCAAGGCCACCGCAAGGAGGCGTTCGAGAAGAACCGCAATTTGCCGGTCGATCCGAAGACGATTGACTATGTCATCCTCTCGCACGCGCACATCGATCACTCGGGCAACTTGCCCCAACTTGTGCGGCAGGGATTTCGAGGGCGTGTCTTCGCGCGACAGTCCACGACGGAGCTTTGCGACATCATGCTGCGTGACTCGTGCTTTCTCCAGAAACGAGATCTGGAGTACGTCAACAAGAAGCGCCGTCGGGCCGGCAAGCGCCTTTTCGAGCCATTGTATGAAGAGAGTGACGTGACCGCGTTGATGCAGCTTTTCATACCGACCCATCTGCATGAACCACGCGAAATCTGCCGGGGTGTGACGCTGGAGTTCTTCAACGCCGGACATATTCTCGGCTCGGCGCTGGTCCAGCTTGACATCCGTTCGGATCATGGGCATAATCATCGACTGCTCTTTTCGGGCGATCTTGGCCAGCCGAACCAGCCGATTCTCCGCCATTTTGAATACCCGGCGGGTGCGGACATCCTCCTGTGCGAATCGACTTACGCGGACCGCTTCCATCCGTCGGCGGACGATGTCGAGTATCGGCTTGAACAATACCTGAAGCACATTGACCGGCGTAACGCAAAGCTTCTCATTCCCGCGTTTTCGGTCGGCCGCACGCAGCAGATTATCTACTATCTCAACCGCCTTGCAGACAAGCGGAAACTGCCGCGCGAGGTAAAGGTCTACATTGATTCCCCGCTCTCGCAGAAGGCGACGCGCATCTACGCCTCACATCGTGAGGTCTATAACGCGGAGGCGCGTGAAATGATCGCGGCTGGGCGTGACCCGCTCGTCTGCCCGAACCTCACGTTCGTGGGCACGCCCGAAGAGTCCATGGCCCTGAACGATGCGCCTGGCCCGATGGTCATCATCGCCGCGTCGGGCATGTGCGAGGGCGGTCGTGTCGTCCATCACCTCAAGAACTGTGCGCCTGATTCCGATAACATCATCCTCATTTGTGGCTTTCAGGCCGAAAACACGCTTGGTCGTCGCATTGTCGAACGGCGTGAAACGCTCAAGGTCTTGGGTGAGGAAGTCCCGCTGAAGGCGCGCGTCGAGGTCATCAATGCGCTTTCGGCCCATGCGGACCGGCGCGGACTCTCGGACTGGTTAGATGAAGTGAAAGACAATGTCCGCCACGCATTTGCCGTGCATGGCGAACCTGAGAAGGTCTCGGCGATGGTCGAGTTGATGAAGGAGAAGGGGATTGAAAACGCGGTTGCGCCGCTCTCCGGGCAGGTCTTCAAGTTTGACTGACGCGAAGGAGCTGGAAAGAGAAGGCCTGAGCATGAGGATCCTTTTCGTTTGCCACGGCAACATCTGCCGCTCGCCAATGGCCGAGTTTGTCATGAAGAAACTGGCTGCCGATGCAGGGCGGGCCGATCTCGTGATCGAGTCGGCGGCGCTTCATACGGACGAGATCGGGAATGACGTCCATGAGGGCACGCGAGCCAAGTTGCGTGAGCGGGGCGTGCCGTTTGCGCCGCGTGCGGCTTGGTTGCTGACGGCGGCGAAGGCTCATGCGTACGATCTTCTCATCGGCATGGACCACTACAATATCGCGGACTTGAAGCACCTCGTCTATCCGGAAGATCGCGGAAAGATCCACAGGCTTTTGTCTTATGCCGGATTGAGCCGGGCGATTGCCGATCCGTGGTACACGGGTGACTTTGACGCGACTTATGCTGATGTTCTTGCCGGTTGCACGGCGCTTTTGGAAAGCCTTGCCGTCCATTAAGTTGAAAAATGGAAAGAAAGGGTTGTTCTTATGGAGATTTCGAGAAGGCAGTTCCTCGGTGGGGTTGCGACCTCTCTTGCGTGCGTTCCACCAGCGTTCGCTGCGACTGACAAGGGCTTTGATCCGACTGTGGCGGACGAGTGCCGACCGCGTCAAGGCCTTCCGAATGCCTTAGCCAAGCTGGTTTCGGGCGAGACGGTGCGTATCGCTTATCTTGGCGGCGTCACGGTTTGGCGTGGTGATGGAGGAGTTATGTGAGGCGTATAGCATCCCGTCGATTGACTTCTGTCCGGAGATCGTTGCGCGGCTTCGGTCGGGGACCCTGCTCTTCAAGCCGACGCGGAACGCGTTGAAGCCCGAGGCGAACCAGCATGCGGACCTTTCGCGCAACTATGAAGGTGGACGGCTCATCTTCACGCGCGACGGATGCCATTCCGTGAATGAGGGCCACGAGATTTACCGTGACATCGTCGTGCGTTCGGTGGAGACGGCGATCTTCCCCGCATCGGGCGCGGCGCTTCCGCATGATCTACCGAACCCGAAGTCGGAGAACGCCTGGACCTACGTTGAACTCGTTCCGAGCGCGCTGATCGTTCATGGCGCGGGCTGGCATCCGATTGATGTGGGGCCGATTCTGTTTATCGCGAGACCTGCGGGCGCACGCACCAGATGTTGCGTGGCGGCGTCTGGACGGATCGCGAAGGCGTGGCTGTGACGTTGCGCTGGACGGGCAATACGTTGGCGTTCAGCGACATTCCGCAGTCTTGTGAAGAGCCGATGGAGCTTGAAGTTTCCATCGACGGGAAGAAGCCTTACAGAGTGATGCGTCAGCGCACGCCGGAGCCGCGTATCTATTCCCGCTTCTGGTATCTGCCCGAACAGCCATGGGGCGAGCACACCGTGACGGTGACGCTGAAAAAACTGCCGACGGGTCAGCGTTGGTTCGTCGGTCAGTTCCAGATCGTGGGTGCGCTCAGTCGATTGCGGTCTTGAGCTTGGTCGCGAGCGTGTCTGGGTCGCACGCATCCAGACGGCGCAGCGCACACGCCCAGCGGTAGGCCCCTGAACCGTTCGTGTCGTAGGGACGGTCGGCGAAAAGGTGGTCGAATGCCCGACGGTGCGTGCGATAGGCAGTCTGCGTCTCGTTTAGCTGGCGGCGGAAGCCTTCGACATAAGCGGCGACAAAGGTTGGATATTCCGTCACATATTTCGCGCGTCGCGTCGCAAACGCGGCGTATTCGGAGACAAAGTCGTTCAACGGACGCTCGTAGTCAACGAAACTGCCAGCCTGATCGGTGATGCGGATGTCCGAGGGCATGCCATCCGCACCCATCTGCACGACCTCGTAGTTTTGGTCGAACAGGATCTCCTTCGTAATTGAGTTGCGTCGCCCAACGATGAGGTCGGTCGCGGCGGCACGGCCCATCAGGAAAGCGAACTTCTGAGCCCATGCAGGATTTCGGTACTTGGCGAGAGGAACCTTGTCCGACGCGATGCCGCGCACGTAGTTACGCACGAAATAGGCCGAACGAAGAGACACGCCGTTGTACTGGTTGTTGCCGCGATATTTCTCAGAGAAATGCCCATAACCGATATGACGCGGCAGGTTCATGCCGAGTTGGCGGCACATGAGACGGCGGTCGAGGATGAAGTCGGAGTATTCATCGGCTTCGAGAATCGACTGTAGCAGGTTCTTGCCCTCGTCGAGATGTTCTGCGACACCCCACTTCTGGAGGCGAATCATCATCACTTTCGGTTCGGTCCCGCCCTCTTCCTCATACTGCATGATGTAGAGGTGCCCGCGTCGGTCGCCGGCGATGGGCTTGCGTGCGAGTGACGCGGCGATACGCCCGAGGTTGATGTAGTGCAGACGTCCGAAGAGCCGCGTCGTGTTGAAGAGGAAACTCTTGACGCGGTTATCGCAGAGCGCGAGAAGCTCTGGGTCCTGTGTGCGCGCGGCTTCGTCGTAGATTGGGTCGAAAATGACCTCGTCGTCCTCGATGCGTGCGCCGGGCAGCCATTCGATCTGTCGGTAGAACTCTGGCGAGATGCCGGCGACCAGTTCCTGCTCCTCGGCGGCCGTCTCGTTCGGGCCGGACGTGAGCGCGTGGCACATGGCGTTGCGCCAGTCAAAGTTGTCGGTCGATTCGTCGCGCAGTTCGGCGGGGAGGGCGATGCGCCAGTCAAGCGCAATTTGCGCACAGGCGGCCTTAAGCGCCGTATCGTCCAGCTCGTCAACCTTGAGGTCTCGGAATGTCCGCTTCACCTCGATTGGCGTCACGGTCGGAAAGATATCAATCTCGGGATGCCCCGTGCGGTTGCGCTTGTTGAGCCCCGCAACGATCTCGGCGACCTGCCGACGGAAGTCGGCCGAAGGGAGCACCTTGACCTCGTCGTAGGTTCCGACGGTGAGAAAGCGCGTGCCCGTGGTGTGGTTGTAGTAGTAGATCGGTTGCTCGTTGATTGCGACTCTCGCGTGCCCGATGAGGGCGGCCATGTCTTCCTGCGAAATCGGCTGGCGCGCCATGCGCCAGTTCTCGCCACGTGCTCGGAGCGCGGCGCGCACCTTTTCGGACGAGGTGTTGAGGAAACGGATCGACAGTTTGGAAACCATTGTCTGCAAAACCTCGTCCGCACGAAACGCAAGATCCATGCGATCGGGGTTCGGGCGAATCAGCACTTGGTCGTCGGTGAAGATGAGATCGACGGATTCGGCGATTTCGGCCTCTTCCTCGGAAGGTGTTAGGTGCTTCACCTTGGCAAGTTCTTCCAGCCATATGATGCGTTGCATGGCATGGATTCCCTTTTTCGTCACGAGTCCGGGTGTACGGAAGAAGAGCGTGCCGATACGGCTCAGAAGATGGCCTTCGGCGTCCTTAGAAAAGATTTTTTCTCCAATGACCTTCATAGACAGTATTCTCCAGCTGAAAGAAAAGTGAATTATACGATTTTCCTGTCTTGCGGTCAAACGCACCTCCTCGGGCAGAACGCGTCAGGGGCTGGTTTGGGCGGAGAGGACAGATTTTTGGTATAATCCAAGGCCATGAATGAAGAGGAGGAGAGGAGGCGAAATGACTCGCGAGACAAAGGGTGAGGTCATCGTGACGGCGCTGGTCGTGTCGGCACTGGTGCATGTCGGTGTCATGTTCTACGTGAAGCCCAAGGTGATGACGCATGTCGCTGCCGGGGTGGCGCGCCTGACTTCCCGTTTGCCGATGCGCGTGACGAAGGAAATTGCTGTCCCAGAGCCCGTGAAAATTGATGCGGTAGAGGATCAGGCCGCGCAGAAGGAGGCCCCGCGTGCCGAAGCGGTCTCCGTGGCGAAGCCGTTGCCCTCCGAAGTGCCAGAGGTCACTCCCGTTGCTATCTCGGTCGCCGTAGCGTCGAAACCTCTCGTGCCGGAACTTGCGACGGCCCAGCCCGTTTTTGACGCGATGCCGCTGGAACTTGACGCTGTCGTCTCGGCAAAGCTTCCGCAGATGAAGATCGAGACGCCGTCTGTCGCGGGTGACTTGACTTCGGCTATGCCGTTGGCCGCGCCACCGGCAGTCGCCGTGTACGCCGCGCCGGAGTTTTCCTCGACCGCTTTTGAGGGGACAGACCCCGATTCGGTCTTCCTGCCGACGAAACTGGCGCACGCGACTTGGCCGGCGGAGGCTCCGGCCCGTGCGTTTGAGCCGGCGAAGGAAGTCTACGACAAGGTGGACGAAAAGGTCGTCGAAGAGGAAAAGGCCGCAGTCAAGGCACTGGTGGAGTCTGAACAGGCGGTCGAATTGCCGAAGTTTGTCCAGACAGCGATGACGTGTCAGCGAACTAAGGACGGGACGTATTTCAAGGTCATGGTGTCTCCACGAGCCTCGCTTGGGGTCGTCCCGAAGGACCTTGTCGTCCTCCTTGACGCGTCGGGATCGATCGGCTCGGACCGCATCGTCTCGATTCGCAAGGCCGCCAAGCGTATTCTCCGCCGTGCGACCAATACAGGTGATCGCTTCAATCTCGTGGCTTTCCGAGACCGTTTTGCGTATGCGTTCCGTTCGTGGCAGGACTGCACGCAGGACGCATTTGACCGGTCGGACCGCTGGCTCAACAACTTGGCCGCGCACGGGCGTACGGATGTCTTTGCGACGATTTCGTCCGTCCTCACCTTGCCGCGCAATCCGGTGCGTCCGCTTGTCGCGCTGGTCGTTACGGATGGCGATGCCAATGCGGGCGTTCGAAACAACGCGGAGATACTGTCCAAGTTCACGTCGCTGAACGATGGGCTCATTTCCGTCTACATGTATGGGGTGAAGTCATCCGCGAACCGTGAGCTTCTTGACGCGTTGACGCGTGGCAATCGTGGCGAGAGTTTCGTCTATGAAGGTTGGCGCTGGCGTGCGGGCGAGGGGATTGACGGGCTTTCTGATCGATTCCGAGATCCGGTCCTGTCGGATCTGCGCGTGATTTTCACGGCGGACACGAAGGCGGAGGCCTATCCGCGTGTTCTGCGTAACCTCTATCGTGGCGGGACAGTCGAGATCATCGGGCGCGTGCCTACTAACACGACGAAAGTCTCGTTTGCACTGCGGGGCTTGAATGGCGCACAGGCCTATGAGGGATTCTTCTCCCATGCTATTGACACGGCGGCGTCTGACATGACGCTGTTCGCCGCTTGGCAGGACGAGCGTGCGATTGACGAGAAACTTTGAATCCCCATGAAGTGCGCCGTTTTGGTATAATTCCAATCATCACAAGAAGGATTAATGTTCTTATGAAGTATATTTCGACACGCAAGGGCATTTCGGCGACGAGTGCCGAGACGGTGTTTCAGGGGCTTGCCCCCGACGGCGGGCTGTATGTCCCGTCGTCAGTGAAGACGGTCGCTGGGATTGAAAAGGTTGGGAGCTTGCGGGAGGCCGAGGAATTCGTTTTGGGCGCACTCTTTGACGACTTGCCGGCTGATGTCCGTGCGGCGGCGGTGGACCGCCTTTGCGCACGCTTTCCGGCGAAAGATCCGATTCCGCTCGTCGAGAAGGATGGGCTTGAGGTCCTTGAGCTCTTTCACGGCAAGACAGGCGCGTTCAAGGATGTCGCGCTGTCGATGCTTCCGGTCTTCATGAAGTACGCGGCGGGCGGACAGCGCGTCCTTATTTTAACGGCGACCTCGGGGGACACGGGATCGGCGGCGATGCAGGGCTTTGCGGGTGTCGAGGGGACGGAGATCATCGTCTTCTATCCAGCGACGGGAACGTCAAAGATCCAGCGCCTTCAGATGACGACGCCGGCGGACGCGAATGTGCACGCCGTCGGCATTCGCGGCAACTTCGACGACGCGCAAGCTGCCGTGAAGCGCATTTTTGCAGACCCGAAAATCAATGCCGAAGCCGCTGCGTACGGCGTCACGCTCTCGTCCGCGAATTCGATCAACACGGGTCGTCTTGTGCCGCAGATTGCCTATTATGTGTTGGCAGGCGCGAAACTTGCCGTGCGGAACGGCGTGTCGGCTCCGTTTGACATCGTCGTCCCATCGGGCAATTTCGGCAACATCCTCGCGGCCTATTACGCGAAACAGATGGGTGTGCCGATTCGGAAACTTGTCGTCGCCTCGAATGTGAACGATGTTCTCGCGCGTTTCGTGAAGACGGGCGTCTACGATCCGGGGCCGACATTCACGGTGACGAACTCGCCGTCGATGGACATCCGAAAGAGTTCGAACGTCGAGCGACTTCTGTGGATGCTCAACGACGGAGATTGCACGGAAGTTTCGCGGCTCATGGATGATCTGGAGATGAAAGGTAGCTATGCGCTCAATGACGCGGCGAAGGCGCGACTCTTCGCCGACTTTGAGGGAGGCATCGCGACGCCGGAGGAGACGGAGGCTGAGATGCGCCGGATGCGCACGGCAGCCGACTATCTGCTGGACCCGCATACGGCGGTCGCGACCTGCGTCGCGAAAAAGCTTGGCTATCCGAAGGATGTGGTTCCGTGTGTTGTCGCGGCGACGGCGACACCCTACAAGTTCCCTGAGACTTGTCGTCATGCGTTTGACGCAGATGTGCTGACCGCCCCTCCGCCATCGTTCCGCGACTTGGAGAGGTTGCCGATCACCCAAACGAAGGTCTGTGACATTGATGCTATCGATCAGGCCGTGCGTGGTCTCTTCTGAGCAGACGCACCCGACCCGAAAACTCTCACCAATCTATTCTTTTATCTTTTATGAAACACGCAATTGTCAACGGACAGGAAATCAGCGGTGAAGCTGTGCAGTTTGAACTCGATCGACTGGTGCGGTTCTACATGAGCCATGGGATGTCCATGGACGAAGTGAAGAAAAATCTCCCCAAATTAGAGGAGAAGGCCCTTGAACAGGCCATTGGCGCGAAACTCCTCCTTGACCAGGCTATGAGGCTCGACATGCCCGTCTCGGCACTCGACATTGACGGTGAGGTGTCGAAGGTCATCACGCAGGTTGGCGGTCCCGAGAACTACAAGAAGGCTCTAGAAACGCAGGGCATTACGGAGGAACGGTTCCGCAAGGAGCTGGAGAAGGGGGCGAAAGTCAACAAGCTCGTCGAGCAGGCGTGTTCGTCCGTCTCTGATCCTACGGACGACGAGGTCGCCGCGTTCTATGCTGCGCACAAGGACGAGTATGTCGAACCGGAGCAGGTCCTTTGTCAGCACATCCTCGTCAAGGGGACGGATGACGCGGCACTCGACAAGATCAAGAGCATTCGCGCACGCATCGTGGATGACGGAGCCGATTTTTCCGAGGAGGCGAAGGAGCACAGTGACTGTCCGTCGGGCCAGCAAGGCGGGTCTCTTGGCTGGTTTGGGCGAGGCATGATGGTTCCCGAGTTCGACAAGGTCGCCTTCGAGATGGCGAAGGGCGAAGTCTCAGGCATTGTGACGACGCAGTTCGGCTATCACATCATCTACAAGGCGGACCAGAAGGGTGGGGGCAAGCAGACGCTTGTTGATGTGCATGACCAGATCAAGGACCTTCTTCGCCATGAGGCGCGTGGCCGGGCGATGGACGCCTATGTCGCTGAACTTCGCGACAAGGCCCAGATTGAGTACAAGGCGTAGGGGGAGCCCTTTTTGGTATTTGCATTGCTGGATTCGCGCTTCGGTTTCGTTTGTCTGATTAGCCCTTGCGCGGACGCGGCACATTTGGTATACTACGCGCCAATTCAACACCGATTAAAGAAGGAAGTTAAAGATGGTCAAGATTAGAATGCGTCGCACTGGTTGCACGAACCATGCGACCTATCGTATTGTTGCGGCGGACGCACGTTCGCCGCGCGACGGCAAGTTTCTGGAGGTTTTGGGCTGGTACGACACCCAAATCAAGGAAAACAACTTCAAGATCGACCTCGCGCGTGTCGATTATTGGGTTTCAAAGGGCGCAAAGCCTTCGACGACGGTCGCGTCGCTCATTCGTCGCGCGAAAAACCCCAACCTGAAGCCGCATCACGCGACGAAGGCGAAGGCTCCGGCCAAGAAGGCGGTTTCAGCGGCCTAAGGAGGTAGATGAAAATGGGTATCAAGCTTATTGATAAGATCAATGCCGAGCAGACGGCGGGTTTGGCGGACAAGAACTTCCCTGAGTTCAAGACCGGTGACATCGTTCGCGTCTCGATCAAGATCAAGGAAGGCGACAAGTTCCGCGTGCAGGATTTTGAGGGCAAGGTCCTCGCGATTGACAATGGTCGTAAGAACATCGCAGGCAACTTCACGGTGTC
Organism: uncultured Kiritimatiellota bacterium; assembly: GCA_934635225.1. Taxonomy (GTDB): domain Bacteria; phylum Verrucomicrobiota; class Kiritimatiellia; order RFP12; family UBA1067; genus UBA1067. Next base: position 113,336 of record CAKTYZ010000009.1, read on the forward strand.
GCGCGATAGTTACGGCGTCCGCGTGGAGAAGCTCTTTCCGTTCAACAGTCCGTGGGTTCAGGCAATCAAGCTGGTGAAGAAGAACAGCAGCTGGCGTGCGAAGCTCTACACCGAGCGCACGTTCTGTTCGCACAAGGCGGTTCGCAAGCTCGTCAAGAAATAAGACGGTGCGGTCGGTGTGAAGCGCAACGGGCGGCTCCTTCGGGTGCCGCCCATCGTCTTTGTGCATTTTCAGCGTTCGCATTTCTTGAGACGGGGTGATGATGGACAGGTCCTGCTGGCTTCTCGTGAGGGCAGTTTTCGTTAAGAGAATATGATATACTACGCGCTTCCACGATTGAGAGGAATGTGATGATTTCGCGAGACGAAAAAAGAGTGTGCCCAGTGAGACCGTACGACGGTTCAGATGCCGATTACGCGGCGCAAGTGTTGCAGTGGCTGGAAAGCCCGAACGCCTATTTTCTGGCGTTTGGTCCCGAGGCGCGCGCGTTTCAGGCGCGCAATCGCTCGGAACGCCTTCGGACGATGACGTTGGTCGCGCCAGCCGAGAAACTCGTCGATTTCAAGCCTGTGCAGATTTGCCTGGATGGCGTGGGTGAGCGAGTGGTGTCATGGGAGGATCTCTTCGCGGTTGCCTCGGCGCGCTTGATTGTTGCGCAGCCTCATGTCTTTGCCGCGTTGCAGGAGACGGGCGAACTCGCCTGGTTGGGTTGTCCGAAGGGGGCGACGCCTGTTGCGGAAGCCTTTAAGGCTGGGGTGCTGAGACCGGACTTCGAGAGTTTGGCAGAGGTCATTGTGCGCGTCCAGTGGCTCTTCCTCATGTGCGGCATTCGCTTGAATGAAGTCATCGTGCAGGTCGATCCGTACACGGATGCAGAATGGAAAACGCGTCACGCGGAGATTCTTCAGAAGCGCGCGAACGAGAAAGCGTTCATGGAGGGGCGCCGTGCCGCGCAGAAGGCATGGTCCGAGGCTCATCCGCCGCTGTTCTGAGCCATGTGCAGGCAGGTGCGCCAGTCGGTCTCCTCATGTCAATGCGGTATAATGCGGGATATGGAAACGAAGGTTGACAGGTCAGATGGCGGAACGGCTTGATAGACTCCTTCTTGGGCGCTACCCCGATTTCTCCCGATCGCGGATCGAAGGTCTCGTCAAGGGAGGCTTCGTGACTGTGAATGGCATCACGGCAGAGAAGGCGGGACAGAAGGTCGACGTGTCGGATGAGGTTGTTGTGGAGATTCCGCCGCCTGTTCCAGCCTTTCCGGAGCCGGAGGACATTCCTCTTGACGTCATTTTTGAGGATGAGGATCTCATTGTCGTCAATAAGTCGGCGGGTCTCGTCGTTCATCCGGCGCCGGGGCATTTCACAGGCACGCTTGTGAATGCGCTTCTGCATCATTGTCCAAAGCTTTCAGGGATTGGCGGTGTGGCGCGTCCGGGAATTGTCCATCGCCTCGACCAGGACACCTCGGGGCTTATTGTCGTTGCGAAGTCCCAGCAGGCGATGGACGGGCTTGTGAAGGCGTTTGCTTCGCATATGAACATCGAGAAGACCTATTTGGCGATTTGTCATGGTCGTCCGCGTCTGGATGCCGGACGTATTGAGAATTTGATCGGGCGACATCCCGTGGATCGCAAGCGCATGGCGATCGTTGAACGAAACGGCAAAGTGGCGATTACGAGCTGGAAGGTCTTTTGCGCATCTACGAGTGCTGCGGCATGTCGGGTATCCCGCATTGAATGTTGCATCGAGACGGGGCGGACTCACCAGATCCGCGTGCACATGGCCTCTCTCGGTTGCCCCGTGATCGGCGACAAGGTTTATGGCAAGTCGGTGCTGGACCGTCAGTTGGATCCCGTGCCCGCGCGGCAGATGCTCCATGCGTGGAAACTTGCCCTTTGGCATCCGGTGAAGCACGAGAAGATGTCCTTCGAGGCGCCGTTGCCGCCAGATTTCCTTCCGTATTGCTGACGGGTCAGGCGGTTATGCCGTTCTGCTTGCGCCATTCGCGCATCGAAAGCCCTGTCTGTGTCTTGAAGATCTGCTTGAAGAACGCGGATGACGCGTATCCGCACAAGCCGGCGATGGCATCGATCTGCTGGTAGGGGTTGCGTAGAAGACGAAGGGCTTCGTCAAAGCGCCGCGCATGGATTTCGTTCAGGATTGAATGGCCGACGGATTGCTTGAAGCGTTCGGTTGCCAGACGTCTGGAACAGCCCATTTCGGACACGACATCGCCTGTGGAGAGACCGGGGCGACAGGCGTTCAGACGGATGAATTCCAGTGCGCGAACGACGCGTGGCTCGTGCCCCATTTGAATCCGGGTGCTGCCGCGCCGTACCAGTCGAAGCGCACCGTAATGCAAGACGGGAGCGTTGGACAAGCGTGTTTGCCCGTTGGCGGACCGGACGATTTCGTCTGCCAGCAGACCGGCGAGCGTGTATCCTGCGCCCTCGAAGTCGGGTTCGGCGCTTGTCAGCCCAGGTGTGACGGATTCGCAGTAGAGCTCGTCGTTGTCAATGCCGGCTATGGCAAGATCGTTTAGGATGGCAAGGCCGAGTGCGGCAGCGGCAGGATAGATCTCGATGGCGCACGCGTCGTTTGCCGCAAGAATGCCGCAGGGCTTCGGGAGGGCGGCGAGGACCTTGTTGAGCGAAGTGCGTTTCAGGATGGTCAGCGGGTTCCCGGCGGTCGCACAGAGCCGTTGGAACTCGTCCTGCCTTTCGCGGTCCCAGAAATAGCCGCGTTCTGTCCCTAAATAAGCGTAGGATGCGCAGTTGATGCGCAGAAGTTCCTCTCCGACGAGACGTGCCTCGGCGGCTGAATCATGCACGAGACATGGATGGTGGCACGTGGCGCGCGTCTGGCTCTGGTCCAGATAGACGACGGGCAACTTGCCGAATACTCGGTCTGGCGCGAGGCCTCGGGCGAGTCCGCGATCCACGAGACAGCCGATGGGCTCCCAGTGTGCGAGAGCACGGCGAATCTCGCCTGCCGTTGTATGCCCGTCCACAACTTGCAGAAACCAGTTGTGTTCGCGCGCGAAACGGTAGGCTCCGTTCAACTTGAGCCGCCAGCTCTTTCGGATGGTGGATTGGAAGAAGAGGACGATTTTCATCGCTTGGGATTTAAGGTTGTGCTTCTGCTCTTCGACATCTACCTTCCATGTGCCGATAATACGATATCTGTACGACATCTGTTAATGTACATCATTTTTTTCAATCCTTGACTTGATTCACGCTGGAATTATAGCAAATATCACCACCATGGAGAAGGGTGTTTGCCCAAATGGATATGTTTTTCTTGCATAAATGTGGTATTTCCACGGGGGTGGAGTATGGTACAATATGCACCATGGGAAAAAAGGTCATTATGGCATTGACAGTTTCAAGCGTTGTCTTCGGGACGGAAGCAGGCGGAGACGACAGGGGTGAAGTCAAGATTGAGAAGTCATCGATCGTCCTTCCGACGTACGCGCCGGGCGGCTACGACAAGATGCCGCTGTTCTACACGGGGCGCGTCTACCAGGGCGCGCAGGGGCGCGTCTACCCCTACCCGATGCAGGACGTCCTCTTCGACGGCAAGGCCGACGAGACGTACACGTACCTGACGCTCGAGAACCGCTGGCTCCAGATGGGCCTCCTGCCCGAGCACGGCGGCCACCTCCTGAACCTCACCGACCGCGCCACGGGCTTCGAGACGTTCTACCGCCAGCACGTCGTCAAGCCCGCCCTGATCGGCATGCTCGGCGCGTGGATCTCCGG
>CAKTYZ010000010.1 GCA_934635225.1 uncultured Kiritimatiellota bacterium
CCCCCCCCCCCCCCCCCCCCCCCCCCCCCCCCCCCCCCCCCCCCCCCCCATAAAATGCCAACAGGATACGTTCGGCGATCGCCGCCATGCCCGCGTCGCCAGGATGCGCCGCCACGCCCGCATGGGAAAACCCTGACGCCCGCATGGCCGGATCATCGCCGAGGTCAGCCGTCTCCACGAAGACAGCGTTCCTCGCACGCGCCACGCGCGACAAGATTCCGTCTTTCCATGCATTCCGCCAAAAAACGCCACGAACGACCGTGCGCGGCGGACGCTCCGCCTTCATGAACCTGTCCAGCAATGAACCGAGGGAAGTCTCAAACGCCTTGCGCTCGTCCTCGTCCAAATTGCCAACGTTCTCACCGATTGCAATCACAAGGTAATCGGGCGCAAAGGCGACGAGGTCGGCTTCATGAGCCAGTTCATAAGACTTGAAGCCACGCTCGAATCCCGCGAGATTCCGAACGCGCACATCCGCCTTGCGCCCCGTCCTCTTCTCAATGCCGCGCACGACGAGATGCACGTAGTCCTTGTCAGGTTCGCTGGCGGCCATGCCACAGAGATTTGTCCATCCCAAGGCCGGCGCCCGACCATGCAACGTAATCGAATTGCCAAGGAAGACGACCTTCACGCCGCCGGCGCAGGGCCGTGCGGCAGAGGGGGTCTCCGCGTTCATTTTCACCGATTCCTGTCGCTCGGCATCCGTGGGCGCAACTGCACCGCACGCCGACACCGCGACGAAAGCAGCCATCGCCACGCCCGCCAGTCGTTTCAGGCATCCTGTCTTTGCTGATTCTGTCATGCTTAAACTTCCAGTCATCTGAATGCACATTTCTTACGTGCGCTTATAATATACCATATTTGCCGACTCAAGAGAGCAAATTTTGCGTCAAAATCTTCGCCTGTTTTGCGCAACGCCTTGCGGTTCTCCAAACCAGTCGCCGGTGCATTTCCCATTGGATGTCGCAGGAAAGACGAATCATGCAACACGGCCAAGGCTTTAGGGCGTTGCTATTATATAAGGAATAAGGGAAGCGGCTCAAGCGGGTCCGCCCGCGCCGCGCCGAAGAGACGACGCGGCGTCTCCGTTGAGAGATCAAAACGTCTCCGTTGAGTCATCGCGTTCTCTCCGTTGAGACGCGGCGTTCTCTCCGTTGAGTCTTCACGCCCTCTCCGTTGACCGCCAGAGCCGGACTCCCGGCCCGCTCCGTCCGCGTGAAGCGGACGACGAGTCCGCCGCCCGGCACAAGAGGGAGCCAATTTCTCTTCATGACGGGTTTTATCTCCTCTTGGGCGAGTCGATGATCGTGTTGTTCTCCAGCGCCATGCCGCTGTGCGCGTCTGGCGGAAGCCTCGTGCCGTTGCCGCTCGTGCCGCCGATGTGGATCCCGCCGCCGTTGTTGCGAAGCGTGTTCCCCCGAATCGTCACGTTCCGGGAGCAGCCGCCCTCCAGCCAGTAGTATTCGGGGTAGATCGAGATCGCGTCATAGTACGACCGCTCAATCGTGTTGTTCTCGATCAGGCCGTTGGACGCCTTGATCAGCATCGCCCGCGCCCGCGTCGAGCCGAACGTGCAGTTGCGGATCGCGAAGCCGTTGCCCATGCGCTCGTTGGAGATGACGACCGTGCCGAAGCTGAAGTCGACGGCACGGTCGAGCGTCAGCACGAGCGCCTTCTTGACGGCGTTGACGAGCGGCTCGCGCAGGTTCGTCGCGAGGATGCGGCGGCGTTCCTCGTCCGTCGGGTCTGGAGCGGCTTCGACGGCCAGCACCTTCGCATCCGGCGGCACGAGTCCTTCGAAGGTCAGGATCTGGATCGTGTCGCCCGGCTCGAAAAGCCCGCCGCGCCCAAACGCGGGGATGACGCGGATGCGGTTGCCCTCGCACTTCGTCACGACGCTGTAGTAGCCCGAGATGTTGATGCTGTCATCACAGTGGTAGGCGAATTCGCAGCCGTCGATCGTCACCGTGTCACCGAACCTGGCGTTGAGCGCATCGTGGTTGCCGCTCCGCACGCGCTTCAGCGCGCGCAAGGCCGAGTCCTCCTTGACCGGGCATCGCACGAGCCGGCAGTTGCGATAGGTCGCGCCATGGCTGTAGTTCTCGGCGAAGATGCAGCCGTCCGGCGTCGCATAGACGGTGATGTTCTCGTAGCGGCAGCCGTGGCACCATTCGGAGCGGACGACATCGGAAAGGCACGTGCGATTGTCCGTCAGCGACCAGACGCAGACATCGCCCGCATCACCCCGACGATCAACGCCACCCGTCACGCGATACGTGACGTCGCCCGTGCGCGTGACCTTGATGCCGTCGCGGTAACGGTTCGGATTCTTGAGTTCCAAATCCTCCTTGGCGTAAACCTGAACCGGCCATGTCACGGCCGCGAGTTCCGCATCCGTCGGGCAGGGATAGCCAGGGATGATGCGGACGTCCCAGTTCCTGTCCGCATCGACCTTCTCGATGATCCCCTGCGTGAACGTGAGCGGCGTGTAGTCGAGCGTGAAATTCCGGATCGTCACGTTCGTGCAGGACTGGAGCTCGACCAGTCGTGTCTTGACGCGCCCGAGGATCCTCGAGCCTCCGAAGTCGATCGTGACGTCCGAGAGTCCCGTCAGCTTGAGGTAGACGCGTCGGTCCGGGCCGGTCGGCGCGACGGAATAGACGTCTTTCGCGACTTTGACGTTTTTCTCGCCGCGCGCCAGCCGCGCACGGATCGAGGCGAACGGATCGCGCACGTCGTCCCCCTGCAGCGCGTCGAGCAAGTTGTCCACCGTGCCGTATTCGCACCAGACGCCGTGCGCGTCGCAGATCCTCTTGAATTCCGTGCAGTACGCGCCCGCGTGCACGACGCCGCCCGGCGGCGGCTCGCCCGGCATGGGGAGCGGAGAGCCCTGAAGGAAGACGCGCGGCGCGCGCGTGGGGTCGATGCGCCGCGCCAACGCGGCGGGCGAATACCGTTCGATCCACGGCAGCCACTTCGCGCGGTTCGCGGCGAACACCGCGCCGTCCGAGTAGCCGTAGCCGAACGCGTGCGCCCCGTAAAACGCGCCGAGAATCCACTGGCGGAACTCGGTCGGATCGTACGACGTCTGCGGCGAGTTGGCCGACACCGCGTAGATGCCGAGCGCGTTGTCGCCCTGCAGGGCCGCGTAGAGGGCCGAACCCGCCCCCGCGCTGCCGCCGACCAGGCCGATGCGCGAGACGTCGAGGCCCCAGTCATCCGCATGGTCCTTGACCAACGCAAGCGCCGCGACGGCGTCGTCGAGCGGCCATTCGATGCCCGGCACGTGCCTCGCCGCGTCCGCGTCGGGAATCATCCGGTAGCTGATCGAGACGACGGCCACGCCGCGCGCATCGCCGCGCGCGACGCAACCGGCCGCATTCACGAGGCTGCACCCGTCGACCCAGGCCCCGCCGTGGATCTGCACGAGGCAGGGAACCCTGCCTTTCGCGCCCCTCGGCAGCCAGACGTCCAGCCGCTGGCGCAAATGCGGCCCGTAGGCGACGTTCTCGACGTCGGGACGCCGCAGCCGCCACAGGCGAGGATGCGCCTTTGCGGGGTCTTTCGCGTCCTCGGCGCTGCACGTCAGGTAGACGTCCGCCGGATGCCGTCCGAAGACGCGGGCGACGGCGCGCAGGTAGTAGTCGTTCTCGCGCTCGTCGGGGACGAGAAACCGCGCGTGCGCATAGTCGTTCCACGCGCCGACGAAGACGCCTTTCCGCCTTGCGCGCACGGCCTCGGCTTTCGCGGCGGCCAGCCGTGCGCCGTATTCTTCCGGCGACAGCCCCGCATTGCGATCAAGATCGACGCCCGGCAAGTTCGCGTAGCCGAACCGCGCCGCGTCCGCAAACGGAACGATCCTGATCTTGTCCCGGTTCCTGGCGGACGCGAACCCCTTCGGCACCCGCCCCTGCACGAGGAAGACGGTGACGCCGGCATTCGCCGCGACGTCGATCTCGACTTCCACGTGCGCCGGATCGTCCGGGTTCACGACGCCCGTACGCGGACGCAGCGCCTTCCCGTCCGCAAACCGCAGATTCGTTCCGCGCGCGAAGCCCGTCTCGGCACGGTATTCCGCCACCACGTCCAGGGCGCGCGCCGTCGGCAGGGCGAGCGCGAACGCCAGCAACGGGAAAAGCCTTTTCTTCGCCTTCATCGAGACCTCCCTCGCATCAGCGGATGATGACCAGCACGCCCACGTTCAGACGCTTTGCGCGGAAGCGCAGCTGCCGCCCGTCCGAAGAGACCGACAGCGAACAGCGCGGCGGCAACGCGGCCTGTGCGGCGGTGAGCACATCCGCATCGATCGATATCTTCATGCCGTCGGGGACTTGCGCCAGGACAAGCGTCGTCGCCTGCCCGATCCGCTTCTGCATCGCCTCGACGCCGACGACCGACAGCGTCGTCCCGGCGTTCATGCCGAAGTTCATCACGTCGAAGATCGGCTCGGCATTGGCCTCGGAGAATTCGGACACGTCAAACTCCAAGAGCGCCCCGTTGCGGAAGGTGGAGAAGCACTTCTTGCTGTCGCTGTCGTTCGTCGAGCGGATCTTCGCGCGCGTCCCCTTCACGCGGCAGACGTTCCCCTTGCCCGTCGCGGGGTCGCCGCCGACGAAGAAGCCGTAGTCGCCCGAATAGCGAACCGTGCCGTTGGAGATCACGACCGCATTCCCGATGTTGGTCGACAGGTTGAGGTCGATGAGGTCCAGCGTGGCGTCCGCGCCGACGAAGACGAGGTTCCCCGTCGAGCCGGCCGCCTTCGCCGGATAGAGGTAGCGCGTCGTGAAGGTCGCGCCGTTCGCCACGCAAAAGGCGTTGCCGGTCGACGGAACGGCGTCAGACGAACAGAAGTCCAGCTGGCTCCCGTCGCGGATGCCGACGTTTGCGTGATCGTCGATCATGACCGCATTGCCCATCGTCGGCCCGAACGGACGCCAGTTCCAGGAGTTCATTTCCAGCCTGGCCGTCGCGCCCGCGAGCCGCAGCACGTTGTTGGACGAGCCGGCGACCGTGCCGAGCCTCACGGTCTTGGCGGACAGCGTGCCGTTTGAGACCGTCACGGCGTTAAACGAGCCCTTCTCGCCGACCAGCCCCTCTAGCTCCGGCGCACGCAACGAGCCGCCGTTCGCCACCAGCACGGTGTTGCTGTTCGCGTTTGCCGATTCGTTGCCGATCTTCCACTGCCCGCATTCGACGGTCGCCCCGTCCACGATCTCGACATGGTAGCCGGACGACTTGCGACCTGGCTCAAACGTGCTTCTGATCTTCGCCCGCGTGCCCGCACCCGTCAGGCGGATCGTGCAGTTCTGGTCGAGCGGCGTGTCCGTGTCGCGGTTGCCGAACAGGTACGGCGCGTGAATTTCGCTCCCTTCGGCAAACTCGAACAGGGACCAGTCCTCTGCGGACCGGTTCGCATCCTTGTTGGCGCCGCGCACGATCATGTAGGTGTTCGCATGGAACTTGGCGCCCCTGGCCATCCATGTGTAGCCTTGACCATAGCCGCTCTGTCCGACAATCTGACTGGCATTCGAGATGACTACCCCGTCAAACGTCAGCGCGACGCCCGAGTAGTCGAGGTTGTTCCATGCGCCGCCGCCATAGAAGATGTTGCCCGACAGATCCCAGACGCCGCCCTTGAAGCCGAGCGTCGAATTCGGCGTGCCCCAGACGTCCACTTGGCCTCCGACCTTGAGGGTATGCCCACCCTGGGAGAAGTCCATCACCGTGCCGTTGTCGTTGTATTTTCGGCCCGGGAAACGGATGCCCACAGTCAGCGTCAGGTCCTGCGAGAGTGTGTAGATCGTGCCCGCCTCCGTCGTCCACGGCGAAGACTGCGTTCCGTCCTTCAGCGTCTCGTACAGGTCAACCTCCGGGTTGGCCGCGACAGAGGCAGAGGCGATTCCGGCAAGAGACAGCGACGTGATGAGTGATTTCATGTGAACGGATCCTTCTTGCTTAGGGGTTGTTGTGTTGGAAATTTGTGCCGAAGACTTCCTTGACGGCCCGCAGGTAGGCGTCGCCGTCGCGCGTGTCCGGCAGCAGGTAGCTGCCTTCGGTGTACTCGTTCCAGGCGTTGATCAGGATGGCGCCCGGCCGCTTCGGGTCTTCGCGCGCCTGTCTCCTCACGCCCTCCAGCGTGGCCTTGAACAGTTCGGGCGTCGCGCCGTGCATGAGGCCGATATAGGGGTAGTCGTCCAACGTGCGCCAGGGGAACTTCTCCTCCACGCGACAGCGCGGCGTGACGTCCCAGCCGCGCACGGCGACGGGGATGTGCGGGAGGGGCGAAGCCGCCGCGATGCTGCGGTTGAGCGGCTCGTGCGCGGCGACGAATTCCGCGTAGGGGAACACGAGCTCGCCGCGCTTCATGCGCGCATGGCCGTCCTTCAGGTTATAGGGCGTGAGGCAGTAGGTCGACGTCGAGTCGAATCCAGCCGCGACGACCTCCGGCAGGTCGGCCGCGTTGCGCACCATGCCGGAGAAATGAATCGGCGGAAGCCCTGCGCGCTTCACCCATTCTTGCGCCTCGTTCAGACAGCGCTTCGCTGCCGTCGGGCCGCCGTGCTTGCGGACGAACCAGTTGGCGTTGTAGATCGAGAAAAAGACCTTTCCGTCCTTGAGATAGTAGAGCGGACTCCCGAAATACGCCTTGATGCAGTAGGCCATCGCCGTGCGCCATTCGTCCGGCGTGTGCGAAAGCCGCCAGTAGTATTTCTTGCCGTCAATCGGGTTTCGCTCGTCGGCCGTGCCGCCGATCGGCGCACGAAAGGCGTCCGTCCGGTCATGGTAGGCCCACATGAGCGCGAACTTCATGCGTTTCGCGTTCGGCGCCTTCAGGAAGCCCTGCTCCAACGCCTCGTGCTGGATGGGCTGGCCGTCCGCCCAGTACCAGTCGTAGACGAACACGTCGATGCCGGCGTCGGCGGCGTAGTCGATCTCCTTCGCGACATCCGAAGGCCGTGCGTCATCAAGATAGCCGTCGCGCGGCACGATCGGCTGCTGATGGCCGGGGAAGCGGACGGGCGCCGTCTTCACGAAATCCCATTCCGTGCGACCCTTGCCGAAGATTTCCTCGCCCTTCGGATAGACATGCCATTCGGGGTAATAGATGCAGAGGATGTCTGGACGCTCCGCCGCCGCGCAGGTGGCGCAGAGGAGCGTGGACACAATCAGGAGTTGAACAGGCGCTTTCATGTCCGTGTATTGTAGCATAGGGGACAGAAAGCTGACAACCCCTTTTTGACGCAATTAAAGCAAGAATTATCACGCATATCAAGCATGACTATTGAATCCGTGCGCACGTCATGGTATACTTCTCGGCATGCGTTCTAAAAGACAGTTTCAGACCTTCCGAAAGGTTCTCGTGGTCACGCGCACGTCTGGTGCGGCCGGTCGCGACCTCATTTCCGGCGCCTTCACCTACGCCCGAAGCGGCAAGCACTGGGACATCCGGCTCTTCCAGACGCCCGACGCCTTGACCGTTGCGGAGCTGGAGCGGTTCCTGCGCGACGGTCTCGACGGCCTGATTGCTTCGGAACTCACGCATGACGACGTCATCGCGCAAATTCTCGCGCGTCGTCTGCCGCTCGTACGCATCGGCTCAGACCCGCGTCTGCCGTCTGACGCGCCCGCCGTCGCCGTCGTCCACAACGACGAGGAGCGCATCGGCGCGATGGCTGCCGAGTTCCTTGTCTCGCTCGGCATCTTCCGATCGTTCGCGTTCGTGCCAGTCTCCCGGCCCTACGCGAAACTGCACGTCTGGAGCGAACGCCGCGCGATGGCCTTCCGTGCGCATCTGGAGCCGCTCGGACACTCCGTCGCCGTCTTTCGCGGCGAGGCGGCGTTTGACACGCCCGACGACCGCGCGGCACTCGAATCGTTCCTCTCGGCGCTGCCGAAGCCAGCTGCGCTCATGGCCGCTTGGGACGAACGCGCCGGACATGTGCTCGCCGCCTGCGAACGGCTGGGCATCCGCGTCCCTGACCAGATCGCCGTTATCGGCGTGGACAACGACGAGCTCGTCTGCGACTTCTGCGAGCCGAAGCTCACGAGCGTCTATCCTGACCACATCCGCGAGGGTCTGCGCGCGGCGGCCGTGCTGGACGCGCTCATGGCGCGGCGCATTCCGCGCAAGGCCCTGCTCGAACCCGTGCCGCCGAAGGAAATCGTCATCCGAGAATCGGCCGCGCCCGTCGCGCCGGCGACCGCCCTCATCCGGCGTGCGCTCGCCTTCATCGAGACGAATGCCGTCCTGGGGATTCGTCCGGGCGACGTCGCACGTTCCGTCGGCGTCTCACGTCGGCTGCTCGACCTGCGCTTCAGCCAATACAACAGGAAGTCCGTCAACGATGAACTGCTCGACGCGAAGCTGAAAGTCGTGCTGAAGATGATCCAATCGACGTCCCGCCCGATCGCCGCCGTGTCCGCCGCCGCCGGATTCCGCAATGTCCACCACCTCGAAAAGGTCTTCAGGGTGCGCTACGGAAAATCCATGCGCGACTGGCGCAGCGAAGCGCGAGCGAAAACGGCTTCGCAGATTTAGCGGCGGCGTTCGGCATCCAGCCGGAAGAACCGCGCGCCACGAGCGGGAACAGTAAAACGGGCCTCCTGCTCGAACTCTCCCAAATCCGCACGTTCGGCAAGGTCAAAAAAGGCGATCTTGCCCGCGAGATCGATGCGGAAGGATTCGACCTTGAACTCATGTTCCTTTTCACTGCCGTTATAAAGCGTGAGATAGCGCGACATGCCGCCAATCTTGTCACAGTCCTTGACGAGAATGTAAGTGTCGCCAAGGCGAAGCACCGTCTCCGTCGGCAAGCCGAGGTCGTTCTGGTTCATGCCAAGCAGGAAGGGGTTCGTCACGAGTTCGCGCGTCGTGTCGTCAAGCTTGCGCACGTCGCAACCAATGAGAAGCGGCGACGAAAGCATGCACCACATGCCGAAGTGCGTCTGCTCCTCGCGTCGCGAGAGGCCCGAATCCGCCTTGCCGAAGACCGTCTTCATCTGCCCGGCGATCTGCCCGACCTCCAGCATGTCCATGTCGTTGTAGTGTCCGAGACTCATGTGGCGCGCCAGCGGAATGTTCTCGTCGATGATGTCCTTGATGCTCTTCCAGTTCGCGCGGATGTCGCGCGTCGTACGCCACGACTCGGCGACGCCCGCCGCCCACTTCCCAGGATAGGTCCAACGGCAGATGTTCATCCGCACGCCGCGCTTGCCCGAGACGTCTATCGCGCGGCGAATGGCCGTGTAGCGCTCCTGCTCGTCCAGCTTGAGCTTCAGTCCGCCGCAATAATCGACCTTGATGAAATCGAAGTCGAGTTCGTCGAAGAAAAGGCGGCAGTCCTCCAAGTCATGCCCATACAGGCCCGAGCCACGCCCACTCGGATCGTTGCTCCACATGCTGCCGCACGTGTCAGACCCCGCATCCGAATAGATGCCGGCTTTCATTCCAAGCGCATGGATTCGGTCCACGACGGGCTTGAGCCCGTTCGGGAAGCGCGTCGGATGAAACTGCAGACGGCCCTTGGCATCGCGTCCGCCAAAGAATCCGTCGTCAATGTTGACATAGGTGTAGCCCGCCGCCTTCAAGCCGTTCGTCGCCATCGCCTCGGCGATGGAGCAGATGATCGAATCGGAGATGTCCACGCCGAACGTGTTCCAGCTCGACCAGCCCATCAGCGGACGATGCGCACCGCCCTTCTTCGCGTCGACCGCCTTCGTCATGAGGTCGAAGGCTCGCTGGGCCATCTTCGGATAGTTCGTTTCGGAGACTTTCGCCGTATTCACGAACGCCGTCTTGGCATCTGGCGCGATTCGCATGCGGTAAGGGCACTTTGGGCAGTCATTGGGGCGAACGGTGAATTCGCCCTGCGTAAGAACGGTCGCGGCCGCGAGGAAGAGAGTCGAGATCATTTCGTGTTTCCTTTCATGACGAGTTTCGAGAGGAGCGCGTAGAGAACGACGAGCGCGATCGCGCCGCCGAGGACGAGAGGGAGATTGGCGGACGCCATCTCCTTGCCCTTCAGGCAGAGTTCAAGATAGGTGATGTTCGCCGTCGAGCGGCCAATGGCCCAGCCGACGAACGTCAGGATCGCCGTCCAGACGCCCGCGCCAAGCGCGGTAAAGAGCGTAAACGGTCCCAGCGGCATCCGCGCAATGCCGGCGGGAATGGAAATGAGCTGGCGAATCGCGGGAACCATGCGACAGACGAACGTCGTCGCCGCGCCATAACGGTTAAAGACCTCACAGGCCCGGTTCAGCGCAGCCGGCTTCAGGAAAAACCACTTCCCGTGTCTCTCAAGGAAAGGCTTGCCGACGCGCAACGCCAGAAAGTAGTTGACATAGGCCCCGGCGAGGGAGCCGAGAACGCCTGCAAGAAAAGCCAGCGCGACGGCGGCGAGCGGAGTTCCGCACCCCAACTCGCCACGCGCCGCCAAAAAGCCTGCGGGAATCATCACGACCTCCGACGGAAAGGGGATGAACGACGACTCGATCGCCATGAAGACGAAAACGAGCAGAAGCCCCCATGTCGGAGCGAACGCCGAAAGCGCGTCGAGATGAGCCGCAAGCGTTTCAATCATAGGCCTTAGTCAAGCCCCTTCGCCTTGAGGAAGTTGTAGGACGGAAGAACCGCCGAAAGATCCTCGAAGTGGCGTTCGCATTCGACAACGAACCACTGCACGCCGTCCTTCTCGGTCGCGGCGATGATGCGGTCCCACTCGACCGGCTTCGCGTCTGGCTTGCCCGGCTGTCCGAGAATCGCGTCGAACTGCTCCACGTTCTTGCCCATGCCGTTCTCCTTCGCATGAAGCGTCGGGGAGCGGTGCGGATACTTCTCGTAGGTCTCGCACGGATCGACGCCCGCGCAGGTGGACCAGCCGACATCCTGCTCGATGCAGACGTTCGCGCAGGTGTTCGAGAAGAAGTAATCCCAGAAGGAAGTCCCGTCCTGCAGGAAGATCGCGTGTTCCCACGTGTGGTTGTGGAGACCGATGCGGCAGCCGAATTTCGCCGCGTCCGCCGCGACCTTGTTGTAGTGGTCCGCGAGCTTCTTCGTGAAGTCGTCAATCGCCTGCGACGGCTTGCAGGGCTCGCCGCCACGGCCCGTCGACCAGCTGCATCCGGGCGGGAAATTGCCGCCGCCGGGGCAGATGATGAGGTTGTTGCCGTAAGTCATGTTGAAGTCGCAGGTGCGCTTCAGGACTTCGGGATCATACGTCCACTTTTTCGTGTCGAGGCCATAGGCGTCCGTCGACACATGCGTACCGCACGCCACGAGACCCGCATTCGCAAGTGCCTTGCGAAGGCCGCGCGCATCGCTGCCGTACTGGTAGTAGCCGGCGAACTCGACGCCCTTGAAGCCAATCGCCGCGACATTCTCAAGGGCCTTGTCAAGGCCGACGCCCTGAAGCGTGACCTTGCCGTCCTTGTCCTTGACGCCGCCGATGTACTTGTGGATCGAATAGAGCTGAAGCGCGATCTTCTGCGGATAGCCCCCGCGCCTCGGCGGCGGGCACGCGCACCCCGGAAGCGCCATGGCGGCGGCGCCTGTCCCGAGGAACCCAAAGAACTGTCTACGAGAAACGTTCATTTTCTGTTTTCCTTTCTGTTTTTGTGTCACTTGCCTCCCTTGCCTCTCGCGTCGCTCACACCCAATTGACAGGAGGACATGCGTGACAGGAGAGGCGAGAGCCACAATTCGATTATTCAAACATTCGATTATCCGGTCGTTCGATTGTTTCTCAGAACTCCCAGCCCTTGCGGATGAAGGGCTTGACGAGCGCGTTCGCGGCGGCGTTGTCGACGAAGGACTGCGTCGCCGAATCCCAGACGAGCTTGCCCGGCACCTGCTGCGCCACGCAGCCGACAAGGATGCCTTCCATCTGCGGGATGCAATACTCAATGTCGGAGAAGCAGCGCGAATGGGTCTGCTCATACCACGGGCCGACGCCGCGAATGGCGTTCACGAACTCGCCGTAATGGCCTTCCGCAAACCCCTTCATCTCGACGGTCGATTCGCCTGCGGCGGCCTTCGAGCCCACGCAGAACGGAATCGTGCGCGGAACGGGCTTCGCCGCCTCATGCGAAAAGATGTCAACGAACTTCTCATCGCCGTTGAGCGCAAGCGCGCACTTCGCGCCGTAGTCGTCCTGCATGAGGACCGCGCCCTTCGAGCCGATAACATAGCAGCCCGTGTTCGGCACCGCGCCGAAGGTCTTGATGACCTTGGGCATGATTTCCGCCGAGGGCTTCATCGCGCTCTTGCCCGGCTTGTCCATGTCATAGCCGTCATACCAGAAGAGCGTGACAGCCGGAAGCGTCTTGCCCTTGTTCTTGCCGAACTTCGCGACACGCGCCTTGTAGGTGAGCTTCACGACCGACTTCGACGGGTAGGCAATGTCGTTCTTTTCCTCGATCTTCACGCACTCGGCGTCAGAGACTCCCGCGAGTTCAAGGCCGCGGAACGGCAGGTTCATCGTGTGGCACGCCATGTCGCCGAACGCGCCCGCGCCGAAGTCGTGGAACCCGCGCCACGTGAACGAGTGGTAGACGTTCGAGCCAAGATTCCACGGGTCGTAGACTTTCGCGCCAGCCGGATACTTGTCAAGGAACGGGCGCTTCTTCGCCGTCGCCAGCCAAGCATCCCAGTTGAGACCGTCGCGAATGGCATCGCCCTTTTCGCCGCGGCTCGTCACGTAGTCCGCGACGCCCTTGCCCTGCGGCCACACGGCGCGGTTCGTCCACACGTGGACTTCCGTCACGTCGCCGAGGATGCCGCTCTGGATGACTTCCGTGCAACGGCGCATCGAGTCGAGCGAGGAGCCCTGGTTGCCCATCTGGACGATGACGCCGTTGTCCTGCGCCGTCTTCTCGAAATAGTCGAGCTCCCACAGCGTGCGGACGAGCGGCTTCTGGACATAGACGTGGATGCCCTGCTTCATCGCGCCGATCGCGACCGGCGCGTGAACGTGGTCCGGAGTCGAGATCGTCATCGCCTCGATGCCGAGAACGCCCGCGTCGTCAAGAAGCTTGCGGTAGTCGGTGTAGAACGGGACGGAGTAGATGTCAAAGTCGATGCCATCCTTCGCAAGCTGGCGAGCGGCCCGCTCGCGCACCGTATAGTCAGCATCGCAGAACGCGACCATCTCGACAAGGCCCGACCTGAGCATCGGCGTCCAGTCGCTGAAACCCTTGCCCATCACGCCGACAGCCGCGAGCTTAATCTTCTGGCCCCCCATCGGGCACTTGCAGCCGCCGATCGCGAACAGACTCACGCCGCCGAGACCACGGAGGAAGTTTCTTCTTGAAGAAGATAATGTCATCATTTTCTTGCCTTTCCTTATTTGTTTTGTGTTGGTTAGACTAAAATCAAAGAGCCGGACGCAGAATCATGTTCTTGAAATCCGCATCCGAGTGGTCGCCCTGAAGGTAAATCGGGCCCATCTTGTTGAGGTCTGCGTCAATCGCGCCGCCCGTGACGCCCACCAGCTTCGCGTTGTCGATGATCTTCACGCCATTGAGATACGTCGTAATGTGGCCCTTGTAGATCGTGACGGAAACGTGCTGCCATTCGCCCGGAGCCTTCTCGGCTGCGACAGACGGCGCGACGCGCCCATAATAGGCGGCCATGTTGTGACGATCCGTGCCCATGCCATAGCTGTCCACGACCTGACACTCGAAGCGACCGCGCAGGTAGACGCCCGAATTCGACTTCTTCGGCACGCGCACGTCATATTCAAGGTTGAAGTCAAAGAAGTCGGCGCGCTTGGACATGATGTTCGCGCCGCCGCCCGCCCACGAGCCGTCCGGCTTGAGCCCAAGCTTGTTTGAAAGGACACCATCCTTGAACGACCAGCCGAACTTGGCATTCGGGTTCATCGACACCCAGCCGTCCAAACCGTCCTTCAAGAGGTCAATCGGCTCGCCGAGTTTCGCGTCCTCAGTGCGCACCTTGTCGCAGATCGCCGGGTTGCGCCAGCCGTAGAACGGCTGCCACGCGCCTTTCAGCACGCCCGTTTTCGCATCGCACGGCGCGATTCGCGCAATCATGCGGTCACCCTGCACGCAACCCTCGTAGCGGTAGCCGTACGGATGGTTGAACGCGAACCTGCTGCCGCAGACCTTGAGGTCCTTGACCCATTCCGGCGAGCCCCAGCGGTAGAGGACGAACGCCTGCGGCGCGCCGTTCGCGTCGCGCGAGAAGATGAAGCTGCCCGCCGGCATCGTGTCGTAGGGGAGGTCGGCGCTCCAGTTGCCCATCACGGGGTCGGCACAGCGCGATGCCGCCATCGGGCACTTCGGCTTGTCGCAGACACAGCCTGCGAGCAATGTCACGGAAAGGATTGGAATCAACTTATTCATTATTTTAGGTTCCTTTTGTTTGTGTTGTTTGTCTTGTCTGTGTTGGATCAACTTCTCAGGTATGCGCTGTACGCACGATAGGTCTGGTAGCAGTCGCTCGCGGAGACTATCTCCCACGGCGCATGCATGTTCCACATGGGCGTGCCCATGTCGAGCACCTTCATGCCGAAGCGCGCCATATATTGCGAAATCGTACCGCCGCCGCCCTTCTCCATCTTGCCGAGCTCCGCCATCTGCCACCGGACCTCGCCTCTGGACATGATGTCCCGGATCTTCGCGACGAACTCAGGCCCGCAATCGCTCGCGCCGCCCTTCGACGTGCCGCCCGTGTACTTCGAAGCGGCCACGCCCTTGTGAAGCCGCGCCTCGTTGCCCGTCGAATCGACATCGGGAAAATGCGGGTCTGCCGCCGCCGTGACGTCCGCCGACAGCATCGTCGACTTCTCAAGCGCACGCCGCACGAGAATGTCGCGCGCATTCTTTTCCTGCCGCTCGATGAGCTCTGCGACGGTATTCTCAAAGAATGAGCTCTGCATGCCTGTCGATCCCATCGAGCCGATCTCCTCCTTGTCGCACATGAGAATCGAGGCCGTCATGTCCGGCACCTCGTCCGCCGCGTCAAGGAGCGCCTGAAGTCCGGCAAACGAGCAAACACGATCATCGTGCCCGTACCCCGTGATGAGCGCCTTGTCAAAGCCAACATAGCGGGGCATCCCGGCCGGAACGATCTCAAGTTCAGCGCTCAGGAGGTCCTCTTCATCTACCTTGAAGGTCTTCTTGAGGTAATCGACAAGCCCGATCTTGGCCTTCGCCTCTTGACTTTCCTCGCTGACCTTCCCCTTTTTCTCCGCCGGCGTCGTCCACGCGACGGGATCGAGATCCTCGGCCTCGAAGAACTCGTCACGCGTCTTCTTCGCCTGGTCTTTGCCGAGATGCGGCAGGATGTCCGAAATCATGAAGACGGGGTCACCCGGACCATCGCCGACGGCGACATCGACGAACGAACCGTCCTTGCGGACGATGCGCCCATAAAGCGCGAGCGGGAGCGTGAGCCACTGGTACTTCTTGATGCCGCCGTAGATGTGGCAATCGAAATAGACGCAACCGCCCTTCACATAGAGCGGACGAGGCTTCAGATCGAGGCGCGGCGCGTCCGTGTGCCCCCCGACGACCTTGAGCCCCGATTCGGCGATCTTCTTTTTGCCGATGACGGCCGCCATGATCGTACGATCCTCATACCCGCGATAGACACGATCGCCCGCCTTGAGCGTCTTGAACGACGAGATCTCACGAAAGCCGCGCGCCTTCAGCAGGCGAACGCTCTCGGCATAGCTCCGCCGCGCGGTCTTCGCCACGCCGAGATAGCGCATATATTCCCCGCAATAGTCCGCTTGCGGTCTATAGTCCATTTTCATGGGAACTGATTATACCAAATCCGTGCGCAGAATGACAACAGGAGAATGAGTCACTGTCAGAGCGGCGCAGTTTGCCATAATAGTGTGCACCCAACCAAAGAAGGGCTCAGATCTTGGCATAGCCCGTTTGCCAAATACTGTGCACCGGATACAATGGAGGCATGAACACAATGTCAAGAAGATCAATCAAGGAGTACATCCTGCGCAAGCGGGATGATTACCTAGGCGAGACGCAGAGCGGCAAGCACAAGATGCTCGACGAGATCTGCAAGACCGTCGGGCTGACTCGCAAATACGTCATCAAGCTTCTCAGCGGGAATGTCGAGTACCGGGAGCGCAGGGGGCGAGGCAAGACCTACACGGCCGAGGTCGTCGATGTCCTCAAGGCCGTGTGGATCGAGGCCGGATGCCCATGCCTACCATACTTCAAGGTTCAGATCGGGATGTGGCTGGACGAGTATTCGTCACATGTCGCCGTAGTCAATGGCCACGTAAGAGAGCTGCTGCTGAAGATGAGCGACCGGACGATGTCTCGTGCGCTGTCCGGAGAGGTTCGGGTCAAACTCGGGTGGTCGAAGGTTAACAAGCGCTCCGGCAGGAACAATGGCAATGAGATCAAGGACCTGGTGCCCTGTGCGTCAGGAGAGAAGGTCATGGCCTGCAAAGTCCCGCCCGGCGACGTTCAGGCTGACACATTTGCCCTCGGCGGAGGGGACAGCGCCGACAACTTCTTCTGGATACTAAACTGCACGGACAGGAAGACGCAGTGGGAGGAGCTGTCTCCGACATGGAATCGTGCGCAACACACCACGCTTGTGGCGCTTCGGCGCAACATGGGGCGGTTCCCATTCTGCTTCACGTCACTGCATTCCGACAATGGCGGCGAGATACTGAACCATCATGTGATGGCGTTCCTCGGGACGATGAGACGCGCTCCGTTTGTGTGGCGTTCGCGCCCGAGGAGGTGCAACGACAATGCGCATGTGGAAGAAAAAAACGGGGCGTCGGGCAGGCAGTTGTTCGGAGAGATTAGGCTCGACTGCCCAGATCTGGAGAAGGACCTCTTCGAACTCTGCGAGATGTGGTCAGACTTCCGAAACTTCTTCTGCCCATGCAAGATGCTCGTCTCCAAGGGGAAGCGCACCGACGGCAAGGGCTATAAATGCGCCTACGACAATCCGAAGACGCCGTACCAGAGGCTGCTTGAAGAGAACGTCCTCTCCAGCGAAGAAAGACATGCTCTCGAAAAGCGCAAGGCCAGACTCTGCGGAATCGACCTTCTGGCCAAGATCAAACGCAAGCTCGCCAGAATAAAGCGCATCCAGGAGAGGTACAACGCGGCGAAAGCAAAACACGAGAAAAGGTTTCTTGGATGGGCGGGGGCGGGCTCGCCGCTTCGCGGCGCCCCTTCGGGGACGCCCGTTCCCCGCCCATCCAAGAGTGGGGCAACGCACACTCACATCTCTTATTGGAATCAGCATTTCAAAGAGAAGAAAATGAGTGCACAGTATTTGGCAAACCAAAAACCACCCAGCTACTTACAGGGTGCACTTTCTATTTGACAAACTGGGGCGGAGAGTCAAGCCGCAACGACCTTTCGCCCCGTCGGACCCTAAACATTGGGAAGAGCCGCGTCAGACGCGCAAAAGGCCCAGGGCTCATGCGAGTCCCGGGCCTTGAACGCGTCCAGCTGCCCTTTAGAACGGGAGGAAACCGCTCTTCGGCTTCGACTCCTTGCACGGTTCCGGGAACTTGAGACCATCGACGACCTCCGTGCCGATGACCTTGACCGGATAGCCGGAGACTTCCGCCTTTACCTTCTTGAAGACGAAGTAGTCATCCGTCTTGATCGTGTAGCGCGCCGCCGCGATGGAATCGCACTGCGCCGCGTCGCATGCGTTCGCATACGCGCCGTTCTTGGCTTTCGTCTGAGCGCCGAACCCGAACTCGCCCTGATCGGCGATGTGCGCCGTCGAGCCCCAGCAGATAAAGCCAAAGAGGCAGTTCAGCTGGTCGGTGGCCTGCACGCGGTCCTTGCCGACCTCGTACTTGACGTGTACGCGGTCTTTGATCGGGCACGGCTTGAGGCATGAGTTGCCACCGTCGTTCTTGTTGACAGAAACGCATCCGCAGGCCAAAGCGGCAACTGTCGCCGCCATCATGAGCTTCTTCTTTGCTTCGTTCTCCTTATTATTGTCCGTTTTGTTTTTCCGTAATGCAAACCGGAGGGCACCCGCCCCCCAAGTACACCGTAATTATAGCAAAACGACGCGAAGGTTGGCAAGGCCTCAAACAGGACTTCCCCAAAGGCGCTCATGCAGCCCTTCACGACCAACGACGGTCGTTCGACCACTCGCGATCCCATTCCCTCGTGGGCGTCCACGGCGGCGGGAAATCAGCGCAAGTCTGCTTCTTGATAAGTTTTTCGTTCAGCTCATCAATGCCGAGACCAGGCTTTGTCGGCACCTCGATGAAGCCGCCTTCGTACGAAAGCGCCGGCTTGACGAGATTGCCCCACCACGGCACATCGACCGAATGAAGCTCAAGCACCATGAAGTTGCGCGTCGCCGCCGCGACATGGACGGCAGCAAGGCACGCGATCGGCGACTCGGCCATGTGAAGGTTCATCTGCACACCGAAGTCCTCTGCCATGTCGCCAACCTTCTTTGTTTCGGCTATGCCGCCACAGGTCAGCAGATCGGGGTGAACGACCGCGAGCGCATGCGATTCGAGGAGCGGACGGAAGTCCTCCTTGAGGTAGATGTCCTCGCCCGTGCCAAGCGGCGTCGTCGTCGCCGCGTGGAGCTGCTTCCACTGCTCGACGTTGCGCCACGGCAGGACGTCCTCAGCCCAGGAGAGGTGGTACTTCTCCAACCGCCGCAAAAGGTTCACGCAATCCTCGTAAGGGATGTGTCCAAGATGGTCGATCGCGATCGGCACTTCCCAACCGATGACCTCGCGGACATCCGCCATGTACGTCTCAAGGAAGTCCAGCCCCTTCTCCGTAATGTGGATGCCCGTGTGGGCATGCGCCGTCGTGAAGAGTTCGAACGCCTCACCGCGCATGGACCGCGGATCGATTGATCCGTGCGGCGTCTGGACGACATGCTTCATCTTGCGCATGTAGTCGAGATAGCCAAGAGGCGCAATGAGCGCGCCCTTGACATTCGTCAACAGCTCAATGCCGAGATCCATCTTCAGAAACGTGAAGCCCATCCCCATGCGCGCCTTGAGCGCCGCGCCCATGTCACGCCCGCCACCTTCCGAATCTGTATCGCAGTAACAGCGAATCTCGTCGCGCCATTTGCCGCCGAGGAGCTGCCAGACGGGAACGCCCCACGCCTTGCCACAGAGATCCCAGCACGCGAGTTCGACCGCACAGACGCCTCCTGCCTGACGCGAGTCGCCGCCAAACTGCTTGATACGGCGGAATATCTTCTCGACGTTGCACGGGTTCTCGCCGAGGATGCGCGACTTCAGCATCGCGGCATAGGTTCGAGACGAGGCGTCGCGGACTTCGCCGTAGCCGACGAGGCCCTGGTTCGTGTAGAGTTTCAGAAGCGTGCAACGCTTCGGTGCGCCGTCGATGTCAGCGAAGCGCATGTCGGTGATCTTCAGCGTTGCGGGATTGATCTTTTTGATGTTCATGATGAGTAAAGCGAAAAGGAGGAATGGCGGACGTCAGCGACGGTTCTGTTCCTGGATGAGGTGCGCATACGGGCCGAGCGCACCGATCCGCGCACCGCCTTCGGCTATCCGATCCGTGAGGTTTGCCGCGACAAGGACCGTGCGCGTACCGAGCGTGCGGGTGAAGGCAACGATGCCGTTCGGCTCGCCGTCCGTCACCCATTCCATCGAGCCTTCGCTCCAAATCGGGTCCTCGTGGCGCATCTTCACGAGCTTCCGAATGAGCGCGAGACGCTTTTGGCCTGCGGGCTGGAGAGCACGCGCCCAGTCCACCGTCTTCGTCGCGCGGGCGGGATGCTCGACGGGTCCGAAGAAGGAATTAAGTGAATTGTCGGCAATCTCGTTGCCGTTGAAAACGAGCGGTATCCCCTTGCGCAGGAACGTCAGCACGAACGCCGCGTTTCCCGCCTCGACGGGCTGTACGCGATCGAAGCGGTTCTCCCAGTCGTCCGCCGCCGTGTCATGGTTGTCGAGATAGCAGAGCTGGAGCGCGTCCGCCGGAATCTTCGCCTCGTCAGCGCGCACGGCGTCCATGCGTTCGGCGAGCGTCGCGGCCTTCATCGGCTGGCCGAGGCCCTTCGGGTTCATCGCAAGGCGAATCGTCATGCCAAACGGCCAGGCGTAGCAGGCGTCGAACGCCTTCTCCAGCCACTCGGGGTTCGTGCCTTCGTTGATCATCACGAGTTCGGGATTCACCTTCTGACAGACCGTGACGGCCTCGACCCAGAAGTCGATAGGCACCCGATCACCGACATCGCAGCGGAAGCCGTCACAGCCGAGGCGCATCCAGTGAAGCATCGAGTCAATCAGGTACTGGCGCACGCCCTTCGACGCGAAGTTGACATAGGGGAAGTTCCACAGCGTCGTCTTCACCGTGCCGTCGGCGTTTTTCTGGAAGGCGTCGGGAAAGAGGTCCTTCAGCACGTTGTTCGGCCCGCAGTGAAGGTAGACGAGGTCCATGTAGACCTTCAGGCCAAGCGCATGCGCACGGTCGTTGAACGCCTTGAAGTCCGCGTCCGTTCCGTATTCCGGATCGATCTTGTCGTAGTCAGAGATGCGGTAAGGGTTCTTCGGACTGCCGAAGCCGCTTGCGATCTGCCGCGAACTCCATCCCGCGCGGTCCATGTCGCGGTCCATTTCGACGAACGGCGTCAGGTAGACGGCATCGACGCCGAGGGATCGTACATGATCCAGCATCTCCGTCGCCGCGCGGAAGTTGCCGTCGCGCGTGAAGTTTCGCAGGACAATCTGATAGACCGTCGCACGCCGGAGGTAGTCAGGCGTCGGACGCATCGCGGCCCAAAGTCCCGAAGCCAACGCGACAGACACGAGCGTAATGACCCGTTTTTTCATGCATTTTCTCCTCACTTGACTTCCGCAAGTTGCGACATTTCCTTGCCATCCTCGCCCTTCCATGTCAGGCGATAGCGACCGCGGAAACCGCGAAACGCGACCTTGCCGTCCTTCACCGCAACGGACGTCCTCGTCTTCCATTCGCGATTGACGAGATCATCCATCGCAAAGTAGGCCGTCTTCGGGCGCATGTCACGCGTGAAGAGCCCGCTGATTGACGGCTCGCCCGGCGCACCGCAGTCATCGACGACGTTCCACCACGTGATGCCGTTCATCCTCTCGACCGAGAACCACGCACGGTAGAGATTTCGCAGGATGATCGCCTGAACCATCTGCCCACGCGACGAATTGTCCGGCGCAGTGATCGTGATTTCGGAAAGGTGAATCGGACGTCCCGCCTGCGAAAGAAGCTGGAAACGCTTCGCGACACCCTCGGGACGCAGGAACGCGGGGCCTTCGCCCGCCGCGATCTTCACGGACTCCGCCGGGTTGAACAGGTGCATCTGCGAGCCGACGACGTCGATGCGGCAGCCGTTCGCCGCAAGGTCCTTCGCCTGCTTGAAGAAGCAGGGCTCCATGTTGTAGTCGTTCAGGTTCAGCCACGCGGAAGACGGCAGGTAGCGCTGCGCCCACTGGAAGCCCTTGTAGGTGTAGTCGCCGGGCATCAGGCCGTAGACGCTCTTCTGGCAGGGGACGCCGCGCACGGCCTTCTCGCCCTGCCACCGGCGGTAGTCCGTCGCCGACTCGTTCACGACGTCCCACGAGTCGACGCGGCTGCCGTAACGTTCGGCGATCTCGCGGATGCGCCGTTCATAGAACGCGCTGTAGTTCCTGACGAACGTCGGCACGGTCGCGGCGATCTCCTCTTCGCTCAGCTGGTCGAAGACCTTCTTCCAGGCCTCGGCCCAGCCGCGCTCGTTGTCCGCCATGTCCTTCACGCCCATCGGCAGCCGCCAGTTGTTGACGGGGATCTTCACGCCCGTCTTCTGCTCCAGCGCGAACTTCTCCTCCTCCGGGCAGAAGTCGTCCCAGATCCATGTCGGACGGTGCCACGCGAAGTTGCCCCAGACGAGCGGATGCCCGTGGATGCGCACGCCGCGCGTCTTCAGGAAGTCGATCACCGGATCGGGCGCGGGACGGCGCCAGTGAGGCTGGTCTTTCGGATGCGAACAGTTGTTCCAAAAGTTCTCCGTATCCTCGTAGCGCTCCTCGAAACGCGGCGCGTACGGATACGGCTCCAATGTCCGCCAGTAGAACGCGACGGTCGCCGAATTGAAGAGCGTCCCGTACAGCTCCTTGTAGCGATCGTTCCATTCCTTCTTGCCGAGCTGGTTGAAATTGAAGATATGCGCGCCGAAATAAAAGGCGTGCGCAATCTGCTCGACCGACACCTGTGCACCGTTTGGCGCGGCAACGTCGAGCGTCGCGTCCGTCTTGCGGTATTTCTCGATGTCCGCGTCGATTTTCGCCTGCACGGCGTCGTTCCAGATCGCCCAGTAGGCGGCGGACATCGCCGACTTGTCAACCTTGAACGCCGCCGAAGCCGAAAGCACCGCAAGTGACGCGACGAAGAGCGTGAGTTTCTTGTTCATGTCCGTACGCATTCCTTGTTCATTTCGTCCTCAGAAGTATCCGCCCTTGTCGATGATTTCCGAAATCGTGTCGCCCTGGCGCACCCACGAGAAGATGTCAACCTCGTTGCGCTCGATGCCCTCGGCCCGGAGCAACACCTCGTAGGCAATTTCACGCGGAATGCAGATGACACCGTCAATGTCGCCCATGATGATGTCGCCTGGGCGCACCGTCACCTTGCCGATCTTGATTGGCACTTGGTAGTGCGTAATCATGCAGCGACCGAGCGAACCGTTCGAGACGCGGTACTTGTAGAAAATCGGAAACGGCTGTTCCAAAATCTGTTTCGTATCGCGAATACCGCCTGCGATAACGGCACCGCGAATCCCCTTCGAGATCGCTGTCGCCGTCATGACGCCGCCCCAGAGCGACGCCTCGACGTCGTTCGACGTGTCCCACACGACGACGCCGTTCGGCTTGAAGTCGTCCAGCATCTGCGCACGGAACGTCATCTCGCCCTCGATCATGCAGTTCGGCGCGGACTTGACCGTGAACGCCTCGCCGCAGACGACCATCTCGTCCCGGAGCGGCATGATGTCGTGCGGCAGGTTCTGGTCGAGGAGCGTGAGTTCGCGCATGACGTCGTTCACGCAGCCCGTGTAGAGCTTCTCGAAGCGCTCGCAGAGTTCCTTCGTCGGGATGGGGAAGTCGTTGGTGGGGATGTGCTGACGCTTCTCGATCAGCCTGTCGAGCTTCATAAGGCCGGCTTCCTTGGCCTTCGTGCGCATATTCGCGAGACTTGGCATCTTCTGTTCTCCTTTAAGATCAAAATGATGCGCTTATTGTAGCGTTTCCCGCTCAAGATGGCAAGCCCTGATCGGGCAAGAAAACATCATTCATTCAGCAATCCGAACGACCACCCGTCCTGTGCGTCACAGGTACGGCCACTGGGCAAGCGCACCGGCCCATGTGAGTCCCGAACCGAAACCCGCCAATGCCACGCGCATGCCTTCCTTGAGCACACCCTCGCGCAGGGCCTTGTCAAGGCAAAGCGGAATCGACGCCGAGGACGTATTGCCGACGCTCTTCAAATTGAGATAAAACTTTTCCATCGGCAGTTTCATCCGGCGCGCAACGGCATCGAGAATGCGAAAGTTCGCCTGATGCGCAAAAACGAGATCCAGTACGGACGGCTCGACGGAGGCCTGTGCGCAAAGGCGACGAATCACTTCGTCCAGTTTGCGGACAGCGAACGCGAAGACAGAATGCCCGTCCATCTTCAGATAGGGCACATCCATTGTCCGCACCGTCTCGCGGACGGGATCGTCGCACAAAGGACGCCGTGCACCACCCGCGCGCGCAATGAACGCGGCTCCGCCGCCATCCGCCCCCAACAACGACCCGGACAAGAGACCTTCGGGACCCTCTGCCACCGCCAGCACGACGGCACCCGCGCCGTCACCGAAAAGCATCGCGTTCGAGCGATCCGACCAGTCCGTGTGACGCGACAGGACTTCCGCACCGATGACCAGAGCCTTGCGCTCCGGATGGCAAAGAAGATAGCATTTTGCCATCTCCAGCCCGTAAACGAATCCCGAACACGCCGCCGCGAGGTCGAACGCCGCCGCCGAAGAACACCCCAGCGCGTGCTGCACGATGCAGGCCGTCGAGGGGTAGTTCACATAGTCCGGCGTCGTCGTCGCAAGAACGATAAGCCCGACGTCCTCAGGCTTCACATCCGCCTGCGACAAAGCCCGCCGCGCCGCCTCCGTCCCCAGCGTCGACGCGCATTCCTCTGGCGCGGCAATATGACGGCATTCGATGCCCGTATGCGCGACAATCCATTCGGACGTCGAATTGATCCGCGCCGCCATCTCCTCGTTCGTGACGATGCGCACGGGCAAGTAAGACCCCGTGCCGACAATTTTGACCGTTTTCATTTCAGAGTCATCCGCTGGGTCAGGCCATTTCAGACCGATGATGTCGAGGTCAGCAACAAGTCAATGCGGCGTCAAGCGACGCGAGATCTGCGACGTTCGCCGTCACCAGCGCCGCATCGATCTTCTTGATGAGTCCCGAAAGAACCTTGCCGGGGCCAAACTCGACGAATGTGTCGCATCCCAACGCTTTCGCCGTCGCGACATCCGCAGCCCAGTTCGTCGTACCCGTCACCTGCTCGAGCATAAGAGCCTTGATCGCGCCAGGGTCGGACGCGTGCGGCTGGCCCGTCACATTGGAGAGAACCGGGAACTGTGGCGCACGGAATGAGATTCCGTCGAGAATCGGAGCAAGTTTCTCACGCGCCGGAGCCATGAACGACGAATGGAACGCGCCCGCCGTCGCAAGGGGAATCGCCCGCTTGATGCCGAGGTCCTTCGCCTTCGCCGTAGCGGCGGCAATCGCGTCCTTTGAACCTGAAAGGACCTGCTGCGCCGCCGAGTTGACGTTGGCTACCGTGCAACCCGTCGCCTCGCAAAGGGTCTTGAGCTGATCTGGCGTTGCACCGACAATGGCAATCATTCCCGATGGCGTCGCCGCGCAAGCTTCCTGCATGAAACGGCCACGCGCCTCCAGCACCGTCAGCGTCGAATCGAAGTCAAGGACTCCCGCCGCGCAAAGAGCCCCCCATTCGCCAAGAGAGAGACCCGCCGCGCAGGCGAATGTCGTCGGACGCCTCTTCTGAAGCGTCGCATAGGCCGCATAGCTCGTCACGAAGATCGCCGGCTGGCAGATGTTCGACTTCATCAGTTCCTCCGCCGGGCCCTCAAAGCAGATCTTCTTCAAGTCAAAGCCGAGAACGGCGTTCGCCTTGTCGAAGAGCCCCATAATCTCAGGATCCGCCTCGGCGAAATCCTTGCCCATGCCAGGAACCTGCGCACCCTGACCCGCGAAAACACAGCACTTGCTCATCTTGATGTCTCCTTCTTCCTTCTGTCAACGTCTTGGCGGAATGGCTCCGCAACTTATGGCGTATAGTATAGCACACATTGGGCCTCTGCACAATGACCTCAGAGATCCGAGACGTCCTCAGAGTTTCATGACATCGTTCTCACGGCCAAATTAAGGCGCGCGGCCGTCGCGTCATTCCGCCGCAGACAGGCGCTGCTCCTTCGGCTCCGACACAATCTCGTAAAGACACGTGGCCTGGTTCGGGTCTCGCGCGACATCCGCCAGGAACGAAAGCCGACCATCCTCGATCCGCGACGGCACCTCACCGCGGCGTGCGCCGGTCGCATCCAGCGCATAGACCCGACACGGCTCAGCTCTCGTCCGTGCGACCGACACTTCGGCCGTACCGCGACGCATCAGGTATGGCAGCCATCCGAGATCGGTGACGATCTTCAAGTCCATGTCGGCGTAACGAACCCCCGTATTCTGCACGTCCGTCAGGTGCGTGACGAGCAGACGACCCGACTCGCCAATCGACCGCCCGTCGAGAGAATTCGCCCAGACCGTGGCCGGTACCCCGCGGAGGGTCGCGCGTACCACGCCCGCGTCAACCGTCCCAGACTCGGCGAATCCCCCGGCCGTTCGTTCCGTCTCGACCGAGAAACTGCCGCGCATGCCGTCAAGGCGTACCGCCCCGGCTCCGGCGACGTCGGGGAGCGTTTCGCTTCCGAAGAGACGCTTTCGGACGTCGTTTGCCGTCATTTTCGTCACCGCGTCGAAGTCGCCGAACCACTCCACCCCCTCGGGCACAGACGACGCGTTGAGAAAGCCGATCTTCGCATACCAGCCGATCCACTGCCAGCCGAAGAGCGCAGACTCGGCAATCGGCATCGCAAGGTCCTGCGCCTTCTCCGGCGGAACCGTCACCGCAAGCGTCCGCTTGAGAGGACTCAGGTCACCGCGCAGGAACAAGCAAAGCGACGCGCGTTCGGACGCCACCTGCAGCGGATCACACGCAAGGTTGAAGTAACCAAGGCCAGACGTTCCGGGCCGAAGCGCCTCCTCAATGTTGTGCGCCCAGGAAAACCGCCAAAGACCTGACCAGTCCTGCAGGGCCGCCTCGACGCCCGTCAGGATGCCGCCGACGCCACGATAGCGGCCAGGCCCCGAGAAGTTGTACTCGGAAACGGCAAACGGGCGGTCAAGGACGCGCAGAGTCGTCACCTTGGCCGCACCGAGGGCATCGCCCTTCAACGGATTCGCGTTCGGACAGTAGCTCGGAAGCGCCCACGGTTTTTCAAAGAAGGACGGATGATCGACGTAGAAGTGCGAATCGACATAATCATATACGCAACCGCGCACCGGGGTCATGCCGACCATGACGCCCGTGCCGTCGTTCATGTCCGTCATGAGCGCCTTGCAGCCCCACGCGCGCAAGGCCGCCGTCGTGCGACGCGCGAAACGGCTCTCGACATCGCGCAAGAAAAGCGTGAACGCCGCGCCCTCTTTCGAGCCCGTCTTGCGGTTGGGTATCTCGTCCGAAATGCCCGCATACGCAGAGGGGGATTCCTGACGCTTCTGCGTGAGCCACGCCGTCCACGCCTCCTTCCAGCCCGGCCGTGCCGCATAGCCGGCGGCCCCCGGACGCTCGATGTTGCCTTCGTTGACAAGTGAAACCCAAGCAAGCGTTGGGTCCTCCGCATACCGCATGCCAGTATGGACGTTGACATGATTCAAGAAGTTCTGCGCAAACGCGAGGAAATTCGAGTACGCGCCCTCATGTACGGGGACCGAATACTTGAAATCGTCCATCGACAGCGTTCCGTCACGATTGACGCCAATGTCGCGCCAGGCGATGCCGGCAGTCGTACGCGAAACGAAAAGGTCGGTCGAGATGTAGAGGCCCTCTTCCGCGCAGGCCACAAAGAGATTGTCCATTCGCCGCATCATCGACTCGGCAAGAACCGTACAGCCGCCCGGCTGCGCACGGTCTATGCAATGTGAATCATGATGGTGAATGCGGACAGTGTTGTAGCCGACGCGCGCGAGGTTCCGCGCAAGCCGACGCGCATCCGACAAAGTCTCGGGATAGTTCGCCGACCCGCACAGGTTCACGCCGTAGAACCGCTGCGGCACGCCCGGCAGGTCCTCGAACTCGAAGTGCGCACCGCGCGCGACCACTCGACCGTGACGCCCCACCGGTTTCCCTGTCGGTCGCATCTCCGAGAAGTCAAGGGCCGAGCTTTCGGCTATCTCGCCTGCCGCCACAAACGGAATCCACTCCGTGCCGGCACGGATCGTCACGGGCTTCAGCCGGCTCTCGCGCAGGCCGCCCGCGCCCTTCAGCGAGAAGGTCAACACACGTCTGCGTCCCGCCGCATAGGCCTGGTAGCCATCATCCGCCGGCAACAAGATTCGGAACGAAAGAATCTCACCACCCCAGTACTGGACGAGCAGATCGACGGGTTCGCGGAACGCCCAGTCCAGCCGTTTGCCACCCTGCGCGTCGGTCAGCGAAAGCCGTCGCAACCCCTTTCGCCGGATGTCGCGAATCTCGCCGAAGCGCTGCATGGCCAACGACTCGCCATCAACGACGAGCTGTCCGCCGCCGTAATCCGAGACCTTCAAGTCGCACATAAGCCCGAGAAGCGAAAGTTTGAGATCCGATCTCGCCTCAAACGACCATTCGCACGTGACAACGCCCGGTTTCGGCTCGGCGACGCGCAGACGACCGTCAATGCGATTCGCGTCCGCAACGCACGCGAAGCTCCTTGATCCGTCAGGGTTCACGTCAAGCCCGCCTGAGACATCCATCATCTGCCACGGCGCGAGCGCTGCCTTCGGCGCGAAGTCAAAGGGAACAGGCGCATCGACCGACAGTTTCCCCTGCATCGTCACGATGACGTCGGCAAAGCCAGGTGCCATCCACGACAAACCCAAGACCAGAACAACAAAACCCTTTGCGCTTAGCCTGCGTCTCATGTTCACTCGCCCTCCACGGAATCTTCCAGTTCGATCGCGAGGCGGAAGCCGAACCAGCCGCCACTCCAAGTGCTGCCGGCCGAGGAGCGCGCATCGCAAGTCGTGTTCCAGGCGCCCTGCCTGTAGCTGCCGCCACGCAAAATGCGTTCACCTTTCGTCGTAGTCCCGACGGGATCGACCGCCAGCGCCGGATTGTCCACGCACTGCTGATAAAAGTCGTTGCCAAACGGACCGTAGTCGAGGCACCATTCCTGCAGGTTGCCGAGCATGTCGTAAAGGCCCCAGTCATTCGGCTGCTTCGTCCCAACGGGACTCGGCCCCGCATACGGCTCGGACTGTCTGCAGACGGCAATGGATTCCAGAAGCGCGTTCGCCTCAAACGGCGGCTCGTGTTCCGCATCGTTGTGGTAGACGAGTCCGTCCTTGTTGTAGAGCGTGCAGCCCTCCCGCCCGCCACGACAGGCATACTCCCACTGCGCTTCAGTCGGCAAGTCAAACGCGAAGCCGTATTTTGCGCGAAGACGGCCGAGGATCGATTCGTCCGTCACGGCCGCATGGCCGCCCTCCGGCCACGTGTTCGCGCCGCGCAGCCTGTTCTGCCCCAAGGCGGCGTCCTTCCCATCCACGGGAAAACGGAGGTCGCCGCCGCCCCATTGACAGTTCGGCATCTCACCAAGCGCATTCTTGTACTGCCCCTGCGTAAACTCGTAGACGCCGATGTAGAAGTCACGCGTCAGCGTCACCGCGTGGTAGGGCTTATGCGTGCCCTGAATCCAATGGTCGGTCCCGTACGGATTGGATGACCCCATCATGTAGCGGTCCGTCCTCGGGCAGAGCCGCATGACGAGGCAGTCGGTCTTGTAGCGGTCTGCCGTGACGCCGCCGGGGATCGCGCCCGCGTCGTTGTAATATGCGACGTCCCGCGTAAGAAGATTGACCACAAGATAGAGCGGCGGCTGCGTCTCCTTCCAGACATGGAAGACGACTTGCGCATTGTCGAGGCGCGGCGCACACCACGCTGAAGTCGGATTCGCCGGCCGATCCCAGCGCTCGTTCGCCGGCCACCACCGCAACGAGTAGCTGCCCGCCGCCAGCTTGCGGTTCACCGGGCCCTCGACCGTCTGCAGGTTCGCTCCGCCCACGCTGACCCCATTCGTCTGGATGTCGAAGGTGACGATTGCCGCTTCCGACACCGTAAACGCCACCTTGACGAGCCGCGCGGGCGTCTGCACGAAGGAATCGACCGTCACGGTCGGTTCGGCCAACGACGACAGGACAAGTCCGCTCGCCAAAACCATTCCCATTTTCTTCATTGCCAGTCTCCTTCTCGATTAGAGGTTGCTTGCATCATTGAACTTCAGCTCCAGGCACAGCCGGAATCCCTGCTTGCAGCTCGACCAGCCCGTGCCGCCGATGGCTTCATGCGAAAAGGCCGCGACCTGATTGACGCCCGAACCGTAGCTTCCGCCGCGAATCGCAACGGCCGTCGATGGCGACGCGGCATGTGTCGCATCGGGATCGACAGCCTTCTCCGGATTTGAGGCCAACTCCACATACCAAGCAAGATTGAGATCGCTTGCCCCAGGCGAAGAACTGCCGTCGTAAGCCGGTAGCGGATCGCGGCAATACTCGAAGACGTTGCCGCCCATGTCGTAAATTCCCCACGGGTTGGGGTCTCGCGTGCCAACGACATGCGGCTGGGCCTCTCCGTCCATGGGACTGTTCTTCTCATACCAGCAGAAACGGGCCGCCCGCGCGTGCGTCTCGTCCGAAGCCGTGTCGGCATACGCCCCCAAGCCATCTGGAAACGACGAATACCCCGCTTCGCCGCCGCGATAGGCGCGCTCCCACTGCGCAACCGTCGGCAGATCGACGGCAAGGCCAAGTCTCTCGCGCAGGGTCGCCAGCAACGTGCCGTCCGCAACAGCGTCCGCCGCGAAGTCTGTGCCGCGCAGTTTGGCGTACGTAAGTCCGCTTCCACTGGCATTCGATGACGTGCCGCCGTCAATCGGAAGCTTGAGATAGTCGTTCGGGCGACGGGCCTTTCCGAACCAGCAGTTCCATTCCTGCCCCGTAAGCCTCTTGTATTGGCCTTGGGTGAACTCGAAGACGCCAATGTAGAAGTCGTGCGTGAGAGTGACGGAATGTCCTGGCTTCTTGCTCATGTTCCAGACGGCCGGCTCTGTGGACGCTCCTTCGTGGAAACGTCCCGCGTCACATCGGCGCATCACGAGGAAGTCGGTCTTGTACGCATCAGCGGTCAATCCGCCGGGAAGCGAGGTCTCGACGGGGGTGCGCGCGGCATAATAGCGGATGTCGGCGGGGGCGGCAAGGTCGATTACCATGAATTCCGGCGGGCATTTGGGCGACCATGTCGTCACGACGGCGCGCAGATTCCCGGGCTTCAAGCGGATCCGTCCAACGTCTTCACGCGACAGGCCCGGCCAAAGTTCCTTCTCCGGCGTCCATGTCACGGTCTGACGTCCCGTCTCGGAGACAAGCCGATTCACCGGACCAGACAACGCCGTGAGGTTCTCAAGCCCAACGCTCGCCCAACCGTCCGCCGTATCCATGGCGTTCGTGAGGACGTCAAGGGTGACGATTGCCGGCACGTCAAGGTCAAACGCGATTGTCAGGTCGCCTGATGCGACAGCTTGTTCGACTTTGACATCCCGTGCGACAGGCGCGAAGAAGGAGAAATCCGCCGCATGAGACAATCCGGTCGCAAACAGTGCAACCGGCAAAACTCCTCGAGACAAGACGTTCATAAGTCTCTCCTTATCCCCTAACGGATGATGATGGCTATGCCACGACCGACGAAACGGACAGGCCGTTCGTTTGTACACACGACAGTCGTTCCTCGCGACGCCGTCAGCGTTTTTGCCGAACTGGAGAAGGAGGCCACCGAACGCTCGGATCTCTCCGACGAGGCGACTTCGCCGCTCATCGCGGTAAATCCAGCCGCCATCCAACCAACCAAAAGCATCAACATGCGCATTTTCACAATACTCCTTTTTTAGGTTATGCACGCATTATAGCAGATCTACTTTCATGCGTCCAGTGCTTATCTATCGTTTCAAGCACAAATTTTATATTGATTCAGGATGATGCTGAAATTTTGGACAAGCTTGCCCAACAATGCCAGCCAAACGACACCAACCGCCTTTACGCGGGAATCGAGTTTTGATGAACCAAGCTACTCGTTCCCTTGGCGAAACTCGAGACGTCGGCGTTCGTCTCCATCCAGATGCGTAAAGACGACATGCTTCGCCGCCAACGGAATCAGCGATCCCGCGCGCTCCGGCCATTCGACCACAAGAATCGCTCCTTCGGACAAATAGTCCTCCCACCCAATGGACAGGACGTCATCCTCGCTCCGAAGCCGATAGAGATCCATGTGGACGAGGAAAAGAGAGGAATGATCTTTCCCCTGATGCTCTTGCACAAGGCAGAAAGTCGGGGACGTGACGCGGCCCGCCACACCAAGCGCAGCGGCAAGGCCTTGCGTGAACGTTGTCTTTCCTGCGCCAAGATCGCCCTCCAGACACACGACATCCCCAGACTTCAACTCCGCCGCAAACTGTCGCGCCAACGCCCACGTCTCCTCGACCGAACCGACCTCAAAGACACCCGTCATCCTTCAGCTCCTCAAAGCATCGTTGCAAATAATCATCCGCAAATGCGGAAGAATGCGGCATTCTGATTAGATTGCGCGGCAACTCTGCGGGGTCTGTCCCCAAAATCCCGGGGGTTGTCCCCGTCACAAGACGCGCTAACGGCCCTGGTTCGGACTTGAAGACATCCAAATACGCCCCCGCAAGACGCCTTGCCTTCAACGCCTCGACCAAAGCGCCCTCGTCAACCGCATTGCCACGTCCGACATTGACGACGACGGCGCGACGCGGCAACTTGCGCAAGCGCGCACGTGAAAGGATGTTGTCCGTCCCCGTGTCGCTTGGCAGGGCCAAAATCAGCCAGTCGGCCGTTTTCAATGCGGCATCAAGTTCACCGAGGTTGTGTCGCCCGAAGCCTTGCACCGACACGCCGAGCGTCTCCAGCTGACGTCCAATGGCACTGCCAATGCGCCCATAGCCGACAATCACGGCACGAGTGCCCGACACGCAAAAGCAACGGTCGCTCAATTCGGCTCGCGGCCAACCGGGAACAATGGGTTTCTGTACGCCGCCATAACCCACGTAATCTCGTACCGCAAAGAAACCGTGTGCCCACGCAAGGACAAACGCCGCGACCGTCTCGGACATAATCGCACCATGAAACCGCCCGAAATGGAGCGTCACGCCCTTCGGGGCCGTCTGCGAGACGAGTTCACGACCTGCGCTCGGGGTCGCGAGAACCTTCAGCCGCCCGGCGCGCGCGAACCAATCGCGCTTGAAATGCCATGTCACGACATGCGTCGCGCGTGACAGCTGGCGCAGAAACGCAGCCTCGCTCCGCACGCAGACGACACGGCCTTTTCGCGAGACGAGCGTCTTCAGGTAACGAAGCTTGGCCGCGTCCATGCGGAAGCACATCTCAGGCCATTCAAGCCAAATGAGATAGAAAGCCTGACCGCACGTCATCCTTTTTTCCTTCGACCCCTTACCGTTCGTCAAGAGACCCCTTGTAGGCGACGCGCTTGACCTTGCCAATCGAAGTGCGCTGAAGAGGTTCCCTCGCGCAGACGACCTTGCGCACGCGCTTGTAGTCCGCAAGCTCCGCGCAACGCTCCTGAGCACGCTTGATGGAGAGCTTCTCCATATCTTCCCATGCGGGCAGCTCACCGCCGTTGTGATCCTTGAACCAGTCTTCATTCGGATAGATGATCGCACCGACCTTTTCGCCCGGATCCTCGCCTTGCGTATAGCCGACGACCACAATGTCCGAGATGCACGGCTCCTTGGCAATCGTGTTTTCGACCTCTTCCGGATAGATGTTCTTCCCTTCGCGGTTGACGATCAACGCTTTCTTGCGTCCGCGAATCGTGATAAAGCCGTCCTCGTCCATCGACCCGAGGTCACCCGTGCGGAACCAGAGACCGCCCTTTCCGTCATCCTCAAACGCCTCAGCCGTCGCGTCCGGGTTGTGGAAATACCCCTGCATGACAATCGGTCCTTTGACCTGGATTTCACCGACTCCCTGCTCGTTCTTGTCAGCCAGACGCACCTCAATACCGCCAATCGCCGGTCCGATCGTGCCGATCTTGATGACCTCTGGCGGACAGACCGAGACAATCGGAGAACATTCTGTCAGCCCATAGCCTTCGAGGAAGCGCACATGGATGCGTTTGAAGCATTCCATGACCGGATGTGGACACGGCGCGCCGCCCGTGATGAAAAAGCGGAGTCTGCCGCCGAGTTTCAGCTTCACCATGTGCATGACGGGGCCACGCAAGCCAATCTTCATGAGGAACTGCGCAAGTTTCGACTTCTCGAGCCCCGACTCGATCTTCTCGTGCAACTTCTCTGCAAGGAGAGGGACTGCGCAGATGACGGTCGGCTTCAAGTCGTGAATGTCCTGCCCGACGGTGCGCAGCGACTGGCAGAAACTCATCGAAGCGCCCTTCATCATCGAGGCGATGAAGTTCGCCGAGAACGAGAAAGCGTGAAACAGCGGCAGGACAACGAAGAACGAGTCCTTGCTCGTGACGTTCCCGAAAAGCCGATAGGCTCCTTCGAGGTCGGCGATGAAGTTTCCGTGAGTCAGCATCGCGCCTTTCGGCTTGCCCGTCGTACCCGACGTGTAGATGATCGACGCGATGTCCGAGGGTTTTGCGACATGGTCGTCATACCACTTGCCGCCGCCCGCAAGGCGCAGACTCTCGTAGCCGATGACGTCGATGCGCCCGTCAATCTTCTGTCCCGGGTTGATGACGCCACCGACCACGACGACAGCCCGCAGACACGGCAGACCCTTCGAAATCTGCATCATCATCTTGAGATGCTGGGGGTCCGTTGTCACGACGCGCACCTCAGCGTCCCTCAAGATGTAGGCGACCTCTTCGTTGTGGAGCTTCGGGTCAATCGGCACAACCGAGACGCCCGTTCC
The DNA here is from genome assembly GCA_934635225.1 of uncultured Kiritimatiellota bacterium. Taxonomy (GTDB): domain Bacteria; phylum Verrucomicrobiota; class Kiritimatiellia; order RFP12; family UBA1067; genus UBA1067. The sequence goes on from CAKTYZ010000010.1 coordinate 34,305, forward strand.
GACCTGTGCGAGATATGATTCGATCCAAGTCGGAGAGTTCTGCAGGATAAGCGCCGCGTTTTCGTCGCACGGCTTCATCCCGAAACGCGTGCCGTAGCCTTCGGCGATTTCCCGAACGCCTTTCAGCGACTCGGCATAGGAGCGCTTTTTCCACACCTTGTCTTCATTGTAGGTAAAGAGCGTTGCATCAGGCTGACAGGCAGCCCACTTCTCGATGAGTCCACGAATGGTCATGATACCCCCTTCATAAGATCGTTCATTGAAAGAGCGCCGAAAACGCCGTCCTCTCGTGGCGTTTCGTCAGCGGCGCAGAGCCTTGACGGCACGTGTGATGTCACCCGGACGGTCCGAACCGGCCTCGCGTTCGACGACATAGTTCCCCTTGTAGCCAAGGGCCTCCAAATCCGCCACAAACGCCGCGCCGCCAACTTCACCCGCACCCCACGGAACCTCCTCGCCCCAGGTTCCCGGAGTTTTCGTCTTGCATGCGTCCTTGACGTGGACCTGTTTGATCCACGGCGCGAGAACGCGCACCGCCGCACGCGGCTCACCCTTTCCATAGAGGACCATGTTCGCAGGGTCGAAGTTGATGCTCACGCCAGGCACGCGCGGCATGAACGCCGCCAGGTCTTCGGCAGTCTCCTGCCCCGACTCCAGCAAAAGCTCGACACCATAGCGTCGACATTCGTCACGCATCCACGTCACGCGCGACACGAACTTCTTCAACGCATTCGGGTTTGCCTCGTCCAGAAAGCCCGCATGGGTGGACATGTACTTGCAGCCCAGTTCCTGCGTCAAGCGCGCACCGGCCGTGATGATGCGCTTGTTCGCCTCCCAGTGCTGGTCCGGAACGATTCCGCCCGTCTCACGGATCGACTCCAACGTCGAATAGTCTTCGCCAACCATGCCGACCATCGTGCACATCAGCACCCATTCGCCCTTCGCGATCTTCTCTTTCACGAACGCAAGCGCTTCCGAGCCTTCCGCCACGCCATGACGCTCGTCGGGCGCAATGAACGGCCCGAGCGCAAGATGGATGCCCTTCACGTCGGCCTTCGCCATCTCGCGCGCGACCTCCTTCATCGGCAGACGCCAGCTCCAGCTGCAGACGCCAACGCGTGCATCCGAAATCGAGACCGTCTCGGAAACGGTCGCACAACCCGCCGCGAACAGCAATGCGGCACAGGACAAGAAGCGAAAGATCTTTTTCAGTTTCATAACAAGTGAATTATATCACGATTTTCCGTCGAACGGAAGGGCTCGCAGTCTTTCTTTGGTTAAGTCGGCGACAGTCGCCTTATGAACCGGGATGGACCGGCTTCGAGCCAGCCTGACACATCGGGCAGTTCTCCGCCGTCCAGGTTTCAGGCGTCATTTGCATAAGCGAAAACATCGGAATGCGTCCGAACTTGACATTCCCGCCCGAACGGTCCACAAGGAGAATGACCCCCGCGACTTTCGCGCCCGCCGCCTTGACGAGGTCAATCGTCTCCTGCACGCGCCCGCCTTTCGTCACGACGTCCTCCGCCACGACATAGCGTTCGCCCTTCTTGAGCGTAAAACGACGCATCGCAAGAATCGTGTTCGGCTTCCCCGTCGCGTCCACGCCTGCGCCCTGAACCTTCTCCGCAAAGACGCACTTCACGTTCAGTTCGCGTGCGACTTCGTGTCCGACGAGGATGCCGCCGACAGCCGGAGAGATTACGCCGTCAATGCGTTTGCCGAGTTTGCCGCTCTTCACGGCCTGACGCGTCACTTCACGGCAAAGCTTCTCGGCGACGCGCGGATAGCGCAAGACATTCGCGCACTGGAAATACCGGTTGGAATGAAGCTTGGAACGGAGTTCGAAGTGCCCCTCCAAGAGCGCCCCCGTGTCCTTGAACGCCTTGAGAACCTGTTTTTGTGTCATTGCGTAATTCCTTTCAGTCGAGTTTAAGCAGTTCTTCTTTCGTAAAAGGCATCGGTACAGACGCGTCTTCCGCCGGAAGCGCCACCGGCGGCGGTGCGGCCTGCGTCGGCAGGTACGGCGTCGCACGCGGGGAAACAGGCGCCGGCCCATGAGGACGCACACGATCAGAAAGCCGTCCAATGGGCTCGGGACGATCATCCGGCAACGCGCCGAAGATCAGATCGACCGGACGCACGGAGTCATCCGCCGCATCCATGCGCTGGATGGCCTTCGCCCGTTGCATGACCCGGACCTCCTGATCAGGCGTCAGGGTGACAAACGCGGCAAACGCAGGCGAAAACGCGACGGCTTCCCTTGGCGCAAAGCGAAGCGCCGAATAGGGAAAGGCAAAGAAGACCAAGGCCGGCAAAGCCAATGCCACCATCAAGGACACGATCTCGCTCCGCACGCTTCTCATCTCACTCGCCCGCCCCCACGCGCTTCTCGGCGAAGAGAATGCGCGCGACGCCATTCGCTTTCGCCAACGAGGCAAAACGCATCATCTCGCCCGCCGACACGCGACGGTCCGCAAGGACCAGAAGCGACTGCTTCTCGCGTCTTGCAAAGCGACTCGCCAACTGTTCGCCAAGTGCGCGCATCGACGCGTCATCACCCATCAGGTAGCGCGTATCGTCAAAGAAGACCAGCGTCTCGCGAGGAACGGGCATCATCAGCGCAACTGGCGTCTCGGTCACGGCATCCGTCGGAACGGCATCCGGCAAATCGAACAGTGTGCCCTCCGCCGCCGTCAGGGTCCCGGAGACAAAGCGAAGCTGCACAAGCAGAAGCCCGACCGTCAGGTACGGAATCGCCGCAACAAGCGGGCGAAGCCAAGCCGCGCCATGCCGCCAGATGCCTTGCGACCGCTCAGGCGTCCACCCCCAGGGGCTCATTTCGCCTGCTCCTTCTCTTTCATCGTCTCGCGCTCCTTCTGCGTGGAGATGTAGCCGACAATCTGGCTCGCAGCCGCCTCAAGGTCAATGACAATGCGGTCAAGCCGCACGCGCAGGAAACCGTACAGCACTGAGGCGAGAATCGCAACAGCCAAGCCGAACGCCGCCGAGACAAGAGCCTGCATCGTTCCGTCCATCAGCACGACGCGCGAGACGAGTTCAGCCGCATTCGCCGCCTGAACCGTGCGAATGAAGCCAATGACCGTGCCGAGAAGCCCGAGAATGGGCGAAACCTGCGCGATGATCGCCAAAACAGCCAGTCTGCGGTCCAGACGGCAGATCTCGGCACGCCCCTGTGAATCGACCGCCTCGCGCAGAAGGCGCGCCGAGCCACGCCGATGGTGTATCGCCGTACGCATGACAGCCGAAACCGGCGCAACCGTGTCCTCGCAAATCGTCAAGGCCTCGTCCGAACTGCCACGGTCGAGGACATTGAACACTCCTTTGAGGAAGTCCATATAATCGACCTGAGCACGGCGCAGGTCAAGATAGCGTTCAAAGAAAGTCAGGACGGAAACGACCGTCAGGACCACCAAGATCCAAAACACCGAACCACCGACAACACTCACAGGATGCCTCCTTTCGCCATCAGACGCTGAATGCGCTTACGGGCCTCTGCCGCCACCGGGCAGTCGCTGGTCGCGGCAAGATCCAGCACGGCAACGGCCTGACGGTCCTTGCCGCGGCTCTCAAACTCGTCCGCCAGTCGAAACGCCGCCTTCGAGAAGACCGTGCGCGCGTCGTCATCCAAATGCACGCGGTCAAGACGTTCACGCCGATAGGCGAGAATGACCTGCGTATAGTACTGATCCATCGCTTCGTCCACGCGCTTGAGCTTCTCAAGGACACGCGCGATTTTGAACGAGACGACCAGACGCGCACTGGGCGACAGTGCGCCGCCGAAGAGAATCGCACGATAGGCCTCCAGCGCGGTCGTATAGCGTGCGGGATTGTCCGCGCCCATCGCAAACAGCGCGTCCGCCTTGAACAGCCGCGCCCGCGAGCGGTCCTCCTCCGTCACGTCCGGGGAAGCCGCAACACGGTCGAAGACGAGAACGGCCTCGTCGAAGCGCGCAAGTTCATTAAGTGTCTCACCTTGCAGAAGAAGCGCCGACAGGCTCGCGGGAGTCGACGGGAACCTCTCGACCAGACGTGTCGTCAACTGGATGACAGACGTATAGTCGCCAGCGGCAAACTCCGCGCGGGATGCCCAAAGCAAGGCATCCGCCGCACGCGACGCCGACAGTTCAGGCCGCTCGGACGCCTTGCTGAAGGACGCGCCAGCGGCTTTCCAGTCGCGGCGGCTGTACTTGAACTTCGCCAACCAGAGAAGCGCATCTGCCTGAACGCGCGAATCGGCGCAGTCCGCAAGCAAGGCCTCGACCGTCCGCTCGGCCTTGTCGTCCTCGCCGCTGCCATACAAGCACAACGCCTCGAAGAAGCGCATGCGCGGGCGACGCGCCGAATCCTCCTGCGCGACCTTGCGAAACGCTTCGCGCGCCTCGGCGAACCGATACGTCCGATAAAGCTCACGCCCGCGTGACTCCAACTCTCGCACTTTCAACACTTCGCCGACGCGAGCCGCCGCAACCGATTCCGGATAGCTCGTCGTCACGCGGCGATAACGCGCCATCGCCTCCTCCAGCCGGCCCATCGCCGTCAACACGTCGCCCTGCTTCAGCACCGCCATCGCACGCGTCGCATCGTCTTCGGCAACCACCTCGGCACGATCAAACGCCGCCAGTGCCTCGGTCAGCCGCCCCAAGTTCGCGAGCGACCAGCCCAGCCCGTCCTGCACGGCGGCCATCCGCACGGCATCAGGCCAGATTTCGGTCGCCTCGGCATACAGCGTTTGCGCCTCCTTCCAGCGCGAAGCCGCGAGTTCCGCGTCCGCGACCGCTAAGAACGCATCCTTCGCCCCAGGCGTGTCGGGCGCGTCCCTGACGACGGCCCGAACAAGCGCAGCCCCTTCGGCGACGGACGCGGGATCCTTCAGCAACACCGTGCCAAGACGAATCGCCAATGCGCGCCGCGTCTCCGCCGAAACGGCCTCGCCCTGCGCACGCCGCAGGAGCGCGGGATCCATCAAATTCGCCGCCGCGACGGCAAACGCTTGCGCCGAGACGTTCGTCTGCCTGCAAACGGAGCGCCAGAGAGCCTTCGCCCCCGCGACATCACCCGTGCGCAAGAGGCTCTCCGCCTCATAAAGCTGCGCCCGCGCAAAGCCCTCGGGCGAACCGCCCGCCTTCAAAAGACGCGCGGCCTCGGCATGATCACCGCGCACAATCGCCCGGTAATAGTCAAAAGGGAGGCCTCGCGCATCCATCCACTGTTCCAAGGCCGCCGAAACCTCCGTCCACTTGCCCTCGGCGGCCCAGCTTTCCAATTGAATCAGCCGCGCCGCGTCCCGCTCCATTCCGCTCGCCTTCTTCGCGTGCAGACGCGCGACCTCCCACAAGCCGTCGCGCAACGCTTGGCGGGCAATGTCCAAGTCGTTTGTCGAGACCGCCGAAGCCGCGACAAACGCCAGACACAGAATTGGACTCAAGACGACGGACATCGGGCAAAGGACGCTTAAACCAGTTCTCCCAGATACCCCATTTCGGCGAGAAGGCGTTCGTTCTTCATCCAGTTCGGCTCGACACGAACCCAGAGTTCCATCTTCACCTTCACGTTGAAGAGGTCGGAAAGCTCACGTTCGGAACACTTGCGCACGTATTTGATCGTCGTCGCGGCTTTTCCGATCACAATCGGCTTTTGGCTCGCCCGGTTGACAAGAATCACGGCATCAACCTCCCAAACAGGCGCACCCTTCTCCTGAACCTCGCGAATCTCCCTGACAACGACGCCCAGTTCATGCGGCAACTCCTGATGCAGTTTCGCAAGATACTTCTCACGAATCGAATCGGCAATCGTCAATTTGCGCGGATAATCCGTCACGATCTCGTCGTCAAAGAGCTTCTCGCCTTCTTCAGCGAGGTCAAAAAGGGCCTCTCCCACCGACTTGGCGCCTCCCGGCGTGGAAGCGACGGCTTTGGCCCAGATTGGAGTCGGGACAGGTGAGGACGGAACCTCGGAGACGTGCGAATCAGCTTCCTTGTTCTCGCACTCTTCCGCTATTTCCTTCCACGCATCCCGATACATCGTCTCGTAGAACGGGGCGCGATCGGCCTTGTTCAGCACAAAGACGACCTTCTCCGGCCTCTCGCGCGCAATGCGCTGCATCCAGCCGACATCCTCCAGCTGAGGCTCCTCGGCTGCGTCAAAGACAACGCACGTGATGTCCGTCCCCGCCGCACTCCGCCGCGCCATGCGGTTGAGAATCCGCCCGAGCTGTCCGACGGCCTTGTGCAGGCCTGGCGTGTCCAGCAGCACGAGCTGCCCACGCGCATCGGCGACGATGCCGCGCACGGTGTTGCGCGTCGTCTGCTCGACGGGTGAAACGATGGAGACCTTTTCGCCGACCAAGGCGTTGACGAGCGTGGACTTGCCCGCGTTCGTCCGCCCTACGACCCCAACTACTGCGACTTTCGCCATCTTCTGTCACGGAACGGGGAAGTTCGCAACGAGTGCCGCCGCTTCGCGCTTGACGCGCGACTGCACCTGCGTGTTCGTGATGTCGTCGAGGACATCGGCAATCCACGTGCCGATCTTGATCATCTCGGCCTCCTTCATGCCGCGCGTCGTCGCCGACGCCGTGCCGACGCGAATGCCCGAGGTCTTGAACGGACTCTCGGTGTCAAACGGAATCGTGTTCTTGTTGACAATGATACCCGCCGCGTCGAGCGCCGCCGCAGCATCCTTGCCGGTGATGCCCTTCGAGGCCTTGACGTCCACAAGGAAGAGATGATTGTCCGTGCCACCCGAAACGATGCGGTAGCCACGGTCCTGCACGGTCTTGCACATGACCTGACAGTTCTTCACGACCTGCTGCGCATAGCCTTTCTTGGACTCGCTCATCCATTCGCGGAAGACAACCGCCTTCGCCGCGATGATGTTTTCGAGCGGACCGCCCTGCATGCCCGGGAAGACCGCCGAGTCAAGTGCCTTCGCCCATTTCTCCTTGCACAAGACCATGCCGCCGCGCGGACCTCCGAGCGTCTTGTGCGTCGTCGTCGTCACGAAGTCGGCATACGGGACGGGCGACTCGTGCGCCCCGCCCGCGACAAGGCCGGCGATGTGGGCCATGTCAACCATCATGATCGCGCCGCACTTGTCGCAAATCTCGCGGATGCGCTTGAAGTCGATTGTGCGCGGATAGGCTGACGCGCCCGTGAGCAGGATCTTCGGCTTAACCTCCATCGCCTGCTTTTCCATCGCGTCGTAGTCCAGCCGCTCCGTCTTCGGATCGACCGTGTAGGGGACGATGCGGTAGATCTTGCCCGAGAAGTTGACGGGCGAGCCATGCGAGAGATGCCCGCCTTGGTCCAGCGACATCGACATGATCGTGTCACCCGGCTTGATCGTCGCAAAATAGACGGCCATGTTTGCCGCCGAACCGCAGTGCGGCTGGACGTTCGCGTGTTCAGCGCCGAAGAGCTGGCAGGCGCGCGTGCGGGCGAGTTCTTCCGCCGCATCGACGGGAAGGCAACCCGAATACCAACGCTTGCCCGGATAGCCCTCGGCGTACTTGTTCATCAGCACCGAGCCAGCCGCCTCGCGGCACGCGCGGGACGAGGTGTTCTCGGACGCGATGAGGTTGATTTCCGCATCCTCCTGCTTGGTCTGCGCCTCAATTGCGGCGAAGACCTCAGGGTCGTCCTTCATGAGACCCGAACAGTCGGAAAGACGCTGTGCGCGTTCCAGTTTCCAGCGGCGACGCGCATGACGCGCATCGTTGTCCACCGGCGTCGCGAGGAATGTCTTCGCGATCTCGACAGCATAGTCGCCCGAGACCGCGTCAGCCCCCAGGCAAAGGACGTTCGCGCCGTTGTGCTGGCGCGTCAGCGTCGCTGCGTCTGTCGTCGCGCAGACAGCCGCGCGAACGTTCTGAAAGCGGTTGGCGGCCATGGACATGCCAATGCCGCTGCGGCAAATGAGGATGCCGAAATCCGCTTCGCCCAAGGCGACTGCTTTCGCGACGGCAACCGCATAGTCTGGATAGTCGCTGCTCGCGCGGTCGGACGGCCCCATGTCGACAACTGCGCACTCGGTCCCGAGGACACGCACAAGATGCCCCTTGAGATCGAATCCGCCATGGTCGGAAGCAATGGCAATTTTCATTTTTCTGAACCTTTCTTCTATCTGGTGTATGGCACAGGGGTCGTCCGCCAGTGGGTGACGACGTTCAACCCGCGATAAACTTTTCTCCAAGCGCGACAGCCTTGAGGTTGAGGTCGAGCAAGCTCGCCTTGCGTGCGCTGATCGTGTCCTTCAATGCCGCCGTCAGCGTCTCCGGATTCACGCACCGGAGCTTCTGGACAATGGCGCCGAGGATAATCATGTTCGCAAGCGAAACGGCCTGCATGTCCTTCGCCATTTGCGTGGCGGGAATGTAGACGACCTCGACATCCGTGCGCTTCACCTTGCGCTCGATCAACGAGGAATCGACGAAAATCGTCCCGCCGGGGGCGACGGCGCCTTCAAACTTGTCCAGCGAAGGCTCGTTCATGACCATCAGCACGTTCGGGTGGGCGATGATCGGCGAACCGACGGGATCGTCCGAAACGATGACCGAGCAGTTGCACGTGCCGCCGCGCATCTCAGGACCATACGAAGGAAGCCAAGAAAGCTCCTTGTTCTCGATGAGCGCCGCGTGCGCCAAGACCTTGCCGGAGAACAGAAGCCCCTGTCCGCCGAAGCCCGCCATAATTGTCTCGTAAGTCATTATTTCGCCTCCTCGGTCTTGTCCTTGAAGCATCCGAGCGGATAGAACGGAATCATCTTCTCCTCCACGAATTGGCACGCCTTTTCAGGCGTGAGACCCCAGTTCGTCGGGCAGGTCGAAATGACTTCGACAAGCGAGAAGCCCCTGCCTTCGACCTGATTCTTGAAAGCCTTCAGAATCGCCTTCTTCGCCTGACGGACGTGCGGTACCGAGTTGACCGCGACACGCTCCAGATAAGCCGGCGCGTCCAGCGTCGCGAGAAGCTCGCAGATGCGAATCGGCATGCCCTGGGTTTTCGGGTCGCGTCCGTACGGGGAGGTCTGCGTGACCTGACCGACAAGCGATGTCGGCGCCATCTGGCCGCCCGTCATGCCGTAGATCGCGTTGTTGATGAAGATGATCGTCACGTTCTCGCCGCGGCAGGCGGTGGAGACCGTCTCGCAGAGGCCGATGGACGCGAGGTCGCCGTCGCCCTGATAGGTGAAGACGACGCTGTCGGGAAGTGCGCGCTTGACGCCCGTCGCCACGGCCGGTGCGCGACCGTGCGAGGCCTCGATCATGTCGCACTTGAAGTAGTCGTACGCCATCACCGAACAGCCGACCGGCGCGATGCCGATGGTCCGGCCCTCGATGCCCAGCTCGTCAATCGCCTCGGCGACGAGACGATGCACGATGCCGTGGGTGCAGCCCGGGCAGTAATGATAGGGGACGTCCGTCAGGGACTTGGGTTTCTGAAACACGATTGCCATTTTACTTCGCCTCCTTCCGGATTGCCGCCAGCACCTCGTCAGCGCTCGGGATCATGCCGCCGACGCGGTTGCACATGCTGACGGGCTTCGAGCATCCTATCGCAAGTTTCACGTCTTCGTTCATCTGCCCCATGTTGAGCTCGACGGTCAGGAAACCCTTCACCTTCTCCGACGCCTTCACAAGCGGAGCCTTGGGGAACGGGAAAAGCGTGATCGGACGAATCATGCCGACCTTGACGCCCTCCTTTCGCGCCGCGACAATCGCGTTCTTCGCGACGCGGGCGGTGATGCCGACGGAAACGACGCAGATTTCGGCGTCGTCCATCATGTACTCTTCCCAGCGGCATTCTTCCCGCTCCAGCTTCGCATAGCGCTCGAAGCGTTCACGGTTCGTCTCCTCAAGCTCCTCCGGCTTGAGGTAGAGGGAGTTGACGACGTTGTGCGGACGCTTCATCTCGGTTCCCGTCGTCGCCCACGGCTTCGTCGCGGGGATCGTCGCGGGATCGACCGTATCCTCGGGAAGGACGACCGGTTCCATCATCTGGCCCATCGTGCCGTCCGCCAACAGCATCGCCGGCATGCGGTACTTCTCGCCCAACTCGAACGCCAGGCGCGTCATGTCCGCCATCTCCTGCACTGTCGCCGGCGCGAGGACGATGATGTGAAAGTCACCGTGTCCAGGGCCGCGCGTCATGAAAAAGTAGTCGGACTGCGACGGCTGGATGCCGCCAAGACCCGGACCGCCGCGCTGGACATTCACGATAAGGGCGGGCAAATCCGCGCCCGCGAGATAGGACATGCCCTCGGCCTTCAGCGAAATGCCGGGCGATGACGAGCTCGTCATCGCGCGACGACCTGTCGAGGCGCACCCGTAGACCATGTTGATCGCGGCGATCTCGCTCTCGGCCTGAAGAAACGTGCCGCCGATCTTCGGCATGCGCTTGGACATATACGCCGCGATTTCCGTCTGCGGCGTGATCGGATAGCCAAAATAATGACGGCAGCCGCAACGAATCGCCGCTTCGGCGATTGCTTCGTTGCCCTTCATCAGAACTTTCTCACTCATGTGATTGAACTCCTAAAATCAGCACCAAAGCCAAGGCCTCAGCCTCGGACTCCTGCTTTTCATCTCTCTACTGTAATCACGCAGTCCGGGCACATCAACGCGCAACTCGCGCAGCCGACGCAAGCCGCCGGATCCGTGCACTCAACCGGAGCGTGCCCCTTGTGGTTGAGCCTTGTCTTTGAAAGCGCAAGAATCTTCTTCGGGCAAGCGGTCACGCACAGTCCGCATCCCTTGCAGAGTTCTTCCTTGAATGTCAACTTAGCCATTTTAACTCCTTTGGGTTGAATAGTATACCATAAAACGCAGCGGGGTAAAAGCGCGAGACCGCTTCATCCTACTCACGAAAATGGTAATATCTAACGGGTCAGCAAAGAAGAGAGACCGGCCAGGGGGCTCAACGAAGAAGAAAAGCGAACAACGCCACCCCATAGATGCCGGGGACGCCCTGGAACGGAAGCGTCAACCGATGCGGATGGATGAGCCACCCCTATGCGGATGGATGAGCCACCCCCATGCGGATGGATGAGGTACCCCCATGCGGATGGGTGAGTCACCCCCATGCGGATGGATGAGGCACCCCCATGCAGATGGATGAGACACCCCCATGCGGATGGATGAGACACCCCATGGGGGCATGGCAGGAGATCATCAACGGCATCCACCGCCACAGCCCAAATCCCGTTCGCATGGCGATCAAAGCCAATCGTCATGGCGCACTGCCGGAAAAATCCGGGATAAGGGTGGCGCCGAACCGCAATCAGCTCCTGGACAGGGAATCGGCGATCGAGCCGACTCCCTCCGTCACGTTTCATTACCAGTGATAGTAGCGGTAAGGATCGTCCTCCCGCACGGGAACATCGACATAGCAGATGCGTCTCGGACCACGCCGGAAACCGAGGTTGCCCATGAGACGCGAGAGCATGAACTCCGCGCGCCGCTTCGACACGCGCAGATAGGGCTTGCGCTCCGCGTCGAACAGCCACGGCGGGACCTGCCAGAAGACAAGCCGCCCCTTTCCGTAGCGGACGACGCGCACGGCCTCGTTGCCCTCCGGGTCAGGTTCGGCAAACGCCGTGAAGTCCATCAGCCCGTGCCAGGCCCAGTCGGCGTTGGAGAGACCCGCGAGTTCGGGCGGAAGCCGCTCAATCCGCGAGAAAAGCGCCGCCTTCTTCGCCACGGTCTTCAGCGGCACGGGCGACCATGCCCGAATCTCCTCGGAGTCAAGCCCCAGAAGAAGCGCCGTCGCGCCGTTTCGAATGCGTTCGGCGAAGTCCTTGGGAGGCTGTCCCGCGCCCGTCGAGACGAGGAAGAGACTGTGATTGCTCCGCGTCACGTCCGGATCGATCAGGTCGCCCGTCCGTGGCGAGAAGACCGTCGCGCCATACGCCAGCTGACCGTAGGCCTCCGCCGCGCCGCGTTCGGCGGGGATGGGCGGCAAGTCCTCGACCGCGAGCCGTCGCACCAGCGCGGAGGCGACGGGATCAGGCTCGCTCCGGTCCGTGACGTCCATCTGGCAGAAGACGATCGATCCGCGCGCGACGCGCCATTCCAGCAACGGCGAATACTGAAGGTCGAAGCCGCCGTCCACCCACGGCACCCAGTCGCCGTATGAGGGCTTCTCGGGGATGACGCTCGCGACAGCCCCGCGGAAGCCGTTGCGCCAGACGCGCGTGACGGAGTAGCCCGCAAAGGTGTCGCTGTCCGCGCTCGTCTCCGCCCGCACAGGCGGCGTGTAGGCGCGCTCCAATGTCGATTCGCCCGCCCAGTCGCGCAACAACTCGTCACGCAGGAGATCCGCCGCGCCACCCGCCGCCGCATCGCGCACGAAGACGTTGCGAAGGCCGTAGGTCTGCACGCGGAAGCCCAGCGTCTCCAGCGTCGCCTTTGTCTGCTCAAAGAGAATGACGCGCCCGCCGTTCCAAATGTGCGACAGGACCGCGCCGTCGAACAGCTCCTTCGTGAGGGCCTCGCGCCCGATGACCAGCCGGTCGCCCTTGCCGACCGTCACGTTCTCCTTGAAAGGAATGCCGAGACGCATGAATTCCTTGCGCGTCTTGCCGACGGAATCGATGAGGACGACGGATGCGGTCGCCGGCGTCTTCCGCTCGATAACGGACACCTTGAAGGAATCGCGCTGGCGTACGCCGCCCTCGAACGCAAACGCCGCGCTCAACTCAAAGCCGCCCGCCTTCTTCGGCGCGGCGAACGCCACGGGCACAAGCGCGCGCTCCCCCACGCCGACCGTGACCACGCCGCTCTTTCGCATGTCCCCGAGGGCCGCGTTCCAACGGACCTTCTGCGCCCGCCGACGGTCGTTGAGGATGACGAGCGTCTTCTTGATCGTCTCGCCCGGCGCAAAGACATGCCGCTTGTCCGTGAACTTGTCCGCGCCGCCAATCCACGCGCAGTCGGGCATGTTCCAGCGGTCGAAGACCGCGCCGACCGCCGTCGAGTCGTAGAAGCGCGGATCACCCCATCCAGGGCGGATGGAATCGGGGGAAAGCCCCGGAGCCTTGCGCACGTCCGCCAGCGTGCAGGACGACACCGGCGGCGCCGTGCGGCGGAGATTGAAGAGCCCGCCCTGATCCCACGGCAAAACCGCCGTGATGCCCCAGGCGCGCATCGACCGCCAGTTGTCCTCCGCATAGTGCGCCTGAATGCCGAAGTAGTTGTTCGTCAGGCTCGAACAGTGCCGGCTGAGCTGCCCCCAGCTGAAGCCGCGCGGGTTCGTCCGCCAAAGCCTCTCCTCCTGCACAAGGACGTTGCGCGCCTCCGCCGTCGGCTCGTAGGCCGCGTCGTTGCGAAACGCCGCCGCGTATTCGGACGCCCAGAGCGACATGTAGCCGTTCCCGCGCCAGATGAAGAGCGGTCCCCGATAGCTGGAAAAGGTCGAGACGTGCGGCAAGCCCCATTCGACGAAGAACAGCGGCTTCACGCCTTCGGTCGCCCAATGTTCCAGCCACTCGCTCCGCTCCTGGACCGGAGACCAGTCCAGATAGCAGTTCACGCAGTGGAAGTCGTCCAGATTGCCCGACTCATGGTGATAGCAGGGGCGCGACGGATCCAGCTCGCCGATCAGGCGGCGGCAAGTCCGCGCCTTCGCGCGGTTCGGACCGTTATGTTCCGGCGGCAGTTCGTAAAGACCGTCGATGCGCTGCGGATGCCCCGCGCCGAGATAGCCCGCCGCATTGTGACTCGTCGCCCAGAGAACGACGGACGGATGCCGCCGCGCGAGACGCATGACCTTGCGCGTCACCTCGCGGTAGGCCCGCTGGCCCTCCTCCGTCTCCAGTCCCTCGAAGTCCTTGAAGTGCGGCAACGAGAAGCAGTACATGAAACCGCATTCGTCCGACGCCGTCAGCATTTCCTCGACGCCCATCGTCGCGCCCGCGCTGACGGAATAGTTGCCGGCGATCATCGCGTTGAAGCCCCGCGCCAGCGCCGCGCGGCATTTCAGGACGGCGTTCGTGTAGGCGGCGGATTCCGAATTCCACTCCTGCGTCGAGTCGTAGAGCGCACGCAGGTGGACCTTCGTCCCGTTCAGCAGGAGGTCGCGCCCCGCAAGGCGCACGTCACGGAAACCGAAGACGAACGGAACCGTCTCGTCAACGACCGTTCCGCCCTTCACAAGTGCCAGCCGACAGGCATAGCGGTTGCGCGGCGTATCGAGGTCCCAGAGCCGCGCATCCTTCCACGAAGCCGCAAACGACACGACGCCGTCCGACGCGACCGTGCCCTTTCCCTCGAACGCGCGGCGGTCCGTTCCGTCCAGCGAGACGACAGTCGCCTGAAGGTCGCAGGTCGCGCCCGGTTCCAGCCCCCGCGTCTCGGCCTTGAAGACGATTTCGCCGCGCGCGACCGAGGTCTCGGCCCACGCGAAGTCGAGGCGTTCGCCGGACGGCGTGAGATCAAGCCACACGTTGCCCGTGATTCCCTGGAACTTGACCGCGCGCGCCGTGCGAACCTTGCGCCGCGACTCGTTGTACACGACCGTCTCGCCGGCCGCGTCGGCGCTCACGTCGAGCGCGAACGCGTGCCGCTTCCCCGGCGTGACGAACGCCGTCACGTCCAGCTCGCTGTCGGGATACGCGACCGTCCCCGCCCGTTTCCCGTCCACCGACACCGTCACGGCCGAGCCGAGCATCTCGAAGTTCAGCGCGACGCGCCTCCCGCGCGCCTCTTCCGGCATGACGAAGCTGCGCCCGTACCACGCGCGGTTCGTCGCGATGTGCGCAAGGTCCTCGGGGCGGTCCTCGAACCACGGCGCGAGAACGCTCGTCGCCCTGAACGGCCGCCACCGAGACCACTGGGACGGGACCTTCGCCCAACCCCAGTCATCGCCTTCGCCCGGCACGCCCGTCTCGCCCGCAAGGGACGGGCGGCACCGCCAGACGCCGTTCAGCGAGTAGCGCGTCCGCGTCCGGCTTGCCGTCCGATACGCGCCTGTCAGGCTCTCGGGGTCGGTCACGCCGTCCGGCAGGGGCGCGTTGCCGTGCTGCGCAAAGTAGTCGCGCGTAATCGCGAGCGAGAAATTGCGGAAGCGCACCTCGCCGCCCCCGGCCAAGTTGCAGAGGTTCACGGAGAGCGACGTGACGTTCGTCGGCAGCAAGTAGCTGCGCGTGACGTCCTTCCACGCCGTCGTGCCCGTCCAGCCGATGTTCTCGGGCCACGGGCAGACCGTCTTGCCGTTCTTGTCCTTCCACTCCATCGCGATGCGCGCCGTCTGCCAAGACTGCTCGCCCGCCGGAACGTCCGTCGTGCGCATCTCGCCCGTGAGGCGAAGGACGCGCCAGCCGGGCTTGAGCGCGAACCGCCGTGCGCAGTGTGCGCCCGGCTTCGAAAGGACGAGTTCATCCCCCTCGACGCGCGCGCCACCGCTCAGGGGCGTGAACTCGCCCTTCTTCCAGAGGTCGATGGGCGCACCAGCGAGGACGGACTCGCTCAGCAGCAAAGAGAGAACGGCCAGTACGGTCACGCGCATTGTCGAATGCCCTTTCCCTTAGCGGACAATGACCATGAAACGCGGCTTTTCGAGATAAACGCCGTCTTCCGCCGTCGAGAGCAGCCATCGCGTCTCCTTCAGCGCGTCGGACGCGACGAACGCGTTGTCGGGCCGCTCCGCCGCCGTCGCCCAAGACAGGATCTTGAATTTCGCGCCCTTGCCGTGCAACATCTCCAAAGCATCCGGCGAGACATCGACCGTGACCGCGCTGCCCTTCTCGCCAAAGCCAAGCGAACAGCCCGCCTCGACCGTCAGCGGCTGGCCTGGCGCGAGGTCGCCCGCGCGCAGCGTCCACCCGTTGGACGCGACGTGTACCGCGCCGTTGCGGATCGTCGGCGAACCCGCCAGCGACGGGACCTCCAGCGGCGTCTTCTCGACCGCCGTGTCGCCGAGGTCGAAGACCGTTCCCGCCGCGAACGCGACGCCGCCCGCGAAGCTGGCGCGGCAACGGCTCTCGTCCATCGTCCAGCGCAGAAGAGTTCCGTCGGGCGTGTCCAGCTTGGCATAGTCCGCCGTATTCGTCGTGCAGCGGCCCTGCCAGTCCACGCCGATGCCGAAGTTCTCCGGCCAGATCAGTTCCCCGTCAACCTTTGCCTCGCATGGGCCGCAAAGCGAGTTCCAGGAGTTGGACATGTGGATGCGCAACCGGTGCCAGCCCGCCTTCATCGTGACGCGCGGCGCAATGCCGAGCCGCTGCCAGTTCCCGATCTTCACGGTGCCCGGAAGATATCTCTGCTCGTCGTTGTCCGTGACCTTCGCGACCGGCGTGTCGTCGATCCACACGCAAACGTAGCGCGTCACGCAAGTGATGAAATTGAACGTGACGTCTTCGCCCACATCCCCCGGAATGCGGAGATAGCCCTCATAGACATGGCTCTGATTGTAGGAAGGGTCACCATCCTTTCCGCTCCCGTAGTTCGTCCAAGGCTTGTACGCCATGGAGAGCGTCGGGTCGAGCCCCAGATAGTTCTCGTCTTTCTGCGTCACGGCATAGTCGGTCGTCGACGTCTTCCACCAGCGCTTCAGGCCGCCGACGGTCTTGCTCGACGGGACAAGCCGCAGCGTGCCGCCCTGCACGTCCGCCAGTTCCGAGAACGCAAGCGGCACCGCGAGGACGCACGCCCCCGCCCCCGTCTTCGTGAGGCCCTTCGCCGTCAGCGCGTTCATCAGGGCGGGCAGGTTGTCCAGCACCTCGCCACGGTCCTTGACGACGAGCGACGGCAACGCGTAGTCTCGCTCGCCATGGATGGGGTTGTTCAGGCGGAGGATGGCGTTGTCGAGCGTGATGGGACCGCCTTCGACAGGCGCCGCGCCGCTCGCGAGGAGCGACAGGCCGCCGCCCAGCGAGCCATCGTCATTCGGCACGCCACGCACCGCAACGCCGCCGGAAAAGCTGTTGTCCTTGTTGGACAGGCGCAGCCAGCCATTTGAGATGATGGTCTCGGGCGAGGCCGCGAAGCCGCCCGCGCCGCTGACGACGCCATCGAACGCTATCCCCGTCGCCTCGCTTCTGAGGCCGAACTTCACGACCGCAGGATCGTTCAGCATGACCGCGCCGGCAAAGCGGTTGCGGTCATTCCGGAGGCTGTCGCCTTTCTTGTCCAGGACCGGGCACCCGTTGTTCACCTCGATAAGCGACGTTCCCGAGAAAACGAGCGAGGCCAGACAGTCTGGTCCAAACGCCGAGGCCACCTTGTTCTCCCCGCCGCCGAAATTGTAGAGCACAAGCCTCGAGTCCTCGAAGCGAAAGGTCGAGCCGTCGAACGGCAGTGTCGTGTCGGACAAATGAAGGCAGCCTTTCTTCGCATCGATGTCCACGCCATTCCAGTCGCCACCCCATGCCTGCACGATGCCGAATGTCGCGTTCGTGACCGTCAGCGTCAGCCCGGTCGCGGCCTTGTTCAGGACGGAATAGCGAAACTGCATCTCTCTTCCGTCCGGCGACGACACCACGGCGTTGTCCGCCAATGTGATCGTCCGCGCGAAATTCTCCGTCTGCACGCGACTGTCGATCACGCCCTTTCCCTCAAAGCCGCTCCCCGACAAAGAAACTTTCATGTTCACGGGCACGCACGGCAAATCCCGAACGGCCCAAGAGTTCGGACGAAACACATGGTTCTGCAAAGATCCTCCGTCGATGACAAGGCTCGACACGCGACGGACCGTGGAGGTGTCGCCAAGGCCCCCAAGCTCCTTGAGCTGGAAGACGCCCTTCGAGAGACGGACGTCGCCCGTGAACGCGGCAAAGGCCTTCGTGCCGACGACCGTGCCTTCGCCAGTCAGGTAAAGGCAAGTCTCGCCGAGACGCGCCGCGTCTTCGGCCGTCAGCGTGTAGGTTTCGCCTTTCGCCACGACCAGTTCGTTCGTGAGGTCACCCGTCTGCCATGTCGCAGCCGACAAGCCAAACGGGACGGTCATCCCCAGCGCGACGGACACCACGGGCGCAAGGAAGCGACTCATACCCCCCCCCCCCCTGACGGGTTTTCTGAAAGAAGCGCCCAAGAGACCAGCCTCGTATGTCCGTATGCTCATGTTTAGGTCCAATCTGTGGAAATCTGGCGAGAGGTCTCGCCTCAAGGGCGGTCTGACACGGACCGCAGAAACCTCTCGACGAACAACGTCCCGCCATCTGTTTTGAGATAAGTATACCATATTCCGACAGACTGCCGCAAGCGTCGTCGAATCCGAGGGTGCACACCAAACGGCAACGTCTGACGGGGCGGCTAATGATTCAGGGCGAGGCATCCGTCCGACGCCCCGCCCTGAATCAAGACCGCCTCTTGACGGCGATCAGACGACGATGTCCCAACCGCGATAGTCCGGACGCTTGAGGGAAATGCCCTTCGAGTTGTCGCCGACAATCTCCATCTTGACAGGATCCCAGTCAAAGCCCGCGTCGTACTGGTACGACAGGTTGCACAGAAGGCAGAGAACGCCGCTGCGACCGCCGACCTCGGCAGGGGAGACCGTCATCCGGCGCGTCTCCATGCATTCGCAGAAGTTCTGGACCTGATTGACGCTCTTGTAGAGCTGAACCGGGGCCTTCGCCAGCTTGTAGTGCGCGATGAGCGTCTTCAGGGCCTTCGCCAGGACATTGTCCTTTTTCGCGGAGGAATCCGTGCCGTAGTCCTTGCCGACGGAAGCCGCAACGACCTTGTCCGGCATGAACGTCATCTTCTGAAGCGCGTCGCGGATCTCCGCCGTCGGCTTGACGAGCCCCGTGCCTTCCCACACGGCGATCTTGCCGCGATTGACCGCGACAATCCCCTTCGTGCCGTAGAAGACCGTGCCCCAGACGCCAAACGGGCCGTGATAGAGCTCAATGTCGGAACCGTCCTTCTTCGACTTGAAGAGCATCTTCATGCCGAACTGGCGACGACCGCCATGGAAGAGGTCCGTCGAATACGGCTCGTCGGAGCGGACGATCTTGTACGGACCCGAATCGTCCATGTCCATGCCCCACTGCGCGATGTCGAGGTGATGCGCACCCCAGTCGCCGTTGTAGCCCGTGCCGATGTCGTCGTCGAAACGCCAGAACATCGGATAGAACTTGTTCACGCCGCGCGGCGCAAGCTGGTCCGAATAAGGACGCCACTTCGCCGGCCCGAGCCACATGTTCCAGTCGACCTCGGGGTTCGGCGCACCTTCGTCCGCCGCGTTCTCCGGCACGTCAAAGAAGCGGACGGGATGTGACGGACCGCCCAGCTTCTGACCGCCGCGGCCGTAGTTCGCATCCACGTACTTGAGATCGCCGATGTAGCCGTTGCGGACAATCATGCACGCCGCGCGGAACTCGGAGACCTTCGCCCAGCTGCGCTGCATCGAGCCGGTCTGGAAGACGCGGTCGTACTTCTTCTGCGCGGCGATGAGCTTCTTCGCCTCGTCAACCGTGAACGTCAGCGGCTTCTCGCAATAGACGTCCTTGCCGTGCTTCATCGCCTCGACGGACATGTAGGCGTGCCAGTGGTCCGGTGCTCCGATGCAGACCGCGTCAATCGAAGGGTCCTTGAGGACGTCGCGGAAGTCGGCATACGTCTTGCACGCCGTGTCCTTGTAATGGGCATCGACGCGCTTCTTCGCGTCGGCGAGACGGACCGCATCGCAGTCGCAGACCGCCGTGACCCGGACGTTCTCCTGCTTCAGGAACTGCGGCAGAAGCGCGGTGCGCCCCTGGATGCCGATGCCGATCATGGCGACGGCGCGTTTCTCGCCTGGCTTCAGCGGCCGAAGCCCCATTTTGTTCGTGGCGCAACCGGCCAGCGTTGCCGCAGCGGCGCTGCCGAAAAGGAAGTGACGACGATTGAGGTTCATTGTTTGTGGATTCCTTTATAGTAATACCAATGTGAAGTACAGTATATCATTTTTCGCCCGGACTTGGAACAGGCGAGGACAAACGAAGGGCCGTCTCACGAAACATGGAGGACGCGTTCCTTGATCTCCTGCGTGCGGCCCTGATTCCAGAACTGCGAGCCGATGTAGCCGCAGGTGCGCCGCGCGACGTTGAGCTTCGACTCGTCCGAGTTGCCGCACTTCGGGCAGCGCCAGACGAGCTTGCCGCCCTCGTCCTTGACGATTTCGATCTCACCGTCGAACCCGCACACCTGGCAGTAGTCGCTCTTCGTGTTGAGCTCGGCGTACATGATGTGGTCGTAAATGTACTTCATGATCGCGAGGACGGCCGGCAGGTTGTTCTGCATGTTCGGCACCTCGACGTAGCTGATCGCCCCGCCCGGCGAGAGCTTTTGGAACTTCGACTCGATCTCGAGCTTCTTGAACGCGTCGATCGGCTCCGTGACGTGGATGTGGTACGAGTTCGTGATGTAGTTGCGGTCGGTCACGCCCTTGACGATGCCGAAGCGCTTCTGCAGGCACTTCGCGAACTTGTACGTCGTCGATTCGAGCGGCGTGCCGTAGAGCGAGTAGTCGATGTTCTCGGCCGCCTTCCACTTCGCCGTGTACTCGTTGAGCTTCCGCATGATCTCCAGCCCAAGGACCTCGCCGTCGGGCTCGGTGAGCTTCTTGCCGATGAGCGCGTAGACGCACTCCCAGAGGCCCGCGTAGCCGAGCGAGATCGTCGAGTAGCCGCCGTGCAGGTACCGGTCGATCGGCGTCCCCTTCGGCAGGCGCGTCAGGGCCCCGTACTGCCAGAGGATCGGCGCGGCGTCCGAGAGCGTGCCCGTCAGGCGCTCGTGGCGGCACTGGAGCGCCTTGTGGCAGAGCTCGCAGCGCTCGCCGAGGATGTCCCAGAACGCGGCAAGGTCGCCGTGCGCGGAGAGGGCCGCGTCCACGAGGTTGATCGTGACGACGCCCTGGTTGAACCGGCCGTAGTACTTCGGGCGGCCGTCCTCATCGACGTACGGCGTCAGGAACGAGCGGCAGCCCATGCACGTGTAGACGTTGCCGTTGCCCTTCCTGTCGATCTTGTACTCGAGCATCTTCTTCGCCGAGATGTAGTCGGGAACCATGCGCTTGGCCGTGCACTTCGCGGCAAGCTCGGTCAGGTACCAGTACGGCGCGTCCTCCGTGATGTTGTCGGGCTCGAGGACGTAGATGAGCTTCGGGAAGGCCGGCGTCACGTAGACGCCCTGCTCGTTCTTCACGCCGAGAATCCGCTCGTTCAAGACCTCCTCGATGATGATCGCGAGATCCTTCTTCTCCTGCTCGCTGCGGGCCTCGCCGAGGTACATGTAGACGGTCACGAACGGAGCCTGGCCGTTCGTCGTCATGAGCGTGACGACCTGGTACTGGATCGTCTGCACGCCCTTCTCGATCTCCTTGCGGACGCGCCGCTCGACGATCGCGTCGAACTTCGCCTGCGCCATCTCGACGCCCGCCTCCGCGCACTCGGCCGCGAGCCCCCGACGAATCGCCTGCCGCGAGACGTCCACGAACGGCGCGAGGTGCGTGAGCGAGATCGACTGGCCGCCGTACTGGTTCGAGGCGACCTGCGCGATGATCTGGGTGGCGATGTTGCACGCCGTCGAGAAGCTCTTCGGCTTCTCGATCATCGTCCCGGAGATGACCGTCCCGTTCTGCAGCATGTCCTCGAGGTTCACGAGGTCGCAGTTGTGCATGTGCTGCGCGTAGTAGTCCATGTCATGGAAGTGGATGATCCCCTCATGGTGCGCCTGCACGACGTCCGGCGGCAGCAGGAGACGAGCCGAGACGTCCTTCGACACCTCACCCGCCATGTAGTCGCGCTGGACGGAGTTGATCGTCGGGTTCTTGTTCGAGTTCTCCTGCTTGACGTCCTCGTTGTTGCACTCGATGAGCGAGAGGATCGCGCCGTCCGTCGTGTTCGCCTTGCGGGCGAGCTCGCGGCGGTAGCGGTAGACGATGTACCTCTTCGCGATCTCGTGCGAGCCCATCTCCATGATCTTGTTCTCGACGACGTCCTGCACCTCCTCGACCGTCATCGCCCGGTCGCGCGCGGCGCAGACGCCAGCGACCTCCTCCGCGATGAGCTTGATGCGGCCCTCGCTCATCGCGTCCTTGTAGTCGACGGCGTTGTTCGCCTTGCGGATCGCGTTCTCGATCTTCGAGATGTCGAACTCCCTCTCCTCGCCCGATCGCTTGATGATCTTCATCGGATTTTCCTCTCTTTCCGTTTCGTTAGATGGTTGTCGGAAACTGCCTTCTCCTGTCTTTTACACTTCCTATTGTGGTGGACACTTGACATGATACACTAAATGTAGTGTTTCAGCAAGGGGGAAGATATCAACAACTATCAACAGGTAGTAGGAAGACGGACGGGGCACCACTATCGGTTGTGTTTCGCCAACGCCGCCGCGCACAGTCCGGAAAAAACAACGAGGCGCGGGCTCAGGGAAGCCCGCGCCTCAATGAATGCGCGTCTGTCAAGCCGCGCTTCGCCTTACTTCTTCGGCGGGACAAGCGCGTCCTTCGCCGCCTTGGCGAGACGGAACTTCGCGACCTTGCACGCGGGCTTCTTCTTCTCTTCGCCCGTCTGCGGATTACGAACCATGCGCGCACCCTGCTTCTTGATCAGGAGCTTGCCAAGACCGGGGATGACCCAGCCCTTCTCATTCTGGCGGGCACCTTCGTACGCAAGCTCGAGGAGCTTCTCGTAAACGGCAACAGCCTGCTTCTTGCTGATTTCGCCGGCTTCGGCGAGGGCGACCATGATGCCACTCTTCGTTGTCGGGACGAGTTGTTTCTTAGCCATTATCTTGATCCTTCTTGTTTAGTGTTCACGAGAAAACCCTTTCCTCGCGTTCTGTGCGTAATATACCAATATTTTTAGGGGTGCGCAAGGGGTAATGTGAAAAAAAGCCAACAAAACCCCCTTGTGACGGTCCCTCAGGCGAACGCCGGCTCCTTTCGCCTCATCTTTTCCTCACCTGTAGAGGCGGATGCCGTTCGCCGGAAGCGGCGCATCCGCAGACTCGTCGCCGGACAGGCCGGCCGCCTGCCGAGACAGTCTGCCGTCGATCCAAAGCGACAGACGCACGGGCACCGAGCCCAGATTCCATGTCAGTACGCCGACTGAACCGTCCGAGCCTCGATACCGCTTTGCCAACACGTTTCCGGGCGACCGGACCCGAACGCCTCGCACGTCTTCAAAGCGCCCTTCCAGCAAAAGCGCGGCAAAGCGTTTCTGGAAAGCATTCGCCTGACGAAGATACTCCGCCGACTCGCACAGGTTCATGTTCTGCATCCGCGCGAGATCGGACGGCGAGCAGATTTTCTCATAGTCCTCCCTTGCGGGAATCTTGCCTTCCAGCGCGTAACTGCGGTCCGGCGCGTATCGAAGCTCGATGTCGTGACGCAACCCGTACAGGAGCGTCCAGTTGACCATCGTTCGATCTGCGAGCGGAGACGGCACGCGAACCGTCGTCACGGTCTCGGGGAACGTCAGGCGATAGAGTTCCGGAAAGACCGTGTTCACGCCAGGGTCGGCGCGAAAGCGCGCGTCAGCCGTGGACACGAACGCCCGCGTCCACGCATCAGCCCCCTTCGTAAAGGCGGGCTCCCACGAAAGGCGCGTCTGAAAGCAGCCCGTCTCACAGCCATGGAAACAGTCGATGACACCGTCAATCGTATCATGCAGGCCCTCCGTCATCAGAGCGAAGGACGGATTCCGGCGCGCGACCGCCGCACGGATCTGGCGCAGGAATCCGGGCCGTTCGGACTCGTAGCTGTTCGCCGGGACAGGATGCCCGTGCCCCGCGCCATAGCAAAGCCACGGGCGCGTCATGCCGAGCTGATCGTAGAGAATGCCATCTGCGCCGAAGTCACAGGCCTGTTCGGCAAGCGCACGCATCTGCCGCGCCCAAGCCGGAGCGTGGAGACAGCCCAGCGCAAAGGCATACTTCGGAATGTCTTTGTACTTCGGATAATGCTGGAGATGCCGGTCGCCTGAACGATCCTCAAGCGCAATCCGATGTCCGTCCGTCCGCCAGAAGTCCGTCCCGTCGACCTGCTGGAGCTGTCCGTTCGCATACAGGCACACGCGCTTGCCTCGGCGGTGCGCCGTTCGGATCGCCGCCTTCAGCCCTTCGACGCCGCCCATCTCGTCACTGGCGCGATACTCCGGGTAGAGATGGTCATGCCCGCCCTCGGTCCAGCCGAAGAGACCGATCATGTCCAGACCGTTCGCATCGGCGATGTCGCAGATTCGCGCCATGTCGCCATACGGCCAGATGACCTCGCCGTTTTGCTGACGCAAAATGACAAGCAGCCACCCCGACACGCGGCGAATCCATTCGGCCGGCTCGACCGGACGGCGGACAGAATCCCGCCACGCGCGATAGAATCCCGTCGCCACGCGCCAATCGCCATCGAACCGTCGGCAGACCGTCGTCGCCACGGTCTGCGTCGCACCTGGCTCGATCGGCACCCGATGCACCGCACGCGCACGGAAGGACCCGCCCTTTTGCGAAAGCTCAAAGCGGACAACGGCCCCCGTCGAGTCGTGTTGCCCGAGATAGACACCCTGCGCATCATCCGCCAAGACGACAAACGGCATGGTCAGTCCCATGGCGCCCGGATACCAGCCCGTGCCGAAGAACACCTCGCCATCCGTCGCCTGAAACCACTGCGCGTCCTGCCATTTCGACGGATCGTACGACTTCTTCTCCCGCAGACGTGCAGAAGCGCGGACGGGGTTCACGCGCTTGCCAAGACCTTCTGGCACATACAGCGATTGACGGTCCGCATGCACGCCCGACAGCCCGTACGTACACCCCGCGAATCCGATGACACGCCATTGGCACGCATGATTCTCAATGCGCACGGTCCCCTCGAAACCACCGTCCGCAACGGACGCATAGGACGTTTCGACAGCTATTTTCCACCGGTTCGTGCCGTCCGTCAGCGATTCGCAGCGCGCACGCAGCGGCTCGTCAACGGCAAAGGCCTGCCGACGCCCTTGCACGACGCACATCGCCGAGCGCGCGCCGTTCGTCTCATCGGTGCGCTCCAGCGTGACCGTCCAATCCGTCGGTGCGGGACGCACGCACGGCGATTCCTTCACGGGACGCGCATATGAAGCCCCCTCAAAGACCACGGCCGACGGCAAGCGGCTCGGCGTCCAGCGCAGTCGTCCGCCCGAACAGGCCAAGGCCGACTGTCGGCCCATGAGATCAACCCAAAAAGCCGCCTTCGCGTCCGTCTCAAGTTCCAGTGCAGACGGCTTCGGCGCGGCATCCCACCCCGCGACAACGACGCGCGACGTCTCGCCCGTGCGTCTCTGTCCCTGCAGCCGATAGATTCGACGATAATCCATGCGCTCAAGAGGCCTCTCGCCCTGGAGCCCCCCGATCAGCCGCTCCAGCGCGGCGAACGCCACGAAGGACGGCCGCGGCTCGAACGCCCGCGTCAAGAGCCCGTAGCCACGCTCAACCGCATCGCCCCCGCAGCTCCGAAGGTTGTACCAAATGTAGTCCGAAGACCCCATGGCTTGGGCATGGAGGACCTTCTTCCAGACCGTGGCCGCCACACACGTCTCCGTCGCCCGTCCCGACGTGTGGGACGACTCGTCCGAATACCACGGGACGCCCTCCAGCCCAAGCCGTTCGCGGTCTGGAAAGAAGTGCGCATCCAATTGGCGTTCGTAAAAGCCAAACGGTCCGTGAATGTGCACGACGTGCCGGTCGTAGCTGCCGAACGCCCCCTTCAGGAAACGCTCAACGCCCGCCCGACGCGCCGCGTCCCCATAGGAATCTCCCGTACAGAACCCACCGTGGATGACGCAGGCGTGGGGACAGACCCCCTTGATCGCCGCGTAAGCCGTCTTCTGAAGTTCAATCGCCTCTTCCGGCGTCAGGACGCCGCGAAAGAACAGGTTGTCCCACTCGTTTCCAATTTCATAATAGTCAATTCGCCCACCGTAGCGTCCGGCGAATCGCCGCAGATAGTCCGCATAGGCGTCAAGGTCGGGCTTGGCGTCTGCCGCGCCAGGCCGCCCTTTGACACGTGCGCGCGTCGCCTCGGGAATCGACCAGTCTGGCGGCGAGTACACGATGGCGTGGATGCCGATTCCGCGACGTTGAAGGCCCTCGACGATGCGGTCCGTCTTCTCCCACCGCCAAGCGCCCTTTCGCGGCGCGACTTGCCGAAAGTTTCCGACGGAACCTCGCACGAGACGAGCCCCCAACGCCACAAGCGCCTCTTCGGCAACTGCGCGTTCCGCCTCGGTGTACCCGCTAAACGAATGGAAGTTGACGCCAAGGCGGAACCCGTCTGTGGCCACCGCACGCGGCCGCGGAAGCACGGCCAAGGCCGTTTGGACAAGCACGCGGTCATTTCCTGACGACAGTACGCCCGCGATTCGCCAATGCCCCCTTCCCGGACGATGCGGAAGCGCCCATTGCACGGCACCATGTGGCGAAAGCGAAACCGCGACTGGCAGACGCGTCCGCGCCCCAAAGAAATCGCAGATCCAGAGGTCTCCCGTCCAGCGCCGAGGCACGTCCACGGTCGATCTCAAGCGCAGCGACGGCACGTGCGGCGAGTCCTCCCACTGGACGGGCAAAGGTCTGTCCGTCACGACTTCCGCCGTGACATCCGCGACGAAGCGTTCAGCCCCAGCGGGCTCCAACGCCAACAGCTCAACGGAATCGGACGGCGCCGCGCCCTCGTCCACGCTCAGCGTGACCGCCACGACCTGGAGTTCGCCCGCCGAAAACCGCCCGTCTCCGTCACCACCCCAGTGCAACGGCGTTTTCTCGTCAATGTCGTAAAGGAAAACCGTCGTGCCGTCGCCGGGCTGAAACGTCTCCGCCGGAAAATAATGGAATGTCTCCCCTGCCGCATCCCGGACGCGCACCCCGGCCACGCCGCTCAACAGGCCGCACGGCTGGGCGAATCGCGCCGTGAGGCGAAGCCGATCGCCCCGCCTCACGCGACGCGGCGGCACGCGAAGGACATAGCGATCGGCTGGCTTCGCCTGTTCGCGCACGTCAACGAAAAGTCGAACGCCCTCGCGCGTCTTCTCCAGCTGAGGTCGAGGAGACTCGGAGCGGAAAGCGCCCTCTGCGACGGAAAGACCGTCCAACGAGCCGAAAACCGAGTCGCCCGACATTCCGCCGACAGCCGCCTTCACCGAGACGACGGGCAACACGCACAACAGCAAGACCAATCGCATGGCGCCCCCTTACCTCACGACAACGCACAGGCCAGGCCCTTTCAGGTCCAGCAAGAGGCGTCCGCCCTCGACGCGCAAGGCGCCGCGCACGCCTGATCTCGCCCGAAGATCCAGCGTCCAGTCCGTCGCACGTGTGAATGCCGCGCAGTCGATCAGCGTCAGGACACGGCCTTTGGACGGAACGCGGCACTCGACAGACACCGTCGCCGTTGCGGCGGACGGCAGATCCAGCGTCACGCCCGGCAGGGACAGCGTTCCGTCCGCGTGACCGTCTGTCGAACGAACGACAAACTGGCAATCTCCGCAGTCCGTAGCCACGAGACTGCCCGCAAACGAAGGCGAAATCCCCGGAGCCTCAGAGAGGCGCGACACGTTCACCCGGCCCGTGCCAACAATCGTCGCCTGCGTCAAGTCCGCCCCTCCCGACGGCAGGACGCCGCGCCATTTCCCGTTGAGATAGGAGACGACCTTCGTGCGCGCCGCATCCGAAAGGACCTCTCCATAGACGAGAATCTCGCCAAGGATCTCATAGGCGCCCTTGCCGGCGACCGTGGCGTTCCAGAGGTCTGCAAAGGCAAGCGGCGCATAATCTGCCGTCGTCGCGAACGAGAAGATCTCGACGCCACCCGTGAAACCGCGCGCCCGGCCATCGACGACACGGCCGTTCAGCCGCGTGACGCCGCCCGTGATCGACGCGTCCGTGAAGGTCGAGGCGTTGACGTTCGCCCAGATTGGCGCGGACGCATCGGCTGTGCGTCGCGGGACGATCTTTGTGCCGACAGTCGACTCGTCGATGCGGTCAACGAGGGGCGTGCCGCCGCCGCGAGAAGAGTCCTGGACGATAAAGACCTCGCGAACGCCCGGAAACGCCGTCGCCGCCACGGTCGTCGAGGCGAAGTCGGGCAACGGCAGTCGCACAAAGCGCAGGTTGTCCTCCGAATCGAAATGCATCCAATTGCGCACCGGGCCATCGCCCCGCGCCTCTCGCACGCAGAGCGGGCGGCGCACGCGCACCCCGAAGAGACAGGCGTCGCCCTCGGCACGCTGTGGACGGCTGCGGTCGTACAGGGCCCAAATGCGGTCAGGCGACTGCTGCGCGTCGGCGGATGCCGTGTCGCGGTTCAGAAGCAGGTCCTCGGAGGACTCTGGGTCAAACCACGCGAGCAGTCCGTCTGTCGGCACAACGGAGGCGTCCGGCACCGGAACCGACGGCGCAACCGTTAGCGTTCCACCCGACAACGCGACCGTACCCGCAAAGCGTCCCATGACATTCCACTCCGCACACCCCGCGTTCACGGTGCCGGCACCCGCGAGCTCAATCGCGTCTGCCCGCTGCGAATACTTCGCGGCAAGCCCCCACTTCCGGGCCAGATACCTCTCGGCGGCAATCCGCACCCCATCGGCGGGGACTTCCGAGAAGACGAGGATTTCGCCGTAGTTCTGACCGCCGCAATGCGCGTAGTCGTTGTTCTTGCCGTCCGAACCGCACCAGCCGAACGCCGAGAGGCTTTCCCCGTCCAGTTCGACGGTCACGATGTCCCAGTCGCCCGAAAGCGCCTCTTCGGCGGGGTTCGCCACGAGGCGGCCGTTCAAGAAGACGCGATGCGCCGTGTTCGTGGTGAGGCCCGCCGCACATGTCGTCCCCGTGCGTCCGAATGCGCCGCTTTTCGTCCCGACCAGCGCCGCACCGCCGCCGTTCTGAGACCCGAAGACCATGATGACCGCACCGGCTGGCTCAGGAGCCGTCTCGCTCACGTTGCCATTCTTTGCGACGAGAATCCGACGCGCCTGTGTTGCCGTCGTCGTCACGTCCGGCGAACCGTCGGCGAAGACGTAAGTCTGCCTTCCGGCCGTTTGATACGGCCCGCACGAGAATGCCGTGAGGCCATTGCAGGCCGCCGTCACCGCCAACGGATAGACCTGCCAGTTCACCTGGCTTTTCGTCGCCGTCGTGTCGCGCTTGTTCAGGAGCGAGTAAACGGTCTGCTCGGCGCGGCAGTCGGACAACGCGGCAAAGACGGCATCGCCTTCCAGTGTCGCCCTGTTCGACTCATGTCCGCCGACCGGACCGAATGCTGCGGTCGAAGGGTCAATCCACAGCTTGAGGCCCTTCTGCCAACCCGCATCGTCCATTTCACACGACACCGTGCCGCCCACCTCCGCACGCACCTTCATGGCAACATCCGGCGCGGCAGACGCGCGGACAAGCGCCACGCTCCCTTTGACCGTCACCTCAAGCGTCGGCGGAAGGTTCTTGAGGGTGAGGCCATTCGCCCACGCCGTCGCCTCGGACGTCACGTCAACGCCAAGGATTCCCGCACCATCGATGACGCCGTCCGCATCAGGCCAAAGGTATGTCACGCGGGATCCCGTCCGGCAAGAGAAACCGCCCTTCGGCTCGCCGCCGTCAAAGAGGCAGTAGGCGGGGCCTTGGGCCGTCAGCGCAAAGGGCATCGGAAACGTGCCGACGAAATCGATCTTTCCCCCGCCGACGCCATTGAGCGCCGTCACGTCCAGCGAATCGCCCGAGACGACATCTCCGACCGTCAGACGGCTGTTGTGCAGAAGCTCCAGCGTTGCCCTCCCCGTGACGGAAAGCGCCGAAAACGCGGCGACGCCGTTCGCGCGGAACGTCGTGCCGTTTCCAAGGCGGAGCGTGCGCACGCCCGTCTCCGTCCAGCCGTAAGTGTAGGTGCTGACCGAACTCGCGTTCGCCACGGCAAACGCGCCGTCGTACGAAAAGGGACCATAGAGCAAGGACGACTTCGCGCTCGGCGAATCGGGCTCAAAGACGACCTCGCCCGACCCTGAGACGGGACACGCCGTGTACTCGACGTACGTCGTGTTGCGAAAGACGAGCTTCGCCCCCGCACCGCCAAGCACGACGGACGGCAATCTGAAATCGTAAGCCGTCGCGCCCGCCCAAGCCCAGTCTCCGTTCTTTGTGCAGGGCTTGACGGCCAACGTGCGACCGGGCGCAACCGTCAAGACGGACCCGTTCGGCACGGCCGACGCGTTCAGCAGGACGAGATCAAAGTCCGTCAGCGCATACGCGCCCGCGATTCCGAGAGGCGCCAGAGCCTCTGTCGCGCCCATGAGCGCGAGCGTCGCGCCAGGCGCAACCGCAAGCGGGCATGTCGCGGGCACGCGGCGAACCGTCAGGCAGCCAGACAGGACGAGGCCCGTCGCGGCGTCATCCTCAAACGTCAAGTCGCCAATGTCCAGCGGCGTCGTGCTGATGGCCTTCGCGCCGCCCGCCATGCCGACGGTCAGGGACTTGAGGCCCGAAACGACGAGCGACCCGCCGTCCAGCGCATACACGCCGCCCTCCGAGCGAACGGACGAGACGCCGTCGCCAGCCTCCAATCGCGCCGCCGCGCCAGCCGCGATCTTCACACGGGCCTTCAGCACGGCATCGCCGCCCAACGCCCCCGACACGGCAAGCGCCGCGCCGTCGCCCAGCAGGAAGACCGTCTGCGCGACGTTCTCGGCCTCTGCGACGAGATGCCGTTCGCCCGGCGCGACAGTCACCACCGTCTCGGCGGCAGAAAGGCGCAGACTCAGGAGACTGAAAAGCCAAAGGGCTTTCACGGACTTCTTCAGGTAGACTTTCATCTTTTCGTTTTCCTTTCTTTGCAGATGTTCAGCTTGCAAATGTTCGGCACGCGGCACTCGGCATCTCCGTGTATTCCGTATTCGCCGGCCCCGTGTCGTCATTCTCGACCACAAGGCAACGCGCCCCCGGTTCCGTCGTCACGCGGTGCCATACGCCGGCCCTGACGCGATAGACCGCGTTTGGCTCCAAGCGAACGGGTGCCGGCGGCGTCCCGACCCAAAGCGTCATCGCACCCGCAAGAAGAGCAAAGACCTCATCTGTACGGAGATGCCGCTCGAACGCCCCGGCCCCCGTATAGCGCGGCCCGTGGTTCAGCAACGCGACGCGCCATCCGCCCGACGACACGACGGACGCGTAGTGCGCCCCGTCCCACTGCGACTTCGTCACGCCGTCGGCAATCTCCATGTCAGTTCGTTCCATCGTCCTGTCTGTCTCCTTTTTCCCTTTGGACGAGGGTATTCTAACACACCACGGTATCACAACGCACGCAACAGTAATTCACAATCCAAGCAATCTTATGCTATACTATCACGCGTATGAAACGATTCTTCCGCGTTCTCTGCGCCATCAAGACGACAAACGCCGCCGCCCGCCAGAAGCTGCGCGGCGTCTACCGCTACATTGCGGAAGGCCACGACTGGGACATCCATCTCGTCCGAGAGGAGTCGGAACTCACGGCGGAGACGATTCGCCGCGCCGAAGCCGAAGGAACCGACGGATACCTTATCAGCATTCCCAACGCCGTCGGCGCCCTCAAGGCGCTCGCCAAGAGCCGCGCGCCCGTCGCCGCCATCGAGTGCGACCACCCGTTCCTCGCGCAACGCCGCGAGCCGACCATTTTCCTGCGCACGGACAACC
Source organism: uncultured Kiritimatiellota bacterium (assembly GCA_934635225.1). Taxonomy (GTDB): domain Bacteria; phylum Verrucomicrobiota; class Kiritimatiellia; order RFP12; family UBA1067; genus UBA1067. Next base: position 65,932 of record CAKTYZ010000010.1, read on the forward strand.
AGGCGATTGGCCACATGGCGGCGGCGCATTTCCGCGTCTGCGGACGATTCGGCGCCTATGCCTTCGTGCACGATGCCGCGCGCTCCTATTGGTCCGACGAGCGTTGGGACGGGTTCCGCGCCGCGCTCGGCGGAGAGCCTGTCATGGACTTCGTCGGCGACAGGCGCGGACGAACCGCCTTCGAATCCTGGCTCCGGCGGGCGCCGCGCCCAATTGCGGTCTGCGCCGCCTGGGACATGACCGCCGTGGAGGTCCTCACGTGCGCCCGACGTGTCGGGCTCTCCGTCCCCGACCATGTCGCCGTCATCGGCGTGGATGACGACGAATGCATCTGCACGGCCACGAACCCGACCCTCTCGACCGTCCGCGTGAACCGCGAGCAACAGGGCTACGACGCGGCCGAGGCGCTCGGGCGTCTGCTGCAACGTCGCCGCATCTCAACGAAGCCCATCCTCTGTTCCCCCGAATGCGTCGTGACGCGAGAATCGACGCGCGCGCTCACGCCGGCGCGACATCTCGTCGATCGTGCGCTCAGGTTCATCGCCCGACACGCCTGCGAGGGCATCACGCCGGATGCCGTTGCGCTCGGCATCGGCGTCTCGCGACGCCTCCTCGACCTGCGCTTTCACGAGCTGGGCGTCGAAAGCGTCCGGCAAGCGCTTGTCCGTGCCCGTTTCGCGCGCGTTCTCCAATTGGCCCGGACCACGGCCTTGCCCATCGAGACCATCGCCCGTCAGACGGGCTTCGGGAGCGCCAACGCGCTCCGAAACCTCTTCAAGGCCCAGACGGGGCTGTCGCTGTCGCAATGGCGACGCACGCCGCCGGGGGAGGCTCGTTCACGGTCAGCGAAATGACCACGTGCGCGACAGGGGGCCGACGACGCGCTCCACCCGTCCGCCGAAGCGGATCTCGGCCTCCGTTCCCTCCGGCACCGCAACCGTCAGCTCGACCGCGCCGCCCGTGCGCTTCCAGCCGCTCGCGAGAATGCCCTTCGGCAAGCGAAGTTCCGCACGCGCCCAGTCGAGATCGGGAATCGGCTGTGGGTCTACAACAACCTTCCGGAAGCCGTTGGCGTCCGCACCGTCCGCAAGGCGAATGCCCGCGAGGTACTGGTAAGCCCAGCAGGCGAACTCCGCGAACATGATGTGGTTGCGCGACGCGCCGTTGCCCCAATCCTCCCAAAGCGACGTTCCGCCGCGTTTCAGCCAGACCGTCGGACTCGGCGCCGTGTCCTTCGTGAACATCCGAAACGCGAGGTCGGTCCGCCCGGCCTTCGACAGCGCGCGCGGCACCCATTTCATCCCGTGAAGGCCAAAGTCGAGATGTCCGCCCGCAGCCTCCACGGCCTCGACGAGCCGCCGCTCGGCGGCCTTGCGCTCGGACGCGGGAACCATGCCGAACTCCAGCGCCATCGCCTGCGTCGTCTGGCGGCCCTTCTCGTCCCCATAAAGACCGTCGCCCCTGAAATAGGCGCGGTTGAAGCCTTCCCGCGCCAGGTCCGCGAGGGCCGCGTAGCGCGACGCCTCGGACGGACGCCCGAGGAGCCTTGCCGTCAGGGCCGCCGTCTCGGCCATGTACTTGAAGTAGCACGTCCCGACGATCCCCTCGCTCGGACGCGTCCCGGCGGACACCCAGTCGCCGCGCACGCGGCGGAAGACCCCGTCCTTCAGTTCGGGGACCGCCACCTTCTCCATGTAATTGGTGAGCGTCGGATACATCTCGACAAGCGGGCGGCTGTCGGCGCGGTAGCGCCAAATCGTGCGCGGCAGGATGGCGATCACGGCATCCCAGTCGAGAAGGCCGGGATAGCCCCAGCCGGCGGTCGGCACGATTTCGGCGATGCGCCCGTCGGCGCGCTGCGACTCGGCGACCTGCTCGAGCCAGTCTGAATAGGCGACCGTGTTCTCGTAGGCGTACATCGCGAATTCGGACGCAAGCGCGGCATCGGCCGTCCAGCCGTTCTTTTCGCGATGCGGGCAGTCCGTCGGGAAGCCATTGACGAAGTTCGACCTGTAGGCGCGGTCTGTCGCCTTCATGAGGGCCGAGAACGCCGGGTCCGAGCAGGCGAACGAGCCGATGTCCGCGAAGTCGGTCTGGAGGACGAGCGCCTCACACTCCTCCAGCCTCGGGGCGCGCCCGAGCCCGCGCACGAACACGTAGCGGAAGCCGTCGTAGGTGAAGCGCGGCTCGTAGGTCTCGCCGGCCTTGCCGAGGGTGACGTAGCGGTCGCACTGGAACACGCCGCCGGGGAGGACGTCGTGCGAAGCCGTCCAGCCGAAGTGGCAGTCGATGCGCCGGGAGGGCTTGCCGTCCGTCGGCGTCTTCGTCCCGTCGCGCGGGTCCGGCGGATCGACCGTCACGCCGTCGCGTTCGTCGTAGCGAAACGTGACGACGCGCCCCGGGACGGCATCCGAGAAACGGAAGCGCATGACGCCCGCAAGATCCTCGCCGAAATCGACGCGCCACCAGTCTCCGACGCGATCGACGCGGCGGGCGGGGACGGTGCGCTTGACGACCGTCGGCGGCACCGTCTCCTCGACGAGACGGCCCTTCGGGGCGGAGACTTCCTGCGCAGAGACGAACGACGCGGAAAGATCGACGGCGCGGCGGTTGCGCGCGTTGATGACCTCGCCCTCGCGGATGCAGTCGTAGCCGAGAGGACTCTCGACCTGCCGCCACGTGCCGTCCGAGACGACGACCGTCCGCGTTCCGTCCGCAAGTTCGGCCTCCAGGCGCGCAATCATGCGCGGCGGGTTCCGCCAGGGGGCCATGTCCCAGTTCCACGTGCCGATTGCGCGCACATCCCACCAGCCATGCCCGAGAAGGACGCGCAGGGCGTTTTCGCCCGCCTTGAGTTGCGCGGTGACGTCGTAGACCGAATAGTAGACGCGCCGGTCGTAGTTCGAGGGAATCGGGTCGAGCCGCTTCGCGCCCACGCGCTGTCCGTTCAAGGTCGCCTCGTAGAAGCCGAGGCCCGTGATCGCAAGCGTGGCCTTGCGGACAGGACCGGCAAGCGCGAAGCGCCTCTCGAACGCGGGGGAATTCACCTCGCGGCGAAAGATCATCTCATGCCCCCACGGGACGTCGCGCGGCCCACCGAGCGCATGGACTTCCGTCCACGCGCCATCCGTGACGATCCGTCTGCCGTCCGGCAGGAGAAGCGAAAGGAGGGCGGCGGGCGTCTTGCCCGACGCGGCGGTCACTTCGACACGAATCACGTTCTCGCCCGCCTTCAGCGCAGGGCCCGCATCAACGAACTTCGCGTAACGTCCGTCATGAAACGCCCCGACCGGCGCGAGGTCGCGCGCGGCCTCGCCCCAGCGCTTCAGCCCATTGACCGAGACGGCGAATCGGTCTTGCGCGGCGACAACAAGCTCCGCCGTCGCCGGCTTCTCCGCAAGCGCGAAACGACGCTCGAAGACAGCCTTGCCGCCATCCTGCCTCGGCGCAATCCACCGTGCCCCGCCGAAATCATAGTCAGGAAGCGTGACGGCGTTTCCGCCAATCCACTTCGCCCCTGCAAAGGGGTCTGTCCCTGCTGTCACGGACGCGCAGACAGCCCAGACGACGACAAACGCCCACGCGCATGCCGCTCGCGCCGCTGGCCGCCGCCGACCCTGAGCCTCATCATTGATTACAACCTGTTTCGCCATAACGGTTCATTCCTCCTTAAAGATGAGAGGATTATAACACACTGCGGGTTCCTTGCGCAAATGGCGGCGGCCCGACGAACATCGCCGTCAGGTCATCGGCATTGACCTTTCGTCCCGTCGTCACGCAGAAACACGAACCGCGCCGGACCAACCCAACCGGACGGCGCAAAAGCCTGTCCTCTCTGCGGTCCTCGCCAGTTGAGAATCGTCCACGTCTGGCGTTCGCCTTCCGGCAGCCCCGCATCGACAATCAGTCGATTGTGCCATGTCGACGTGACGTCAACGGCTATTTCATTCACGCCATCCTTCAGCGATTCCGTCACGTCCACGCGCGCGGGCGCACTCCAGATCTTCGCGACTTCACGCCCATTCACCAAGACCCGCGCACAGCACGACGTCACTTCGCCCAAGTCCAAGACGATGGACCGCGCATCGCTCGCAGGGAACGGACGCGTCACCTTGCAGTCATACCTCCGCGTGCCGGAGAAGCCCTTCTCCGCGTAAGTTCCCGGCAAGTCACGCCAAAGTCCAAGTGGGCGGGACCAGCCCTCCAACGCCTGCTCGCCACAGGCAGTCGCGCCAAAACGCGTGCGCCCCGTCTCCGGCTCCATCATGCGCAGCGTGTCACCCTTCACGTAAACGAAACGGCCTTCGCCTGGGGCCAGTTCCAGGTCAATCGGCCGAGGCCAGTCGCGCAGGCGGACAACGCCCTTAAACGGCTGTCGAAAGTTCGCCAGAAAGTAGATGCTCTCATCGCCGTCGCGCCGATGGTACCAGTACGGTGCGCCCGCGACATCCGCCGGCCAGTCCGGCGTGAAGTCGCCGTAGACGATCCGTCCCCCCATCGCCTCCAGCGTCGCGAGGCGGCGCCTTGTCTCAGGCAGGAGAAACGTGCCGTCGGGAATCCAGAGAACGCGATAACTGAGGCCGTCCGGCAACACGAAGCGTCCGTCCCGCACAGTGAGGCGCGTCTCCAAGACGTCGCGGTTGAGGTAGTCGTACTTGTAGCCGGGCCCGAACCGGTCGCCGCGTTCGTCGGGCTTGTGCCCAAGCGCATCGCCAAGATACCAAAGGACGTCGACCACGGGCTTCCCGCGCTCAAGCTCATGCCCGCAGACCGCAAGATAGCGCGTAAAGCCAGGCATGAACGGCCACCAGGTCTGTCCGCGCAAGAACGGCGTGCCGATGCCACAGCCAAAGCTCGACCCCGGCGGAAGGCCCTTGACGACGGGATTGTGCGTGTAGGTGTGGAAGACGAGATGCGTCACGCCGCGACAGAGGTGGAGATTGGCGTCCTCCTTCAGTCCCTGAAGCGTCTCGTCAAAGGTCAGGCGCGCGCTCGTAAACGCTTCAGCGCTTACGCGCCGCTTGCCGTAAAGGTGCGCCGCGGACACGCACGGCCGGACGGGCTTGAAGTTGTACGAGGTCACATATCCATTCGCATCGTCGAACGGACTCCAGAACTCGCACATCGGCTCATCGGCATATTTCCAAAAGCGCAGCAAATCGCCCGTCAGCACATCGCCAAAGGCCGTTTCGTACTGAACGGACAAGCCGTCGGCCTTCGCCAAGCGGGCGATCGTCCCATAGTAGTTGTCCTCCACAAGCCGCGAGCACGTGCGCCGCCAGTCGAGGAGAAAGCGTTCGGTCTCGGAGACGCTTCCCAGCACATAGCCGAAAAGCGCCGGCAGCCACGGGCGGAGCGCATAGCCGTTCTGGCGCTGAAACGCCTCCTCCATCTTCGGCGTCCACCGCGCGGGACCGCACTCCCAGCTGTCAACCACGAGACCCTCGACCCGTTGACCGGCAAGCGGCCCCGAGAGGAGCCGACGGACATAGCCGGCATAGTTGGCCTCAAAGCCCGCCGGATCCATCTTGTCACACTCCCAGCCCGTCGCCTCAGCCGGTGCGGGGCCATTGCGTCGCTTGGCGTTGCAGTGCCCGAAGACGAGCGTCCGCGAACCGTCCGTCTCGACTGGGGCCGCGTCCGTGCCCATCGTGAATTCGCGCAGCGCAAGGCCGGCCTTCGCCTCCCAGCCGTCAAGCCGCGCGGCAGCGGAAAAGCGGATCTCGGGGAAGCGTTTCAACGGGTGGACGTGCGCGACCGAAAGCCTCCAGACGGCGGCCGTGTGCGCCGTCACCGAAAACGTCATGTCGGCCTCGTCGAACCAGGCTCCCGCCGGACAGTCGCGATCCAGCGCCACCGCGCCGTCAGCCTCCAGCCGAAAGCGAATCTTCGGCTCATAGCACCAGTCATGATTCAGGCGCTGCGGATTCGTCAGCGTCACCGTGCGCACGGTCACCGGCCGCGCGAAGCGGAAAACGCGCACGTCGCCGTTCGTCTCCACGGCATCGGGAAGAAGCGCCGTCTCCGCCTCGCCCACTGGAGCCGGGAACGTCACTTCGCCGATTTCCCGATAGTCGTCATCCGCGTCAAAGCGCGGCTTCCGTCCCGGCGGAAAGGCAACGAGCGTTCGCATCGCCTTCTCTTTCGGCACCCACGGACCGCCGCTCATCGACCAGCCGGGGCAGTTCTGAAGCTTGAACGAAAGCCCCCGCGCGGCACATTCGTCGGCAAGATGCGAGACGAGGCCTCCCCACTTCGGGCTTAGACAGGGAATCTGCTCCTTCACGCCCGGCCAGGGCTTCGGGTCGAGGCCCACCGCACGGCCATGGAAGAACTGGATGCCGCCGAACCCCGCTGCGGCAATCGCCTGCACATCCGCCGAAAGCCCTTCCTTCGAGGCGTTGCCGCCAATGACGTGAAACCACGTCTCAGGCGCATCGCGCGGCTCGATTCGCACCGAGGGGTGATCAACGTGAAACGCGCCGACAGGAAGCCCCGCCTCGTTCATGAGGAAGCCGCGCCAAGGCGCGGAATGGAGGTAACGCAAGGCACGCGGCGCGCGCACCTCCGGAGCGAAGACGACGAGCGTCCGATTCGTGATCTGCCCCCGGTATTCGGGTCGAACCGAGTCCTCCGCCTGCCGAAAGTTCCCGATTTGGGCCTTGACCCACACGCCGTCCGCACCCGCGACTTCAAAGCCATAGTCGCGGCTGTTCGCCACATCCCGCTGCGTGCGCCAATCCGGGTCGTAGACGCTCCACCGCGTCACGTGGTCAAAATCCAGAAGGAACCTGCCGTCTTCCACCCGCCACGACCGCAAGACCGGGGAGTCCGCCACAAGGTCCGTGAAGCCGTAGTCGCGCTTGAGCGCGAGAAGCGCGAGACGCAGCCCAACGACCTGCTTGTCGTTGGGGTGGATGTCGTGAATGTTGCCGACGTCACAGAGGACGGCCATGCCCGCGTCCGGCTCGGACTCCGCAAACCGCTGCTGGGCCTCCTGCATCGCCGGAACAAGGGGATTGCCCCACGGGCAGAGCTGCGCGAAGTAGAGGCGGAAGCGCGGGTTCGCAAAGACGCGCTTCCAACCCTGCAAGAGCTCACGCATGCGACTTGGGTATTTCGGGATTTCCGACTCGAACGTGTTGCTCTCGCCCTGATACCAGATTGCCCCACGCAGGGCGTAAGGGCAGATTGGCGCGACCTTGCCGTTGTGGTACTGCGCGGGCTGCAGCCCGCCCTTGCCCGCATGCGCCGGCGGACAGGCCGCGCGGCAATCGGGAATCCACGTCTCGATGTCCGTCGCGCCGACACACGCCTCAAAAAGGCCGATCGGCACATTGAGCGCACCCTGGAGATACTGCCCATACCAAAACGCGACGGCGGAAACGTCTCCACCGGTGAGGAATGCGGGGAGAGCCCGCTCCCAGACGATCGTCTCGTCCGTCTGCGGCACGTCGTTCCAGCCGTTTCGCAATTTCGCGAACCGCAGGGTCGGTCGTGTCGTGATCGGCCCCACCTGACCGCCAAGGCGGTCGCGCGCACGCGGCGAGTCTCCCCAAAGCGGCACGGCCATGTTGCTTTGCCCCGAGCAAAGCCAAACCTCGCCCACAAGCACATCACGAACCGTCAGGTCGTTTGCCGTCAAGTCTCGCCCCTCGGACGAGGCCGCAAGCGGCTCCAGATCCACGCGCCAACGACCGTCCGCGCCAACGACCGTCGTGCGTTCCTGCCCGGCGAACGAGACGCGCACCGTCTCACCCGCCGCACCCGTCCCCCAAATGGGCACGCGCATGTCCCGCTGCAGGATGGCCCCGTCCGTAAACGGCGCGGCCAGTTTCACAAGTGCCAACAAGAAAAACGTGCTGTTCATTTCTTCTGCATCATCTTTGTTCAACATATAGAATAGCACAACATGCCCGTCGCCCGCAACAAGCCAAACGTCATCCGAATCATCCGAATTCCGTTCCGGGAACCACTTGCCGGGCATGGCAGGTTCGGGCGTCAATGGCCTCTCGCGCCTGAGAAAACCGCCGGAATCCCTCGCCCCAACGCGGCGGAGTCAAGGGGAAAGCGGAGACGTCTCCGCATCGCAAGTGCCTCTTCTCGGTAGGGCGGAACTGAAGTGAACGCGTTCTCCGCCACAAGTGAACGCGTTCTCCGATACAAGTGAACGCGTTCATTCACTCAAGAGAACGCGTTCGTTTGCCTAAGAGAACGCGTTCGTTTACCCAAGAGAACGCGTTCACTTGAACAGGAGAACGCGTTCACTTGCGATTGGCAAGGCTTGGACCTCTGGTTTTGTCCCGCAAAGCGCACGGCGTTGTCCTTGGGAAGAGGGCTTTCTTCCGCTTCAGGGCCGCCGCAAAGTACGGAAGCCCCGGCAACGCGACGACAAGGCCCCTTTCTATCTCGCCGATGATACGCCGAAATCGAGAAGCCGAACGCTCTCCGGCGGAATCTTGAGAACGGCCGTGCCATCCGCAAACGCGCACGACGCGCCCGTCACGCGCTCATGCGCCGACGGACGATCCGAATGGAGCGTCACGCGCTTCGTCTCGCGGACAGAGGCGTTGAACACCGTCACATAGCGGTCACCGAACTGCTCGACGAAGACCTCCTCGTCCGCGCAGGAGAGAAGCGTCCGCACGGGACGCCAGCCCGCCGTGGCGACCTCAATCGCCAACGGCACGTACTTGCGGAACAAGTCACGGTCGCGCTCGTAGTAGGCCGGATTCTCGAAGTAGCGGTCCGTATAGCCGTCGTTGCTGAAGTAACTCGGCAACATGCCATAGGCAAGCGCACGCTCCATGTAGCGCACGACCAGCTCGCGCGTGAAGATTCGGTAATTCGTGTTCTGGAGAAGGCAGTACGGCTTGCGTCCGGCGACCGCCCGCCAGTAAATCATCTCCTCGTGTGACGAAGGGTTCCATTTTCCGCCCCGGTTCCAGTCAACTTCGGTTCCCGGCACATCCGCCCAAGGGACGATCAGCGAGGTCATCTTCGGCGTCGAGTTCGCCATCATGCGCCGCCCATAGGCGTCAAGCCGACGGCGAATCGACCGCACATACTCATAGCTGACGAGGCCCCCGGAGATGCAGACGCGATTCGACGGGCCGCTCCAGCAGAGCGGCGTTTCCATCGCGGCAAAGTGTGCGCGGTCATAGTCAGCCCCAATCGAGAAGCCCATTTCGGACGAGTCGATGTACTCGCCGTCCACGCCCTTCGGGAATGGCGCGCCGCCGTACATCTCCCTGAAACGCGCCTCGGACACCTTGATCTTGTAATCCGTCACTTCGCCACGAATGCCCGGCGCGGAGTTGAGGCTCCACATGACGCCGGAGGGCGTCCAGGCCGTGGACTGGATGTGCCCGACGCGTCGCCCGAAAGCGTCCATCGCCGCGCTCGTCTGCCACGCCAGCGCCGCCGCGTGCTTCGACCACTTGTCCGAACCTTCCGCCACCCCTTCGGCGGCCAAGCGTGCAACCTCCGCCACGCATTCCGCGTAGGTTGGCAGCCCGCCGTCCTTCCCCTTCAGGTGCATCCACCACGAGGACGGCTCGGTGTACTTGAAGCAGTAGATGCCCTGGTCGTCATACCACGCGGCATGGTCCGTGTCGCCCTCGACATAGGCGAAGTGGAAGTCCTCGTGCTGCGGAATCTTCTCGACGCGCGAGAAGGCGTCCCAGAGTCCGATCTTCTCCATGCGATTCTCGACCGCCGACGGCTCCAGCCGTCCCCAAGCCTCCAACGCGCCGCGAAAGCCGTCACGCGCCGCGAACGGGAACGTGACGAAGCCGACTTCCGCCGTGTTCTTCTCCGGCGCAAGCGCCACGTCAAAGGCGATATAGAGGAGACGCAGTTCGGGATTGAGCGTCACGCGGTAGACGGCCGGCGCCGCGAGATCGACGGCGAGGGCCTGTCCCCGTCCCGCGACGGAACAGGCGGCGAACGGCCAGAGCGAGAGCGCCTGCTGCCCGTAGGGGACATGGCACGTCACGCGCTGCTCGCCGTCTTTCGCCGTCACGGCGCAACTGTGGCGCGGATCGGCAAACCACATCAGTTCGCCCGCTTCCAGCGGAACGGCATAGAGGAGCGTCAGCGCACGGTCCCCCGTCGGCGACGGCACCTCCAGGCGGACGCGATGACGCACCGCCGTCCCCTCCCGCGTCTGCGTCTGCACGGCCTTCACCCCATGGCGGATTCCCGCGTCAAACGGGGCAAAGCCCGTGCCCGCCCCGACATCGCGCAAAAGAAGCGACACCTGGTTCAGCCGCGCGTCAGACCGCACGAAAACGCCGTCAAGGCGCGAGCCACCTTCGGGGCGAATCACCTCAAGGGCGGGGCGGCGGAAGCGCACGACGCCCGCCGCGCCGCGAAAGAGCGCATAGACGGAGAGCCGCCGAATCGGCTTGTCGTCCAGCGTCAGCGTCTGACGCGTCCAACCGGCGGAGGTGTCGGCGCAAAACGGCGCCCGCAAGGCCCAGACCGTCGTGCCGTCCATGTAACTGACGTCAGCGAAGAGCTCGAAACGCCCGCCGCCAAGCGGTTTCTCGGCCCAGCCGTCGGCCGAAAGCCGCACGGGCGCGGCGACTGCCTGATCAAGGGCAAGCGACCAACCGAGCCCGCTCGCGCCCTTCGCGTCGGCGTTCGTGCAGACGGCGTCCTCGCCGTCGCGCACGAAGCCCGTCCCGTACGGCGTCGCCGACGCCATCGACACGCGGTCGTCCCGCACCCACGCGCCCGTGCCGGACAGCGGAAAGCCCTCATCACCCCCAAGAAGCGAAGACCATCCCCCGACAAGCGCCGCACAGACGAACGCGCACCTCAAGTCCGAAAGTCCAACTCTCATGTCCACATTCTGCCTTTCAATTACTTGATGATAATGGAGAGTCCACAGTTCGGCTTGCACGACGACTCGATCTCCGAGATCCCGACCCAGCCGTTCTGCTGCCGGGAGCAGAACTCAATCCGAAGGTCCGTCGCGTCAAGGACGAGAAACGCCCCGTCCGCGCGCGCATACGTCGCCTGGTTGTTGGCCAGCTGGACCGTGACGTCCGGGCCGACAACGATCGCGTTTGGCAAGGCAAACCAGGTTTCGCCCCCCGAAACCGTCTTGACGAGCAACGCGTCAATCCGCACCTCCGCACGAGCCTTGTCCGTGTGCGTCGTCGTGACGCGCACATTCCGCACGCGCGTGCCATTGGGACTGTCCGAAAGGCGATAGCTGACAAAGGCCCCGCCGTCCATGATGCGTCCGGACCAGCCGTCTTTCTTGAGTTCGATCATTCCGTCTGTAAACAAGGCGGCATTCACATCGTAAGGGTATTCGCCATTGCACGTAAAAGCCGTAGGCTCGCGACCGAGAAGAGCGTTCTCAACGGCCGGCATCGGGTTCGCTTCCGCCAGCGGACGACAGGACCAGCTGCTCGCCGCGCCGGCTTCCGTTGCCTCGACGACCGGAAGGCCGGCCTCTCCCGCCGCCGATCCATCCGCGAACACGACCTTCAGCGCGGTTATTCCAAGCGCGGCAAGCGGCAGATTCTCCGGGTTCGCGTAAAACGCCTCCCAGACCGAGGCCCCGGCTTCGTTCGTGACGATGCCGGAGCCTGGCAACGCGTACCATGAATCTCCCGTCGCGACCGTCTTGACCTGCAAGGACGCGACCGAAAGCCGTGATCCGTCGGCAGGGGATGACGTGATGCGCACACCGCCCAACGCGAGGCCATCGTCGCGCAACGGATAAGTGACGGACATCCGATCGGGCGAAACGACCGGCTCCACATCTCGCAGAACGTTCGCCGATGGCAACAACGCATACGCGGCCTTCTGCCTCCGACATGTCCAGGCTCCGTCCAAAAAGAGCGCCGTCGCCTCGATCTCGCCAAAACCCACGCCGTGATTCTGCTGCTCCGGATCAAAATCAAGCCGGATGGCCGTCACGCCCTCGGCAATCGGACGACCGTCGGATTCAGCATAGACAGCCTGAAAGTTCGTCTCGCCCGGTTGCGGTTCCGGCCCAATGACGGACGAGTCGGCGAGCTCCACCCAAGTCTCGCCGCTCGTCACCGTCTGGACGCTCAGCTTGGCAATGCGAACCTGAGAACGCCCCTTGTCCTTATGCGTCGTCGTGAAGCGCACGGAGGTGAGCGCCACGCCCGCCGGATCGTCCGTCACCGAATAGCAGACGTAGGCACCGCCATCCTCAATGAACTCGTTCCACCAGATGTCACCTATCGCAATCTTGCCGTCCGTAAACCGCAAGGCATAACCCTTGGTGAATTCGGTGGCCGTACCATCGCGCGACGAAGCTGTCGGCAACCGTCCGCGCAACAGGTTGACGGCCTCGGGCAATGGATTCGCCTCCGTCAGGACCGCACAGCTCCATGAGCCGGCAAGAGCCGTTTCCGCGACAAAAGCGGTCACGAGCGCCAGCAGACCAAACGCAGACCGCCGAACCGTGCTTTTCTTTGTATTCGTCTTATTCATGGCATCCTTTCATTTGCTGATTTCACAAAAAGACCTCACTTCCAGACGTCACTCGGCAGACGCACGACGAGGGAGCGTCGGAAGGCGGGAAGTGTCGGACCCTGAGCCTTCACGCTCCGATCCTCCCACGGAAGGTAGCACGCCATCTCCCCGATCAGGGGCGACGGCAGCGCTTCGCCCTCGACCGGCTTCGCCGCATTGCCCTCGACCAGTTCGGACCTCCAGTCGCTCGCCTTGTCGCGGCACCAAAGAACGGTCGTCCTCTTGCCCCGAAGCCCGTAGACCCGCACGCGCCGCGTCTCGGTCTTGAAGGGGCGGAAGTCCTCCGCGATCGGGTCCAGCCCCTCAATGGCTTTCGCAAAGCGCGCGTAGTGATGCCAAAGGCCGTTTGGCGCCACATAGCTATCCCAATGCCAGAACTGCCCGCAACCGGCGGAGCCGGCGAAAAACGGCGCGAAAAGCGCGTCATGCAACAGCGTCCCCTCGCGGTCTTGCGCGTACAGGATCGAGGGGCCCGTATGGTTCGGTTTCACCGCGCCGACTTCGGCGAGAAGGACGGGCTTGCGCGGATTGCGGTCGCGGAGTTCCCGCACCGCATCGGCCGCGAGAACGTCCATCGGCCCGCGACAGACGTCTAACTCGCCACCGCAATCAAGATAGCGATGCACCTGCAGAAAGTCATTGCCTTCCATCGTGCAGATATAGTCGTAGTAGTCGAACATGTCCGGACTCGAAAAGCTGCCGAGGTTCTGTGTCGTCATCTGACGGGGGAACATCCGGCGCAAGTCACGCATCAAGCGATCGCTCCACGGCCCCACATCGTTGCGCCACGGGCCAATGCAGCCGATCTCATTCCACGGTTCCCAGGCGATGACGGCCGGCGAATCGCCAAGACCGAGACGGGCAAGCTCGCGCACCTTGCCCATATAGATCTCATAGCATCGCTCACTGTGCAGAAACGCATGCAGATCCGCGGCATAGGGCGCATAGAGCGAACGGTTGAAGAACGCGGCGTAGCGTCCCGTGCCCTCCTGTCCCTTCGGAAAGACCGTGCGAAAGCTCTCCAGCGTCAGTTTCAGCTTCAGCCCCAGTCGCTCGCACCGCCGTATGACACGCGTCAGGGTCTCGACGGCCGTCGGGTCGAATTCGCCGGGCCTTTCCGGCATGATCTCAAAGAACGCATGGCCGAGCCAAAGGCGGACATAATTGCCGCCTGCCGCCGCGAAGCGGTCAAGCCAACCCTCGAATTCGGCGCGAAGCGCCTCAAGATTCGCACCCGTCGGGAGGCCGTCTTCCGTACGGGAGAAGCAGATGTTGAGGCCAATCGGAACCCAGGCCTTCCCATCTGCACCCGCAAAATAGCGCGGCACGTCCGCCGAGACGCGCACACCCCCGCCCGTCAGCGGCGCATTTTCCGCCGCCCGCACGGTCACGCCCGCACCAAGCGCAAAGGCGACGGCAAGGCCGACCAAAAGCCGCGACACCAAGATTTTCGTTTTCATGGACGAGACGCCCTTTCGTTATCCTTTCACGAACCAAGAACCCGGCAGAATCAAGCGAGGGAAACGCACAACATTCCCTTGCACATTCGGAATGATAGCATAACACGCCTGTCCCCCGCAACAAAACGAAAACCATCCGAATCGTCCGAATCGCGCGGACGGGGGGAAAGGCTCGTCACGCCGAGAAGCTTCGTCCGTCGACGAACCGATGCGGATTGTCGTAGCGGCCCAGCGTTCCCGTGCGCAGCCACGCCAACGCGCAGCGCGCGATCTCGCGGCCGTCGCGGCACGGGTCGAATTCAACCCGCGCCAAGTCGCCGAACGGGAACATTCCCGACCCCTTGTTCGCATAGACGACGAGGCGCGTCTCGCGCGGACAGGAAATGCCCCGGCGGCGGAACGCCTCGCAGACGCCGTGCGCCAGGTAGTCGTCGCTCACGTAGACCGCGTCCGGAAGCGAACCGCGTCTAATCCGCCGCTCGGTCGCGACACGCGCCGCCTCCGCGATGTCGTCGAGCGAATGGTTCTCGGCAAGCGGCACGGACAGGCGTTCGACAAAAACGCCCGCGCGCTCGAAGACATGGTCCGCGCGGACATACGTGTCAACGCCAAAGTCAACCTGCAAGACCGAGCGAACGCCCGCGCGCACGCACGCCGCAACCATGTCCGAAATCGCGCCGTCCACATTGTGGCAGAGGTTGCCCGCAAATCGTCCCGGCGAGCGCGACAAGTTCCCCAACGTGAGCGTCGCGTACGGACAGCCGCAAGAAGCCAGGTGGCTTGTCACCACCGTGCGCCGGCTTGACGACACGCGAACGACCGCCAGGTCGGGCCGCTGCCGCAAGGCCTCCTGCAGCGGTCGAAGATACGGCGTCTCGCGCGAGTCAGCCCCCAGCACGACCGACAGGACGCGATGGCCCTGACGCTGGATCGCGTGTGCGCACTCCACCATGCTGATGCGCGAGCAGAACGAGCCGAGGTTTGCGGTCTCGACATCGAGAACCAGCATCTGACGACGCTCCTGCGGGACCGCGAGGACGACATGGCCGCGCCGGGGCTTTCCCGCAACCAACCGGTCGGACGCCAAGTCGCGCAACGCGGCCCTGACCACGCATTCGCTCACCTTGAGGCCCTGAGCCAACGCCTCTCGCGACGGCAGGGACTCGCCGACCTTCAGGATGCCGTTCCGAATCGCCTCCCTCAAGCCGTGCGACACCTGGTCCGTCAAGGACTCGGGCCGACTTGAATCGACCGCAAACCCCAGCTGCTTCCCCGCGCACGCTTTCATGAGAAGCAACGGCGCGTTTGCATTCGCCGGCGCGGAGACGGATGCGAACGTCGCGTTCGCGGTCGATTTCGAGACGCTGACGCGAGGAGGGTCAAAACGACCGCGCGCCGCGCCGCAAGGGGAAGCAGGAACAGGATGGCAAGGACTTTCTTCATGTCGTCTGTCCGTGCATTATACCAAAACGTCCGATCTCCTGCCGAAAAGTCGAGAACCATTCCAAGGCCTGCTGACTTAGCCCTGCGACTTCACTTCCGTGCGCCGCGGCAGGTCCTGGCGTGACACGACGGCGCCGTCCCGAAGGACGAAAAAGCCCGCGCCGAAGCCGTAACGCGTGCCGTCGCGGTCCCAGACGACCGAGATGTCGTGCCCGCGCCAGCGGACGCCCTCGACGCGCAGATACGTCCAGTCCGACGGGAACAGCGGCGCGACGACAAGCGAACCGTCCCCCTGCGGACGGATGCCGACCAGCTCACCCAGCACAAGATCGCAGAACGTCGAGTGGTTGTAGTCCTTGCCGCGTTCAGGAATGCGGTTCCTTGGGTCGCGCGCGAGCATCGTGCGCGAAATCCAGTCGCCCGTGTCGGGATTCTGCACTTCGTCAATCCACGGCAAAATGCGCCCGTCGGCCGTGCGGCGCATGTGGGCGGCGGCGTACCGGCGCAGCGCAATCACGAAATCCCCAAGCGTCCGCGCGCCCGCCGTGCCGACGCGCAGCGCCTCGCCGAGCGCCGTCAGGGCAATCGAGGTCGCATACGGCCATGACGGCCCGTTCCACTGGCAAGGATGTCCCGCATAGGAAATCGCGAAGCCGGGCGTGCGGCGTTCCGGGAACGTGAGCCCCCACGGCGCGGCGAACCCCTCTGGATCGGCGAACGGTTCCCACGCGGCTTCGCATCCTTTCAAGTCGAGTCCGAAATACCACGGCGCGTAGCCGTTCAGCTCCTTCACCGTGCCGCGCACGCCGTTCGTCGCGACCGTCATGAAGAACTGCCGCTGAGGGTCCCAGAGGCGCTCCTTGACCGCCGCCGCCAACGCCGCCGCTTTCGACGCGAACCGCATCGCCGTGGCCGCGTCGCCCGCCCGCGCCGCGAGCGCGGCGATCGTCCGCGCCTCGCCGCACATCGCCGCGTTCACGAGCGGACGCGCCCCGTCGCCCGCAAGCGCGAGTTCGGACCCCTCGTAATTGCACGTCGTCTCAAAAAGGCCTCCCTTCAGCCCCATCGGGAACGTGCCCGTGCCGGGGAAGACGCGGCAATCCCATCCCGTCTCCCACGCCTCATAGTTCCGCACGAGCGCGGACAGGTGATTCGTCGCGAACGCCGCGTCACCGTCCATGTCGGCGAGCTTCAGCACCGAGTCGGCGATCCAGCTGACGTACGCGCCCGGTCCGTTCAGGCGGCCGCCGTCCTTCGGACGCAGCCAAAACGCGGCGTAGTCCCTCAGCGGCGTGCGGTCACGCAGCCAGCGCCCTTCGCGAAAGTGGTGACCAAGCGCACAACTGATCGTGTTGTACCGTCCCGCCCAGCTGACGTCCGGCAGAAACTCCGTGACGACCCACCCATCCGGCGTGTGGCGCAAATGCTTGCGATACGTCCACCAGCGGAAATAATACGTCCGCTCAATGTCCGCGTCAGGACACGCGAAGCGCGGCGCGTTCTTCAGGAGGAACGCCTCCGCCGCCGCGTTCGGAATGGCGTTCGTGTAGCGCTCGTCGTCCGTCGCGTTGAACGCCCGCACGTAGTCCGCAAGCGTCGCGTCCAGTGACGGCCTTTGGGCTTCAACCGCCGCCGTGACCTTTGGGCAGGGCAGGACCGCGCACAAGACCTGCAAAGACATGAGCTTGATAATCATCGTTTTCCTTTCCTTTCTGTGATTGTCCAATGTTTCAAAGCCTTTTACGGCGCGTCCCGGCGCCAGAGGTCGGCGAGCGCGGCGTCGTAGAGCGGGTTCAGGTACTCCGGGTCGATCGCCTCGCGCGGCGCGAGGCGGCGCGTGTCGTCCTCGCCCCAGAGTGCGCAGGGCGCGCCGGAGGCGACCGCAGCAAAGAACGCCCGCGCGAGGGCGAGGGCCGTCGCGTCGGGTGCGTGCCCGCCCCGCGTCGGCTTCCAGACGAGAGGCCCGCCCGCCTCGCGGTAGCGGCAGACGAACGTGCGCCCGAGCGCGAATCGCCCCTCGTCGCCAACGCCGCAGCTGACGAGCGCGGGCGCGCCCGCGCGGGGCGGCGGCTCCGGGAAGACGCCGCAGCCGTGGACGGCCCACGCCGCGACGGGGAACGGCGGGCGCGCCTGGAGGAGCGCGGCGAGCTGCCCGCCCGCCGAGTAGCCGTAGAGGAAGACGGGCAGCGGGCGGACGCCGTGGCGGCGGCGCAGGGCCTCGACCGAGAGCCGCAGGACCTCCGCCGACCCGCGCGCGGGATCCCGCCAGTCGCCCTCGGCGAACGAGGGCGCGACGAGGCACCAGCCGCGCGCGACCGCCCACTTCGCAAAGCCGAGTTCGCGGACGGCCTTCGCTCCCTTCCAGCCGCGCCCGCCGAGGAGGACAAGGACACGGGCGTCGGCGCGCACGCCGTCCGGGACGACGAGGACGACCTCGACGCCCCGCACCGCCTCGGACGAGACACGGGGCTTGCGCCGCCCCTCGGCGCGTCCGGGCGCGCCCCACGCGGCGGCGACCGCCTCGGACGGCAGCTCGACGCGGTCCTCCGGCATGACGTCGGCGGCCTCCGGCGAGCCCGCCGGGTGGTAGGTGCCGTCCGCGTCGTCGCCGACGAAGACCAGGGCGGAAGACGGGAGCGGCGTCCCTCCGAGGTCTTCGGGATGCGTCCAGTGGTGGTGCGCGAGGAACTCCCGCGCGAGGCGGGCGGAGCCCTCCGGCACGTCGTGCGGACGGTTCGGGAACGACTTCCAGACGACGGGGACGCCGAGCGCACGGCAGCCGTCCGCGAAGCGTCGGCTCAGGACGTAGCGGGCGGTGTCGGCGTCGCCGCAGGTGACGAGGCCCACGACGCCGCGCATCTTCGGCGAGGGCTCGTGGAAGACGCCGCAAGCGTGGCTCGCGTAGGCGCGGCAGAGGTCGGGCCGCCACGCGGGGAAGAGGTTCGCGGCCTGGCTGCCCGCCGAGTAGCCGTAGAAGAGGAGGCCTCGTGCCGCGACGCGGTACCTCGTGGCGAGGGCGTCGAGCGCGTCGAGGAGCGCGCGGCCCGACCACGCCTTCGGGTCCCAGTAGGCGTCGTCCTTCAGCGTCGGCGCGACGAGGAAGACGCCGTTGAGGTCGGCCCACGCCGTCCAGCCGAGCTTGCCGGAGACTTCCGGGCGACCGTCGGCGTTGCGTCCGCCGAAGAGGACGAGGACGCGGTGGCGTTCGCGGCGGGAGGGGTCGTAGGAGGACGGCACGCGGTACCAGACCTTCACGAGCGGGTTGTTCGGCGCGCGCGTCGGGATCTCGACGCAGCCGATCTCCGGCTCCGCCGCGCGGGCGGGGACAGGCCCCGCCGCAAGCAGGGCGAGAAGCGCAAGGGCGGGGGCTGTCAGTCTTCCGCGCATGTGACGGGGACGCCTTTCGGGACGAGGTAGGCCCACTCGCGGCAGTCGCCGAAGAGCAGGACGCAACGGACGGACGAGAGATCGAGGCCGCGCGGGAAGCGCGTGACGGGGCGGACGGGGACGAGCGCGTCCGCGCCGGAAGCGGCGTAGCCGCCTTGGACGCGCGGCGCGTCCCCCGGCGACACGCACCGCGCCGCGAGCACGAACGCCCCCGCGAACAGGACAGGCATGCCTATGGCGTTCAACGCGGAGGCAACGGAGGAGGGGAGGCACGGAGTCTTTCTGACAGGATTTACAGGATTCACAGGATTTGAGAGGCGCGGCGCGCCACTCTCCACAACCCTGTCAATCTTGTCAATCCTGTCTAAACCATCCTCTCCCTCTCCGCGCCTCCGCTCCTCAAAACCCTCCGTGTTGAACGCCGTAGGCCTTCCAACAAACGCAGACATCATGATCAGCCGAACGCCGAAGACGACGAACAGCGCAAGCGTCAGCCACGACAGGATCCAGTTCGCTGCGCCGAGCCCGCCCTGCTCGGCGAAATCGAACAGCACGGGCCAGTCAAAGACGGTCGAGGCGCACGCCGAGAGGACGAGCCCCGCGAACGCGAGGCCGACGCGCGGGCTCCGGCGGACGACGCAGAGGGCGAGCGCGAGGAACGCGAAATGCGCCCAGCCGACGAGCCACCCGCCCTCGGCGAGGAGCGTCAGGTGGGAACTGACAAGCGTGCGGACATCAGGCACGTCGCCCGGCAGGAGGAACGCCGAGGCGAGCGCGCCCGAATTGCCGAGGCCCACGCCGTCCGGGTTCGCCGCGAAGAGCCGCAGCCCCGCGAGCCAGATCTTCGGGCGGTTCAGGACCGAGCCGTCGAGCGCAAGGCGCGGGGCCAGCCACCAGAAGGACAGGCCGACCGCCAGCGCGGCGACCGCCGCCTTGCCGAGCCACGAGAAAAGACGGCCTCTGGAATCAACCCTTTGGTCTCTGAATCTCATTCGGCTACCCCTTCTCATCGCCCACCACGCCGCTCCCTCCAAAGCCGCGACGAGAAGCCCCGTCCGCGACTGCGTCAGGAGCAGCGCCGCGAACAGCCCCGCCGCGAGGCCACGCCCGGCCCACGCCGCCCGCTGCCACCCCCAACACAGCGGCAACAGCGCGCAGACCAGCGCCGCCGCGTGGTTTGGGTTGTGAAAGCCGAAGGTGAGACGATCAACGTTCATCATGGCAATCGAAGCGATGTTCTTAGTCTATCGCGTTTAGATATCATAAGGCACATCCCTCTCAGTCTCAACGAATGACCCGCTATTTGCATCGCGTAATCTCCCGTAACGACGCTTTCATGCATGCATTTTCAATTTTGCAACACACGCTCCCACTTAATAAAGAATTCAGATGAGCCATTCTTGAGGACATTTTTATCTGTAAGTGATTGACCAAGCACATCTTTTGCGTCCCTCATGTACTGCTTGACCAAAGCCTCATCTCTTGATGACGAAAGCCGCTCATAAAGGTCAAAGTAGCCTTCCAAACAGATTCGAATTCTCATATTGTTGGCACTACGGTCTGACATCGCCCTAAGGGAGCGACAAAACCAACCCAGCGCAAATGAGATACAGAAAACGCCTACCAACACCACGGTCTTCTTCATGTGAATTCCTCTCTGATTATTCGACCATAACACGCCAAGCAATATGTGTATTAAAGACTTTAGCATTCCCTCGCGCGGCCAGTTGCATCAGCCATACGTCATACACCTCGTCACCGCCTCCCCACAAAGCCGACAACCCAGGAAGATTGGCATTAACGCCCTTATCATGAAAATCATAGGGGTCGTTTATAGAGAAGTTTATCAGCTGGGACATTCCTCCATCTGAAATCAAGATATCTTCAACCCAATACGAGACATACACGCCCCCAATGAACCCGACAAATCCATTGATGCCCACGCAGAGCCCGCAATAGAAAAGCCTCCTGAGTCATATTTCCCATTCTTGACGTTCCTGACAACAGCTCGAATTTTTTTTCTTGCAGCACCTTTTCCCCCGAAATCTCCGAATACGCCAATTCCTGATCTCCCAACTTCCATATGTATCGGAAAAAGAAACTTCGAGTCAAAGGCCTTCCATCAAACAACCCTCCAACCGTCACGCCACCTATTGAATAAATACTCAACGCTCGGTTTAGTTCATCCAGTTCATCCGACGTAAGCCCAGCTGGATCATATGCCATAGCACCAAACAGATCTACAACCCTTGTCACCTCATTTCCGCAATACGCCAGCTGGTTCCACCCATCGGGATACCCCAACGGGTCGGCGGTCTGCCACTTGGCGAGGTCGGCGCGGTAGTTGCGGTAAAGGAACGCGTAGCCGAGCCCCTCGACCTGCGGCTTGCCCGTGAAGAAGGTTTGGAAGGCTTGTGAGGTTCGGACGGATTCGCCGAAGGCCGTCGTCAGCGCGGCGGCGGTGTACCTGCGGCGAGACTTCGTGCCGACGGTCGCGCAGGTCATCGCGACGTACTTGGAATCGTCCACGGATGGACACGGATTTACACGGATTCCCGTCCGTGGAGAGTCGTAGGCATAGCGCTCGACCTCCTCCCCGCCCTCCCGCACGGAAAGCAGCCGGCCCCGCGCGTCGTACCCGCACTCCTGCCGCACCCCGTTCGCCGTACGGGCCGGGTTAGTGAAGCCACCCTCCTGCCGCCCCAACTCTCTGCATGTGAACTTCATAAATGACATCTTTCCATTTTCATTCCAACATCTTGACTATACGCCTGTTGAAATTCGACAGGATTTCTTCTAGGGCTTGGCATTCCCTCTTTCCTGTCAGCCGAAATTGTTCTTTCAGCTCGTCGCTCAAGTTTAAAACTTCAATGCGAAGTCGCATCGCGTATTCTGTCTTCTTTTGTCTGCCAATAGCGTCTCGCCATGCCCAGACACCAAACCCTATCAAGAACAAAATCAAAAGAGAGAACGAGACAAACACCATTCGTTTTATTTGTTTTCTCATTGCAACACACCTTTACTCAATCAGGAAACTCCAGCGTGCAAAAGCCCATTACGCCACTTCTCCAGCTCTTCGAACATTTTTTCCGTATTGTGAAGAAAATATATATCTATGAAAGTTGGCAGACTGTTGTCGTTATGCCTTATTCTTATGAATCGACATATCAGTGAATGTTTTATTTCAAAAGATACAATGTGCTCGCGTGACAGTAATATTTCCCGAAACGGTCTACACTTCAAAATCAATTCCGAACTCCTGATGCCAAGTGCACCAAATGGGTACGAACAATATGCCGAGTCTAATAAGGAGTTTCCGACCCTAATTGCAATCTTATACCAGTTATTCATAGACCTTGAAAAATCCTGTGTAGTTATAGATGGCATGGCCTTCCATCGGTGTGCCGCCGCCAACACCAACGCTAGAATCAAATCCCCAATATCCTGTCTCACCAATATTAAGAGGAATCACCGTCTCAAATCCAAAGACAACAACTTCTCCGCCTGAAACACCAACAGAAATAGCCTGACCTGCTAATTCAGCAACATTCCTACTATTTGAAATCTGAACCACTATACCTGCAGATCCTCCTGCTCCGACTTCTGAACCTACTCCACCATTATAGTAGAACCCACAAGTAAAACCATCTCTCCATGAGAAACCCAATGCTATGCCCAATGAAATAGTTCCCCCGGTCGATGCACCAGCAAAACCATAAATACCAAGTTGAACGGTCCACAATGAATAAGTATCAAAAGCCATGGTAGGTGAGTTTCTGCAATAAGAAAATTGATTAAATCCATCGCAGTAATCAGTTTGGTCGGCGGTCTGCCACTTGGCGAGGTCGGGGCGGTAGTTCCGGTAGAGGAACACGCGGCCGAGTCCCTCGACCTGCGGCTTGCCCGTGAAGAACGTCTGCTGGCCCTGCGGCGCCAGGGCTGCAACGCCGAAGGCCGTCAGCGCGGCGGCGGTGTACCTGCGGCGAGACTTCGTGCCGTCGAACGCGCAGGTCATCGTGACGCACTTGGAATCGTCCACGGATGGACGCGGATTTCCACGGATTTCCGTCCGTGGAGGGTCATGCGGCAGCAGTGCATAGGCGAACGCCGCCGCGTGGTTCGGGTTGTGGAAGCCGAAGGAGAGACGGCCCAAATGGAGAAAATGCACCATTTCTCTTTTATTCATCTGTATGTTAATCGCCATCTTCATAATTCCGGGAGACTATTTCCTTCAATTCTGATAATCGCTCTGATGACAGCGTAAGCACCTTCTCCCACCCGTCTCTTCCACAGTAGACAACAAAGTCTCGCCTTTGATCAAAGCAGGCATGGACATAGATGAAATCTTCCTGTCCAAAGCGATGCGACATGCGTTCTCTCATACCGTCAATGTCAAAATTCACGGCATAAAGCGGGATCGCCTGATCTGGCTTGTCTGGACTTGTGCGAGAAATGACCAGCAGCGCCAAGCCATCCTTCGTCAGGAAAAGGGCTCGGTTGAGCCAGAACACGCTTTCCGCCCACTCCATGCCGCTTTGGGGCTTGGAGAGTTTCGCCGTATAGTCATTGCCGGTAATAAGGTCTGAATCGGTCAGTGCCAAGTGATAAACGCCTTCTTCCCGTGTCAAGAACTCACTTGGAATGGGGATCCCGAGCTTCGTCAAGTCAATCTCATCAGCCATGTCCTTAAGGCTGCACTTAAAGGGGGAACGACTTGACAGCATGGTGGATTCCGCGTACACGACTTTGTTCGTATACCACCGCTCACGGACAAAAACATGTCGGCGCACAGCGACGTCCAGTTCATATTGTCCACTTTGCAGGGATGACAGCGACACGATTGGGCACTCGTAGACGAAGCTGTCCAGCCCAATGTCGACACTGCGGCTTCGCAGATTGCCAACGTCCCATAGCAGCCCCGAAATGGTACTTCTCCCATCCTTGACATACGACAAAGGAATGTCGGCAGAACCGTTCGCACCAAAAACTGACATTCCTCCTATGAGAATGCAGACAACAAGAGAAACACCTCGCATATTCACCTCCATTTCATTCCATTTTCCTGTGAGAGCAATGTAATTCCCGGCCCTGTCGTAGGCGTAATGCTCGCCATCGATGCCGACATCCTTCACTGCCATTATTCAATTATAATCTTGCCTCTGGCTACGCGCACATTCTTTTGTCCAGTTTTCTCTCCGTATCGAAAAATTGTTGCACGCCTTTTAGAATAGTCTGACGACAGAAATACGACTTTCTGATCCATAATCTGCGGATAAAAGAAACTGTTCTCTGAAAGAGATTTGAGACGCCCCAAACGTTTGTTTATAAAAACAAGACGCCATCCCTTATCGTTACCGAATATGTGCAGATTTCCGCTCTCTACAAATATCTTCAAAGCATTATCTTTAATCTCATGGACCTTCCAGCCATCATTTTCGTAGGAGTACTTCATATAGCAAGACACTAGTAATAAGTTCCTAAAAATCTTTAACCGAGAAGGCCAGTTATCACTACTTACAATCCAATCGCAACCAGACAAATCAACCATAAACAATTCATCTGGCAAGGCACGGGATATAAAATTTGATTTGTCGCTCGATGAGCATTGAAGACCTTCGACGACACGAGCAACCGAATATAAGAGCCTCATTAGATTCCGCTCATAACAATACAACGAGAATCTTTCTTTGCTCGAAACAACAGAATGCTTTTGACTTAGTAATGAATCCTTGACCTTGTCCACAGTATCAAGGCATGCAACCTTACCTCCTCCAACAACGCTCTTTTCGAATTCGCATAAAAGAGAGAAGTATTCAATAGATTTATTTTCCTGCCCATGCTCTGACAAGAAATATCTCCTGACATCGTTCTCAACAAAAGCATTCGAGGCTGTCGCTACATCGTTATCCGAATATAAACTTCCACAATAATCGAATGCCGTTGCCTCGCATAAGAACCTTCTGTAGCGTGTAAGTTTCTTATCTGTCTCTTGTTTCTTATCTGCCTCTTCTTGATTATTTCTACTGCACGAGCTAACGACTGCACAGAGAATGACGAGTAGTATTCGTTTGTTCATCGCTACTCCTCCACCCATTTCCAGTATTTATATGAGATCTTCCATAGCACACTCATTTTTCGAAATTCTATTGCACCAGGTGGCGTTATAGCAGAGTAATCGACATAAAACACTTCTTTCTCAACATACGCCCACCTATATCCCAACGGCGCCATAATCCGTGCTATTGCCGCGTAGCATTCATCATCAGATGGCGTAATTGGATCGAAACCAATTTCCGCTCGAGCAGCTGAAATGTACGAGTTTATTAACTTATCCAAATTCGGATGTTCGTTCTTGTATAACCTATAACCTTCCTTTATAAGTTTAATAAGTGCTGAAAACAAACTCTTAGGAATGCCCGTATTCAACGAAGCCCCTTCTTCAAAAATCACAACCAAATCTTCACACCCCTTTTGAATCCAACAAGATGATTGGCATTCAACCCAATATGCTCCAAATTCATCACATCCACTAAATGGAGAATTGCGCCCATACGCCAACTGATTCCAACCGTCAGGATACCCCAACGGGTCGGAGGTCTGCCACTTGGCGAGGTCGGAACGGTAGTTGCGGTAAAGGAACGCGTAGCCGAGCCCCTCGACCTGCGGCTTCCCTGTGAAGAAGGTTTGGAGGGGTTCGTCGAAGGCCGTCAACGCGGCGGCGGTGTATCTGCGGCGAGACTTCGTGCCGTCGAACGCGCAGGCGAACGCCGCCGCGTGGTTCGGGTTGTGAGATCCGAAAGATAGACGGTCGGCATTCACCATAGCAACAGTCTTGGTCTTGATTTCAACTTCATTTACAGGAAAGGCTTTCTTCGCGATGACCACGATGAATTACGCCATTCTTAAGATAACTACTACAACGAATATCTGAACTTTCCACATACCCCCTCTCGAAAAGCTCTTTTCTCTTCTGCGAATACGTTGAGGCGAACCAAATCTCTGAACATTTAAGCCCTGCAACATAATCCAATGCGGGCATGAAATCCCGCATCGGCTCGTCTTCACGGCTCTCCCCACCTACGCGAAGTTTCCAAAAACCGACGTCTTGCGTATATCTGATGCGAGCATCTTCAAAACGAAAATCTGATTCATTCAAGCCAGAATCTTTGTCCTTAACCAAGTCTTGGAGTGTCGTCGGCAATTTCCCTCGATTCTTCCAATACACATTTATGCCAGCTCCCACAATCAGCAAACTTCTGAACAAGTCTTGTCGAAGGATGTGCACATTTCCTGCGAACAAAGGGTTTGCCGTGCGAGGCAACCATCTCTTGATGTCTTGCGGCGTCACGAGAATACCATTGACAGAACTGCCGTTGACCATGCGAGCTAAAGAGTACTCAAGCCGAAGGCGGTTTCTTACGTATGGCGAACTCCCCAGTTCGTGGGCATTCTCCTCTAGAAAAGCGACAAACTGCGCAGACAGGGAAATCCATCGCCTGAATTCGTCACGGTTTCCGTTTCTGGATGCAGACTCCGCTCCAGTCAAAACCTGCTTCAACCAATCATTATTTATGCTGACAAACTGAGCAGTAAAGTCTATGTTTCTCCGTTCATAGCCGCACTCGTCCGCAGGGTCTCTCCTAAAAGGATCTTGATCTGAGCCACACAAGTCAAACCGATCCTCTGCCACAAGGCAGGCAGAAACTGGATTTAAGGTCAAACACCCAATTAGCAGAATTGAAAGCAGTCGGTTATTCATAAACAACTTTCCATTTAAACGTGCATCCAGAAACAAATCTTACCGATCCATTTACCTCAATATCAGGATCTATCTTTTCCAAAATCACAGAATATATCTCATGCCCAGAACCAATAACTCGAATTATTTCCGCTTCCGGCGGATATCCGCCCACTCCCGTTGGATCATATTGGCATATCCATTCAGTAAATATATACACTATTTTTGCACCGAACAAATCCACTGCACCCGTCACACCATTCTCGCAATACGCCAGCCGGTTCCGCCCGTCGGGGTAGCCGAGCGGGTCAGCGGTCTGCCACTTGGCGAGCGACGCGCGGTAGTTGCGATAGAGGAACGCGTAGCCGAGCCTCTCGACCTGCGGCTTCCCTGTGAAGAAGGTTTGGAAGGCTTGTGAGGTTCGGACGGATTCGCCGAAGGCCGTCGTCAGCGCGGCGGCGGTGTACCTGCGGCGAGACTTCGTGCCGACGGTCGCGCAGGTCATCGCGACGTACTTGGAATCGTCCACGGATGGACACGGATTTCCACGGATTCCCGTCCGTGGAGAGTCGTAGGCGTAGCGCTCGACGTCGGCGTCGTTTTCCCGCACCGCGACGAGTTGGCCGCGCGCGTCGTACGCGAACGCCTGTCGGACGACGTTCGCCGTGCGCGCGGCGCACGCGCAGACGAGGGGGCGCGGCGCGGCCGCACGGCGGCGGGCGGCGGCTTTCTCACGGAATCGGATGTTCTTAAAGCGGACACGCGGCTCTTGCATGGACGGACCCTTACAGCGACAGTGACGACACGGAAACAAACGCAATGATGCGATTCGGGAAGCACCCGGCAGGGATGCGTCCCGACCAACTATCCTCAGTTTACCAAAAGAAGCCGAATTCTGTCAAACGGGGGTTGGTCATTCGAACATTCCTAATCCTCTCGTTTCGCGTCCAGCGGCGGCCAGGCGTCGCCCGACTCGATCTCGACGCACGCGAAGGCCGCCGGGGCGAGACGCAGGACGAGCGAACCGTCCGCATCGATCTCGCACGGCACTTCGGTGTAAAGGAGGTCGTCATCGACCACGTGGATGCGTGCCGTGCGGAGCGGACGCCCCTTGACCGAGACGCGCACGTCCTTTTCCGTACGATGCCAGTTGCCGTTCTCGTCATAGCGCGCGACAAGCAGGGCGAGGTCGCCCTTCGCGCCCTTCGCCGCCGTCGCGTAGGCATCGGACGATCCGACTACGGTCGTCCTCACTTGCGTACCGAGCGCGGCGAGCCGTCCCCACGCGAACAGGGCGAAGTAGGGCGCACGCGGCTGGCCGCCGTAGAGCGAGAAAAGCCCGTTGTAGACCGTGCCTGGACTTGCGTCGTAGTACATGAGCATGTCCACGCGGTCGTCCTGCATCGCGCTCATGATCGCCGCGACCAGGGCCGCGCCGCGCGGCGAGCCCATGAACGGCCCGAGCTCTCGGCGGTCGTTCGTCCAGTGCGGCGTGGCATTCCATTCGTCAAGGATCGATTCCGTCTGCCTGTAGCCGGCTTCGTCCAGCGCCTCCCGCACCCAACGGGCGCGCGTGCGGATGTCACTCGTCGGGCCGATCTTGCTCGTGTAGCAGTGCCACGAGAAGAAGTCCATCGGCACGCGGCGGCGCGCCATCTCGCGAATGAACCGCCGTCCCCAGTCCTCGCGGTAGGCAAGCGCCGGGCCGCCGATCTTCAGGTGGGGGAACGCCGCCTTCAGGTGCTTCGCGGCAATTTCATGGAAGTCGAAGTATTCCGCTTCCGTGCCGCCCCAGCACCGCTTGTCCGCCGCGTCGTCCGCATCGAGGTCGGCCTCGTTCCAGATCTCCCAGTAACGGATGTCCCAGCGGAAGCCGTCCGCCCAGCCCTCGTTGTAGTGGCGGATGATGCGTTCGCAGATTCGCGCCCATTTCGCGAAGTCCTTGGGCGGACGCGTCCCGTATTTCCGCGCCTGATGCTCAATGCTCGCGCCGAGGCGATAGAATATCTCGCTCCCGGCGGCGCGAATCTCGCCGAGATACCTGTCGGTGCAGGCGAAGTCGTAGTTCGCGGGATCCGTCTCGTCCGCGTCGAAGTTCGGGAATACGACGTGGACATCCACCGTATGGGGGCCGCCGTAAGCGTCGGAGAAATTCGCGTCATGCGTGCGGGCGAACGGAATGCGCGCCCCCTTGAACCAGCGGAACGAACCGTCCGCACCCCTCGTCGGGCCGTTGTTCACGGCGTTCATCGGCTTGATCGGTCCGACTTCCGCCGCCGCATCGACGCTCACGCCGATTGCGCCCGCCGGCACGTCAAACGAGACAGCCGCCGGATTCGTGCCTTGCGCGGAAACGGTCGCGGCGAAAAGAAGCAAAGAAAGAAACATCATGTCAAACGCCTTTAGAAGTCAATCCAGTCGTGGTGAAGATAGCCGTCCGCGCCAAGACCGTCGTTCTCGTAGACGAGCGTTCGTGCGGCCACGCCACCTCCGGACGGCAGGCGAATCTCAGCGCGGTAGCGCGTGAGCGTTCCGTCCCGTCCGAGACGCGTCGCCCACGTGCGGCGCACATTGCCGTCCGAATCGCGGATCTCGACGGCCGCCGAATCACCGTCCTCCGCCCCGAACGCCGCGCGCGGCGCGGCGTCAATGTCGTCCGTCACGTCAATGTCCACGGCCAACGAATCGTCGGCGCGCGCATAGCGAATGACGGCGGAGAGGTCGTTCGCGTCCTTCCAAAGCCGCACGACGGACGCAGGGTCGGGGTCGGCCTCGTAGTACTGGCGCATCGCCCCGACCGTGTCAAGCGTGACCGTGACGGGCGCGTGCGAGACCGTCTTCGGCGCACGCGGACGGCGGGCGGAAGCCGTCGCATCCGCCGTCTCGGCCCCTTCCAGCGCCAGTGCCGTCGGCAGTACGCCCGGCGTCCAGAGAACCGTACCATCCGCAACCGGCAGCACACGGCGGTTGCCCATGAGATCAACGGTCTCGGCGCGCGCCGCATCGGTCTTCACGCGCACCGGCTCGACAGCGACATCGAGACCGTCCCAACCGAAGAGGACGATGCGCCGCTGCGCCGCGCCCGCCGGACTCCTGACGCGGAACGCGAACCGCGCCGCGCCGTCGTGGTCGTTCCCCTCCTCGAAGAGAATGCCGTCGGCGACCAGGCCCTCCGCCAGCGCGGTCAGCGCGGAGAACGCCGCATAGCCCGCGCGGGGATGCCAGTCGGCCGTCATCAGCCCGTAGGCGCTTTCGACGCCCGCAGCGTCCCACCCCGTCGCGCGCAGGTTGTACCAAATGTAGTCCGTCGAACCGTGCGCCCAGGCGTAAAGCGGCTTCTTCCAGACGGCCGTCGCGACTTCCTTCTCCAGTCCGCCGTAGCGGGACATCGCCGTCTCGTTCGAGAACCACGGCGCGGACTCGATCCCCAGCTCCTTCCGCATCCGCTTCAGGTTCGCGACGCGCGGCACGTAGTTGCGGAACGAGCCGTGCAGGTGGACGGCGTGGACGTCATAAAGCCCTTTCGCCCGCGACATGAAATCCTCGATGAAGCCCGGCTGAGGGGCGCGTCCCGGCGGGAACTCGGACGAGACCGCACACGCCCAGCCGTTCACCGACACGCAGGCATCGGGGCATCCCGCCTTCAGCCCTTCCCAGGCTTCGCGCTGAAGCCGCAACGCCTCGTCAAGTCCGAACACGTTCTTCGGGATGAGATCCCATTCGTTGCCGATTTCATAGTAGTCGATCTTCGTGCCGTAGCGCGCGGCGATCCGCTGGCAGTGCCGCCTGAACAGTCCCGGCGCGGGCGGAATGTCATTCGTGCGGTTGCCGTCCGGCTCGTTGCGGCGTTCAGGAGCACGCGCCCACCTCGTCGGCTGGTAGATGAGGGAGTCGATGGCGATTCCGTCCGCGCGCAGCTGCTCGACCCAGAGATCCTGATTCTCCCAGTGCGGCTTGTCGAATCCCTCCCAGTGTATCTGCTCAAACGAGGCGACGTTCGAGCGGAGAATCTTCGCGCCGCACGCCACGAGCGCCGCACGCGTCTGCGTACGCACCCCCTCGTCGTAAGGCGGATAGCTCTCATGCAATCCGATGCGGTAAAACGGCTTCGGGAGAAACGGCGTCACGACATGCCGGTCAAGGAACGCGAACGCCGTCTCGTGCGCCGCACGCGAGCCGTCCGTCCCCTCAAGATCGCATCGCACGTTCCAGATGCCGCGTCCCGGAAGCGGCCACGGCAAGGCAACGCGCGCCGTTTCGCCGGGAACGGCCTTCACGTCGAACCGCGTCGCGAACGTCCGCCCGAAATAGTCCTCGCCTCGCACGGCGCCCGTCCACGCAAGCGGCGAATCCGACGGATTGCGCACCGTCAGGAACGGACGCTCGTCGTCGCCGCGCGTGATGTGCAGGGGATTGCCCGTGTCGACGTCGATGACCGCCGCATGCGCCGCGTCGGTCGCATGCTCCGCGAAGAGGCCCGTGAGCGCAAGCCGTCGCCGCGTCGGGCCCGAGGACAGGGAAATCGTCATTTCCGCAAAGCGGTAGAGCGCATTCGACACCGCAAATCGCATCTCGTGCGTCAGCGGACAGGAGAACGTCGACCGCGTCCGCCCCGGAACGTCGGCAAGCGCCAGATCAAAGCGGCCTTCGAGCGGATGCCCGTCGAGGTCGGCCAACCTCACGACGAACGCCCCCGGCCCCTGCACGGGACGCAACCCCGGCGAAAGGAACGGACAGGCATCCACGCGAATCGTCCGCGCGTCCGTTTCAAAGACGGCCGTGTCGCGACCCGGCACAGCGGCGACGCGCCTCCAAGACACGGTCGCGGGCCCGGCGGTCACGCGGAACTTCGTGCCGGAGCAGTCCGTCTCGAACGCCTCTTCGCGCACGGTTATCGCCTGAGGCTCCAGATTCAGTCGTCCGAGCGCAGGGTAGAACAGCCGCTCGAACGCATCGCGACGCGCGAGCCAGCCCGGCTTGCCGCCCGCCCCAGCGGCGAACAGCGCCCAGGCGCGCCCATCCGCCGCCCACGTCTCGCCGGGCGCAAGCACAAGCGGCGTACGCGCATCGACCGTCGTGAAACGGAAATTCGCAAGCGCATGGACATAGCGTTTCTTCGCATCATGACTTGCGCCGAAGTAGTCCGCCAGCGGCGCCGCCGAGAGGACGCCCGCGTATGCGCCGTCCGGCGCGACCCATCCGGCCGCCCGCAGCGGCTTCCAGAGGACCGTCTGCCCCCACTGCTCGTTCTGCGGCTCGGCTTCAACCGCAAACGGCGGCACGTGCCGGAAACTGACGCACGCCAGCGTCACGGGTGCGGCGGACAGGTTGATGACCGCGACGACCTCACCGAAAAAGGCGTTGTCGAAGCCCTTCTCCCGCCAGCGCGTGACGACGGCGGCGGAGAGTTCCGCCGTGCGCACCTCGTTCGTGACAACGCGCGCGCCGTCCGGCTCAACGAACGCTCCCGTCTGTCGGTCTGCGAACGTCCAGCACAAGGCACCGTCCGGTTTGCGCCACGTGAACGCGAGGGCCACGGGTTCAAGGGCTCGCCCGCGCCCGCCCGTCTCCAGCTTCGCGCGTGCCGCGTCCGCGCGCGGAAAGCCGCGGTCGCCCGGATCGCGTCGCTTCAGCCGCGTGCCCGCCCGATGCTTCTCCAACAGGGTCGGGTTCAGTTTCGCGAACATCTTCGTCAACTGCCGATACGGCGCACCGTTCAGATTGACGAGCCCCCAGTTGCAGTCCTCGAAGTTCCCGCCGCGGTTCGGCACGTTGTCGCGGTAGCGGAACCAGCTCGCTCCCACGAGGAACGGCCATGACGCGAACTCGCCCAACATCGCCGCCGCCGCGCGCGTGCGCTCCGCCTGCGTACGAAAGCGTTCGCCCACCGCCCGAAGACAGGGCAAGCCCGAGTCAATCGCGCTCGTGCCCCACTCCGTCACCAGCATCGGCCGTCCGCAGTCCGCGTGCCGCGCCTCGACAAGCGTCCGCAAGTCCATCCCGCCCCAGTAGTCGCACCCCGACTTCACCCAGTTCGCATCGAGATCGACCCATGGGTAAACGTTGAACGAGACGACGTCACAGTACCTGCCCGCCGCGACCCACGCCTCTCGCGGACCGCCCAGACCCGCGAAGCGAACGCCGAGAACAAGATGGTTCGGGTCTTCCTTTCGCAACGCCTCCGTCGCCACGCGGAAGAAGCGATCGCACGCTTCCGCGACAAACGCACGACGCACGGCTTCCGGCGCGTCTTCGACCGTCGTCTGCCGCACCCGCACGAATTCCGCGAGCGCACGGCGCGCCGAATGCGTCTCCGGCAGGGCGGCAACCGCGTAGAAAAGGCCGTTCGTGTCGTTGCCGAACGCGCCCGCGCCCCACCACCTGAGCTCGTTGTCGAGGTCGTAGCCGACGAAGTTCGGGTCGTCCTTCACGGACAAGGCGACGGCCTTCGCGATCTTTTCCGCGCTTGCCGCCCATTTCGGCGAGAACACGTTCGGAAACGCCGAGCACGGCACATGCGTGCCGCGCATCGGGAAGATCGAGTCGTCGGGATCGTCCGACATCGTCATCCCCTCCGACAGCCAAGCGATGACCGAGTAAGGCATGCCTTTATTCCGGAGCGTCGTGACAGGCCCCGCGCCAAGGAAGTTGAAGTTCCATCCCGTCAGGTTGCGGATGACTTCATTCTCCCAGTTCGTGTTCGCAAACTCATGCGACTGCTGCTTGAACAGGTGCTCAACGCCCGACAGGAACGCCGGCGTGCCATCGGGCCGTACGAACGCGCTGACGCCATCGACGCCCGTCGTGACGGAAAACCAACCTGCAGCGACAATCAGGATCGAAACAAGACCAGACATCACTCGGCTTCCTCAACGCAGGATGACCAGAGTCCCGGACTCACCGACCTTCACACGGCCCGCGCCCGCAAAGGCGTTCGGGAGCTTTCCTGCCGAATAGGAGCCGCTCGGCATCACCTGCCCGTCGACAACGAGCGCGGCGACCGACGCCTTCACGCCCTGCGCGATCTCGACCGTGCCGCCCGCCTCGATCGTCAGCGTCGCGGCGGACGACAAGTTGCCGTTGCCGTTCAGCTTCAGGAGTCCGCCTGCCTTCACGACGACCGGACCCGCCCATGTCGCGCCCTCCGTCAGGGCCAAAGTCCCACCCTCGACCGTCAGAACGTTCGACGCGCCCGTGGACTTTCCGCGCAGTTCAAGGAAGCCGGTGGCCTTCTTCACGAGAGAGGCGTCTATCGCTCCCGCGATGTACGAGACATAGCCTTGCTTCTCGTCGTTCTCGGAGAAGGTGATTGTCCGCCCCGGCGCCGAGAAACTGCCCTCAGCCCACATCGGCCCCCACGCCGAGACGACGCCGATATTGGCGTCGGCCTCGATGTCTCCCGTGAGTTTGATGTTGTTGGTAATCAGCATGCGGGCGACCGACGTCGCACCGACGAACCGGATCTTGTTCGGCAGCGTCACGTTCCACGTTCCGAACTCCAGGTAGGGACGTGTACCGTCCGCACTGCGCGCGAGTTCGACGACGCCCTCCGCCGCGCCGAAGACATTGTTCGTGTAGGATGTCGCGATGCGCGCATTTCCATCCGCAAACAGGGTGCCGCCCGTATAGGAGCTCTCCGACTGATAGTCGATCTGCCCCGCGCCGAACTTGTAATACTTGCCCGAACCGGTGAACATCGTGCGTTGGACGAGGTCGGCGTTGGCGACATTCCAGATGCAGACGCCGCCGTCGCCGAAGTCAAACGTCTCGTTCGCGAGATCGACCGACCGGGTGAACTTGGCAATCACCGGCCCTTTTGGCGCCACGCCCGTCGACCAGTTCGCGCCGTCCGACCACGCGCCCGCCGCGTCGCCGATCCACGTCGCGATGTCGCCGCCGACGGACAGGACGCCGACGCCCGTCAGCGATGCCGACTCGTCAGCCGCGCGGTAAAGCCCCTTCGCCAACGCTGTCTCACCGAGCGTCACGTGGGGGACGGCGGCCAGCGTCGCCAAGTCGATCTTCGCGCCATCCGTCACGGTCACGGTCGCGTCGTCCGACGTCAGGTTGCGTCCGTTGAAGCGCAGCACGGACGTCGCGCCCTGAGCCGTCACGCTCGACCCGCCCCAAGCGGCGGATTCGGTGAATTCGACCGTGCCCGCATGGACGGTCACGGTCGCGTCGGCCGCGTCCGAAACGCCTGTGAACCGCACCGTGCCCGTTCCTTTCTTCACGATCTGCGCATCGACGACACCACTGAAATCGAGGTTGTAGGCATTACAGTTTACAGTAACTGTATACCCCCCCCCCTGGAGGTTCTGGATCGTGGCGCGCCCACCCGTGTACACGTAGGCAATGTTGATCGTGAAGTCCGCGTCGGACGACACCACGCCCGTCAGCGTGCCGGCATTCGAGAAGTTGATGGCCGGGTTCGTCGAAAGACCGACAATCTGAATGTCGTTCTTGAACGTTGTGTTGCCAATTTGAAACTGAGCGCCGGACGCGCCCGACTCGACATAGACCGTGCCCGAACCAAGCGTTGCGGCCTGCGGTTCAAAAATGCCGTCGTAGACATACCAATTACCCGTGTGCGCCGGGCAGGCGGCCTTCTGGAAGAAGCCACCCTGCCAGTCCGTCGACTTGCTGTGAATCGTGATGCCGCCGCTGCCCGTGAACGCGACAGCGCTGAAGACCTTGACCTTCGCCGCGCTTTCGATCGTCAGACCCTCCGTGCCCACGTCAAACGTCGTCGCGGCAAACGTGACGGCATCGTTGACAATCAGCGTGTCACCCGGCTGAGGAGCCTGCGTCGGCGACCAGTTCGCGGCAGACGTGAAGTCGCCGGCCGTCGTCGCGCCGGCCGTCCATGTCAGCGTCTCGGCCGGTGCGCTCGCGACGCCCATCGTCGCGGCGAGCAGGGCCGCCCATCTCTTGCTTGTCTTGTGCATGGTTTCCTCTCCTTCTTTTTGATGCGGTTTGAGTTGTTTTTGGTTGAACGGAAATCTTTCTGCGAACTACGAAACGAAATGCCGCGTGCCGAGAACGCGCATCGACTCATCCGCCGCCGCGACGAAAGCGACGTCAAACGTCGCGCCGCCCGGCGGCACGGTAAGGACGACGTGGCAGCCTTTTCCGCAGCATTCAGGCGCAAGGCTCTTGAAATACGGCTCGTGCGCCTCCTTTGTCGCGCGCGGCTCGGGAAAGACCCCCGGCGCGATGAGCGCATCGGCGCGTCCGCCGGACCTGTCCGCAAGCCGCGTCAGCGTCTCGGGCACAGTGTGCAGCTGGTCCCATACGCACGCAAGCCAGATCTTCGGACGCAATGCGCGGACGAGTTTCGTCGGCATCGACCAGTGTCCGTGGTGATTCATCTTCGCCGCGCTGACGGGCCCAACGACCTCGGCCATGTCGTCCTCGATCATGTGCCGTTTCTCTCGCGGCGTCTCAACGCGGTCGGAGAAGTCTCCCGCCGTGTAGTAGCGGAACTTGCCATAGGTGATGACATGGCCAAGCGACATCCCGTTCTCGTTCAAATAAGCGGGTTTCGCGCCGTTCGCGAACGACGCGGCATAGACGTTCCTCACGCCGCCATCTGCTTGCGCAATCTTTCCGTTCGCGCAGAGGTTGAAAACCTCAAAGCCCTCCACGGCATTCTTCAGCGGCACAATCTGGTCACGCGCACCAAGGCGGAACTTCTCGACCGTGAGGCCGTCCCGCTTGCCAAGATGGGCATAGAGCTTGCGCATGTGATCTCGTACGGCAACAAGATCCCTCGACGTCAACGGAATCGGATCGTCATAGTCCGGCCAGCCCCGGTCGATGGCCTTGCCGAAATGAAGCTGTTCCGCCGCGAGGCCGAAGCCGCTGCGCACATAGTCGTGTTTCCACCATTCAACCCCCGGCGCGGCGCTCTGCCATTTCGGCGTGCCGCAATGGTCCGAATGCCAATGCGTCGCCTCCATGTAGTCGACGCGGTCGCCGTTCGGGTTTACGCGCTTCACGTAACGCGCAATCCACTCGCCCGCCAGTCGTCCGGGTCCGGGCACGACCGGCACGGCCAAGTCTTGCCGCGTGACGGCGGCGTGGTCACCGCAGTCGAGCAGCATCGTCGTGCCATCCGGAAAGATGAGGAATGTCGATTCGGCAACCCCCGTGTGGATGAGGTGAACCTGAAGATTCCCCTTTCTCCACTTCGGAAGCGTCTTCGTGCCATCTTCCGTCGCCGCCCACGCCGTTGGCGCGCACACGCCAGCCGCCGCCAGCCCCAAGAACCCCCGTCGGGGCATATCAACCGTCCTGTTGGTTTTCAGCGTCATGCCGTTGTCTCCTTTGATCTGATTGTGGTCAATTACGCCAGCTCGGGCTATCGCTCCCCCTGTCGGCCATGTTCCGTCTCCTGAAGCACAAGCCAGTCTGACGCCTTGTCCGTGCGGTTGCCCGGCCCAAGGCGGACATCACGACAGTTGCGGATCCGAATGTCATAACGCGTGGATTCGTCCGCGAGACTGTATCGACGTGAAGAGCAGTTCTGAAACGAGTTTCCGTCAATCTCGACACCTGACGTCGCGCCGACGTAGATTCCGCTGTTGCCGCAATCGACGAACCGATTGTCGAGAATCCGGATGTTCCGATGGACGCCGGCCGCAAACCCATCCGCCCCGCCGTCATGCGTGCCTTTCACCACAACCGCCGCGAGGGCGCAGGCGCCTCGGACGATGCCGCATTTCTCGAAGACGCAGTCGCGGATCGTCCCGTCAACCGTCGGCGCGAGTTCGCCCCATCGAACGCTGTCAGGGGCGATCAGGATGCCCGGCATCGCCAAACCCTTAAACCGGCAGTTTTCGATCAGGAACTTGCGCGTCTGAAGCAAAAAGCCGCGAGCCTGGCCGTTCTCGATCTCGCACCCGGAGACGTGTACCGACGGAAGGCTCTTCAGGTTTACGACCACGTCCCCCTCCTGCAACGCGAAGCCGACGGCCTTCACGCGACCGCGAGACGCCCCGTAGCTCTCGAGAACGGCAACGCCTTTCTCCTGTTGCGTGACGGGATCGTAGACCATCAGGCGGTCGCCGGCCACCGCCCAACGGTCATTCAACGGGGCTTCCAGCTGAAAGTCATTTCGGAAGACCAGTTCGA
The DNA here is from genome assembly GCA_934635225.1 of uncultured Kiritimatiellota bacterium. Classification (GTDB taxonomy): domain Bacteria; phylum Verrucomicrobiota; class Kiritimatiellia; order RFP12; family UBA1067; genus UBA1067. The sequence goes on from CAKTYZ010000010.1 coordinate 103,624, forward strand.
CTGCGCCGGTCTTCGGGTCGATGCGCTTCACGAACCCGGCTTGCGCATGGACGTTGAGAATGTCATCGCCGTGTCCCTTGAAACGGCAGTCCGCGATTCGCAGCGTGCCGCCCAAGCCGTCGAGGTTGATGACGTCCGCATTGGAACTGTAAAGCGCCGCGCTGCCGGCGGGCATGCGGACGTTCATCCGTTCGATCGTGAGGTCCCTGCTCGGCGCGTACGCGTTGACCGCCGTGTTGCCGCAACGTTCGATCTCGACGTCGCGAATCGTCGTGGACCGGCTGTTCCAGATCTTGAAGACCGCCACCGGCACGCAGGAATAGCGGTAGACGACGCGGCTGCCGACACGCAGTCCGTCAAGGTCGCACGACGGCAGCTTCGCGCGAATCAGGTGATCACCAATGACCTCATACGCGACAGCCGTGTATTTTCGACGAGCGCCCCCCTTCCCGTCAGGGACCTCCTCGACCTTCATCCGATCCCACGAAGTCAAGTACCAGTTGGGCGTCCCGTCCTCGTCACAGCTCGTTGTCCGAAACAGATGCTCCCAGCCCGTGACCGGGAACTCATCGTCAATCCGGACGTCGTACGTGCCGTTCGCCGCGTCCAGCCGAACGATGCGTCCCGCCGCATTCGGCGGATTGTCGGTCGAGACCGTGAAGCGCTCGAACGTGACGTTCTGACAGTCACGGACGACGAACAGCGAGTTGATCTCCGCCGTGTCGCCGGTCGGCGAGTAATGCGTGACTAGGCGCACGTCTCCGCGCCCCCTGAAGACGCAATTCGTCTTGCCCTGAATCGTGACGGCATGGGGAACCAGATAATTTCCCGCAGGGATCTCGACCGTCGAACCGCACGGTGCCTCCTGCAGCAGCGTCTGCAAGACCGCTCCGCCCGTCGCGTCCGAAGCGCACGCGACACGCATCGCCGCAACGAAGGCGGCAGCTAACATTCGACTCACGTTGTGCAAGACAACTCTTCCTTCTGGCCTGAGGTATGGTTCATGGACGCCGATCCGGTCATCACACGACATATGATACCATAAATCGCGGACAAGTCCGCCAACAAAACGCAAAAAAATATCTACTGTTTAACGCAACAACCGTCCATGTCCGCGCGGCGGCGAATGGAGAACGCCAGTTCGTTGCGGGCGAAGACGCGACGTCCGACGCGCGGCTTCTCGATCACGATGCCGAACTTCTCGGGATCGCGCGCAATCGGGCTGTGGACCGTCAACGCGAAACGATGCCAGAAGCAACTCTGGACAAGCCCCTTCCGCGCCAATCCCCGGACAAACCGCTCGGCCGCCTTCTGCTCAGCCTTCGTCTCGGTCGGGAAGTCGTACATGAGATAGGCATGGACAAAGATCTCCGCCGCATGAAAGGCCCGCAGCACCTTCTCGGCGGAAGACAGCGTAATGCCCTTGTTCATGAGCTTCAGCAACCGGTCGTTCGCGCATTCCAGCCCGCCCGTCACGCAGATGCACCCCGCTTTCGCCATTTTCCGGGCCAGCGCAGGCGTAAACGCCGCGTCAAAGCGGATGTTCCCCCACCATTCGATCTCCAGTTTGCGGCGCAGGATCTCGTCACAGACGCCTCGGATGAGTTTCGGCGGCATCGCCTCATCCACGAAATGGAAGGAACGGAGGTTCCGCTGCGCGAACGCCTCCAGACAATCCACAATCGCCATCGCCGTCGGCATCTGGAAACAGCCGATATACGGCAGCCGCACGTCGCAGAACGCGCACTTGTGCCAATAGCAGCCGCGCGCCATGATCAGCTTCACCCACTTGCCCGAGTTCCAGAGGTTCGTGACGAAGTTGTCCGTCTCCGCGACATCGAAATATTCGCTCCAGTCGATGCCGTCGTAGCAGGGGCGGACGAACGGCGGCACTTCCACGCGCACCGCATCCGCCCCCTCGATCTCGCGCGCCAAAGGCTCATAGCCCTCATCAAACTGAAACGCGTCGAAATAGCGGTACGGGCGCCGATCCGTCATCTCGCGCAGTTCGGTCGAGACATATCCGCCGCCAAGGACAAGCCGCACGCCCGGATAGCGTCGTTTCACGTAACGCGCAATCTTGAACGCGCCGACGAGCGTTCCGGGAAAGGGACAGGTCACGCCCACGAGATCGGGCTTCACCTCGTCCATCGCCGCCTTGAGATGGCGTTCGAGCGGACGATCCATGACGCCACGCCGACGGACGCGCTTCTCCAGTTCGCCGAAGTCCTCGACAGCGCGGCACAGGTGCTCGGCGTAGCGAGAGAAGCCGAATTCGGGATCGACATTGTCGCGGATCCAAATCGCAAGCTCGTCTATGACGGAACTGGCCGCACGCTTCTCCCCGGCTGGAGCAGGCCCGCTGAGGAACTCCAGCAGCTCGTCCGTCGTCTCGTCGCCATATTCCAGCAGGACGTCCCGAACGACCTTGATGGAGAGGTCGCGTTGCTGGACGTCATACCCACGCGACCGCAGAAAGCCCGTCAGGTGCATGGTCGCCGGATACGGCGTGTTGGTCTGCAGAAGCGGTGGGGTGAGAAGGAGAAGCTTCTTCATGTCACTCGAAAAGGACGAAGGCGGGAAGTCCCTGTACCGCCGCGAAGCCGGGCAACCGCTTGAGTTCGGACAGGTCCTCGGCCTGCAAGCGAATGACCGTGTAACCCCTCAGGGCCTCGACGACCTTCGGGTCGCGCAACGTGCCGCGTTCCATCGCCGTGCAGTTCTTGCACCATGTCGCCCAGCAATCCACAAGAATCGGCTTCTCCTTCGGGTCAAGCGTCGCGAAGAGAGGCCCGAACAGCGCGGGCGTCGCCGCCAGCGTTGCGGCATCCGACATCTCGTCCGCTTCCGGTTCCGGCAGCGCCGCCCCCCCCAAGCCTCGGACCGCCAAGCGGCCATACCAGACGGCAAAGCCGAAGACGATGACGGCGAAGACGCGATTGACCGTCTTCATCCACGCGCCCGGCTTCGGCAGGACCCTTAGCCCCGCGCCGAGAAACGGCCACGGCAACGCCATGCCCAGGCCCAGCACAAACGGCAACGCGAGCGCCGCCGTCTGTCCGCGCGCGTAGAGATCTGCCGTCAGCAGAAGAACCGAAATCAGGATCGGCGCAACGCATGCGCCCGCAAGAACCGCCGAAAGCGCACCCATGAAAAGCGGGAAGAGCGCACTTCCCCGCAGGGGCGCACGAACGCCCGACGCCGTCCGAAAGCGCGTCAAGTCGATGGAAAAGACGCCGCAAAGGGAAAGCCCGAGCGCGACAAAGACAAGCGCGACAAAGGCATTGAAGAGCGGGCTTGACTGGATCGTCCCGAACGCCAGCGAGCCGACGGCGGCGAAGACGCCCAAGAGGCCGTAGGCAACCGCAATGCCGACGCCATAGAGAAGGCCGCGCCGTGCGGACTGCCCGATGACGATCAGGTTCACGGGAATCATCGGCAACACGCAGGGCGTCAGGTTCATCGCCACGCCGGCGGCGAGCAAGGTCAAGACGAGCAGCCAGACGGACGTCGGAAGCGCAGCAGGTTCGGAGCCTTTCAGAAAGGCCAGGAACGCATCGGCGTCCATGAAGCCTTGGGCCAACCGCACGGAGGGCGCCGCCGTCACCGCGAGGGCGGACGCCGGCACGGCGTCTTCGGACGCGGTCGATGCCGTCGGTTCCTCGACGCGGCGGCACATCCCGTCGGAGCACTCGTACTTGACGCCGTCAATGACCTGAATCTCCGCCGAGGCAGTCATCGACCCGCCCATCAGGAAGACGGCCAAGAGAACGTAAGCCTTGGCAAGTTTCGTATTCATGCCCCCTATTATAGCAAAACCTCGTGCATCAAGCCATCCGACGACCTATTCGGAATGGCAGTGCCCGCCCGGCCGTCTCGCTCGGAATCCGTCAGAAGACGTAAAAGAACAGCCACAGCGCACCGAGAGCCGCCGCGATCGCCAGGAAACGCCGTTGACGCTGCCGGGCCTCCTCTTGGCGCACCGTGCGTCCAAAGCTGCTCATTCCACCCCCGGAGAGGTAGTGCAGGAGCTTGCCGTAGACGCCGCGATAGTCCGACAGGATCCACGGCGTGCGCGAACGCGTGTAGTCGTGCTTTGAGCCAAGTATGGGCGGCGGAACGTTCATTTACGGGAGCACGATCGTCTGCCCCGCGCGGACGCGGCCGTCGGTCGAGATGAGAGCCTTGTTCGCATCGCGAATCTGTCGCCAGGCCGAGAGCCGGCCGTAGAAACGCTGTGCGATCCGATAGAGCGTATCGCCTTCCTGCACGACATACGTCGAGGGACGGCGCGCGTTCCCCGCCGCAGCCCGTTCTGCCGCCGCGCGTTCCTCTTCCTCATGCGCCGCTCGTGCCGCCGCGCGGCGGGCGACGTCTTCCGACGTCTGGCGCGGCAAGAGCGACGGGCCGGAAGACAACTCTTCCGCCTCCTCGGCCTTCAGGGCCGCCGCCGTCTCGCGATGGGACTCGCGCGGCGCGTTCTCCTCTTCCTCCTCGTCCAGAAGGTCCTTGACGTTCACCACTGTCTGGCGCGCGCCGCTCTCGTCCTCGCCCGTGCCCTTCACCGCCGACAGAAGGCGACGGTGCTCGCCCTCCAGCGTCCGAAAGCGCCCTTGCTCGTCCGCAAGTTTCTTCTCCGTCTCCGCAAGGCGTTCCGCCGTCGTCTTCACCTCCTGACGCAGGGCCGCGATCTCCTTGTTCATCGCCTCGTTTGAATGCAGACGGTACTTGTCCGCCAGTTCGCGCGCGAGTTCGCGCTCGCAGAGAGCGAGACGGTCCTCGGCCAGCTTCGCCTTGTCGCTCTCGGGCTGTTGCATCAGAAACTCGCGATAGGCACAGAACGCCTCCAGATAATCCTTCTTCGTGTCCTGCATCAGGCACGCGTACTGAAAGCGCGCGGACGCGTTCGACGGAGACTTCCGAATGGCCTTCGCGAAGCCCTTCGCGGCGGCGTCCAGCCGTCCGGCGCGATAATCGGCCAACGCCGAACGATAGGCTCCGTCCGCGCGTTCGTCCGCAAGGTCCTGCCGTTCTTTGATGTAGTCACAGGCCGTCAGGCTTGTCAGAGCCGTCAGCACCGCCATCAGTCGTATCGTCTTCATCTTCGTCAACCTCCTCTTCGTCGTCATCTTCGTCATCGTCAAACTCGTCGGGCGTGTCGTCAATGACAAAATCATCGTCATCGCCCGTCGCCACGATCTCGGACACCACGCCCGTCGATTCGCCCACCTCCGCCCCGTCGGTCTCGGGCGGGAGGTCGTCGGGCTCCGTCCTCTCCGGCGCGACCGCCGTCTCGGGCTCGTGCGCTTCCGCCGGCTCAACCGTCTCCTCGGTCGGCGGCGCCTTTTCGGCCTTCTTGTAGCTCGCGGCCTTCTTCTTCGGATTGGACCGCTGGAGCGTCGGATCCAGCTCGTTCAGCTGCTGAAGCGAGGCCAGGCCGAAATGCTCCAGGAAGAGCGGCGTCGTGCCGTAAAGGAAGGGATGCCCCGGCAGTTCGGATTTCCCAACCAAGCGGATGAGCTGAAGGTCCATCAGCGTCTTGATGTTCGCCGAGACATCCACGCCGCGAATCGACTCCATTTCGCTCTTGGTCAGAGGCTGACGGTAGGCGATGATCGCCAATGTCTCCAGCGAGGCGCGACCGAGGCGGCTCGGACGGTCCATCTTCAGCATCGCGCGCACATAGCGACCGCAGCTCGGCTCCGTCTGAAGCCGATACGCACCGTCCGTACAGACGAGCCGGAAGCCACAGCCGCCAACCTCCAAGGCTTTCTCCAGACCGCGCAGGGCCTCGGCAATCTCTTTTGACGTGCAGGTTCGGTAGACGTCCATCACCTCGTGGTTCTCGCCCCCTTCGGCCTCGACGGCCTTGACCGCCTCACGCAGTTCCGACGCCGTCAGCGGCGTCTCGCTCGCAAAAAGGAGCGCGCCGACGATTTCCTGCAGGGACCGCGGCAGCGGAATCTTGACCTCGTCACTCATAGTCGTCCGGTTTCTCCAAAGGCTTGTCGTCCGGCTCCTCGCGGGACGGCAGAATCGTAATCTCGTGAAACGCCGCGTTTTGGTAGACGATGACGCGGTGTTGACGAAGAAGCTCCAAAAGCGCCAGAAAAGTGACGATGATCTCGCCCTTGGGCGCACGTTCGGGATCAAAGAGGGCCGTGAAGGAGACCTGCCCCTCCTGACGCGTCCGCGACAGAACATAGTCCATCTTGTCCGGGACAGAGAAACGGATGCCCTTCAGCTCCTCGTGCGGCATCTCGTTCGCGCGCGCGACGACCTCCTGAAACGCGGTGAGAAGGTCGTAAAGGTCAAGATTCGCCAGCGCGCCCTTCGCATCCGCCGCCGTCTTCTCGAACTTGGGCCGCCCCCCGCCATAGTCAAACGCATTGGCGGCGAAAGCCTCCAGCCGCTCCAGACGAAGCGCCGCGTCCTTGAACTTCTTGTACTCGACCAGCTGACGGACGAGGTCCAGACGCGGATCGACCCACTCTTCGTCACCGTCCTCGTTCCCGAGACGACGCGTGACCGGCAGGAGCATGCGCGACTTGATGACCATGAGAGTCGCCGCCATGACAATGAACTCACCGGCGATGTCGAGGTTGAGCCGCCGCGCATCCTCAATGAACTTCATGTACTCGACGGTGATGCGCTCTATCGGTATGTCGTAGATGTCGAGTTCTTCGCGCCGGATCAAATAGAGCAAAAGATCAAGCGGACCTTCAAAAACGTCCAGATTGACCTTGTACTCATCCGCAAAAAGTTGTTCCTGCGCCATGCTGGCAGATTATACCAAAAAGCCGCGTTTAGACGCAAGTGAAACGGCCTCGGCCCGATCCGAGGCACCCAACTTGAAAAACGAGCGCTTCAGATGCATCTTGACGCTGTTCTCGCTGATGCCGAGACGTGCGCCAATCTCGCGGTTCCCCAGCCCTTGCGCCGCCGACTTGAGGACATCCGTCTCGCGCGGGGACAGGCCCTTCGCGCCCTTGCGCGTCTCGTAGATTCGCCGCACCTCGTCTGTCATGAAGACCTCGCCCGCGAGCGCCGCGTGAATCGCCGCGACAATCGTCTCGACTGACGACTCTTTCATCACATAGCCAAGCGCACCGTCCTCGATGGCGCGGTAGACATCCTCTTCCGTATCCGACGTCGTGAGCATCACCACACGCGCTTTCGGATCCTTCGCCAAGATCTCGCGCAACGTCTCGATGCCACCCTTGTCCGGCATCCGGACGTCCAAAAGCGTGACGTCCGGCTTGACCGAAGCGACAAACTCCGCCGCGCCCAGTCCGCCGCCAAACTCGCCGGCAAACGACAGGTCCGGCTCGGCCTCGATCAGGTACTTCAGCCCCGCCCGCACGACCACATGGTCGTCAATGATCGCAACGCGTGTCATGACTCTTTCTTTTCCTTGACACCCAAATCCGAAAGCTTCATCGATATGACGCGCGAGACGCCCTTCTCCTGCTGGGAGACGCCGTAGACGAGGTCGGAACCCGCAATCGTGTGCTGGTTGTGCGTGATGATCAGGAACTGCGACTGGCGCAGGAACTCCTTGAGCTGCTCGACGAAGCGACCGATGTTCGCGTCGTCCAGGGCCGCGTCAAGCTCGTCCAGCATGCAGAACGGCGCGGGCTTGATCATGAAGATCGAGAAGAGCAGCGCAACCGCCGTCATCGTGCGTTCGCCGCCCGAAAGGAGCGTGACGGACTGCGGACGCTTCCCGGGCGGACGCGCGATGATGTCGATGCCGCACTCCAGCGGGTCCTCTTCGTTCTCCAGCAGGACGAGTTTCGCCTCGCCGCCGCCGAAGAGCCGCGTAAACATCGTCTGGAAGTTCTTGTTCGCCTGCTCGAAGGTCGAGCGGAACATGCCGCCCGACGTGCCGTTCAGGTTGTTGATGAGGTCGAGAAGTTGGGCCTTCGCGGCAAGGAGGTCCTCTTCCTGGGCCTTCTCGCGCGCATACCGTTCCTCCAGTTCGCGGCACTCGTCGATCGCGACCATGTTGACGGGCCCCAGCGCGGCGATTTCGGCCTGAAGGCGACCGACCGTCCCCTCCAGCTCCTCAATCGGCGGAACGACGCCATTCTTCCATTCGGGATCGGGTTCGCGCATGACCGCGTCGGCAAAGAGGCCGTACTCGTCCTGCAAGTGCTCGTAGACGTTCTGCCGGCGCATCGTCGCCTCGGCAGACGCGATCTCCAGCTTGCTGCGGACGTCCTTGGCCTGATCCAAGTCGGCGCGCTTGTGCGCGGCGTCCTGGTCGGCGACGGCAATCTTCTCCAGCATCTCGGCGCGCTGTCCGCGTCCCTCGTTGATGCAGTCGATGAAGGCCGACGCCTTCTCCTTCAACTCGTCAAGCTGAGACAACAGGTCGCCCGACTCGTCCGACAGCCGGCTGATCGAGTCCTCATAGCCCGCGATCCGGTCTTCGCGGCCGGCGACGGTGTGCGCCAGCTCCTCGTGCCGGCGGTTCGCCGCGTCGCGCTGCTGGCCGATGAACGAAAGCTCCTGTTCCATCTGGCTCGCGGCGATGCGCCGCTCGGTGAGGCGCTGGGACGCGGGGATGTGCTTCAGCTCCATCTCGCGCAGTTCGTTCTCGGTCGCGGTGACGACGGCCATCAGGTCCTCGCGCTTCATCATCGTCGTCACGGTCGTGCCCGAGCGCCAGGTCTCCACCGCGCCGTTGCGGCTCACGTCCGCGTCATTGACAAGCGTGCCCGTGCGCGTCGTGTCCGCGACCTCACGCCGCTTCGCGGCCACTTCGGCGCGCTTCGCGTCAATCGCCTCCTGCAAGGCGTTGAAGTCCGCCTCCTCCGCTTCCAAGGCCTCTTTCGCCGCCGCCAGCGAGTCCGTCAGGAGCTGCGCCTTCTGGTCAAGCGACTCCGCCTGCATCTTGACCTCTTCCAGCGTCGTCTTCGTCTGGACGATCTCCTCGCGGTCGCGGGCGATGTAGGCGCGGTATTCCTCCACGCGCGTCGCGTTGACGCCGATGACCTCGCGGGCGCGGGCGTATTCGGCCTCGGCCGCAGCCTGCTGGCCGGCGAGCGCCTGCAGGCGGTCTTCCAGCGTATGCACCTGGTTGTGGAGATCCTGCGCAAGGCTCTCCGCCGCGCTCACGGTCTCCTGCGCCTCCGCGATCGCCGCATCCACCTCGTTGCGGCTGCGGGCGTTCTGCTCCAGCTCCTCGTCGTAGCCGTGGATGCGGTTCTTGGAGACGTAGATGTCGAGCCCGCGCAGCTGGTCGCGCAGTTCCTTGTACTTCTGGGCCTTGCCGACCTGACGCTGGAGGGACGCGATCTGTCGCTTCATCTCGCGCAGGACATCCGCCTCGCGCAGGAGGTTCTGCTCGGTCTGCTCGATCTTGCGCAGCGCCTCCTTGCGGTCGGCCTTGAACTTCGTGATGCCGGCCGCCTCCTCGAAGACGGCGCGGCGGTCCTCGGGCTTGGACGACAGAATCGCGTCGATCTGGCCCTGCGCCATGACCGAGTACGAACTCGTGCCGATGCCCGTGCCCATGAAGAGGTGCTGGACGTCCTTCAGGCGGCTCTGTTGCTTGTTGATGAAATATTCGCCCGATCCGTCGCGGTAGACGCGCCGGGTAATCGTCACCTCGTGATAGTCGGTCCCGAGTTCCTTCTCGCAGTCAGTGAAGGTAATCGAGACTTCAGCCAAGCCCAAGGGCTTGCGCGTGTCCGTGCCGTTGAAGACGACATCGACGAGCTTCGAGCAGCGCAGGGCCGTCGGCTTCTGTTCGCCCAGAACCCAGCGAATCGCATCCGAAACGTTGGACTTGCCGCACCCGTTCGGGCCGACAATGGCAATGAGGCCGGGATCGAAGTCGAGTCGCGTCCGGTCCGCAAACGATTTGAATCCAATGATTTCAAGATGCTTGAGGTACATTAAGGATATATTATACCAAAAATCGGGCCTCCCGTGCTCAAGGCGGAGGGAAAGGAAGGACTAACATCCTTCCCGCTTGCGGGAGGCGCGGAAAAATGATAAAATGACGACGCTTGATTCCCCTAAATCCCCCTAACGTTAAAGAGGAGAAACGAAAGATGAAGCAGAACCTTGGCGTGAAGAACTGGATGTTCCCGATGCCGGTCTTGATGGTCGGCACCTATGGCGCGGACGGAACGCCCGACGTCATGAATGCCGCTTGGGGCGGCATCACCCTGGAGGACGAGATCACGATCTGCATTGACACGTCGCACAAGACGTGGGCGAACATCGCCGCGAGAAAGGCGTTCACGGTCGCCTTCGGAACGGCCGCGACCGTCGCGTCTTGCGACTATCTGGGGCTCGTCAGCGGAAACGAGACGCCCGACAAGGTGGCGCGAAGCGGCTTCACCGTGGCGAAGAGCGCGTTTGTCGACGCACCCGTCGTCAACGAGCTGCCGCTCGTCCTCGAATGCGAACTCGTCTCAATGAACAAGGAGACCTGCGACGTCGTCGGCAAGATCGTCAACTGCGCGGTCGAGGAGACGGCGATGACGGACGGTCGTCCGGATGCCGACAAGATGCGGCCGATCTGCTTCGACACGTGTGCGCACGTCTACCGTGTCATGGGCGAGACGGTGGACAAGGCGTTCTCCTGTGGAAAAGAGCGGATGCGATAATGTCATTACAGGCAGCGCGACCGTCCAAGCCGTGCAGAAGGCCGTCATTGATTTCTTGCTGGTGTTCATGATGTTCTCCATTTCCCGTGTCTCCGACCATAAGAACGCAGCCTTCGCGAGAGATCTACACATAGATGGAAGCATGCGGTGATTTTTCCGTATTCTTGTTCGTTTTTATCAGTTTCGCCGAAGTTCCACATTGACCTTTCTGGGTAAAATGCTATATTCTGCTTTAAACAAGGGGAGTTAGGCCCTGAAACGGGAAGTGTGGAACCGAAATGAAAGGAACGAGCCCATTTCAAGCCCGATTCCGGCTCTTGTGATGGTGATGCGGCAAGATGCCATGCGATGGGAACATATGCCGGATGACGTACGGCTTCGAGTTGCCGTCGGGATGGACAGGCAACCCGAAGCCGTTCCTACGAGTTCTTTCTTCACCACTTCACGGGCTCGTTGAGAATCGAGCCGTCGGACGGATTGACGCTGCCAGGTTTCGCGGCCTTGTACTGGACGCAGAGCATCACGAGCGGCTGGTCTCCCGTATTGCGGACGGCCCGCTTGCCTGCGGGGGCGACACGGACGACCGAGCCCTCCTTCACCGGGATGTTCACGCCATCGACCTGGTATTCGCCCTTGCCCGAAAGGAAGAAGTACAGCTCCTCGTGGTCCTTGTGGACATGGTAGAAGCCGCCCTCGGTTCCGGGCGCGAAGACCTGGTACGAAAAGTCCGCGCCGCCGGCCTTGACCGCCGAACCGCCGAAAACCTTGCCCGGAATCTTCACCCCCGGACCAAGTTCCAGCACATAGTCCTTGAGCTCTGCGAGCGGGCCGAGATCGATGGCCGTCGCGTTGGCGATTTCCGCCGTTGTCTTGATTTCCTTCATCTTGTTTTTCCTTTCTGTTTTTCCTGGTTTGCAAGCACCTTCTCCAACAACCTTTCAAGCGTCTCCGCCTCGTCAGGCGCGAGTCCATCATAGAACGTCGCGAGATAACGCCGCGAAATCGCCTTGAACGCGGCACGGAGGGCCTCGCCGGACTCCGACAGCCGCACGATCACGCGGCGGGTGTCGGCCGCCGACCTCTCGCGGACGACCAGGCCCTGGGCCGACAGCTTGTCGACCAGGACCGTCATCGTCGGGCGCGTCCGGTGGGCGAACTCGGCGATCTCGTGCATCGCCGCCTCGCCCTTCAGGAACAGGAACGCCAGAACGTCCCCGTGCGACGGCGCCAGACCTGCGAGACCCGCCCGCGCAAGCTCTCTGGCCAGCCACCGATGCGACCGCTCGTTCAACCGTGATATCAACATGCCGATGTTGTGGTTCATGGCGCGCATTATATCATTAGACGTCTAATCATGTCAATGGCCGTCGTTCGCTGAGGCAATTGTCCAACTCAATGCCCACACCCTATGGACATTTACTTTGGCAAGTGACGCGTTTCGCAATTCTTGTTTTGCCGCCCAAGAGATACGCCTTTTGGTATAATTTATGGCACACAGAAATGAACCGAATTCGACAAAAAATAGCGCGGCAGATTTGCCGCCGCATCACGGCAACGCTCTTGGCGTTCGCGGCGGCTGTGTTGCCGTTTGTCGCCCGCGCTGAAAAGGCAAACGTCTTTTTCATCCATGGCGCGAACGTAAGCGAACAAGACGCCCGCGCATGGGCGGCGGAAATGTTCAAGCGGCTGTGGCAGGCCGGGGCGAACATGGAATTCCACCGACTGTAAACGGGCCGCGGCCAGCAGATCTGTGATTTGGGCCGAGATTCCGCGCTGAACCCCTCGAACGCGACGCTCCATGCGCATCGGCAGGGGGTGTCCATGCGCATGGGACGCCCCCTCGGATGCGCATGGACGCGGCTTCCCTCCGATTTGGAGAACCAGCCGACGGTCGAGGGCCTCGCCAACGGCAAGAGGTAAACGGGCGGCTCCTTTACTTTTTGACGGCCCGCCATTGCCTTTCAGGCCTGCGGACGAGGCGCGAGTGCAGTTGATGGGCGTAGGCTACTTCAAGTCCACGGCCACCTTGAAGAATCGGTATGTGGATGCTTTGCCGTTTACTTCAAGCCAGACGGAGTCAGAGAGGTTGACCTTTCCGAAAATTGTGTACTTGCGGGAGGCGTATGTTTGCGTGTTCCACCCGATGGTGGGCGTTCC
>CAKTYZ010000011.1 GCA_934635225.1 uncultured Kiritimatiellota bacterium
GCCTCGGCGATGGTAATCTCTCCTTCGATGTTGCGCCGCGCGGTTTCGACGAGATAGGCCGAGGGCGTGAGGCCATCGACCTTCTGGAGTCCGATCGCCGCCCGCCAGATGCCGGCAAGCTCCGCCTTCCCCGGCTCCTTCGCCCGAAGATACTCGGAAAGGTCGTCCTGACCGAGATCCCGTTCTGCGTCCTCTGTACGAGCTTTCCCCATCACTGCATCTCCTTGTCAACCTCCAGGAGGCGGCTCTCGATTTCCTCGACAGTCGGAATCGTCCCCTCGATCTTCTCTGGATACAGTCGCGAAAGTTCATATTCCGAAATGCCGATTGGCCGGCTTGTCGATTCAAGGGCGTATTTCGCAAACACATTGTCCTTCGTCTTGCATATCAGCAACCCGATTGTCTTGTTGTCTCCCTCCTTGCGCAGGATATTGTCCACGGCAACGGTATAGGCACCGAGCTGACCGACAAACGACGGCTCGAACTCCTCCGTCTTAACCTCGATGACGATATAGCATCTCAAGCGGACATTGTAGAACAGCATGTCAAGGAACTGTTCCTTGTCTCCGATTTCAAGTCTGTATTCGCGTCCCATATAGGCGAAGCCAGTGCCCAATTCCAGCAAGAACTTCTCGATGTTGAAAACAAGTGCGTTCTTCAGCTGTCGCTCGTTGTGCTTTTCAGTGAGTTCAAGAAAGCCGAAGCAGTAGGGATCGCGCGTCAGGTTCTGTGCCAAGTCGCCTCCGGGAGTGGGGAGCGATGTGGCAAAGTTCGTGACGGCTCGTCCTTCACGTTCGTAGAGGTCTGTGTCAAGGAAGTTGAGCAGAACAGACCTCGACCAGTTGTTCTCAACCGTCTTGCGAAGATAGAACAGAGCCTTGTCGACGTTTTTACATCGCTGTAGAATGTAAAGATGATGCCCCCAGGGGACGGAGAAAAAGGCTTCGCCTAATTGGGAAACAGGCTGTTTCCAATTTGCCACTTCGCCTCCATGATTCAAATTGGAAACAGGTTGTTTCCAATTTCCCGAGGGGAGTGAATAAAATGCGAACCATTGACGGATTTGCCTGAGGTTTCTGTAGGAAAAACCCTTCATTTCCGGGAATTCCGAAAGGAGGTCGTGACTTGTGGCCTCAAGCCACCCCTCGCCCCATTCTGCATTTTGCGATTTTTCAACCAATTCTGCCCCGATAGACCAGTACAGCCGCAGGAGCTCGGAATTTACATGGACGGCGGCTTTGACCTGTGCCGATCTTATGCGGACGCCAAGCCGCTTTATCCACTCGCGGTACTCCGCCTCAAGAGTCACAATATGATTTCTTTGCCCGGTCATTGGATCAATCCTTTCAGTTCTTCCCACTCTGCGGCGATCTCGCGCTCGGCCTTCTCGAACTCGGCCAGTATCTCGCTCACGGGCGGGAACACCTCGGCGACGTATTCGACCGTCTTGTACTTGTTGATCGAGAGGTCGTAGTCGTTCCCGGCGATCTCGCCCTTCGGCACGAAGAAGCATTTTGCCTTGCGGTCGCTCGGCTTATTCGGATCGCGCGCGTGGAACTTCTCGACGACGTCGGGAATGTCGTTCTCCGCGATCGGCGAGCGCTTGTCGTCGAGCGAGAAGCCGTCCGCCGTCATGTCGTAGAACCAGACCTCGTCCGTGCCGCCATGGTTCGTCTTGGTGAAGACGAGAATCGCGGTCGAAACGCCGGCGTAGGGCTTGAACACGCCGCTCGGCATCGAGATGACGGCTTCCAGCCGCTGATTCTCCACCAGCTCGCGGCGAAGCGACCTGTGCGCCGTGGAGCTGCCAAAGAGAACGCCGTCCGGCACGATGCTCGCGCACCGTCCGCCGACCTGGAGCATCTTCGTGAAGAGCGACACGAACAGGAGCTCCGTCTTGCCGGTCCGCGTGAGCGCCAGCAGGTCGCCGCTCACCTGGTTCTTGAAGAGTTTTCCCGTGAACGGCGGATTGGCCATGATGAGCGTGTACTTGTCGCGCTCCGTGTTGTTCTGGCTCAATGAATCCTGATAGACGATGTGCGGGTTGTCCACTCCGTGCAGCATCATGTTCATCGCGCCGATCCGGAGCATCGACTGGTCGGTGTCGAAGCCAGAGAAGAGCGTCGTCTTAAACTTGTCGCGGTTCTGCGGACGGTACAGCTCCTGATTGAACGTGCGGACGAGGTACTGCGCGGCGGAGACGAGGAATCCTGCGGAACCCATCGCCGGGTCGGCGATCAGGTCGTCCAGCGTCGGACGCATCAAGGCGACGATCATGTCGACGATGTGCTTGGGCGTTCGGAACTGCCCGTTCGCGCCCGCCGCCGCCATCTTCTTGAGGAGTTCTTCGTAGACGTCGCCCATCGTGTCCTTGTCGGTGAGCTGCATCGCGCTCATGTCGGAAACGACGCTCACCAGCACCTGCGGGGTCGGAATGAGGAACACGGCGTTCTTCATGTAGCGCCCGAAGGCGGTGTCGTCCTCGTCGCCGCCCAGACGTTTGATGAACTCGAACACGTAGTTCCGGACCGTCTCGAACATCTCCGGCGGATTGGCGTTCGAGAAGCGGCTCCACCTCATCCGCTCGTAGTCGCACGCGATGAGCGGTTGTTCGGAAATGACGCACTTGCCCTCCTTGAACACCGGGTCCTGCACGGCGGTTCCGAAGGCATTGGCATTCGATTCACGCGCAAGCTGGTTGTCGTCCAGAAGTTTCATGAAAAGCAGATACGTAATCTGCTCCATCACCGTGACAGGGCTTGTGATGCCCGCCGTCCAGAGCGTGTCCCAGATCTTGTCAACCTGACGCTTAAGCTCTCCTGTAATCATTTGACAATCGCCTCCGTTGCCTGCTCTTCGTCAGGCTGAAACTCCATGATGTCCCCCGCATCGCACTTCAAGGCATTGCATATCCTCAAAAGAATGGAAGTCTTGACGTCTTCTCCTTTGGAAAGTCGTGCGAGCGTCGCGGTCGATATGCCAGTTGCCTGACGCAAGTCGGCTCTTGTCATGTCACGGTCTATCAGCAGTTTCCAAAGTTTTTTGTAGCAAAATGCCATATGCGTTGTTCGTATTATGATCTTAGCTGCCACTATTTTAGCAAATCTTGACGCTAATGGCAATGGGGCTGGCAAAACAAATATTCGCCGCGGCAAAACATTTGTTGATGACAGTTCGCACCCCAATGTCCTCTCGTGCCCGCAAAACCGCTGGGATTCCTCGCCAAGACACGTCGGAGACAAGGGAAGGCAGAGGCTTCTCCGTATCGCAAGCACCCTTTCTCGGTAGGGCGGAGATCAAATGAACGCGTTCTCTCGTCCAAGAGAACGCGTTCTCTTGGGTAAACGAACGCGTTCTCTTGAGTGAATGAACGCGTTCACTTGCATCAGAGAACGCGTTCACTTGAGTGGGAGAACGCGTTCACTTGGTCAGGAGAACGCGTTCATTCGCGGTCGGCGAGGCTTAGACGCCCTGTTTCGTCCCAAGGAGCACCTGACGCTGTCCCCAAGGAGATGGCTTTCTTCCGCTTCAGGGCCGCCGCGACAAGTCCGCCGAAGAGCGGATGCGGCGCAGTCGGACGCGACTTGAACTCGGGATGAAACTGGCCCGCGATAAAGTACGGATGACCTGGCAGCTCGACGATCTCGACGAGCGTGCCGTCCGGCGACAGGCCGGAGACGACCAGCCCCGCCGCCTCCAAGGCCTTGCGGCCTTCCGTGTCGTAGCCCAGTTCGTAGCGGTGGCGATGGCGCTCGGAAATGGTGAAGTCCGACTTGCCCTTCTCGCCAGAGGCGGGCGCGTAAAGCTTCGCCGCGAGCGTCCCCTTCTTGACGACGCAGGGATAGGCCCCGAGGCGCATCGTGCCGCCCTTCTGCGTCACGCCCTTCTGGTCTTCCATGAGGTCGATTACCGGATGCGCCGTCTTCGGGTCGAACTCCGTCGAGTTCGCGTCCGCCCAGCCAACGACGTCACGCGCGAACTCGATGGCCGTGCACTGCATGCCGAGGCAGATGCCGAGAAACGGGATCTTGTGCTCACGCGCATACCGGATCGCCAGGCACTTGCCCGCGATGCCGCGACTGCCGAAGCCGCCCGGCACGAGGATGCCGTCCACGCCCTTGAGAAGGCCAAGGTCCTTCTCAAGCTCTTCCGCCTCGACGCATTTCACGTTCACCTTGCAGTCGTGCGCCATGCCCGCATGGTGCAGGGCCTCGTGAACCGACTTGTAGGCGTCGCGAATCGCGATGTACTTGCCGACGAGCGCAATCGTGCAGGACCTTTTCGGCTGCGTCGCCTTCTTGACGAGCGTGTCCCACACCGTGTGCTTGACTGGCCAGATGTCGAGATGAAGCTGCTTCAGGACCTCCTCGTCAAGGCCCTGCTTGCGCAGTTCGCGCGGAATCGCATAGACGGAGTCCGTGACGTCCTTCTCTTCGATGACGCGTTCGGGCCGGACGTTGCAGAAGAGCGCGAGCTTGTCCAGGTGTTCCTTTGGTATCGTCATCTCCGTGCGGCACACGAGGATGTCGGGGATGATGCCGATGGCGCGGAGCTGCCCGACGGAGTGCTGCGACGGCTTCGTCTTCAGTTCGCCCGCCGCCTTGAGATAGGGGACGAGCGTCAGATGCACGAAGCACGTGTTGTCAGAGCCGTGCTCGAAGCGGAACTGCCGCGCCGCCTCCAAGAACGGCAAGGACTCGATGTCGCCCGAGACGCCGCCGATTTCACAGAGGACGATGTCGCAATCGTGTTCGCCGGCGGACCTGATGGCGTCCTTGATTTCATTCGTGACGTGCGGGACGACCTGCACGGTGCCGCCCAAATAGCCGCCCGCGCGTTCGCGCGCCAAGACCGCCGAATAGATGCGCCCGGACGTGTAGTTCGAGGCCTTCGAGCAGGTCACGCCCGCAAAGCGTTCGTAATGTCCGAGATCAAGGTCAGTCTCGGCGCCATCGTCCGTTACGAACACCTCGCCGTGCTGATACGGGCTCATCGTGCCCGGATCGACGTTGAGATACGGATCGAGCTTCTGCATGAAGACCTTGTAGCCGCGGCTCTTCAGCAAAAGCGCGAGGGAAGCGGACGTGATGCCCTTGCCAAGGGAACTCACGACGCCGCCCGTGATAAAGACGTATTTGACTTGTTTTTTCATAAGGAAAACGCTTAACGACCCTTCTCCGCCTCATGCTTCGGGCTTCTCTCCATCATTTCGCGAAACGCCTCGAACAGGTACTTCGAGTCATGCGGCCCCGGACAGCTCTCGGGGTGGTACTGCACGGAGAACGCCGGCAGCGTCTTGTGCCGCACGCCCTCGATGGAGCCGTCGTTGAGATTGACATGCGTGACCGACAGGCAGTCCGGCACGGATTCCGGAAGGACCGCAAAGTTGTGGTTCTGGCTCGTGATCTCGACCTTTCCCGTCGCGAGGTTCTTCACGGGATGGTTGCAGCCATGATGACCGAACTTCAGCCGTCCCGTCTTCGCTCCACACGCCAGTGAAAGAAGCTGATGCCCGAGACAGATGCCGAAGATCGGCACGCGTCCCAGAAGAGCCTTGACGTTCTCGACCGCATAGCCAACCGCCGCCGGATCAGCCGGACCGTTTGAAAGGAAGACGCCGTCCGGATCCATCGCCAGCACGTTCGCCGCCGAGGTTTGCGCCGGCACGACCGTCACCCGCGCGAATCCCGCCAGCGACCGCAGGATGTTCGTCTTCACGCCAAAGTCGTAACAGACGACATGGAGACTTCCGTCTTTTTCCTTTTCCCTTCTTCCTTCCGCATCAAACTCATAGGGGGCTTCGCAGCTCACGCGGCTGGCGTAGTCCTGTCCGTCAAGCCCTTCCCACGCCCGCGCCTTCTCGACGCCATCCTCCTCCGAGACGTCTCCGACCTCTCCCATTCGATTGCTCGACGATCCGACCGTTCGGTCGTTTCCCAAAAACGCCTTCTGATTCCCGTGTTCGCGCAGATGGATCGTGAGCGCACGCGTATCGACACCGTAGATGCCCGGCACACCGTTCGCCTTGAGGTAGGCGTCCAGCGACTGCGTCGCGCGGAAGTTCGACGGTTCCGTCAAGTCGCCGATCACAAGCCCTGAAAGGAAAAGACCCCGAGACTCGACGTCTTCGGGGTTGACTCCGTAATTGCCGACTTCGGCGGTCGTGAGGGTGACGAACTGTCCTGCATAGGAGGGATCCGTCAAAACCTCCTGATAGCCGCACATGCCGGTGTTGAAGACAACCTCCCCACATCGATTGGCCCGTGCGCCGAACGCAACGCCATGAAAGACCGTCCCGTCCGCCAACGCAAGAAACGCCGCGCGTTCACGCTCGGCCCGCCATTTCAACTCAAGTTCGCTCTTCATAGGCATACAACACTCCCGCACGTCTGTGCAAATGGCGTGCCAGCCTACGCGTGAAAACATTCCGCCCTCAGGCGGACATCAGATGTAAAACCGCATCCGAACGGATTACAGGGCCTGAAACGTTCAGCGCAAATGCTCCAGCTGATCGTGGAGCGAGAGCTTCAGCGGCAAATCCAGACAAAGCAGCCGCAACAGCCGGAAGACGCGTCCCGAACGGACGCGAATCGCCCCCGGGACCTTTCCAAAGCGCACGATTTCGTGCAGAACCTGCACCGGCATGCCCTCCCAAAGTGCGCGCAAGCCGCCCTCGGGCGTCACGGAGGCCCGGCTGGAGAAGACGGTTTCGCCCGTCTTCCCGTTCTTGACGAGAAGTTCGTAGACGCAGCGCGGTCGCGCCTCCTTCGTCATCACGTTCGGCAGGATCCGAAGATCGAGTTCCCATGCTTCGTCTGCGGCAAACGGCAAGTCTTGCGCGGACTTGATGAGATCCTTTGGCAAGGTGATCGTCTCCTTGTAAGGCGGCGGATCGGGAATCGTCAACGGACTGTCGGCCCACTTCCCGGACGCCTCCTCGACACGCGCAAAGACGGCTCGGTCGTTCGCAAAGCGCAACGGCAGGGCCGGATCGCTCTCGACGCGCAAAAAGACGCCGTAAGCCTCCCACAGGATCTTCGAGACAAGATCATCCGTCCCGTCCACGACCTCGCACGGCAGATACCCCGGATCGTTTCGGAAGACCTTCACCTCGCCCGTCGTCAGGATGACAAGCTCAAAATGCGGGAACTCAATCGGACTTGAGCAGAAGCCGAAGTTGTTGTCAATCCGCGTCCGCACGAAGTCATGAAGCGTCTGCCAGCCTTCCAGCATCAGGAAACGCGCCTTCACGGGCTTCCCGTCGCCTTTCATCACCGTGCAGAAATACGGAAAGACCGTCCCGCGCGGCTTGACGGCGAAATTATAACGCGAAAGGACGTCCCAGAGACCCAGGGCGTCCATCCGCGTGCCGATGGTCGGGAAATCAGGACGCATCAGCCTTTTTTTCTTCCGTCTTCTCTTCCTTCTTCGGCTCTTCCTTCGCCTTGACGAGATCCTTGCGGCTCTTCATCATGTTTTCCGCCGAATAAGAGGAGATCGTGTAGATCCACTTGCCGTCGTCCAGCTTGAAGTAACGGTCGGTTCCGTCCTTCACCTTGTTGCCGACAGTCGCGACGCGGTTGACGGTATTCGACCCCTCCTTCACGGTCACCGTGTAGACATATCCCGTCGCAAAGCCAAGTTCCGCCTCGGTGAGCTTCGGGTCTGCGACCGAGTTGAAGTCGAGATAGGAAAGCGCGGAATCGAGCGAATACGTCTTGGACGTGTCGAGTTCTTCCTTGTCGGTGAGGCCCTTCAGCGTCCAGACGCTGTTCGTGCCTTTCGTCAGTTCCACGACGTCCTTGCCATGCGCATACTTGACGGCCTGGACATCTGCCGAGGGAATCGACGCGATGCGCGTGTTGCACCAGGAGCGGACCTCTCCGTCATAGGCGTCAAGCGTGTCCTTGACCAAGACCGTCTCGCCCTCGAAGGCGACATAGCGTCCGTCCGGATAGCCGCCGCCGCCGTACATCGCGGCCTGCCCCGAGGCCTTCTTCGTGTGCTTGTCGCCCAGCGTCAGCGTCGCGAGCTCCTTGCCCGCCGCGTCCTTGAGCGCGATCTTCGCCTCCGTGCCGAGTTTGCGCCCATGCGCGACCTGACCGACCTTGAGTTCGGTGAGCTTCATGAGGTTTTCGGCGATTTTCTCGCGGTCAGCCGGGTAGCCGTGAAGCGACTCGACCTTCCAGCCGTCCGCCGAGGCGGCGAGCGTCAGCTTGCCCATCTCGACGCGCGCGACGTCCGCGACGCTGAGCCCGGGCAGAATCGTCTTTCCGTTCAGTTTCGCCGCCGCTGGGCGAGAACCGCTCTGCATGAAGTACGCCGCGCCGCCCAGGACGACTGCCGCGCCAAGAAGTGTGATAAGGGATTTCGAGTTCATGATTGAAGGTTTGTGATTTACTGTTTTGAATGTCAGACTTGCGAGACCCGAGAGGCGCGAGGGGCTTGTGGTTCCGCGCCCCTCTTGCCGCTCAGGCCTTGCGCGCCGTTACTTCTTGCTTCTCTTAAGTCCCCGCAGGAGACCCAACAGCACGACCAGCCCCGGAATGAGGCCGATGTTGATGACCTTCAGCCGGAGGCCCAGCGAGTCGATGTCGGCGGTCAGTTCCTTGCGGACATTCTTGAGCTGCTTGCGCGTGTCGGCTTCCGCCTTGCGAAGCTTGGCGATCTCGTCCTGCTGTTCCTTCGAGAGGATGTAGCGCTCGTCGCCGCTCTTCTGCTTTTGGAGCGACTGGAGACGCTGCTGTGTCATCTGCAGCTCGGCCTCGAAGTCCGAAGCCTTGCGCTGCCACTGGCGCATCGCCTTCGCCTCCAGCTCGTTGACAACCGTGAACGGACGGTCCGTCGTGCCGCGCGAGCGGACGCCGATCAGCTCCTCGCGCCCCGCGAACTGCTCGATCACGTTCGAGAAGAGCGTCAGGTTGTCGTTGATGAGCTGCGGGATGTTGCCGAATGGCGTCTTCATCATCCGCACGCAGAAGTCGTCCGCGAGGAAGTCGGAGTCCGCGAAGAGGATGACCGCGCCCTTGCCTTCGGACAGCGCCTTCGAGACGTCGTTCGTGCCGTCCGGTCCCTTCGGGAAGGCGGTCTTGAACGTGCCCGAGAGACGCGCCGCGAGAACGCGCTCGTGCCCGTCGGGAACCATGTCCTTCGCGCCGCCGCCGAACTGGACGGACATCTTGTCAACCGCGCAGGAGTTCTCCTTCGACGTCGTGATGACAGGCGTGAACGTGAGGTCCATGTCCTTCTTCTCGAAGACAAACGCGCCCGCGAACGGGAACATCACCTGCGACAGGCGCGAGACGAGCAGATCGCCCTTGTCCATGTTCGCCTGCGTGAGCGAGAGGAACGCCGGGTTGTCCTCCACGCCGCCCTGCCCGTTGTTGAGCTTCGTCGCGGCTTCGAGGTCGCCCGTCACCTTCGTCGTGTCGAACTTGACGCCCCACGCGTCGAAAAGCTTGCCGAGCGTGGAGGGGCCGTCCTGGCCGCCGCCCATCTGCATCATCATCGGGTTCTGCTTCTGGCGGCTCGCGACCATGTCCTTGATCGAGAACGGATCGACGCACGCGATGAGCTTGCCGCCACGCAGGACGAACTGGTCGATCGCATAGAGAGCCTTGTCAGAAAGGTCCTTCGCGTGCAGGACGACAAGCGTCTTGACGTCATCGTCAATCGTCTCGACGTCCGTCGCGACCGTCCGCACCTCGTAGTCCTTTCCAAGTTCGGCGAAGGCCGCCCAGCCTTCCGGCGGACGCTGGCCCATCTGCATCATCATCGGGTTCATCTGGCCGCCCATGACGTCGGGAAGCGAGGTCATCACGCCGACGATTGGCTTCTCGGGCCACGCCACGCGCGTGACGAGACGCGTGACGTCATATTCCAGCGTCGATTCGGTGCGCGGGGAAAGCGTGCCGAGCGTCTCCTCGTTGTCGCCGCAGACAGCGACGACGCCGAAGTAGATGGGGCTGCCGAACGGATTGACCGTCTGCGGCTCGATGCCGTAGCGCTGCGCCCATTCCTCCGCATCGGAGTCGGGCTTCGGGTCGTAAGCCTCCAGAATGACGTGTCCGCCCGCCGCGCGCGCGTATTCCTTGAGCAGGTTCTGCACGCGCGTCGCGTAGGTCTTGAGTTGCATCGGCATGTCCGCCGCCGAGGAACTGACGTAATACTTGAGCGTCACGTCGTTCTCCAGCTTCGCGAGAACGGCCTTCGAGCCGTCCGAAAGCGTATAGAAACGCTCCGCCGTGAGGTCGGCGCGAAGCGGCAGGTTCGCGAGGATGACGTCGGCCGCGATGACGATCGCCGCGAGGGCGACCAGCCCGACCGCGCCCTTCGACGCGCCGCGACGGCCGTCCGTCACGGTCTTCGCCGCCGCCAGCATGAAGACGATCATGCCGAGGTAGAAGCCGATGTCCGAGAAGTCAAGGACGCCGCGCCGCAGGGCCTCGAAGTGCGTCAGGAGCGAGCAGGACGAGATGCCGTTCACGATCGCCGTGGGAACGCCCCAGTTGGCGACTGCCGTCGTGACGGGATCGAACCCGACGATCATCAGCAGGAACACGAGCGCAAGCGAGACGACGAAGCCGATGACGCTCGCGCGCGAAAGCGTCGAGGCGAAGACGCCCACCGCCGCTGCCGCGCCCGCCATCAGGAACGAGCCGAGGTAGCCGCAGAGGACGACGCCCCAGTCGGGCGAACCGAGATAGCCCGCCGTAATCGCCACGGGGAACGTGAGCACGAGGCCGATCGCGATGAACGACCAGGCCGCGAGGAACTTTCCGACGAGGGCCTGCGTCACCGTGATCGGCAGCGTCAGCAGAAGCTCCGCCGTGCCGTTGCGGCGTTCGTCGGCCCACGTGCCCATCGTCGCCGCCGGGACGAGCAGCAGGTAGACCCACGGATGCCAGAAGAAGAACGGCGTCAGGTCCGCCTGGCGGCGTTCGTAGAACAGCGCGACGCCGAACGTCATGAAGCCGATCAGGACGAGGAACGCCACGAGAAACACGTACGCGACGGGCGAATCGAAATAGGCCTTGAACTCGCGCTTGAAGATTGCCTTGATGTTTTTCATTATTTCGCCTCCCCTGCCGTCATCTTCCTGAAGACGACATCCAGTTTGCCGCTCGGGTCGAGCGCCTTGAGTTCAGCCGGCGTGCCGTCAAACTTCTTTTCGCCGTCGGCGATGACAACGACCTTCGAGCAGACGGCATCGACCTCTTCGAGAATGTGCGTCGAGATGATGATCGCCTTGCCCTTCGTCGCCATTTCCTTGATCATCTGGCGAACCGTGAACTTCTGGTTCGGGTCGAGGCCGTCCGTCGGCTCGTCCATGATCAGGACCTTCGGATCGTGGATGATCGCCGCCGCGAACGCCGTGCGCTGGCGGTAGCCCTTCGAGAGCGTCTCAATCGTCTGGTCCGCGACTTTCTCCAGCTTCGCCTGGACAATCACGTCCGCCACGCGCTTCGCGCCCGTCGCGCCCACGAACCCGCGCACCTCGGCGATGAACGCGAGATAGTCGCGTACGGTCATCGCACGATAGCTCGGCGCGGACTCCGGCAGGTAGCCGAGGTCACGCTTCGCGGCAATCGGATCGGTCACGATGTCATGTCCGTTGATGACGGCTGTGCCGTCTGTCGGCGGCAGGAAGCCCGTGATCATCCGCATGGTCGTCGATTTTCCGGCGCCGTTCGGCCCCAGAAAGCCCAAAACTTCGCCTTCCTTGACGGAGAAGGACACGCCCTTCACCGCAGGGAAGTCACCGAAGTTCTTCTTCAGGTTCTTGACTTCTAACATAGTCGCTTTCTTTGTTTGTGGTTTCCAAATCCAAGAGTTCAGGCAACGCCGGGGCCGCGCGTCCGCAGGGATGCGAAACGCACGACCCGACCATATCCCGCAAGATTCAGCATATTATAGCAAATCAGAACGCCTCTGTGGCATCCGTCACGCGGCGGCTGCGCTTTTCGGCGGCGTTCTTGCGCGCCTCGACGCGCAACGCCTCCGTCTCGTCGGCAGCCGTCGTGAGGAGCGCGTCGTCCCACGCGACCAGCACCGTCTCGTAGTCGCGCGAAGCCCCCGCGAGACACGCCGTCACGAAACGGCCTGACCCGATGTCGAACGTGTAGACGGGCCGGCACCAGCTGCGCGGACGCGCCCAGGTCTGGTAACGCTTCTCCAACGCCTCGATGAGGTAGTGGCGACGCCAGCTCGCGCCCGGCTCGACCGCGCTTTTCGCGCACGCGTAGACCTTCACGACCTTGTGGGTCTTCGGCGTGACGTAGACGTAGTAGTCGTCAAACCCGGCCAGCGCCTTCTTCGGCGTGAACGTCGCGCGCAGGAGCGTCGGCTCGTCCGCATCCGCGACGAAGTTCGTGCCCGTGAACTCCTCGCCGAACTTGAGGCCCATGAAGCCCTCCTCGACCTTGACCGGCGCGTCAGGCGCATCGCCCTTCGCGTGGATCGCGGCGGAGAGGCCCTTCATGCCGGTGTCGCCGACCGGGTAGCTTTGCGCGTACTCACTCGTCGTCGTCGCAAGCATGTTGCCGTCCGTGTCCAGCGTCGTGCGCGTTTCGCGGCGGTGCTCCGTGACCATGTTGCCGTTCGTCGTCACCGTCATCTCCGTGAAGGAGCGCGAGACCGAACCGTTCTCGTTCGTGACGACCGATGCCTCGGACGACTTCTGCGAGACGTCCTTCTTTTCGTCGCAGCTCGCCGCCGCGAACCCAATGAGAGCCGAGATCGCGAGAACCCCCGCCATCATGCCAGCCCGTTTCATTTCTTTATTCATGTCGTTATTCCTTTCTTCGGTTTCCCGATTGAACGAGAGACATTATAGGAAACGGATGTTAACGAAGTGTTAACGGCAAGATGAAGCGAAAACGTCCGGCAAACGGCGGTTCAGCGATTCGGCAAACGCCTCGTCATCCACTTGGCCGTGTCGGTTTCGCCGCTTTCGGCCGTCGCGCCTTGCACGAGCTTCACGAGGTCGGGATCCGCCCAGAAGCAGGCAACCGACTTGAAGGCCCCGCCCGTCGCCGTCATTTTGAGCTCGGAAACGTCAACCGGCGCGTCGAGGATGCGGATGCGCTTGTTGCCGACGACCTTGCCCGACGCCAAGACGCGTCCGCCGACCGAGATCGCCCATTCCGCAATCCGCTCGCCGCGAGAGATGTCCTCGCGAAGAACCACGACGTTCGCCCTGCCATTCGTCACGGGCGACGAGAAAAACGCCTTTTGCAAATCGCCGAAGCCCTCGAGCGCGCGCACATCCTCATCATCAAGCCGCCCGCGTCTGTCTGGCGCGACGCCAATGTTCATCGTGCCGCCATTCCCGACCGTGTCGAGATACCGCTGCATCAGGTACGCCGCGTTCTTCGTCTTTCCCTTCTCCGAAACGTGATGGAACCAACCCGGACGAATCGGGAAATCCGCCTCGCAGACGCAGAAGCAGTCACCATCCGCCGCGCCGAGGTTCTTCGCCTGCAGATCCGCATCTCCTTCAAGATCGCGGCGACGGCAGGTCGCCCGTGAATCCGGCTCGAGAACGCCTCGTTCATTCCCCGGCCAGCGGAAATCCCCGCCCATGCCAAAGATGCAGGCACGCGGCTGGAGGCGGTAAACGAAGGAGAATATCTCGTCGAACCGGTAATAACCGGACGGGATCTTCCGTTTCTCCTTGGCGCCGCCATAGTATCCGTCCCCGCCGTTTGCGCCGTCGAACCACACCTCGAAGATCTCTCCGTAACGACCGTCCAAGAGCTCTTTCAGTTGGGCATGATAGATGTTGACATACGTTTCCGTCGCATAATGTGCGCTATTGCGATCCCATGGCGAACAGTAGACGCCGAACTTAAGCCCCGCGCGACGACAGGCGTCCGCCATCTCCTTCACGTAATCGCCTTTGCCTGCCCTGAACGGCGACTGCGAGACATTGTACGCCGTCGTCTTCGTCGGCCACAGGCAAAAGCCGTCATGGTGCTTGGCGACGACAACAAGCCCCCGCAGCCCCCCGTCTTTGCAAGCCCCGACGATCTGATCGGCGTCGAAGCCCTCGGGCGCCAGAAGCGCCGGGTTTTCGTCGCCGTACCCCCACTCGCGGTCGGTATAGGTATTGAGGCCCCAGTGGACAATGCCGTAGACGTCAATTCCCTCATCCAGCCGCTCGACAAGAACGGATCGCGGGCGAGGCGGCGTTGGCGCTCCCCACGAATCCGCCGCGACACAGACGACCGCACAGGCAGCCGCCCTCAGGACAGCAGTCAGGATCCTTTTCTTCATCGGACGACCAATACCAAGCCGCCGTTGCTGGCGCGCAGAAATCTTGACGGATCAAGAACGCCCTTCGAGATGCGAAGTTCGTCATACCAGTAAGCCATCGTTCCAGGGCTCCTGAATTGAAGGGCCATGCCCGGCGCGAGACCCTTCCAGGACCCTGCTGACGCCACAACGGGTTCGCCGACCCGCTTGTGGTCGAAATAGCAGGTGAACGTCGACGTGCCGTGCTCATTTTCGGCGACGGTCAAGGCCACATGATGCCACTGGCCGTCCGACGGCATCACGCCCGGTCGATAATTGCAACTGGCGACAGCCGTCGGCGTGGCGTCCGCATACGCGTCTGCCCGAAAGTTGTACTGGCCATCCGACCAGGTCTGAAGCAGGAACATGAACGGAAGATCGGCGGCGGCAATCTTCATCGGATTGTTCCAGGCCCCCGGATCGGCATTCGTTTCGCCTTTGACGAAAAACTCGATTGTCGCCGACATGAGATGCTCGCTGTCCAGCCCGACATACGGCAGGGCAATCTGAAGCGAGGCATCGCGATTCACGCAAAGGCAGCCCTTGTTCTCACGCCATTCCCCAAGCCTCCGATCACGTGCGACGACGACCGGCTTCCAGACGTCCTGCGAATAAGTCGGCGTGCCCGACTTCACGACCGGTGGATCCTCGATTCGCGCCAACGAATCACAGGTTCCGTCGAATGTCATGTGCAACAGCGCCTCGCCGTCTTCCGGTTCACGGGTCTCGCCTTCGAGCCGCAGCCAAGCGGCTTTCGGCAAAACGCCCTTTGTCACGCGCAGTTCGTCAAACCAGTAACGTCGGACGCCGCCACGCAAGAACAAGCGCATGCCTTCGTCCACACCCCGCCAGGCTTTCTCCTTCGGAAAGACTTTGGAAGCGCCCTCTGCGCGATCGAAATACTGCCGCACGGTCGAAGAGCCGTCCGGATTGGCAAGAACCGTATACGCAACATGATGCCAGCGTCCATCTGACGACAAGACAGGCGCACGGTACGAAAGCGAGATGACTTCGCCAGAATCGTCAGAACCGTCCATTCGCAACTGGTAGCTTCCCTCGCCGCTGATCTGAAGCAATGCCGCGAAGGGACTGTCACCGCGTGTGATGGCAAACGGAGAAACCCACGCGTCGGGAGCGTCCGAAGCCTCGCTTTTCACAAAGAACTCAATCGTCGCCGAGTCAAGCGCACCCCGGGCGAGAGCCCAGTGCGGAAGGTCTATTGACAGCGTCGTGTTCGGAGCCATCTCAAGACACTTCGCGTTCGTGCGCACCCGAACGCGCGAGACCGCGCCCGTGCGGACATCAGCATGCAGCACTTCATCCGAATAAGTCGCCTCGCCCGACAGCAAGGCCGGAGACTCCTCGGCATGCGCCAGCGTCCCGCAGTCGCCGTCAAAGGGCATGTGCAAGATGGTCTCGCCGTCCTGCGGAGCGGTTGCGTCGGAGACACGCAACAAGGCACTGCGCGGCAATGCCGCCTTCGCGATGCGCAACTCGTCAAAGTCAACGCCGGAACTTCCGCCTGCCAACTTGAGATAGAGGTGTGGGAGGTCTGCCGTCGTGGCACACGACCACGACCGGGACGAAGTGTAGGTTTTGACCGTCTTTCCGTCAATCCGCGCCGTGAGCATCGTGCCTCCGGCCTGAACGGGCTCATACGTCAGGCTGACCCGATGCCATTCGCCATTGCAAAACTCCCGGAACGATGGACACCATTTGTCGGCTACCGTTCCACTTGCCGAATCCGCGAAGTCCGCGCGCAAGGCAATGGGCCAATCCGTCTCCGCCTCGGCCTTGTTGAAGACTTGCAACAAGAACAGGAACGGCTCGCCAAGACCGTCGGTGCCGGCATTGGGCGTGTCGCGGCGCATGCCCAACGCAATCAAGTTGAACCAAGACTCAGTCGTGCGCGTCCGCACGCTGAATTCTATCGTCATTGCGTCCGTCAATCCACAAGATGTCAGGTCATACCAGACGCTTGCGCCCTGAAGCCGGACAAATCCCGCGTTTGAACGGAAATAGCCCACCGCCAGAACATTCGTTCCCTGAACGCCTTCATCCGGGAAAGCCACTGAACCTCCCTCCGAAAACACGAGAGGCTCAAGACCTTCCGATTCAACCGCCGCGAGGCCCGAATCAAACGGAACGTGCAGGACCGTCTCATCCGCGCTTGCCGCAAACGCGACCGTCATCAAGGCAATGGCTGCCGACATCATGATTCGCTTCATCGTCTTTCCTTTCCGATAGAATGGAGTTGGCTTGTGACAAAGAAATCAACGTCCCGTGATGCACGGCTTGAATGCCGACAGCACGGTCTCCGGCCCCTCATCCGAGAGGATGAACAGGGGTGCCGGCGTCAGCGGAACGCGCAACCGCCCGTCCGGCAAGGTTTTCGCTCGTCTTGGCGCTCCCATCAAATCAACGAAACGAGCATCCTCTGGGAGACGCACGGAAAGAACCGGCCCCTGCTTCCACCCCAGTTCGACCTCACGGTCGGCGACCCAGACAGCCGTGACCGAATGCGCTCCCTGTTGAAACGAATAGGCGCGCCAACGCCGCTTTCCGTCACAGACTTCGCCCGCATAGCGCGGATTTGGCAAGAGATGTCCCAACGTGTTGATGCCCTTCACCCATGAATACGGCGCAAGGCGGGCATCAACCGTCAAGCGATGCTGCCATCCGTGGGTAAAGTCCAAAAACGGCCAGTTCTTGAGATCCATGAGGTGAAGCCGAGCCAAGGCTCCTGCATGGGCAAATTCACGCAGCCCCGCATCCAGGGTCGGACAGGTCCACGCAAAGGAGTCGCCCGAGTTGACATTCCACGCGCGAATCCGGAACGGCAGGACATTGAATCCTTCCGAGAACTCGATCGGCGTCGTTTCGGGATACCCGTATTTCTTCAACAGGCCTCTGATGTGCGGGACGTACTCATCGCGTTCAGTGGAGCCAAACTCGGACCGGTCAAGGCCGTTATAGGTATGCACCGCCACGAAATCATAACGAAAGCCCTTTTTCAAGGCCGCCTTCAAATAGCCCTCCAACGCCTTGCGCCCCGGATGGCCTTCCTGATACATGGCCGTCCCATGGGTCGGTGCGTATTGCAACTTCAATCCGCGCTCTTTGAAAGCGCGGCTGAGTCCGCGCCAACAGGCATGCTGGTAAACGAACCACTCGTCATAGCGTTCCTCCATGACAAGCGGTTGATTGCATTCCTCCTCGTTGAAGAGAGCCCAACGCGTGTCGTCTTCAGCACAGGCACGGCCCGCCAAATAGGCTTCCCGTTCAATGAAAGCCACCTTTTCCGGCGAAACGTTCGTGTATGTGCTGAAGCCCGGGCGCCTCCATCCGAACTCCGAAGGGTAGCGGTCTGCCAGCTCCGTATAGAGCGCATGAAGCCGGTCCCTGAAACCGTACTTGCGAATCAGTTCGGCCGTCGCGCCTTGGGTGCATTGCCTGTTCGACCCCCAGCAGAAACCCTTCAGTCCCGATGCAGCCATCAGCCGCGCGAGGTCTTCGCCGCGAGACGAGTTGTCGAACACGGGGAACACCCCGTGGAAATGCGCCGTGTCTTGGCTTCCGTCAAGAGGTTCCATGACCATCACGCGCTGGTAAGGCGCCGTCCACCTTTCTCCGCCAACGCAGTAATCCGTCTTGACCACATAGATTCCAGACGCGAACTTTTCGGCGGAGGAACCCAAGTCCAGAGGCTGTTGGCGACCTCCGCCCGGATGCGCGAATTCAAACGCCTGGTCATAAACGACCTCTCGATAGAAATTCCTGACTCGTACGCGAACGGAACCGGAAACGGGATTGTCAGCCGTCAGAACCAGCTTCATGTCGGCCGCTTGTCCTGGATTCAAGCGGTTGAAAGGGTCGGCCGTCACCAAGTTTCCCTCGACGGGCGGAACGCACACGTCTCCCGCACGACTCCCCTTCTCAACCTTAAGGCCATCCACCAGGACGTCTCCGCCGCCGGAAATTGCCACGATCACGCCGGCCGCGGACGGAACGAACGTCATTTCATGGCGCGTCCATTTCGCCGTGGCGTCAACTCGCAGTTCTTGCGGCGCAGCTTTTCCGAAGCCAGAAGCGGCGGCCATCACGCGCACCCTGGCCCATGCGCCTTGGGGACCGCGCGCATAAAACGAAACGACGTGCGTCACGCCTGTTGCGGTCGAAACCGGCGGCGAGAAAAGCTCTTCGCAAACGCCTTTTCCCTTCAGAGTCCTGAATTTCAGGGCAAAGGCTCCGAATCGTCCGTCCTGAACAATCTCCTCCAACGGCATGCCCCCTTCTTGCGCCACCACATTCCAAGACACGCCCCAGTAATCATAGGCCCACCCCGAGAGGCCTTGCTCGAAGCTCCCGTTCGGGATCAGGTTTCCACAGGGCGAGCGCGGCACGTCAAGCCTGTCTTCAAGGTCAAAGTCAATTGAGCCGTCCGGACGAACGGTCAAGGGTTCATCTCCATGCGGGAAAAGAGCCGTCATTTCCGGCAAGGGCGCAGGGGCTGGCCCCTGTCCCTGCGCAAACGACATCAACGGCAGAAAAGCGCAAAGGGTCATAACCGTCAGCAATTGCCAACGGGAAACCCGGCATCCACTGCATTCGTCAAGGCAGGTCATCATGTTTTATCTCCTTAGTTTGGTCTTTTTTTGCTGAACGTTTTCTCGGATTACGCGGATAGGATAACATTTATCTCTTTAGAAGGGCAATCTCAGCCTGCCTCTTTTGCGAAACAAAATTTTGCCTCTATTGCGCCGCCTGAACACGTTTGGTATACTTCTCGGCATGAGCAAAACGATTCTCTTCTTCTGCGACCAGCATGGTGACGTCGCTCTGCGCAAACTTGCCGGAATCTGCGCATTCGGGCGTCGCAAGCGTTGGAACATCCGCTTCATCCCTTATCTCTCCGGTGCGACTTCGTTTCAATCGTATCTGCAAATCTGGCATCCGGACGGCATCATCTCGGACAACATCGCCTTCGCAACAACGAAGTCCTCGGGCATCCCGACCGTCTTCATCGATGCGGACGGCGCCCTTGGGCATCGCCATTGGCCAAGCGTCTTGCATGATCCACGCGCCGCCGCGCGTCTGGCTGCGGCGGAATTCGCGCGTCTTGGTCTCAATCACTTTGCCTATCTGCCGCCCGCCGAGGAGCGAGAGTGGTCAGACGAGCGATTGGACGCGTTCCGCAAGGCCACAACCCGACCCGTTGACGTCTTCCAGAAGAAACGGCAGGAGAATGTCACGGCCTGCTATCTGAAGCGTCTCAAGAAATGGGCATGCGCCCTTCCCAAACCTTGCGGCGTTTTCGCCGCGAATGACGCGACGGCAGACATACTCCTGTCAATATGCCCGCTCGTCAACGTGAAAGTCCCGCAAGATCTCGCCATCATCGGCGTAGACGACATACTCGCAATCTGCGAAAGTACGTTCCCTCCGCTGACAAGCATCGCACCCGCTTTCAAGGACTCAGGAACAATGGCTGCGCAGCTCTTGGACATGCTGATGTCAGGACACGAGCCCGACACACGTGCGCTCCTGTTTGGCAGTATCGACATCACGCGCCGCCAATCAACACGAAGACTTTATGGCCGCGCAACTGAACTGCGCAGCACGCGAGACCTCATTTACCGCGAATCCTGTCAAGGGCTCAAGGCCCGTGACGTGTTCGCCATCATGAAAGGTTCGCGCCGAAACGCCGAAATCCAGTTCAAGGCGACGACAGGACGCACGGTTCTTGAAGAGATCAAGAACGTGCGTCTGAGACAGGCCAAGCGGCTCTTGCAGACGACCTCTCTTTCACTCGCGGAAATCGCAACGAAATGCGGCTACAAATCGTCCTCGCATCTGCGCAAGGCTTTTGAAAAGCGCATGCAGATGACAATGGGCGCATGGCGAAAAGCCCACAGGTTCAAAGAGGCTCAACGAGATTGAGGATTCGCGATTTCCGCCTTTGACAGCACGGGGCGTTCTTCCGTCTTCTGGACCGTTCCGCCGTCAAAGTACGGCCATCCCGCCTCATTCCATCGAATACGCTGCAGATTCAGGCAACGCCGCGAAAGGTGTTCGGCGGTCTCTGGCGGAAACGCCGACCAATGCGAGTGGAAGAACATGTAGTCGCGTCCCAGCGCATCCGTGAAGATCTCGCCGTTATGCCCTGGCCCGGGGAACTCCGTGTTCGAGACGAGAAGCGTCGTCCCGCCGCCTTTCGCCAGTGACACGCCGTTCGCGTCAACGAACTCGCCTTCCAGCGTGCGGGACCTTCCACAGCAAAGGTGGTAGCTATCCCCAAGGACCGAGCCGGCGCTCACGAAGAGGTACCACCACCCGCCGCGACGATGGAGATAAGCGCCCTCGTAGCACGGATTTGAGTAAATCCACGCCCGATCTCGGTCGCCTGGCAGAAGCCCCGCGACATGAACAGGGCGACAGTCTTTGACTGACAATCCGTCGGGCGTCAATTCAAGGCGATAGACTCCGCCGGCGACGCTCCCCGTGAACAGCCATACCCGCCCTTCGTCCGTGAGCACCTCGGCATCAATGGCCAAATCGCGAATGCCATAGTCCCAGTTGTTGAGGATGACTCCGCGAAATCGAAAGGGGCCACGCGGACTTTCCGACGAGAGACAGACAAGGCGATTGGTGTCACTTGAGATGAACTGCGTGACATAAATACGCCATTCACCACCGATTCGTACCGCATCCGGAGCCCACCGCGCCGACGTGAACACGTCGAGAGACCTCTTCGTTTCCGGTTCCTCGACAATGCCGATCGGTTCCCAACGCACAAGATCCCGACTGGCCCGGATCTCCTTCAGCCCCGACGCCACGCCGTAGTACTGCCCGTCGCCACCCGTCCAGAACGTCGGATCCGGCCAGTCCGTCCGAATCACGGGATTCTCAAACCGCATTCGGGTCACCGAGTCTTCCGCCGAAGCGGGCAGCCCGCCGAGAATGGCCATGGCCGACAAGACGATGCATCGAAATTCCCCCAAACGAACAAGACGGGGATTACACAAAACGGAACGCGGTGTTTTCATCGAGTTTTCTCCTTGTTTTGGGTTTATGGGAAGCGTAGTATAGCAAATTCCTTTCGCATCCGTAAAGTGCGGCAAGTGCCGACACGGCTATTGAAAGGTAAACAACTGATCGGGATAGACGCGCACGAGTTCGGCAAGCACCTCTTGGTAAGCCGATTCCATCGTCTGAGTCGCCTCTGGCAAACGGCGGACAATGGCACGATAGCCTTGCCCCGTCCAGACGCACGCGACAAAGTAGACGGGATGCCCCATGGCGTGCGCAAAGCGGAACGCCCCCCGCCCCCGGTCGCCGGCCATCACCAGGCAATCGCCGCGCTCCAGCGCATCGCCCGCCAAGAAGGCCGTCTCCATGCCAACTTCCGCAATCGGATGAATGACGACCTTCGCACGATTCGCATGGCGCAGATAAAACCGATTGTAAACGCTCGTCCGATCAAAGTCCATCCACGCGTGAAACGTAAACGAACAGCCCTCCAGCGCCGCAAGCACCTCCACCGTCCCGCAATGCGACGACAGCACGAACACGCCGCGTCCCGCCTGCACGTCCGCAAGGAAGGCCTCTGTGTCCGCAGATCCGTCCGTGACGACCGACGGCCTTTTGCGGCCTGAGGCCATGACGACAAGCTTGTCCGCAAGCGACCGCGTGAAGTGGACGAGCTTTCGCGCGGACGTGGCGCGGCGGACCTTTCGCGAGAACGTCCACGCGCACAGGCCGACGAGCGCGGACAGCAGATGCAATGCCCGCAAGCCGAGAAGGCGATAAATCCACCAAAGAGTCTCCAGTCCGAGCGGCGTTGCCGCAACTTCTGTCGTCGCGTCTGCCGGCGTTGCGGAATCCTCCGCATGCCGCCGTGTGAGAAGCGCTGCGACAAAGCCGACCGGGAGCCCCAGCCCGAGAACGAATCCAAAGCTCTGGACAACCGGGAACGAGACGAAAACCAATGCGCCAAAGCCCGCCAGACTGGTCAGCAACGAACAGAATGCCGGCGTGAAGGCCGCACGTCCGCCGTTATGCAGGAAGACCGTGTAATCGACGCTCATCCCCGCCAGCAGGAAGCACGCCAACAAGTGGAACAGGTTGACCTTCTCCCCAAGAGCGCCCAAGACGCTCATCACCGCCAAGATCGCAAGCACCGAGGGCAAGAACATCTCGAACGCCCGTCGGCGGCAGAAAACGGCCAAAGCCAAAAGCATCAGCCCCAATGCAAAGCCCAGCCGAACAAGCGTCTCGTCCGTCCAACGCGCCAACACTTCGCCGAGAACCGTCTGAGGCTGAAGGAAACGAACGCCTTTGGGAAGAGGTTCCGACGGACGCGGCACCGAGGAAATCGCATATTCAGCCGATGCGCCGCGCACCGGCGGCAGTCCTGCAGGAACTCCAAGCCGCGCACGCTGTCGCGCCCCCTGCTCCGTTTCCAGCTTCACGATGTCAGCCGCCACCGTCTCGCGGTCAAAGACGAGAAAACCGCGATTCGTCTCGGACGAACCGCTCAATTCCGCGAACAGCCGTTCCGCCGCCGCAAGATTGGCGGGCGGACGATAGAGTGCCGTCAGGTCCGTCCCGAAACTGACGCGGAAGATTCCAAAACCGACAACCGCCAGAAAAGAGACGGCACCGAGAACCCGAAGAGCGGGCAGAGGCACGCCTTCCGCATACTGTCCCAAGCCCTTCAGCCTTCCGGCTTCTCTCGGATACCCCGCCACGACATACGCCAGCGCAGCGGCAAGGCCCACGCCAAGGAAGACGGCCGACTGGCGCAGGACGGGAAGCGACGAAAGCATCAACGGGACAAGACTGATCTCCGTCGTCAGCCACGAAACGACGAGATTCCGCGTGACGGCCCGCGCAGATTCTCTCGACAGAAGCCAATGGAACGAGTAGTCGATCACCAGCCCCAAGAGAGTCGTCCCGAAGACGACCGTCAGCAAATGCACCTCGGAAAACAGCACACGAAGCGCTATGGTTCCCGCCAACAGCGCGACGACCAGCGAAGCGACGAGAAGCGGAATCCACCGCACGCCCCGGAACGCGAAGACCGCAAGAAGCGTGATAAAGACAAGAGAGAACGCTGTCAGAGCATTGACTTCGCGCCGACAGTTCGCCGCCGTAACCGCCGTATGGAGCGGCACGCCACACGCCGCGACCGAGACAGGCCGATTCGCCGTCGTCTGTGTGATTGCCGCGTCGAGCGCCGCATAAAACGCCTCAAGCCGAGTCGTGTCCGCAATGACGCCCGACGACAGTCGAAGCGGCAAGACGGCCACAGTTTTCCCGTCTGAGGTCCGCGTCACCAACAGTCCGTCCTGAAACCGCCAGCCGTTCCGCGCGGAGAAAAGCGAACGCACGAATCCATCGGCCAGTGCAAACGGGTCCTCTGCGGGCGGAAAGAACGGCGGCACGGGCGACGTAATGTACCGCCGAAGCGCCGTGCGCGCGATTCGGGCACGCCCCTCGGTCGTCGTCAGGAGGCGAATGTCCTCAAGACTGGCCAGACCGTAACGATCCGCCGCCACGGCGGCCATCGGGCTGTCGAAATCTACGCAGATATCCGCCGCCACGCGTTCGCGGATCGCGCGGGCGACGGCAATCGCCTCCATCGGGTCCTCCACGGGCCCCACAAGAACCGGAACGAGATCCGCCGAGGCGTTCCGCACGGACTCGGGAATCGCCGCCGCGCCATCGCCCACGAGGTCATAGAGAGACGTGCGAAACGTGGGTGGCCTCAACACGAGCTGAAGCGCGGCCAGGCTCGCCAAAACCAAGGGCACGCCCCACAAGACAATACGCCGAGGATCATTCCGCATCGTTCAGCTTCGCCGTTAAGCCACAGCTTTCTCAGTCAACTCAATTCCCGGACCCAGCGTCGTCTGAACGCGATCGTGTACCGTGTCAATCATCAGCACCGCGCAAACCGCTGCCGAACACAAGAGCGCTGCCGTGGAAATCGTTTTCTTCATACATGACTTGAGCTTAAAAGACAATTCAAGAATGATTATAGCATTTCTGGTGATTTGCGACAAGGCCATCGCATGAGACGAAAATGGTCGCAAATGGTAATATCTAACGGGGCAGCAAAGAAGAGAGGAAGGCCATGGGGATCGAAGAAGAAGAAAAGCACGCAACGCCACCCCCATAGATGCCGGGGACGACCTGGAACGGGTGCGTCAACCGATGCGGATGGAAGGGGCGTCTCCATGCGGATGGAAGAGCCACCCCCATAGCAACCATAATAAAGTGGCTTAAGGAGTTTTTGTTGACCCACCCCTTTTACAAGTCACCTGATAGGTCCAATGCAACGACGAGAAGAAGATCCAAACATTCTCCCTTCATCCAAGCGAGTCCCTTTCTGCTTCTGCGAAATGTGGTATAATATCGGGCAAATGACAAGAACAGTCTATTTCGATAACAACGCCACGACCCGGGTTGCACCCGAGGTGCGCGAGGCGATGATGCCCTTCTTCGGCGAGCTCTATGGGAACCCGAGTTCCATGCACGCGTTTGGCGGCCAAGTCGCCAAGCATCTTGACCGTGCGCGCGAAGAGGTTGCGCGTTTTCTCAACGCCGATCCGGACGAGATCATCTTCACGTCCTGCGCGACGGAATCCGACAACTCGGCGATTCGTGGCACGGCCGAATACTACGGCAAGGACCTCAAGGTCATCACGACCGCCGTCGAGCATCCGGCAGTCCTTCAACCCTGCCGTCGCCTCAAGGCCCTCGGCTACAATACGGTCGAACTCGATGTCGATTCACTCGGCAACCTCGACCTTGACCAGCTCCGCCGCGAAATCGCGTCCGCCGGCAAGTCCCCTGTTCTCGTCTCGATCATGTATGCGAACAACGAGACGGGCGTTCTCTTTCCGATGGACGAGATCACGGCAATCTGCAAGGAACACGGCGCCATCCTGCATACGGACGCGGTTCAGGTGGCGGGCAAGATTCCGGTAGACGTGAAGAAGACGCCCGTGGACATGCTGTCAATGAGCGGGCACAAGTTCCACGCGCCGAAAGGCGTCGGACTCTTCTACCTCCGTCGTGGCACGAAGATCAAGCCCTTCATGCTCGGCGGTCATCAGGAGCATTCGCGCCGCGCGGGAACCGAGAACGTTCCCTACATCGTCGGTTTGGCGAAAGCCTGTGAGCTCGCGCGTCTCTCGATGGTTCAGGAATCGGCGACGCTCGCGGCCATGCGCGACAAGCTCGAAGCCGGCATCCGCGCGACGTGCCCGAACATACGTGTGAACGGCGATCCGTCGCGCCGTCTGCCAAACACGCTCAACGTGAGCTTTGAATACGTCGAGGGCGAGGCCATCGCCTATCACCTCTCGGATCTCGGCATCTGCATCTCGACGGGTTCCGCATGCGCCTCCGGCTCACTGGACCCGAGCCATGTCATCCGCGCGATGGGCGTGCCCTTCACGGCCATCCACGGTTCGGTCCGCTTCTCGCTCTCTCGCTACAACACGATGGATGAAGTCGATTACGTCTTGGAGAAACTGCCGCCCGTAATCGCGAATCTGCGTGTCCTGTCGCCGTTTGGTCCAAACACGAAAGTAACGACATTTGAATGACATGAAAACGCTGCTTTTCACGACACTTTCGGCTTTTCTCGTCTGCCTCTCCGGCTGCCGTCGGACAGACGTCCGCGAAATGACCGTGTCATTGCCCGCCCTTCAGGAATCCGACAAGGCAAAAGTCGTCGAGGCTCTTGCCCGTTACAACGGCGTCATGAAGGACTCGTATCGCTGGGACATGGCGGCGAAGACGTTGACCCTTCGCTACGACTCGATGCAAGTCGCGCAAGCGAACATCCGCTATGCGATTGACGCGAAGGGCGTGAAGGTCGCCTTCCCCGAGAAGACCGACGACCACGCAGGACACTGAAGCGCCGTCATCTTCCGAGGCCTTTACATTCGCTTGTCCAAGGTCTGCGACCCGATTACACACCCTGAACAATAGGGGCAAGGTCTGTCAGGCCGCTCATGTTGGCACGGGATTTGCTCGCGCTATCCATGGAGAAGTACAACCATGGAACGCATTCACGACTATTATCGCCCCGTCAACGAACGCAAGACTGATTTCAGGGAAGTCGAGCGAACGCTCGCGGCCAAAGACATCAAACCACAAGTCGAACGCTGCCTCTCGTGCGGCATTCCCTTCTGCCATGGCTTTGGCTGTCCTCTCGGCAATCTCGTCCCCGACCAGAACCGCGCCGTCGCATGCGGAAATCTCCATCACGCCTACGATCTCCTGTCCGTCAACAGCGACTTTCCCGAGTTTACGGCCCGTGTCTGTCCCGCGCTCTGTGAATCGGGCTGCGTGCATCAACTGGACGAAGAATCGGTCATGGTCCGCCAGAGCGAAAAGCTGATCATCGAGACGGCGTTCACCAACGGCTGGGTCGTGCCGCGCCCGCCTGTTGCAGAAAACGGCAAGCGCGTCGCGGTCATCGGCGCAGGTCCTGCCGGGCTTTCCGCCGCCGTCACGCTTCGGCGGCGCGGGTGGGCCGTTACGGTCTACGAACGCGACGCCGACATCGGCGGCCTTCTCCGCTACGGCATCCCCTGCTTCAAGCTCGACAAGTCCGTCATTGATCGCCGTCGTCGGATCCTCGAAGCCGAAGGAATCGTCTTCCAAACGGACACGGCGGTCGGAACGGACGTCTCAGCGGCCTACCTCGCGCGCACGTTCAATGCCGTCATCGTCGCCATCGGCACACCCGCCGCGCGTGACCTCAAGATTCCCGGCCGCGACAAGGGCGGCATCCATCTCGCGCTGGAGTTTCTCCGCCAGCAGAATCGACTGCTCACGGGCGAAGCCGTCACCGAACCGCGCATCTCCGCAAAGGGACGTCGCGTGCTGGTCATCGGCGGCGGCGACACGGGGTCGGACTGCGTGGGCACGGCGATTCGGCAAGGCGCGGCATCTGTTACGCAAATCGAAATCATGCCCAAGCCGCCGATGACGCGCAGCCCGTCTACGCCATGGCCGCTCTGGCCCTACGAACTGCGCACGAGCTCCAGCCATCTTGAAGGTTGCGCACGTCGTTGGAATCTCAACTCCATCCGCTTCCTTGGCAAGGACTTGGTGACGGGCGTCGAGGTCGAGACGGTCGATTGGTCATTCGACGCGAACGGCAAGCCGCTCAAGTTCGTCTCACGCGTCCACACAAAGGAGATCATCGAAGCCGACCTCGTCCTGCTGGCAATGGGGTTCACGGGCGTTCAGCCCGAGCATCCGCTCATTCGCCAGCTCGCGCTCACCCAAACTCCACGCACAACGCTCGTCTCAGTCCCCGAACGGCAGATCTACTGCGTCGGCGACTGCGCCAACGGCGCTTCTCTCGTCGTCCGCGCCCTCGCGAGCGGCAAGTCCGTGCCGCTCGCCTGACGAAGCCGACAGGAGATCTCCGCCGTCAGACGCACAGCGGCGGCATGGTGCGTGAGACCTTGCGCTCTCGGCGCATGAAACGGTTCGGACATCTCAAAGGAAACGACAACCCGACGCGATCCCATGTCCCACGGGCGCTGCCCTTTGGACAGGATCCGCCGCGAAAGCGTCTCCCGCACGCAAACGACTGGCGCACCTGTGCGAACCGCCAGTTGGGCCGCGCCACGACGCAACGGCTGCAATCCCCCTTCTCGAGGCGAACGCGTTCCTTCGGGGAAGATGAGAACGTTCCATCCTTTCTTCAGGTAAGGCGCAGCGATGTCGGGCAATCGCGCGTCATCCGGCAATGCCGTCGCGCGGACGATGGCCGAGAGGAACGGATTTCCCTTGAGCGCGTGCTTGGCGACATAAAGCGTACGCGGCACAAGCGACACAAGCAGCACCACGTCGATGAGCGTCGGATGATTCGGCACGAGGATAACACCGCGTACGGACGTCAGATTGCCACGGTCGAGGCCGATGAGGCCCGTCCAGACGAAGAGCTTCACGGCCAAGCACCAAAGCGCACGCACGACGGGCTGTGCGTATTCGGGCTTTGGCAAAAGGATCATCAGCGGCGAGATCGCCAGCGCCCCCACGCCGAAGACGACGAAAAGAAACGACGCGGTTAGCCCACGCACGAACGAGACAATGAAATCCATTTTCCTGCAAGAGTCTGTTTCTGCCGTATGGACACGAATCCGACAAGGTCATCCAAAGAGAGCGAATGTCGAGACTTGACGGACGACACGGAACAGCCGACAACCGACAGGGAATCAAGGGCCCCCTCCTCCTTTTCCGTCAAGCGCATTGCAAGTCCGTACCCGCCGCCCGTCTCCTCGGCAGAGACGAAAACCGCGTCTTGTCCCGCCCGACAGGCGTTCAATGCCTCCAAAAGCCCGCATTCGACGGTCTCGTCTCCGGCGGCAATGGCCGTGTAGGCCGCCGTGTTCTTCGTGAAGACGCTCCAAAGCCCCGGCGCGGCATTATAGACAGATGCGCTGAAACGGTGCGGCGAGACGGAACCGTCCGCCTTGAAATCCGCCACAATCCGTTGCGTCAGCGTGATCTCCCCATCGCGCGACGCGAAGACAAACGCCGCGCCCGGCGCATCCACCGTCCGCGCCAGCGCGAAGTAGATCTTCTGCAGTGGCGACAGACGGCGACGCACGAGCGGCGGCACGAACGCGATGTCCGGCGGTTCCCCCGGACGAAGAACGGACCATGCCGAGATCTTCACACGCCGATTCATGCGCGACGAAAGACGAGGGACGTGTTGACGCCGCCAAACGCGAAATTGTCGGACATCGCGAACTCGACCTCGCGCGCCTGTCCAGAACCCGTAATGAAATCGTGTTCACCGCAACGCGGATCTGGATTTTCCAGATTGAGATTCGGCGCAAACCAGCCGTGGCGCAGCATCTCAATCGTCATTGCCGCCTCAATCGCGCCGCAGGCCCCGAGCGTATGGCCCGTGTAGC
Source organism: uncultured Kiritimatiellota bacterium (assembly GCA_934635225.1). Lineage (GTDB taxonomy): Bacteria > Verrucomicrobiota > Kiritimatiellia > RFP12 > UBA1067 > UBA1067. Next base: position 29,253 of record CAKTYZ010000011.1, read on the forward strand.
CCTTGATTGTCGAGACGAGCGGCTTCGCCGCGCCGAAAGCCGCAATCATCGCCGCACCCTCAGCGACATCGCCCAAGTCAGTCGCCGTGCCATGCGCGTTCACGTAACCGACGTCCGTCGGCGCAAGCGTGGCGTCCTCCAGCGCGAGCCGAAGCGCGACCGCCATCGTCTCCGCGTTCGGCTGTGTGACATGGCGTCCGTCCGTGTTCGTGCCAAAGCCGACAATCTCCGCAAGAACAGTCGCGCCGCGCGCAAGCGCGTGTTCCCGATCCTCCAAGATCAGAGTCGCCGCGCCATCGCCGATGACCAGCCCGTCGCGGTCACGGTCAAACGCGCGCGGAGTCGTCTCAGGCGCGTCATTTCGCCGTGACGTGGCAAACAGCGTGTCGAAAACGGCGACCTGCGTGGCGGAGAACTCCTCCGCGCCGCCCGCAATCATCATGTCCTGCGCACCATAGCGAATCGCCTCATAAGCCTCGCCCACGGCCAGGGATCCCGAGGTGCAGGCCGTGCCCGTCGGCAGAAGCCGACCCGTCGTGCCGTAATGGACGGACAGGTTCACCGCGCAGGTCTGCGACATCATCTTGATGTAAGTCGAACTCGTGACATTGCGCACCTCGCGGTTCATTAAGACGGAATAGAAGTCGGCATTCGCGGCGACGCCGCCCGAGCAGGACCCATAGGCAACGCCCAACCGCCCGCCCGTCACGAGCGGGTCGCCCAGAAGCCCCGCCTGCGCGAGTGCCTGGTCAGTCGCAAAAAGAGCCATCTCCGAGACCGGACTCATCGTGCGGATGACCTTGCGCGTGTAGGTGCCGGGCCGTTCGTACCCGCAGGGCGCCCAAAGGCACGTCTGCAGCCCCTTGTAGGTCTGAAGCTCCTCCGAACGCGCCACGCAGTTGTGCGGCGTCGTCAGCCGTTCATAAGCCGCCGCAACAGTATGACCCAGCGAACTGACAATTCCCATTCCGGTGACAACAACACGCCGCATCAGACAAGACCTCCGTTAACTTGAATGACCTGCCGCGTCACATAGGACGCGCCGTCCGACAGGAGAAAACGCACAACGGACGCCACCTCGTCGGGCCGCCCGAAACGGCGCATCGGAATCGCCTTCAACGCTTCCTCCGCAAAAACTCCCTTGATCATCTCCGTCTCGATTACGCCCGGCGACGGTGATGTTGCGGCGCGCAAGTTCGACCGAGAGCGCTTTCGCCGCACCGATCAGACCTGCTTTCGCAGCCGAATAGTTTGTCTGCCCACGATTCCCCATCACGCCGGAGACAGACGAGACAACGACGATACGACCGCCTTGCCGTGCCTGCACCATCGGCAGGACGAGCGGCTTCAGGACATTGTAAAACCCATCGAGATCGGTCCGAAGGACGCGATCCCATTGCTCCGCCTCCAATCCCGGAAACGGCGCATCGTCCGCAATGCCCGCATTTAGGACAACACCATACGGCGCACCGTTCGCCTCTACCCACGCCGTCAGCGCGGCTTCGGTCGCGGCACGATCGGCGATGTCGAAAACAAGATCCGTCCCGCCTGATCGGACGGAATGCGTAATGACCTCAAACCCGTCGGCAACAAGCGCGGTCGCTATTGATCGCCCGATACCACGGCTTGAGCCCGTTACAATGACTTTTCGGCTCACTACCATCGGCTTCCTCATTCTCGGCATCCTTTTACTGAGTTAGATCCTGCTTGAAAAGACGCCATTTAGGACGTCACCCCCAACAAGTCCTTCAACGCGCTGACCTGACGCGCATCCGCAATTGCCACCAGCTCGTCCCCAATGCGAAACTCCGTCTCAGGACCGATATTCCGATAGACGTGCCCATCGCGAACAAGCGAGACAATGGAAGCACCCGTCTTGGCGCGAATGTTGAGCGAAACGACCGTCTCGCCGACGGCAGGCGAATCCGCTGTCAGGGTCAAGCGGTGCAGGATGCCTTCCGGCACGGGAATCGTCATCGTCCGCGCGAGCCCCCTGCGCCGTTCCTCCTCCGTCAGAGATTCGTTGAACTGATGAATCGCACGGCGTCCCGAATTCAGCAGGAAGCGCCAGCCCAGCACCGCGACAATGAGCGTGAGCGACGTCGAGATTGTCTGCGCCAGCGGATCGTGCGGCAAAATGGTCAGGTTGATCGCCGTCCAGACGGCGACGAAGAGTGCCGCAGCCAACAGCATCGTGAACAGGCGTGCCGTCTGACGGAATGCAACCAGAACACGCGAACGCGAACGGCCGGCCAGCAGTTCGGCAACCGCGTCACCCATTGTCCGCGCCTCAAGGATCGCCAACGGCAGAAGAGCCACGGAGAAGAGATTCGCCGCGACGAAGAATATCGGCTCGTCATGCGCCTCAAACCAACGGGAGAACTTCGAGTAGTCGAAGGAGGAAAGCCGTGCGCAGACAAAGGAACCCGCAAACATGAGAACGGCATAGACACCCATCCGAATCGCGGACAGACGAAGTCGCGCAAATGACGGAGACCCCCTTCCAGCCAAGATCTTCTCGCGCCAGGCCCAGTAGGAGTCCAGCAGACGACGCACGCTCTGCGGCAAACGCCGCTCGGCGAAATCGCCCACGCGGTCAGAGCAGCGAATCATGAACGGATTCGCAAGCGTCGTCAAAAGCGAAGCTCCGACGGTTATCGGGAACAGGTTGATACGCGCATCACCCGAAAGCCCTGCGAAGAGAATCGCAACCATGAACGCGAACTCGCCGATCTGCGCAAGACCGAAAGCGTTCTGGACGGACGTCTTCACGTCCAGCCCGCAGAGAAGCGAAGCGATTAGGTTGTTGGTCAACTTGCCGACGACAACGACGAACGAGACCAGCAGGATCTCAGGCAGACAGCGGAAAAGCGCAAACGGATCGACCAGCAGACCGATCGACACGAAGAAAACGGCCGAGAACATCGCCTTCAAAGGATCGACCAAAGACGCAAGGCGTTCGCGGACACAACTCATCGAACCAAGAATGCCCACCAAAAACGCGCCGAGCGCAAGCGAATAGTCAAGCCGATAGGCGAAATACGAGACGCCGAAGCAACAGCCGAGTATGGCCAGGACGAGAGACTCGTCGTCATGCCGTTTCGCGACAGATTTGAGTAGGCGCGGCACCAAGACAAAGCCAAGGACAAGAACCGTCAGGAAGAAGACCGTGAGCCCCCCCAGAGACCTGACGAGCGCGAGCGCCGACATTCCCTCGCCCGAAGCGAAGCCCGTCACGACGGCAATCGCGCCAACGCAGACAATGTCTTCGCAAACGGACGTGCCGAGAACGTATTTCGTGAACGGACGGTTCGACCACCCCATCTCTCCAATCACCTTCGCGAGAAGCGTCGTCGCCGAATCGCAAATCGCCACGCCCAAGAAGAGAGACGGAACATCCGGCCAGTGAAAGAATTTCGTGCCGACCTCGTAGCCGAGCCAGATCATCACGAGCGTATCGAGAATCGCCGCCGGCAAAGCCACGCCTCGGATCTTCTGCATGTCCTTCGCCGAGAACGACAGCCCCATGCCGAACATGAGGAAAACAACGCCCAGCTGTCCGATTGTGCTTGTCGAAGAGAGATCCCGCAGGAAACTGCCACCCCACGTGTAAGGGCTCATCACGACGCCGACAAGAATGTAACCCAAGACCTTTGGCCACCCAAAACGCGCAAAGACGACGGAAACGACGCCTGCCGCCGTCATCAACACTGCCAAATCCTGAAAGAAATAAGTCTCAATCATGTTTTCAGCCTACGACGGCGGACATCCCAGACCGTCATCCTCCTTGAAGCGGAAATTATACCACAAACTGCACAGTCATGAATGACAAGGTCCTTCAAAAGCGAACACCTCCATTCATGCCCACGGCGGGGGTTCGCGAGCTTCGAGGTAAATGCGCGAGTCGGGGTGGAAGCTCACTTCTGACGCAGGCAAGACCTTGTCGAGTTCAGACAGAAAGGCAAGGTTCACCGCGACGCGAAAGCCCGGACCTAGATCTATGTCCATGACACGCCCATTCGGATAATGAAGTTCGATCAAGGCCGGCAGACTGCCCGGATTCTTGTCGAGAACCGCGCGAATCGCCACGATTTTCCTCTTGAGTTCGGGATCTTCATAGTGCAGCCGAAGCCGTAGACCCTTCGAGAGGAGAGGCATCGCCTCTTCCAGCGGATACGCCTCCTTGACCGTGAAGTTCAAATCGCCGACCTGCGGATTCTCGTGGAATGCGTCATCCTTCGCGTAGGTCGTCTTGTGCGACAGTTCACCACAGACCAAGACGAGCGAATCGATCTTCGTCTCCAGCGCATTGCATTTCTCCCAGACCTTCGCAAACGCCGCGCCTTCGGCGCGTCCGCTTCCATCGTCCAAGCCAAGAATCGCCCATTTCTGGCCAATGCTCCCGTCTGGACGTGGTCTCGGAGTCTTCACGGAACACGACTCAAGGATGCCGACGGCACGCACATCAAGCTTCTTGAGGAGAATCGGATTGACGCGCTTCTTAAGTTTCGACTTTTCCTTGTTGACGGCCTTGTCGAACGCCTGCTTGTCGCTCCAGGCCACCTCGCCTTTCGACCGGACAACACCGCGCGCCATCGCCTTCAGCGGCCAGTCCTGTTCATCGGATTGCTTCAAAAGCCCTTCTATCGACAGGTCTTCAACGGCATGCGAATTTTCGTCCTCGCCTTCGTCATCTGCAGCACCTGTCGATTCCACCGACATCGCATCATCTGCCGCAGGGTCTTCCGACACCGCATCGTCGTCTTCTTCCCTCGCTTTCTTCGCGATGAGATTGAAGGAGAATGGCTGATTCTGCGCTTCTTCACGGTCCACGCGCACGACGGAAAGATCGCCAAGAAAATGACGGCAAGCCGCCATCGGGTCACCCGAAATGTAGATGCCAAGGAGATCGCGTTCGTTCTTCAAGTCCTCGGCTGGCGCAAACGACGGCACTTCTGCGAGTTCCGAATCTGAGACCTTCTCTTCGCCACCTGACATGATGTCGAAGAAACTTGTCTGCGCACTCGCCTTCTCCTTTGCACGCTGCTGCGCCTTCTTGAGCGCATACTCGATGTTGATGAACAGTTTCGCGCGATTCGGTTCCAAAGACGAAAACGCCCCCGTACGCGTCAGGTTCTCAAGGACACGCTTGTTGATGAGGTTGGAACCGCCGAGTCGCATGCAGAAGTCGAGAAAGCCTGTGTACGGGCCATTCGTCTCGCGTTCGGCGACAATCGCCTCGGCTGCCGCGCTGCCGACGCCTTTGATGCCGCCAAGTCCGTACCGAATGCCTTTCGATCCCTTCGCCGGCACAAACCGAGCACCCGACTCGTTCACGTCAGGAAGCAGCAGTTCGAGGCCGATGTCACGCGCTTCTGCGACAAAGCCTGGAAGTTTGTCGAAATTGCCGATTTCGGACGAGATCTGCGCACACATGAATTCAGCCGGGTAGTGTGCCTTGAGGTATCCCGTCTGATAAGCGACCCAAGCGTAACAAACGGAATGCGACTTGTTGAACGCGTACGAGGCAAAGGCTTCCCAATCTCGCCAAATCTTCTCGATAAGGACTCTCGCATCGTCATCTTTCGTAAGGTCAAGCGTCTTGCCTTCGACCGTCGCAGTACCCGTCATGAACTTCGGGTTTGCGAGACACCCTTTGATGAACTTCGCCTTCAGTTCGGCCATGATGTCCATGAGCTTCTTGCCCATGGCCTTACGAAGCTTGTCGGATTCGCCGCGCGAAAAGCCAGCAAGGTCTCGTGAGAGCAACATCACCTGTTCCTGATAGACGGTAATGCCGTATGTATCCTTCAGACGGCTTTCCATCTCAGGATGGTCGTAGACGACGGGCTTTCGGCCCTGCTTGCGGTCGATGAAGTCCGGAATGTACGCCATCGGTCCCGGACGATAGAGCGCGTTCATGGCGACGAGGTCCGTCAGCTTTTCGGGCTGAAGCGCCATGAGATACTTTTTCATGCCCGCCGATTCGAACTGGAAAAGGCCAGTCGTCTCGCCGCGACCGAAAAGCGCGTAGGTCTCCTTGTCATCATCGGGAATCTTGTCCGTATCCAATTCGCCGTCCGCGTTGCGGATCGCCTCAGGGACGCGCGGATTGTTCTTGCCCAAAAGCGCGACACATTCTTTTTCGACCGTGAGCGTCTTGAGTCCGAGGAAGTCCATCTTGAGAAGGCCGACCGGCTCCACGAAATGCCCGTCGTACTGAGTCGTCAAAAGCTTGTCTTCCGCTCCGCCTCCCTCTCCTTTCTCGCCCTTTCCCTTGCCCTTTCCGCCGCTCTTCTCCGGTGTCGGCATGACGGGCAACGTTTCGACGATCGGGTCGCGCGAAATGATGACGCCACAAGCATGGACTCCTGGCTGCCGGATACAGCCTTCAAGACGCCCCGCACGCTCCATCAGCTTGTGGACGACAGGATCATCGGAATTGAACGCGGCTTCCAGGTCGGGCGATTCCGTGCGCGCCTTCTGGAAGTTGATCTTCGGCGTGTCGGGAACATACGAGGCGAGCTTATTTGTGTCGGCAAGAGGATAATCCATTACGCGCCCGACGTCCTTGATCGCTGACTTCGCAGCCATCTGCCCAAATGTCACGATATGCGCGACATGGTCCGCACCGTATTTGCGCGTCACGTAATCCAACACGCGTTCACGCCCCGCATCGTCGAAATCGACGTCAATATCCGGCATCGAGATGCGGTCCGGGTTCAGGAAGCGCTCGAACAGGAGATCATATTTGAGCGGATCAACGTTCGTAATCCAAAGCGCATAGGCGACGGCCGAACCGGCCGCCGAGCCACGTCCGGGACCTACCCACACGTCGCACTCTTCTCGCGCCGCGCGAATATAATCGCGCACGATGAGAAAGTAGCCGGGAAATCCCATCAGCTTGATCGTATCGAGCTCAAACTGGACGCGCTCGCGCACATCCTCGGGAATCTTTCCTTCTGCGTCACCCCAGCGGATGACAGATCCCTTCCAAACGAGATCGGCGAGATAATCTGCCTCGAACTTGATTCGAAGGACCTTTTCGTAGCCGCCGAGGCGATCGAAATTGTTCGGCTTCTGAACATTGAATTCGGCCTTCAGTTTCTCCTCGTCAAATTCCTTCGCGTAGCCTTCTTCCGTGCCAAAGGAGATCGGAATCGCAAACTTCGGCATGATCGGCGGCGAATCAAGCTCATATTCCTCTATGCGGTCAGCGACCTCCTTGGTGTTCGAGATGAGTTCGGGATTCTCCGCGAAGAGCGCACGCATCTCCTCTTCGGTCTTGAAGTATTCCTGCCCCGTGTAGACCATGCGTTTCTCGTCGGACATTTTCTTGCCCGTCGAAAGCGCAAGAAGAACGTCGTGCGAATCGTCGTCCGCCGCGTCCAGGAAATGAACGTCGTTCGTCGCAATGACGCGGATGTCCAGCTTCTTGCCCAACTCCAACACGCCCTTCACGATCTTCACTTGCCGCTGATAGAGATTGGCAAACTCGTTTTGCGCCAAAAGAGGCACGTCCGGTCCCGACTTCACGGCCTTGTGAAGCATGACCTCCAGCGAGTAGTTTTCGCCAAAGAGGTCCTTATGCCACTTCGCGACGCGTTCAGCCTCCTCCATCTTCCCCTGGTCTATGGCCCGCGCGACTTCACCCGCAATGCATGCCGCGGAGCAATGCAGCCCCTCATGGTACTTTTCAAGGAGTCTGTGGTCGATGCGCGGGCGCATATAAAAGCCATGGATCTGCGCTTCGCTCAAGAGCCGGACGAGATTGTGGTAGCCCGTCAAGTTCATCGCGTGCAAACAGAGGTGATGACGGAATTCACCCTTGTCGCGCGTCGTATAGTCGCCTGTCGAAGTGACATACGCCTCACAGCCGAGAATCGGCTTCACGTGGACGTTCGCGAGTTCCTTGTAGACCTTCTCATTCTTCGAGCGACACTCGTCATAGAAGCTTTTGAGCGCGAAGAGATTACCATGGTCCGTCACGGCCAGCGCGGGCATGCCAAGTTTGCGCGCCTTCTTGACAAGTGGCACGATCTGACACTGCCCGTCGAGAAGCGAGTAGGTCGTGTGAAGGTGAAGATGAACGAAATCAGACATTCCGCGCGGCGAATCAGCCAAGCTGATTCAAGAAGCGGACGTCGTTCTCATAGAGCCAGCGGATGTCCGGGATGCCGTACTTGATCATCGCGATGCGCTCAACGCCGAAGCCAAAGGCATAGCCAAAGACCTGCTCAGGATCCCAGCCCACATGCTCGAAAACGCGGGGATCGACCATGCCCGCCCCCGCAACCTCAATCCAGCCGGACTGCTTGCAGACGTTGCACCCCTTGCCCTTGCAGACATGACAGGAGAAATCGACCTCGACAGACGGTTCGGTGAACGGGAAAAAGTGAGGACGGAAACGGACCGTCACGCTATCGCCCATCATCTCCTTCGCGAAGTAGGCCAACACGCTCTTGAGGTCCGCAAGCGAAACCGGCTTCGTCGCCGTCTCATCGACATAAAGGCCCTCAATCTGGTGGAAATTCGCCGAATGCGTTGCATCCGTCGTGTCGCGGCGAAATGTGCGCCCAGGGCAAATGACGCGTATCGGAGGCTTGTTCGCCATCATTGTGCGAATCTGCACAGGCGAAGTCTGCGTACGGAGCAGACAGTCGTCATTGAACCAAAAGGTATCCGTACGGTCTTGAGACGGATGGTGCGGCGGCGTATTGAGCGCCGTGAAGTTGTTGAAGCGGTTTTCGAGTTCTGGGCCGTCTGCCACTGTGAAGCCGAGCTTACCGAAGATCAGAGCCGTCTCTTCAATGACGCGTGAAAGAGGATGCTTGACCCCAAGGCCAAACCAACGCCCAGGAAGTGTCAAGTCGGCCGTTACGGCTTTCTCCCCCGCGTCACCCTGCGGACCTGCCTTCTGTAACGCCGTCTCAACCTCGGCTTTCCACGCCTGAATTGCCTTGCCGAATGCCGGGCGCTCCTCTTTCGGGACGTCTTTCATCGCCTTGATAAGCGCAGGAATCGACCCATTGCGCCCGATATATTTCACACGTAACGCTTCCAAGGCCACCGCGTCAGTCGCTGCAACAATTTCCTTTAGGCTTTCGGCTTTCGCCGTTTCAAGATCAGCAAGCGTCATGTCTTCTCCTCTTCTAAATTATTTTGATATTATACCAAAAATACGCCCGCACGGGGAAAGCCTCCTCAAACTACAGTCTTCCGCGCATATGCCGCCTTTTCACGTCTTTCTTTCCTTGTGCGACGAGCTTCGATACGGCTCTTCACTTGTACGAATCGCTTCCAAAACCATCTCTGCATCTTCTGCCGCGTCCAAGAGTTCGATGAGATTTGTGCCATGCGCAAGAATTGCCAGTCGCGCAAGGATGTGGAGATGCGCCTCGTGATCGGTCGAGCAGATGAGAAAGAAGTGTTGCGTACCTTCGCCGTCCGTCGCGCCAAAAAAGACAGGGCGTACCGTTCGGCCATAGGCGATGAAACTCTCCTCAAAGAGATAGGGATCGTGAAAGCGCGGATGCAACAACGCGACGCCTTCGCCAATGGCCGTTGAAGCCGCCTCTTCGCGTGCGACAAGTTCCTTGAACAGCCCCTCGGCGTCGTAGACGAGGCCGCCACGCTCGGCAAGATCCGTCATGTCGCGCAAAACGCCGCCCTTCGCCTTCGCTCCAAGCGCAAGATCAATCATTTCTGCACGGAAAAGGTCACAAATCCCCCAGTCCGCGTGTTCGGACCGGCGCTCCTCATCCATCATCACACGATGTTGCTCCTTGAGATCACGCGCGTTCGCCGCCAACAGGTTGCGCTGCGCCCACTCATCCAGCGCACGGTGCTCAAAGAACCAGTCGTCTCCACGACTCATTGCCTCGATTTCGCCACGTTGGGCAACATGCTTGAGCGTATTCGGCTCCAAATGGATATGCTCGGCGGCCTGATTGAGATTCAGCACTTCACGACTCATCGCATCCCCCTTCGGCGCATGACGCGCGCGAGCGTCGGCACGACGAGCAAATCCCCACTCGCGACACCCGAGACAATTTTCTCACGCAAAATGACGAACCGCGCACGTGCCGCACGCAATTCATCCGCAGACCAGTTTCGCAGGAAGCCCTCGTTCTTCTTCACCGTGAACGGTGCAAGCCCCTCCGTACGCCCCGTCGAAACCTCCAAAAGCTGACGGAAGAACCTCTCGATTACACCCGTCATGAAGACGGCAAACCCATTCTCAAGCTCAAACTTGCGCAAGGCCACAAGCGCCCCTCCAAGATCGCGGCGACCAATCGCATCCGTGACATCCCATGGCAAAGGCTCGACGCCAACGCCCTGTGAGGTAATCGCCTCCACATCGGACGCCTTGACCGTGCGGTCGTCCGTTCCCAAATAGTCGCGCATTTTCTCCAGCTCAGCACGAATCGAACGCGCATCCGCCCCGACAACCGCGACGAACTTCTCCGCAACGCCTGGCGCAAAGACAAGGTCCAGCTCTTGCGCGAAGTCTTCTGCTCGAGCGACGGCCATGCGCACCGCCTCCCAGGGCTTCGCGGATGAGAAGACGACCAGTTCGGCGCAATCTTGAAGCGTCTTCGCGAAAGCAGACGTCTTCAGCAAGCGCGGTCCCGAGAGGATAAACCTCTGATTGTCCGGCAACGCGGCGGCGGCCAATTTCTTCGCAAAGCGTTCAAGCGCCGTCTTGACCTCTTCGGAAACCTTGCCGCCCGGAAGAAAGCCGACATTCTTCCACCATGTCACCTTCTTCGGCTCGAGAAACGGCGGAGTCGAGAAACTTTCATCCGCTCGCGCGAGATCGGCCAACTGCAACTCGGCATTCGTCGCGTTCGCCGAATCAATGACCTCCAGACCAATCCCCTCGCCGACAGCCTTCTTCGCGGTCTCACCCACGAGGTAATCGTCCTCTCCAATGATAACATGAATGTTCACGTGTCAGATTATATCAAATTTGCGGCTTTTCGTCGTCCTCAGTCAAGCACGCCCTTGGAAGGCGCCTCGGTGTCGTCCCACCACGCGCCTTTTGAGAACGACGCACGTGCAATCGGCTTCGTCGTCAACTGCTTGCCTTTTGCGCCAGCTGTGCGAATCTCGACCACTGACTTTTTCTCGGGCCGGCCCGTTTCGCGATTGACGCGGTCAACGAGGTCCAATGGACGAAAGAACTGTTGGTGTATCTTCTGCCCTTTCGCAGGCTTGAACTTCACGTACAACGTCTCGCCGCATCCTTCTGTAAACAACAGGATTCTGGACCTCGGCTTTTCCGGGGACAGCCGATAGTCCTTGTTGCGTATGAGACCACCGAAGACGAATCGCTTGATGTAGCTGAAGCCGTAACTGCCCTCTTCGTAAATGCAGGTGAAGTTGCGCGTCTCGCGGTCCTTTTCCTGATTGTAACGGAGAATCGTCAGGAGGCCCTTGTCCACAAAGACCTTCTCTTCTGGCTGAACTTTCTTGAATCGGCCGTCTTTCCAGACGAGGATGAGCTCGTCCAGGGAGGAGCACTTGAACACTTCGTCACCGCCACGAAGGCCCGACCCGACGTAGCCGTTCTCCTTGTCCCAACGAATCGTTAATTCAGACGCGGTTATTGCGCGCACATCCACCTGCTTGAACGCGCCCGCCTCGATCTTCGTACAGCGCGGATAGCGTTTCGCATACTCCTTGACGAGCCCCTTGAGATATTTCGTCACAAACGCGCGTAGATGCACGAGGTTATCCTTGACCTGCGACTCTTCCTTCTGGATGCCTTCGATTTCCTCGCGATTCTTGTTGATGTCGAACTGGGAAATGCGGCGGATCGGAATCTTCAGTAGCCGCTCGATGTCCTCGTCGCGGACCTCAGGATGGCGCAGCTCCTTGAGAAACGGCAGAAACCCCGTGCGAATCGCCGCCTTCACTCCTTCGTAGGTCTTCTCCGCCTCGATGCGTTTGTAAACGCGTTCTTCAATGAAGATGCGGTCAAGCGTGCGCGCGTGGAAGAGGTCATCCAGCTCTCCGAGACGAATCTCCTGTTCGCGCCTCGTGAGTTCCAGAAGGCGTTCAACATTGCGCTTCAGGATTTCGGAAACGCTCATCAGCTTCGGACGGCCATTGTCAAGGACAATCGGGCGCGACGAGAGCGACTTCTCGCAGTTCGTGAACGCGTAGAGCGCCGTAATGGCCTTGTCGGCATTCTCGCCCGACTGAAGCTCCAGTTCGATGCGCACGACATCAGCCGTCATGTCATGCATCTTTCGGATGCCGACCTTTTTCTTCCTAATCGCTTCTTCAATTGACGCGGCGAGCGAATCCGTCGTCTCGCCCCACGGAAGTTCCTTGATGACAAGCTCTTTCCCCTCCTTCTCGATCTTCGCACGAATCTTCACTTTGCCAAGTCCGTCCTGATAGTCGGAAACGTCCATCAAGCCTCCGAGCTGGAAGTCTGGATAGACTTGGAACGGCTTCTTTTGGAGTATCGCGATCTCGGCCTCCAACAGCTCAATGAAATTGTGTGGCAGAATCGCCGTCGAGAGGCCAACAGCGATGCCGTCGGCGCCAAGCATCAGCAAAAGCGGAATCTTCGCCGGCAAGTAGACGGGCTCTTCCCTGCGGCCTTCGTAATTCGGCACATATGCCGTCGTCTTCTTGTTGAAGACCTCCCTGCGCGCAAGCTCTGTCAACCGACATTCGATATATCGCGTCGCCGCATGCGGCATGCCTGTCAAGAGGGAGCCGTAATTGCCCTGCCCGTCAATAAGGTAGCCGAGTCCCTTTCCCCAAAGTTTATTCGCCAAGACGCAGAGCGCGTCGCCAATCGACGCATCGCCATGAGGATGGTACTGCATCGCGTGTCCGACGATGTTCGCGACCTTGGTATAGCGCCCATCGTCCATCTCCCAAAGGGAATGCATGATACGCCGTTGCACGGGCTTCAGGCCGTCTTCAAGGGCGGGAATCGCGCGCGAACAGATCACATACGCCGAATATTGGCGAAAGTTGAAGTCGAAAAGTGCCTGCAGCGGTCCCGTACCGGTCAACCCATCCGGCGGCAACGAAGGCGCAAACGCCGTCTCATGAACATCGCCAGCGGCGTCCTTCGCCTTGTCATTTCCCGCGTTACCCTTTGTCTCGGCAGTCTCTTCCGCCATTGGCTTTGCCGTAAACAAGTCGAGGTTGTCGAACAAGCTTGGCGGCTGATTGTCTTTCTGTTTCTTTGTTGCCATGTGTCTTCGTCTCTTCAAATTATCGCGCGTCTGTCTTTCCAGGATAGAGATCGTAGGCGCGCTTGTACTTTTCCGGCGTCAAATCGGGCATAATCACGTTCGCGCCCGCCGCGATTCCCCGCTCTCGCCCGACGCCAGGGGCCAGCGCATCCAACGCCGTCGCCGCGACCATGTTCGCATTCGGGAAGCGGCGCCGCGTCTCGGCAATCATCCAGAGCGCCAGATCCAAACGTGCCGTGCGACACTCCGGACTCTCCTCCTTCACACCCATCGGCGTGTCCGGATGCGCGACAAACGGTCCCATGCCGATCATGTCGAGATTCATCTCGGCAAAGAAGTCGATATCCTTCAGGAGCTCTTCTTTCGTCTGCCCCGGAAGTCCGATCATCACACCCGACCCCGTCGTGTAGCCAAGCCTCTTCAGCGTGCGAATGCAGTCCACGCGACGGTCAAAGGAACATTCTGGCGGATGAATCGTCGCGTAACGCACGCGATTAGACGTCTCAATGCGCAAGAGATAGCGCAAGACACGCGCCCCCGCCGCCTCTTTCCAGCGGCGGTAAACCGCTTCGCTCTGTTCGCCAAGGGACAGTGTCACCTCCAGCCGGCGCGGCACATCCGCCGCGCACTCGACCTCAGGCAGACGCCGAAGAACAGTCTCGTAGAAGATCGTGTTCGCTTCGGACTCCAGTTCACCCGCCTGAAGCGCGATGGCCGGATAGCCGCGACGCAGAGCCTCGGCTGCGCAGGCGAGGACATCATCCACCGTCATGTGATAGCGCAACACCTTCGCGTTGCCTCGGCGGATTCCGCAATACAGGCAGTTCTTGGCACACTGGTTGGAAACTTCAATCAGCCCGCGCGGCAAGATTTTCTTTTCGGACATCATGTCGCCTCAACGCCGATCATCCTTGACGAGGCGCCCGTCCTTCATGACGAGATGGCGCGTCGCATACGTCGCAATATCGTCTTCGTGCGTGACCATGATGATCGTAATGCCCTCTTTCGACAGTTCCGTGAACAGCTGCATGATCTCAACAGAACTCTTTGTGTCAAGGTTCCCCGTCGGCTCGTCGGCAAAGAGGACGGGCGGTGCGTTCATGAGCGCACGGGCAATCGCGACACGCTGCTGCTGACCGCCCGAAAGCTGGGCGGGTGTGTGTCCGACGCGCTCCCCCAAACCGACGCGCTCGAGAAGCGACAGCGCGTGGCGGCGTCGCTCGGCACGGGAGAGCCGCCCCATGTAGAGGTCAGGCAACTCAACCTGCTCCAACGCACTCGTGCGCGGCAGAAGATTGAAACTCTGAAAGACGAAGCCCAGTTTCTGGTTGCGGATGATCGCCAGTTCCTTTCGGCTTCGCCGGGCGACTTCGATTCCGTCCAACAGATAAGAACCCGAGGTCGGCGTGTCCAAACAACCGAGAATGTTGAGCATCGTCGACTTGCCCGAACCGGACGCGCCCATAATCGCCACAAACTCACCGTTGTCAATCGACACGGACACGCCATCAAGCGCATGCACCGGCTCGTCACCAACCGCATACGTCTTCCGAAGGTCTCTGACCTCAATCAGATGAGAAAACTCCATCCCCCGCTGTGCTCCAGCCCACGCGCTCAGCGCGCGTCTGTCGCCTTGATCCTGTCCCAGGCCTTGTTGTAGAGTTCCTGCACCTCGGGCTTCTCGTCAAAGCCCTTGATAACCTGCCCGCGCACAATCGTCTTGGAGTCAAGGATGATGAGCGCACGATAATCAGGATCGAGCAGGTCAATGCCTGGCTTGACGGGACTCGGTCCACAGATGAAGTCCATATTGACCTTCGCGACCTCGCCGTCATAGACATAGTTGATGAAAGCGTAGGCCAAGTCAAGGCGCGGCGCGTTCTTCGCGACGACCATCTCATCAAAGGCAATCGAAAAGCCCTCCTTCGGCAATGCGAAGCCGATGTCCTCGCGCGGCGAAAGCCCCTCTTCTTCGTCACCGACGATGACCTGCGTCGCATCGGTCGAATATCCATGTCCCAGCCACGAAGAGCCGTTGGCGACCTCCGTCTTGTAACTCTCTCCGTCGAATTTGCGCGAGTTGACTTTCCACTTCAAGACCTGCTCGACGGCCGCGTCAATCTCCTTCGGGTTCGTCGAATTGACAGAATGCCCGTTAAACATAAGTCCCGCGCCGATAACCTCGCGGATGTCGTCCAAGAAGGTGATGCGGCTCTTGAGCGCCGGATTGCCGAGAATCGTCCAACTCGCGACATCTGCACTCGCCGGGATCTTGTCCTTTTGATACATGAAGCCCGTGTATGTGACGGCATACGGCACGTTATAGGTAAAGTCAGCGTCGATGATCTGCATGGCAAAGGACTTGTCGAAGTTCTTGCGGACATTCGGAATCCGCGCATGGTCCAGCTTCTCAATGAGACCGTCCTTCGCCATCTGCGCAACCTGATAGGAACTCGGCATCATGATGTCATAGCCTGTACCTCCCGCCTTGAGCTTGGCATACATCGCCTCGTTCGAGTCAAACGTATCGACGATAATCCGAACGCCCAACGCTTTTTCGAAACTCGCAAGGACATCTGGCGCAATGTAGTCGCACCATGTGTAGATGTGAAGTTCGCCCCTCTCGCCCCCAGACGGCGGCACATAGCCACTCGCCTCAGCCGCCGCACGGGCTTGCGCGGAAAGGTCCACGCCTGTGTCTTTAACGGACTGCGAACATCCGGAGAAAAATGCGACTGCCGTCCATGCGACAGTTGCGAACTTAAGATTGAACATCGTTTTTCTATTCCTTCATGTTGTCGGTTGTCTACTTCGGCATTCCACCCAAACAATGCGCATTATACCAAAAAATGCGGACGAGAAACGTGCCAGAACGCCGCGGCATTCACCAACGTCCCGTCAGGCAAGACAATCAAGATGAGCCTTGACTGCCGAAAGTCCGTAAATCGCCGCCGTCTCAGCACGCAAGATGGTGGTCCCGAAGCTAACGGGTCGCGCAATTTCCAAAAGCGTCGCAAGTTCTTGCGGCGTGAAATCACCCTCTGGACCAACATAAACCGCGAAGTCGTGCCCCATGCCGATATCCGCCAACACTTCGCCAATCGGACGCGGCGGAGGCGTCATGAGCGCACCAACCAGGCATTCGGTCGTGCGGACAAGCTCCAAAGACTCGGCGAAAGTGATGGGCGCGAGAACTTCAGGCAGCCATTTCGCATCAGACTGCCGCGCCGCATCCTCAGCGATGCGACGCCAACGATCCAGCTTGGACGCGCGCTCGTTCGACGGAATGCGTACAATCGTTCGGTCGCTAATCACAGGAATCAGACGTGTCAGTCCCAGCTCGGTCGCCTTTTCAATCGTCCAGTCCCATCGCGAACCCTTCGTCACGCAGGCGAACAGCGTCAAGGAGACGGACGGATGTGCCAACATCTGCAAATCCGTGACGGGGACGAGTCCCCCGTTGCCGTTCGCGGCCCCACGATGGAACGAGAAGACCCGCCAACAACCCTTTCCGTCGAAAAGCTCGACCGATTCACCCTCTTTTGGACGCAAGACCCGCAAATGGTTCTGCGCTTCCTTTGAAAGAGATGGCGCATTAGATTGCAGCTGTTCAGTCTCGACAAGCAACCGATGCATCGATCAAAAACGGACAGCCGTCCTTTTCAAATTTGATAGGGAGAGCGGAAAGTTTCCTTGAAGTCATACCCCCCCACAAACACGTCAGGAGTGTCCCCTTCGTCACGCCTGATGCGATGGGCTTCTGCCAGATTGAACATCATCTCTCCGATGTCTTCCGTGCAAGAGAGGCCCCATTCCGTGAGAACGGTGTAGGTCAGCGGCCCATACTGATCCAGTGCTCGTTCCTTGAATTCGTCAAGGATCGCCTCGCCAGAGACGTGCGTCTCTTTCTCGCCGCACAGAAAGTTAACGACATCCATCAGGAGCGCATAAGCCCGTGCGTCATACCGCTTGTCCTTCGCCAAGATATCCGCGAAATCATCCAAATTGAAGTCTATCTCTTCCATGGACGGACATTATACCATAACGCGGCTGTCGTTGGGGCGGAGGAAGAAGCCGCGTTTCGGATTCTTTTAGTTTCCGATTTATTCAATGCGCGGCAATCCGTGGCACGGAAGCGATAAGCGCACGCGTATAGGAGTCGTTTGGCGCACGCAAGACCGCGTCAGCCGTGCCTTCCTCGACAACTCTGCCATGGTGCATCACGAGAATGCGGTCCGCAATGTGGCGGACAACGCCCAAATCGTGTGTGATAAAGAGGAGAGAAAGCGAGAGACGGCACTTCAGGTCGGCAAGAAGGTCCAGCACGGTCGCACGGATGGAGATGTCCAGAGCGCTCACGGCCTCATCACAGACAAGAAGATCCGGACGTGCAGCCAAGGCACGGGCAATGCAGATGCGTTGACGCTGGCCGCCCGAAAACTCGTGCGGATAGCGGTCGAGCGCGGACGCATCCAATCCGACCAGTTCCAGAAGTTCCTGTGCCGCGAAGGCGTTCGGACGATTCAGCCGCAAGACCTCTTCAATCGTCGCGCGCGTCGTTAGCCGCGGATTGAGAGAACCCAATGGATCCTGAAAGACCATTGAGACGCGTCCATCCAAGGAAAACTCGCCATTCGTAGGCTTCTGCAATCCGGCGATAACGCGCGCAATCGTTGTCTTTCCGCTGCCAGATTCACCGACAACGCCCAGCGTCTCGCCGCGCCTCAGACTGAATGACACGCCGTCCACAGCCCTTATGTAGCCGACCGTACGGGCGAAGACACCTTTCTTCACCGGGAACCACACGCGCAGATTCCGGACATTAAGGATGTCAGCCTCGGTAACCATCGAGAACCGTCTGCTTCGGGTGCTTGGACTGGCGCGGATAATCGAGCGTAAAGTGAAGACCGCGCGATTCATGGCGCTTTTGCGCACTCTTCACAATCAGTTCGGCACAGACCGCGAGATTGCGGAGTTCCAGCGTGTCCGGCGTCACGAGATAGCGGAAATAGTAGTCATGAATCTCTCGGCGAAGCGTGCGCAGACGATGCGCCGCACGTGCCAAGCGCTTGTTCGTGCGAACAATGCCCACATAATCCCACATAAGGCGGCGAATCTCGTCCCACATGTGAGAAACAAGGACGGCCTCATCCGGCGGGACCGCACTTCCAATCTTCCAGTCTGGCATCAAGGGGCGCGTCGGCTTCTCGGGATGCGGCCCCAGACGTGCCGCCGTCAGACGCGCACAGACTAGCGCCTCCATCAGCGAGTTAGACGCAAGACGATTCGCACCATGAAGTCCTGTGCAGGCGCATTCGCCGACGGCTGAGAGCCCGCGAATCGACGTACGCCCATCTGTCGTTGCCTGAATGCCGCCGCAAGTGTAGTGTGCAGCCGGGACGATGGGAATGAGATCTTTCGCCATGTCGATGCCGAATGAGAGGCATTTCGCGTAGATGTTCGGAAAGCGTGTCTTCAGATATGCCTCGCCTTTTTTGCGAATATCGAGGAACATGCAGTCGTCGCCCGTGCGCTTCATTTCAGAGTCAATCGAACGCGCTACAATGTCACGTGGCGCCAGTGAACCTCGCGGATCGTACTTCTTCATGAACTCCTTGCCGTGCTTGTTGACCAGCACCGCGCCCTCGCCGCGCACGGCCTCGGAGATGAGGAAACGCTTCGCCTGCGGATGGTAGAGGCATGTCGGATGGAACTGGATGAACTCCATGTTCTCGACCTTCGCCCCCGCACGCCAGGCCAACGCAATGCCATCACCCGTCGCCGTGTCAGGATTGCAGGTGTAAAGATAGACCTTTCCGCATCCACCCGTCGCGAGAATCGTGTTCGGCGCACGAATCGCGTAGATATCGCCAGAAACCTTGTCCATTACATATGCACCCACGCATCGTTTCTCGCCCTTCAGCCCGATGCGGCTCGATAGGATGAGGTCGATGACAATAGTTTGCTCACGAATCGTTATCGACTTCTCGCGTTTCACGCGGCGAATCATCGCAGCCTCGCACTTCTCGCCCGTAATGTCCCCGGCGTGGAAGATGCGCCGCGCACTGTGCCCGCCCTCACGCGTCAGGTCCCACGAACCGTCCTCCTTTTTAGCAAAACGGACGCCGCAATCAATGAGATCCTGAATGCCGGCCGGCGCGTTCTCGCAAATCTCATGCACAACCTCGCTCTTGCCGAGCCATGCCCCCGCAATCATCGTATCACGCGCATGCTTGTCAAAGGAGTCCGCAGGATCCATCACACAACAGATGCCGCCCTGCGCGAAGTTCGAATTGCAGTCCTGAAGCCGAGCCTTCGTCGCAACGACGACTTTCCCATACGCCGCCAGATGAAGCGCACTCATCAGGCCCGCCATCCCGGACCCGACAACGAGGTAATCACAATCGACTATTTTCATTTCGCGGATATTATAGCATAATCTTCCGCTCTCGCGACACCGCATCGGCGACAGGGCCGAATGAGGAAACGGCGACATCTTAAAGGGTTTTCAGCGACTTTTTAGTCTGAAAGGACTTCACATCCCGTTTCAGTAATGAGAATCAGGTCTTCAATTCGGACGCCCAATAGCCCCTCCAGATAAATGCCTGGCTCAATCGTGACGCACATGCCTGGCTTCAGGACGACCGTGCTTTTCGGCGAAATCGTAGGCGATTCATGAATCTCGTAACCAACACCATGCCCCAGAGAATGCCCGAAATAACGCCCAAAGCCGCCCTTCTTGATGATACTTCGCGCGATTCGGTCCAATTCCTTACCCGTCATGCCCGGCTTTGCCGCCGCAATCGCCGCACGATTCGCCTTCTTCACAAGCGCATAGGCCTGACGATAACGCAGTGAAGTCTTATGTGTGTCAGTTACAAGATTCCGGGTAAGGTCACTGCAGACGCCTCCAAATCGAACGCCCATGTCAACCAACACGGGATCGCGACCGTTCCAGACCGTTTCGTCCGGTTCGTGATGACATTCCGCAGCATTCGGGCCGATGCAGACAATCGTCGTAAAAGCCTCTCCTTCGCCCTTCTCTATCATCAACTTCTGAATGAGCCGTGCCATGTCACGCTCTGTCATGCCAGGCTTGAAACGCGAGGATGCGGCACGCCAGATCTGACAGACAAGCCGTTCTGCCGCACGAACCTTCGCGATTTCTTCGGGCGTCTTCACGGCGCGAATCGCCAGCAAATCCGACGCAAGATCGACGAATGTCGCGCCGCGCGACGCAAGTTCCCGCAACTTCAGGAACTGCGCGTGGGGAATCGACGACTCATAGCCAATGCGTCGCCCGACAAGCTTCAAACGACGAAGGTCTCGGCACTTTAGTTCGGGTGTGACGCGATGCACCATCGGGACATAGCGGAAATCCGTGTAAAGCGCGACGGCAAGGCGCGGCAGGCGGGGCGCACCCCTTGTCCGCGTAATTTTCGCAAGAAGCACCGCGTTGTCGCAGTTCACGCCCGTCAGGGCACGAATGTTTGCCTGTCCGCAGACCAGAATGGCGTCCAGTTTATGCCGAATCGCCAATGTTTTCAACTCTTCAGTTCTCATTGTTTTTAGCAGATTGCAGATGTCTTTGACATGTCAAGGGACCTTTGAGACACGCGCAAATCCTTTGATATGGCCATGAGATCCAACATTGCATTTACCCTCTATTGTCATATTGTTAGCGAATGTAATCGACCGTTTGCCTCGTTTCGGCAGTACGAATCCGTGACTCAGAATTGAATTCGCGTTCCGACGTACCACATGATGCCATCCATTGGGTAGCCGGGATAGTATTCGTAGTTCCGGTCGGCAAGGTTCTCCAGCGCGGCAAAGATCTCGCCCTGAACGGGCGAGAATGACTCCAGCGGCACGGCGAGACGCGTATTGACCAACACCCCCTCCTTGAGTTCGGTCAGGTTCGTAGCGTCGGATGACGCGCGGACGGAATAGGCGTACATGCGGTCAATGAACTGGCCGTCCAGCGTCCACTTGAGATACGGGCAGATCGTCCACGTGCCGCCCGCCGTCGCCGTCCAGCGCGGCAGGCGCGAGACGGGCGCGGTCTCGGGGTTCGTGTACGTGAGGCCTACGAAGAACGCGAGGTCGTCCGTCAGCCGTCCATGCGCCGAGAGCTCCACGCCCGTCGCGCGCATTCCGCCCGCGTTGACGTAGCCGCGCGCCGTCTTGTCGATGCGGTTCTGCGCGTCGGTGTGGAAGACGGTCGCGAGGACGTCAAGCGACTCGTCGAGGGCGACCTTCGCGCCGCCGGCGAGGTAGTTCATCACCTCCGCGTCCAGCGTGTCGCGCGCGTAGTCGGCCGCGACGGCGCGCGTGTAGACTCCGGGGTAGTGGACGCCGCGCGAGCCGGTCACGAACAGCTGGGCCTTCTCGCGCCAGTCGAGCGTGAGCGCGGCGTCCGGCGCCCACTCGCCGTCGTACTGGCTGTGGAAGTAGTAGCGCGAGCCGACGGACGGCGTGAGCGTCCAGTCGTCCGAGAGGCGGAAGTCGTAGCGCGCGCCCACGTAGGGCGCGACGGTCGTGAGCTCGCCGTCGGCCGAGAAGGGAACCTTCCCGTTCCGCAGGTTGCGCGTCTCGGTCTCGCCGTCCTCGTGCGCGAGGTCGAGCCCGGCGCGCAGCCAGAGGCCCTGTCCGACGTTCCAGTCGTAGAAATTCCGGAAGTGGAAGTTGAGCCATTCCGTGTGCGCGTTGCCGTCCATCGCCCCCGTCGGGGTCTTGCAGAGGCCGTCCTGCCACCAGTCGATGACGCCGCGCTCGAAGGCGACGAGCGAGAAGCCCGTGAGGTTCTCGCGGTCGGTGTCGAAGCGCAGCGTGTAGAGGTCGGTCGCGAGGTCGAAGCGGTCGGTGCGCGGCGTCGGCTTGCCGACCTCGCCCGGGTCCTCGACCTTGCTGTCCGTGCGCTGGTAGACGAAGCCGACGCGTTCGTGTTCCGAGAGGTCGGCGCCGAGGCGGCCGAACGCGCTCTTGAGGATGGACGTGTTGTGGTCGCGGTAGCCGTCGGAGTACTTGTAGCTCATGCCGCCGTAGGCGTCGACGGGGCCTTCCTTGAGGCCGGCAGACCCGGCGGAGAGGAAGGTGTTGTAGCCGCCGTAGACGAGATCGACCTCGGCTTCGTGCCCGGGCGCGCGGCGGCGGCGCGTCTCGACGTCGACGGCACCGAACGTGCCCGAGTAGCGCGCGGGGTGCGGGCTCTTCTGCACGCGGACTGACTCGGCGAAGTCGATCGGCATCGAGTCCATGAGCGGATGGCTCCACATCCCGGACTCGCGCGGCGCGCCGTCGGTGTACATCCGCACCTCCCCGCCGGGACGCGCCGTGCCGAGGCCGCGGACATAGACGCTGCCGCCCTGCGCGCCGCCGTAGCTGCCGATCGGGGAATAGCGCGAGATCGTCACGCCCGGCACCTGCCGGAGTGCGGTCGGAAGGTCCTGCGCGTTGAGGAGCGCGAGCTGCGCACGGGAGACGAGGACCGATTCCGCGCCGTCCTTCGAGACGCTCTCCGCCTGCGTGACAGGACTGGCGGTGACGACAACGGCTGGCAAGGCGACGACCTCATTCGTCGCCACGGCGTGGGATGTCGGCGCAACAAGGCAGATGGCCACCGCCGGAAGAGTCGCAAGAGATCGTTTCCGCATGGCGCAACCTTCATTTCATGTCCGTCATCGCCTTTTCCGGGACTGCAAACGCCTTCAAGGCTGCCACCATCTTTTCGGGGTTGTCTTCGGCGGCGATGTATGCCTCCAACGGACATGACGCGCTGAGATCACGGTTCAGTATCTTCGGCACAATCTGCTCTGCTGTTGCGGGAATGCCGTGTGCCGCAAGAAGCGCCTGTGCATCTTCGCTCATAAGAAGAGCATGGACGCGACGAGCCTTTCCGACAACGCAGACGGCGGCCGCCGCGCGTCCAATCACCTTGTCCAAGACGACGGCACGACGAAGTGCGCCTGCATCAAGGAGCGAGAGAATCGGCTTTACGCCATGCCCCTCCGCGCGCGCATCTATTACGCCGTCATGCGCCGTCACGACCGCCGCCTCTCCCCGGCGTACGAGCGCCGTCATTTCCGAGAGAAGGTCTGCCTCGTCAAACGGACGCACCACGCGCTGTCGGTCAAAGCCCTTGACAAAGATCGCCGGCATCGGCCGTGCGGGGCAGACATGTTCGCACGCGCCGCAGCCAATGCAGAGGCCCTTATCGATGACGGGGATGTTGCCTACAAGCGTGATTGCCTTGACAGGGCATTTGCGCTGACAGGCGGTGCACGGTGTGCCGTCCGTCGTGCGCAGGCAGCGGTCCTTCTTCCAGATCGCGTGGCCCATGTGGAGGTCGCGCCGCGCGACATGATTCAGCACCTTCAGCGCACCTGCCGGACACGCTGCCGCGCACTTCTGCGGACACGCGAGACGACAGTGGCTATGGCGAAAGTCCATCTTCGGCTGTCCGAATGTCCTGAGGGATGTCGAGGGTACGAGGCACGTCTCCGGACACGAAGCAATGCAAACGCCACATCCGATGCAAAGTCGATTGAAAAGCATACGATCCACCGCACCCGGCGGCAGCACCTCGGCAGGGCGCGACGGCACGCCAGGCAGTGAGATCGGTGCATAACCGCCGTCCGTCGTCTTCTCGGCTTCGCCCAGGAGGTCGGCGGCCGCCAGCGCGCCCATGCCCGCCATGACCGCGCGCCGCGTCACGCCGTCGGCGGTCGCGGCGGAGGCGTCCGCCGGTTTCTGCGACGGTGCGGACGGCTTCTGCGAGGCGAAGCACTTGCGGCAGTTGCCGCATCCGTCCTTCAGGTTGATCTTGTGCGGATACCGCGCCTTCTGCGCGAGCAGGTTGAAGAGCGTCCCCATCGGACAGATCCAGTTGCACCAAAAACGTCCCGAACCGACCGCCGCGAGAACGAACACGACGGCCGCAAGGGCGAGACCCGGCACGAAGCCGATCAACGCCTTGCCGAGCAACGCATACGGCGTCACCGCCCAGCCGAGCGTGCCGAGGCCGAGTGCAATCAGCGCCGCCGCAAGCGCGAAAACGCTCCAGCGAACGATCCGCTGGACGCGCGTCTCGGGCAAACGCGTGCAGACACGGCGGACATGCGCCTTCGGATGCGTCAGGACATGGCAGACACTTTGGAGGATGCCAAGCGGGCAGAGCCACGCGCAGAAAAATCGTCCGACAAGCGGTGTCAGCAGAAGGATGCTGAGGAAGACGAGCGTCGGAGTTGGCTGAAGCTGCAGCGCCCTCGTCGTTGGCAACCCGTAGAACGCGCCGCACGCGGCGGCGAGCGAGAAAAGTGCAACAAGACGCAAAAGAACACTCTTCATTTTGACACCTCTCGATCCTTGAGCGCGTCAATCCATTCGTCAATCGCCGCGATTTCGCGCGAAATGTCGATTGACTGCGGACAATGCGGGGAGCAACGGTTGCACCCCGTGCAATGGTCAGCGCGACGCAGTTCCTCCGGCACGGCCTTCGCGTAGGCTTTCAGCACCTCCTTTGCGGACGGTTGTGTCTTTGCCGTGAGAACGCTGTTGCGGAACAGCAGAAGCGCCACAATATCAAGTCCGTAGGGACAGGGCATACAGTAGTTACAGCTGTTACAGGGAATTGTGTTGAGCGTAAGCATCCGCTGGGCCGCGCGCTCAAGAGCCTCAAGTTCCGAGTCGGTGCAGGGCTTGAGCGGCGAGAACGTCGCGAGATTCTCCTCGATATGCTCCGTCCGCGTCATGCCAGAGAGGACTGTCATCACCTTCGGGAACGTGCCGCAGAAGCGGAACGCCCACTTCGCGAGCGTCGACTCCGGGTCGAGGGGGGTGAGCTCCTGCGCGAGCGCGTAGTTGTAGCGCGCGAGGCGTCCGCCGAGCAGCGGCTCCATGATGACGACGGGGATGTCGAGCTTCGCGAGCGTCTCGTAGAGGTACTTGGCGTCGAGGTTGCGCTCGTTCACCTCCTTCGCGTGGCGCCAGTCGACGTAGTTCATCTGGATCTGCACGAAGTCCCACTTGTACGTGCCGTGACGCTCGATGCACCACTCGAACGCCTTGGGGTCGCCGTGGTAGGAGAAGCCGAGGTGGCGGATGCGGCCTTGCGCACGTAGTTCAGCGCACCAGTCGATTGCGCCATTCTCCAGATAACGTTGAGAGAAGGTCGAGAAATCCTTGCCATTTCCGATGGAATGCAGAAGGTAGTTGTCGATGTAGTCCGTTTGGAGATAGCGAAGGGACTTCTCGAACATCTTCTTGCATTCCACAAGTGGATATTGCTGGGGCGCGAAGTTCGAGAGCTTCGTGGCGATGATATAGTCCTTTCGTGCATAGCCGCTCGCCTTCAGGGCCTTGCCGAGCGCGGCCTCCGACTCGCCGCGGCAATAGGCGGGCGACGTGTCGAAGTAGGTCACGCCGCCGTCGAGTAGCATCTTGACCTGGCGGTTCAGGAGTTCCTGGTCGATGGCCTTGTCGGAATAGCCTTCCTTCTGCCACGGCACCGCGTGCTTGCCGTCCGTCGTCGGCAGGCGCATCGCGCCGTAGCCGAGCAGGGAAATCTTCTTCCCGTCGAGACTGTAGCGTGTTGTCATTGCATTTCTCTCCTTCTGGCGGTTGAACGACATTGTTCCATCTGCTCCGGTCGACTTCAGTTCCCTGGGGAGGATGCTTTCAGGAATCCTGTCGCCTCGGCGTAGTCGGCGTCGGAAACGGGTTCAAGCCATGACGTCTTGTTCGTTTCGGGATGGCATTCGATGGCGAGGTGGCTGAACCATGTCTTCGGTCCCGCACCATGCCAGTGCTCGACATTCGCCGGAATCTCGACGACTGAACCCGGCACCATCTTCACGGCCTTTTGGCCGCGCGCCTGATACCAGCCCTCGCCGCCGACGCAGACGAGAATCTGTCCGCCCGTGTGTGCGTGCCAATTGTTGCGGCAGCCCGGCTCGAAGGTGACGTTGTGGATCGGCACGCCCGTCTCCCGATCGTGCTTCGTGAGCGCGGCGAGCCAGGAGCGTCCGCTGAAATACTGCCGGAAGCGCGTGTTGGGCATCCCCGCCCGGAAGGGACTCACCGTATCCTCCGTGCAGGTGACGGCGAGGATTTCCCCGATCTCCGCGTCCGTCACGCCGTTATGCTTCGCGATGCCGATGTGCGCGTCGAGTTGCGCCTTCACGTTATC
The DNA here is from genome assembly GCA_934635225.1 of uncultured Kiritimatiellota bacterium. Taxonomy (GTDB): domain Bacteria; phylum Verrucomicrobiota; class Kiritimatiellia; order RFP12; family UBA1067; genus UBA1067. The sequence continues at coordinate 55,665 of CAKTYZ010000011.1, forward strand.
GAGCGCCGCAAGCGCGGCGACCGTCACAATCTCGCGCGTGCGCCAGTCGAGGACGTCGCGGCCGAAGATGTCACCGAAGAGGTGCGCACGCAAGTAGTCGCTGATCGCGGGACACCAGTCGAAGAACGGTCCCGCCACCTCGCGTCCGCAGATCTTCGTCTGGTTCGTCGTGCCGCGTGCGAGCGAATCACAGTCGGGGCGTGACGGGTTCTCGGTCGCCGGTCCGCGCTCCGCCTCGGGTGCAAGATTGTAGAGGATGCCGAGCGCATTAAGCGCACGCGGGAAGCCGCAGTAGGCGTAGAGTTGTGTCGCGGCATCCTTCAGTTCGCGCGTCGTCCAGCCGGCCACGTAGGCCATCTCGAACGCGCTCTCCAGTCGCTTCAGGTCGCCGCGCGCCATGCAGGCGGCGACGTCACAGAGCGTCTTTTCCTTTTCCGTCAGTGCCATAACCGACCCTCCGAAGAGTAGCATGATTGAGAACAGAAGTTTCTTCATTTTATGTCTTTCGTCGTTTTTAGACAGGATTTACAGGATTCACAGGATTTTCGGGCTTGTGATAACAACGATATTTATGTTTGAATTGAAGCGAGTCACTGCCGAAGTTAATCAGCAATCCATCATCAATCTGCGTCGCCGCAAGGTAATTCACCAGTTGCGCCTCATGCCGCAGAACGAGAGCGGAAACAGCTTTCAATTCCAAAATCAGGCGATTCTCCACAATAATGTCTGCGACATAGTTTCCAACGCAAACACCTTCATAGTCAACTCGAATCGCAACTTCCTTTTCTGTCCGAAGTCCAGTACGCTTCAGCTCTACGACCAAGGCATTCTTGTAGACCTCTTCCAGATACCCCGCACCGAAGTGGCGATGAACCTTCATCGCCAACCCAATGACGGTATGCGCCAGCTGACTCATTTCCATCGCTGTTTCTCCTTCAAATCCTGTCAATCCTGTTAATCCTGTCTGAAAACTCATCCCTCCACCGCGAGGCGGTCGGCGACGAACGACTTGAGACCGGGGCGCACCTTGACCGTCGCGCCGTAGTACGACTCCGCCGGCAGGACGGTCGCGCCCTCGACGAGCGCGGCGAAGTCGCGCGCGCAGTTCTGCATCCCGCCGCCGCCATGCGTCTGGAAGAGGCAGACCGTCTTCGTCTTCAGCGTCGCCGCGTTCTCGCTCACCCATGTGCGCACCGGCGGCGCCAGCGTGCCCCACCAGTTCGGCGTGCCGACGAGGACGACGTCGTAGGCGGAGACGTCCAGCCCCGCAATCTTCTCGATCGGGCGCAGCGTCCCCGCCGCACACTCCGGCTTTGCCTCATCGCAGCAGGTGCCGTAATCCGACGCATATGGCTTTGCGGCCTTGATCTCGACGAGGCGCACGCCGCCGCACGCCTTCGCGAACGTCTCCGCCACATAGCGCGTGTTGCCGCTTCGCGAGAAGTAGACGACGAGAACCTTGTCCTTTGTCACCTTGACTTTCATGTTGGCGTTTCCTTTCCCCGAATTGTCCTTCGCGCAAGCCGGCAAGAACGCGCTCATCGCGGCGAAGGCGGTTGACTGGCGTACGAAATCACGTCGATCCATGTTCATGATGACGTCTCCTTTCTGTTTGTCGTTCCCATGAAGTCGTCGATGTCCGCGCAACCCTTCACGCGCCCGCGCACGAGGCGGACGAGTTCGGCGGCGGCGGGCGCGAGCGGGACCCCCTCCTGCCACGCGAGATAGGCTTCGATGTAGAAGACGGGCGCGAACGGACGGAACGCGAGCCGCTTCGCCAGCATCTCCGGGAAGAGCCCGTCGATGGAGACGGCCGAGCCGACGCCCTCGGCGACCGCGTGCGCGGCGTTGTAGAGAAGGTTGAACGTGCCGACGACATTGAGACGCCGGGCGTCGTATCCCGCCCAGCCCGCGAGCTCGGTCGCCATCCTGAAGCGGCGCGGTAGGAGGAGAGGACGGTCCAGGAGGTCGTCGGGCGCAATACTTTTCTTGCGGGCGAGCGGGTCGTCCCGGCGGAGGACGAGGCCCAGCTCGTGGCAGACGTTGAGCGGCAGCGTCTCGCAACCGTCCAGACGCCCGGGGCCGAGCAGGAGCGCCAGGTCAAGCCCTCCCTTCTGCATGCGCCCGGCGAGGTCCTCGGCGTTGCCCGAGACGAGGTGGAGCGAGACGGCGGGGTTCTTGCGTTGCAGCTCGGCGAGTGCGGCGGCGACATGCGCGAAGCCGAAGGTCTCCGCCGCGCCGAGGGTGATGCGCCCCGAGAGCTTCGAGGCCGCACACGAGATCTCGCGCGTCGTGCGGTCGACGAGCGACAGGATCTCGTCCGCGCGCTGGCGGAAGACCGCGCCCTTGTCCGTCAACTTCACTGACCGTGCGCCACGTGTAATCAGGGTCTGCCCCAGATCGTCCTCGAGTTCGACCAGCTGTTTCGAGAGCGCGGGCTGGCTGATGCCAAGCCGTTTTGCTGCCCGAGAGATGTTTCCCTCGCGTGCAATCGCTGCAAAATACCTGATATGTCGAAGTTCCATGTCATGTAGTATACCACACATGACACAGAACCGTCAATTATGAATATAAGATATCAATAACAAAACAGAATGGCTGAAACTCGATAGCCAAATCATCCAAGGATTTCCCAATAGGCCGGATCCTACCGCTTCGCCAATAAATTGCACTCGTCCGCAAGTAGCGATGCCGCCAACTTTACGAGTTCGACGCAAGGACGCTTCTGATAGTATTCGACCGTACGCGCATCTGGCGCACCGCCAGTTGTCGCGCCTGTCCCAGCCAACAGCTCCCGGCAGATGATCGAACCCGTTTTAGCCTTGAACTCAGCACAAAAGTCCTGAATCGCCGGATAGGCCGCCGTCTTCTCCGGCCCCAGTCGCATGCCAAGGACCATCGCTGCTCCCGAGACGGCTCCGCAGACCTCCCGCATACGACCAACGCCACCGCCCAACCCACAGGAAACGCGCTTGGCGAGATCCGCGTCCATGCCGAACTCGTCGGAAAACGCGACAAAGACTGCTTGTGAACAATTGCATCCGCTCCTGAAGAGCGATTCTGCCTTTTCAACTCGATTCATTGCGACAACTCCTTGAACGATAAATAAGATAAGTGAGTCCGACGAGAACGCGTTCGACATACATGACACCGGCAAGAATCGGATGGGCGAACAACCGCTTCCATTTGCCGTATTCGACAAACACGCCGAAGTAGCGATATCCGAGGCCCAGTTGCTTTCTAAGCGCCGGATGATTCGGCCATTTCGCTTGATAAGTCGTGATTGACTTTGCGTAATACGCCTTCTTTGCCAGCATCCGCGCCAGCGTCAGCTGGCGTTCGTTATGGACAAGATGATGCGTTAGGACGGCGCACCGTACACCCGTCGCGAGAACGCGAATGTCAAGATCCCAATCCTCCGGACCGGCAATGAGGCCTTCGTCATACCCGCCCGTCGATTGGAGAACCGATCTGCGAAAGAGTCGAAGCGCGTCAATTGCCGTTCCGTCATAAAACGAGCGCTCGAAGTTTCGCGCCTTAGTGCGAAGGCCTCGTCCTGTCCGCACCTCGGGAATCCAATAGGCCTGTGGCGCGGCAGGATCCATCCGAGAGCGAGAAGCCACGGAAAGCATCTCCACAATCAGCTCGGGTGGCGGAATCATGTCGGCATCCAGCACGACAACCCAATCCGCGTGCGCCGTCTGCCAGCCGAGATTACGCTGAGCCGAGCGCTCAGGACCTTTTCCAAGCACCGTCGCACCCAATTCCGTCGCGATTTCCCGCGTTCTGTCCGTCGAGGCGTTATCGACGACAATCACCTCTACACAGTCACGCACATCCTCGAAAGCCTGAATGCAAGCGGCAATGTTCGCCTCCTCGTTACGCGTGGCAATGACAACGGAAAGCTCGGGACTTTTCATCTATTCCTAATCCTCATCCTTAAAAAGACGAAATCTCCTTTTCAACACCAGTGGAATGGATTATACTGAAACGAATCTCGCCCTGTCAAGACGGTGCTGGAAATGGGAAATGGTAATATCTAACGGGTCAGCAAAGAAGAGAGGAAGGCCATGGGGGGGGGGGGGGGCAACGAAGAAGAAAAGCGAACAACGCCACCCCATAGACGCCGGGGACGCCCTGAAACGGATGCGTCAACCGATGCGGATGGAAGAGGGGTCTCCATGCGGATGGGAGAGCCGTCTCCATGCGGATGGACTGCGAGACTGCCACCTTGGGATTTAGTACAACCGCATTTGCCCAAGCCGCCTGATTCCAAAGGCTTGGTGAAAGAGCACTTCGACAGGGCCATTGTCAGGGCTTTTGCGGTGTCAGGACAGGATCCGAATACGGCGCGGCAGGATCCATCCGAGCGAAGGAAACATAGCTCGGCGCACCCCAACCAGTTCCTGGGTTTCGTCCGACAACCGTAATATCCACGCGATTCGTCGGCGAGAGTCCGATGCGTGAAATCGTGACCTTTGCCTGATCTGGGGTCAGGCGCTCAATTTTCACATCCACGCCCGCGCCATGTGTCTGGACGAACGCAAACTCATGTGCGCCCTTCGCCGTAATCTTGAAGCTGCGGCGTTCCGCCTTAGCCCGCAAGACATAGGCCCACGCAAATGCCGAACCATAGGTCAGCTCGGGCCAAGCCGTCTTTTCGGCGATCGGTTCGGATTCGACAGAAAGCATCGCCAGAGGTGGAATCGACGTTACCGTCAACGCGGAAGCCGAAGCCACAAGTCTGTTCGTCTGCACGCCCCCTCGTGGAAACGCCGTTGGATGAGCCTTGAAGGTGAGGTAGTCTGTTTCGTCCGCGACATCGACAAGCGACTTGCGGATCAGAGTCTGAATCGTCGGGGCCAACAGTCCGCGATGAACAATCTCCTTCTTGACTCCAGGATGCAAGGCGCGCGAGGCTTCCAGCGCGGCACGCAGGTAAGGCAAATCCGAGAAGCTCCGCCCCGCCGTCGTTATCCAGTAGGGGGCAAGAGACGCGAAGACATCGCCGTTCGTGCCGACAGGCGGCGTATCCGCGTTCGAGGGAAAGACCCATGTCTGGTTGGAGAGGTAAAGTCTGGCCATTCGTCCCAGACTGGCGGCCTCCAGCGTCAGCAAAGCGCGCGGAATCGAACGCCAGACGGACGTCCCGAGGAAGGCGCGCGACGAGTTGCCGAAGACGGGATACGGGAAAAGGATGTTCGGCGCGTTCAAATCGGCATGCCGCGCACGTCCGTCCTGATCAAGTCCAACGACCGTCAGTCCCGGGAAGGCCGCCGCGTTCAGAACCGAATGGCCACCATCTCGGTTCATGTAGAGATCGCCCGCATTTCCGCCCGTCGCCGGCGCGAGCTTCAGCGCGGCGACAAAACAGCCGACGTCAAAGTCCCAGCTGAGATTCTGCTCGCCCAACGACAATGTCTTGCCGATGACACCTGTCGCGGGCACGGTCGCGAGCGGGCCGAGCAACAAGGGCCTTGATTTCATCTCTCGGGCGTATTCAATGAGCTGCGCATAGCGCGGAAACTTCGACAGGCGCTTGAGATCGACATCCTGCGCAATCGCATCCTCATCGCGAAAACCGCTGTCAATCGCCTTTTCAAGTTCATCAAAGGCCTCTTCCTGCCGCTTGTCAAAATAGGCCAACGAACAAGCAAGGTTGTAGTGCCATGTCGGATCGTCCGGCAGGAGCGCAACGCCTTTGCGGCAGGTCTCCTCCATTGTCACCGTGTCACCTTCGCGCACAGCGACGGTAAACTGGCGACGGAGACGGTCATGCGTCGGAAAACGCGCAGGATATTCCCAAATGGAAAGGACGGCGAAAATCAAGACAAGTGCATTCATTTTCCAAGACGCATCCAACTTGGCAACCGAACGAGCTTCGCCTCGCGGCTTTGGTTTGTTTCCATCGACTGCGCCGTGCCGATGGACGGCGACTCAAGGGCCGCGAGACGATTCATCAGAACCTGCTGGCGCGTCGCCTGTTGACGGCGCAGTTCCTCGGTGTGCTGGCGTTCGGCGACCAGTTCCTTCTCGCGCGCCTGAAGCTGTTCGCGCAACCCTTCCACTTCGGCGTGAAGCTGTGTGACGTCCTTCATGTTCTCCGCAATCCGCGCCTCGTCGGCCTTGCGGTCACGGAGCTGGGCCGTCAGTTCGCGCACCTTCGCCAGATTCTCCATCGTCTCCATCTCATGCGCGCGGCGAAGCTCTTCGAGTTCTTTCCGGAGCTGTGCCGTACGCGGATCTTCCGGTCTCTCCCGCAGGGCCTTCCGCGTCATGTCTTCAATGTTGTTGCCCGCACGCTTCAGCATTTCACGCCGACGCTCCAGCAGATGGTCTGCACGTTCAAGATGCCGCTGCTTGAAATCCTCGAACTCACGCTTTTCGGCCTCGATGATGCGCCCGAGCTCCTCGGCTTCTCCCGTCATGATCGAATAGACGGCGGCCTGAATGTCGGCGACTTCGCTTGCGGCCTGCGGCAGCCGGCGCAATTCGTCCTCAAGTGCCTTGACCTGATCCTGCAGTTTCAGTTCGCGGTCAACCGCATCTTTCATTGCACGTTCAAATTTTTCGGCAGACACGGCCGCACGCCGCACGGCTTCGTCCAGATGCGCCTGAAGCTCGCCCGTGTGACGGCGCTCCTCGGACAGGAGCCCCTCCAGTTCCTTCACACGCGCCTCGTCAACGACAATCTTCTCGACGATTTTCTCGACAGGAACCTCGACACGCACTTCCTTCTCGACGATTTTCACTTCGGGCGGAACTTCAACCGCAGGTTCGACCGACCGCTCTGGCTGGGGCAACGCCTCGGGCTCTGCCAGCGACATGGCCTCGACAGAAGAGGAAGTCTCGGCATCAGCCCCTGACGACGACAACTCCTCAAAAGGCATGCGCGTCTCAATCATCGTTGCCGTCGGCGGCAAGCGTCCGCTTGACAGCAGGGATTCTGCCGCTACACGATTGAACGGTCCGCGTGGGCTGCCGTCACCGATGTCAATCGAAAAGCGCATGTCAAGGAACGGCACGTCCTCCACATGCAGCCAGACCTCGTTGTCTTCCGAGACCTCCTGCCCTGGCTGAATGCGACCCAATCGCGCCCATTCGACAAGCTGCGCCTCAGTCTCGGGGCCGAACGTCTCGTCTTGCGTCCGCAAATACCATTTCGCCTCATTCATCCGCTTTTCCTCCCAAACAGGTTTGATGAGAAACCAAAACGTTTTCCTTGCGCCAATTCACGCTGCGCAGCTGCCTCCAACACCACCAGACGGTCGTGGTCAAGGCCGCCAAAGAGTGAACCAGAAACGCGCGAGGGCGGAACGCTTCCCGTCGGTTCCACAACCTCGGGGACGACCAGCTCCGTACGCGGTGGAGGCTCGACCTCGACAATCCTTTCGACTTCAACGACCTTCTCGACGACCTTTTCAATCTCAACGATTTTCTCGACAGGCGGCGGATCTTCGTCAATCGCGAATTCGTGGAGGCGATAGGCCTTCGCTTTCTCCGAAAGCTGCCCGTCATGGAAAAGACGCGACACGACCTGTCGATGAAACGGCCCGAAGAACTTGCCAGGCTCGGTCTCAACCAGCCACTTCATTTCAAGTTCGGGAACAAGCTGCGCAGGCTTCCAGTTGATACGGTCAGACGAGACGAAGCAAGACGGCTCGATACGGCCTTCCTTCGCCCATTCGGACAGGGCGGACATCGCCGCCGGCCCATAGACACTTCCTTCTTCAGTTCTGACGAACCATTCCTTTAAATCTGACATACAAATACTATTATACCAAATTCCTCATTCGGGGTTATAGACAAACTGTGCACGGGCCTTGCAGACGCGGTCGGTCCGAAGACGAACCCAGTACGCGGCAAAGTTCACAGGGAGCGTCTCGCAGCGCGGAACGTCTCTCTGAACGGAATAGGACGCAACGGGCAACCATACGCCTGTGCCAGTAACATCGGCCTCCAGCGAGAAGGTCACGTCTTCCGAGGCCGCCAGCTCAAGGATCTTCTCTCCAGTAAAGCCGTTCATGAGATAGGGGTCGGACGGCTCGTGCGCCTTGACAGAGGTGCCGTTCCAAGGGCCACCGACACCACACGGCGCGCCTAATCGCCAAAGGTCATCCGCCGCACCTGCATAAAGAGCCCCTTTCTCGCGGACAATCAGAAGCCCCTTCCACGTGTCATAGTCGTCAATCGGACGCGCAGTCGTCGCCACCGGATGCACGAAGCGAATTCCGCCCGCATTATCGGCTGGGAGTTCATAGAAAGTGTCGCCGACATGCAGAAGGTCTCGCTCGGTCGAAACCTCGCGACAGATGCGTCCACGCATGGGCTCCGTACAACCGACGCGACACGGGAAACGCCAATTGATGCCGCCGTCGGGAATGACAAGGCTCGCTTCATCCATAAGGACCACGCCTGTCGGAAGCGGCGTGTCATCCATAAAGACCTCCCGAGCTTCGGTCGGTGCTTCAGTCGTGAACGGCTCTGCGCCGTCGCCCGTGCGTCCTTTCGCTCCATAATGGAAGACGGCCGTCATCTTCGGCGTCGTCTGTAGGGCCGTGACGCGCACCCATTCGGCCGAAGGCAGGTCCGAAAGGTCATGCCCGCCAGATGTCAACGTCAGGACGTTCGTCCATTGGCCATCGCCCTTGATGTCGAACGAAAGCGTTGCGGGCGCGCTCAACCAAAGCCATTTGCGGTCATAGCCCGCAAAAAGATACGGGTCGCTCGTCTCGCCTGCCTTGACGGATGCCCCAATCCACACCGCGCCCTTGCCTTCGCGTGGGCCGAACGCGTCAATTGCCGACGGATTCACAAACCAAAGGTTCGACTCGCTCGGGCGCACCATCGAACGCTTGCCTTTCAGCGCGCGTGTGTTGAGGAACTCGCTCTTCGCGTGGTCATCGCAGCCGAAGACGACTTTGCCGCCCCAGCGACAGAAGTCGCCGATGACTTTCAGATAGGTCGAGCGAGGACGGATTCCCGCCGCATTCGCGTGCGAAAATCTATCGGGGAAATGCCAGAATGTGCCGTGCATCGTCGCAAGGAGGTTCGTGCCCTCGCCGATTTCACGAATGCGCGGCCACTCCGTGTTCCAACCATGCGCACCGTCGTAAGAATGCGAACCCTTCGGCAGACGCCAGTACCTCCAGACATTGTTCTCATTGACGGCAAGAAGGACACTGCTCGCATCCCAGCCAAGCGCCCAGATCGGGTTCTCTTCAGGATGCTCGTTCCCGTAGATCCCGTCGCGCGTCGTCACCTCCGTGAACTGATTGCGGCGAATCGTGCGCCAGTCCTGACCAAACTCTGACCAGTCGGCCAACACGCCCGAAGTCGCGAAAGGATCGCGCCGCGCTACCGCACTGTCCTCGCCGTTGTTTGAGACAAACACCTTGCCGAAACCCGAGGAAAGCCCCTTGGCATGATAGCCGGGCACTTTCGTCACCGGGGCTTCGTGCCAGCCAAAGGGACGCGCCCCACCGTGCGCGTCAAAGCACGCGTCAATGCAGCCGTCGTTCTTGCCGTTCTCACGGATCAGGGTCGTCGGTTCGCCCGTCGTCAGGTCAAGCTCAAAAAGCCCAGTTTCCATCGTTGCGACATAGGCCTTGCGTGCCGGATCGGTGAGATGCCGCGCCGCCGCCGTAAGCCGCCCCGGCATCTTCCACGGCGGAATGACCTTCACCTCGCGCCGGGCATTGATGATGTACGGACCAATCAGCAGCTGTTTCGTCTCACGATGAATCAGTCGATTGGCGGGCGTACCGCCCACAGACTCAGGGCGAACCGTTCGGTTCAAGTCCGCGTCGATCTCGTAGAGCTTGTCGCTTGACCCAACGGGCAGATGCGGGCCGTAGGTAATTACCCAAAGACGATCCGCCCAAGGAACGACTGCGCCTGTGCCGCATTCGCCCTCGCAGTTGGTCATCGCGAGATGAGGATAGATACCCGAATAGGAGACGGGCTTTTCGGCACGCGATACGTCCGCAAGCGCAAAGCAGACGCAGACAAGAGCACACCAACGAGGAATTGCGGCTTTCATGGCAGACATTATCGCAAAACAGCCGTGCCCTTGTCAACAAGGTCTCAAACGATGACTTGCAGCGGCTGGAATGCCGCTGCAAAAAGCCTCACGGACAAAACGACTTGTCAGACGATCTGATACGGCTTGTAGGCGATGCGGTCCGCTTCCGTCGTGCCGCGCGACCACGCCCGAACGATGCGACGCGCACAGTCGAGATCCTCCTCGGACTTCAAGTCGGGAATGAGCGCCGTCGGCCCGGGCACGTCATTGAGCACGACAACCGTCCCCTTCTCTCGCACAAGACGCGCGTTCTCGTCCGCATTACGTCCCAAAATCACACTGGAGCCGCCCGGAAGACGGAAACGCCTCCCAATGAGCAGGAGCTCGACGAGCGCACGGTCATGGAGACCTTCGTGATCCATCAGGTCACGCAACTTGCGCCCAAAAGCCGCCTCCGTCAGCTTGCAGCCGCCTGCGGGCGAAGGATAGTCCACGATGCCCAGCTCTGCGGCAAGTGCAATCTGCCGATCTCGCGCACGCCCCGAGATGTCGAGGAGACGCGTGCGGTCAAGCTTGCCTTCGATTTCGGGAATGGTCGGTTCCAGAAGTCGCGCGGAAAGTGGGCGCACCAGCCTCCCTTTCAGTCCCGAAGCCTTTTCGACGGTCAAGAGGGACTGCGCGTTCTGGCTCATCGGACGCTGTCCACGCACTTCGCCCGTCGCGACGAAATCATAGCCAAGGCGCGTCATTAGCTCACCTGCCCGACGAATCATCAGCGCATGGCAGTCAATGCAGGGGTTCATCGCCCCGCCGAAGCCATGTGGCGGATTCTCCAAGAGGGAGATCTCGTCTGCCAGGAAGTCAACGACATGAAGTTTGACGCCTAACGCCTTTGCCGCGACGACGGCTTTGGCGTTGTCGAAAAACGGCGTCGTGAAAGCAACGGCCTCGACCGTCGCACCTGCTCGCTCCAAAATGCGGATGGCAAGCTGGCTGTCCAGCCCGCCGCTTATCAACGAAAGTCCCTTACAGCTCATGGGTACGCATTATACCACACTTCTCCGATCCGCCGCAAACGTACACCCCGCCATAGTTCAGAATGCTCGGAAAGCGCAGCGACGGGGCTGGAGAGACAATGACGTCGTCAATCTTTCCGCATGACTTTGGACAAATGAAGCAAGATGCCCGCATTGCCGTCAAGGCGCAGCGTACCGTCTGTCCACGCAGCTGCGGACGGATCATCCGTCAGGGCGGACTCGACCTCCCAGCCATCCGCAAGCGTCGGCTTAGCTTCGTAAGACTTCGGCGAATTGTTGACGATGACAACACCACAGCGTCCGCCACCAAAGCAATGTTCGGTTGCAATGACATCGCGGCTCCCCGTCTTCAGCAGCTGATGCGTCGGCGCGACAATCCCATAGATGCGATGCGCATCGCTCGCGAACTTCCGGGCTGACTTGTAAAGGTCCGACTCCATCGGCATCGTCAGCGTGTAGACCTTGCCTTTCCCGTAGCGATTCACGAAAAAGACGCCGTTGCCCTGTGCGTCGTGCGCCAACGTCTCCGCCGACAGCGCCCGATAACGCCGCGTCGCGTCCGACGCAAACGAAAGGGAAAAACCGTGGAACGTGCACGCCAGCGTCTCGCCTTGTCCGTCGCGGTAATTGACTTCAATGCCGGCGACGTCTTCCAGCGAATCGAGAAACGTGTCGCGAAGAGAGAGATAGAGAGTCGCGCCGGCATGGACCTTCTCCTTGAGCGCCCGCCAGTTGCGGAGCGTCAGGCATGCACGCCCCGTCGCGACCGGCAAGAAATAGACCTTGGCGTCTCGAATGGGCTGTTCAGACGACTGAAAAGACGGACGAAGGCCCGCTTGCTTGGCAAGGATAAAGGACGCGTGCGCCACATCGGGATCTGAAACGATGAAATGCGCATTTGGCTTCGCCTTCGGCAACGAGGCGAAGGGAAGCGACTGCTGGAACGCCACGAACTTGCGAATCGTCTCGACACCCGGATACGGCGTGCGGTCGCGGCGAAAAGCACCCAACTCGACGCACGGCTCCTTCCAGTCGTAAGGCGCGATCTCCATTCCCGTCTGGTCGAACGCGCACCACCAGAGCATCGCGCGGCAGTCAGAGTCCCACGCGTTCCAGAGCATTGCACGCAGGTAATCTGCGACATGGCTCTGCGACGCCTGCTCCTGACGACGCGAGCCGTGCTCTTCGATGAACGCCGGTTTCCCGGAAACATCCGCAAGGATATGCGTCACGGCGGAGGCGTATGTCGTGGAGCGCACGCTGCGGAAGTCGTCCCGATACTGTGCGCCCCAAAAATGATAGGGATGCATCGTCACCCAATCCGAAAGAAGCGCGTTCACCTCGGTCGGCCACGGGCTGTCGGACGTCAGGTTCAGCCCGTCAACGCCAACCACCGGACGCGACGGGTCGGCGCGGCGGATGACGTCATGGACATAACGCTGCCAGAACTCGGCACGTTCCTTGCACACGACATTCCCAAGGATTCGCGCCTCATTTCCCGACTCCCAAGCAACAATCGCCTTTTTGCCCTTCAGGCGCGTAACAAGGCACTCCAAATAACGCGCTTCCCACTTGAGGGCGTATGGATCCGCGTAAGGATCCAGATGAACCAAGGCCGGAGGAATGTAATTGCGGAACGTCATTTGCCCCGTAAGGAGCGGCACTATCAGCCGAAAGCCGTACTTTTCCGCGAGGTCGCAAAACTGCTCGAAACGCACAACCATCCGCTCGTCCACGCCAGCGCGCCCGCACGGCGTGTCCGGGAGAGGATCCTCGCTGAGAAACATGCGCGTCTCGCGGATGACATTCCACTTGTCGGCTGCCAGCGGAACGGCGACAATCGGCTGGAAATCCGCCCAGTTCGGGAACACGCGCAAGACAGTCATGCCGGCATCCTTGAGCGCAATAAGATCCTTCTCGACTTCCGCCGCGTCCCACTTTGTCCACATTTGCGTCGCCGCATGGCTCGCCCAATAGTTCGCACCAACCGCCAGTTTCCCGGACGGAAAGAGAGCCTCCGTCTCAGACGGCGACATCTCCACACCCTGCACCGTCGGGGCAATGGTGCCCGTTGCCCCGACAAGCAATAGGCACGAGATTCCCTTCACGCAAAACTGTTTTCCGATGCAATTCAATCTCATGATCATCTTCTTTGTTTCTGTTTTGTGCTTTTCTTTTGCGCATCTGCCAAGCTCACTGGCCAGGCATCCGCCCCATGTCTTGTTCGGGCGCGCCCCCATCGTGACAAAGGTCCACCCATTCTCCAACGCAATCGTCACCTCACGGAAGACGTGGCTCCTTCACGGGTATACGGACGCGCCCAGATAGCGCACCGAGACTCCGTGCGAACGAAGCCGGCGGCAGTTCCGCTCCGTGTAGAGCGGCGGCGGGCTTGATGGCGCGGCTGCATGGACGACGATCTTCGCGTCGCGCAACACCACGTTGTCGCAGTCCTCGAAGAAGAAGACCGTCTGCGGCCTCGCCAATTGGTACTTGCCCCAACCGAGATGGATGACCGTGTTCGTCAGCCCGCAGATGCGAACCGGCAACGGCTCGTTGTCGAGGCTGATGGGCGCGTTCGGGAACGGCAGGAGCGAGAGTCCGTATTCGTCGGGATAATCCCCAATCATCCATTTCTTGCCTGTGCCGATCGGCGGCAGCGGCAGCTTCTGCCGACTTGCGATGGTCGGGCCGATGCCGGGAAACGGCTTCTCGACAATCTGCCGCATCTCCTCCGCCGTGTAGCGCGCACCCGTCAGCGGCGGCGGATTCCAGTTCGGCCGATAGGCATCAGGGATGGGCTTTGTCTGCGGGACGACGATCCACTCCTTCCCGGCGGCATCCCGCTCGATGCTCCCGCCGCCCTTCGCCACGCTCTGCCGCATCAGCCTCTCGCAGACGCGCAGGAGGTCTCCGAAGCCGTACGGGGTGTAGGAGAACTTGCGCTCGGGATCGAGCGCCGACACGTATTCGGGCGCGAGGTCCTTCGTGCCGAGCGCCGTCAGAAGGACGCCCGCCGCGCTGGACGGGTTGCAGTCCGAGTCCCAGCCGCACTGCATGGCGACCTTGACCGTCCGCGCGAGGTCGCCCCCGCCATAGAGGAGGCCCATCAGCAGGAATGCGCCATTCGGCTTGACGTCCGAGCCAGGCTGGTCGATCCGCCCGCGATGATAGGCAGGGTCATCGACGTATTTCGCCTCGACCTTCCGCCAACACGCGCGCCAGTCGTCCGGCGAGGCGCGGTGCCATGCGCGGACATCCCGCACCATCTCCGCGTACTGCGATTCCGGCGGCACACAGGCGAGCCCCGCATCAACAATCGCGTCAATGTCGCGGGTGAAGAACGCCTCGGCGTACATGCCGCCCATGAACGCCCCGGCCCAAACGCCATCGCCGCTGTTCACAAGCGTGCCGAAGAGCCGCGAGAGCTCGATCGCGCGCTGCGGCAGCCCCGGCGAGATGAGCCCCGCGTAGTCACTCTCGATCTGGTAGTCGATGTTGTCCGCGCAGGCGTTGTAGCGCGGATGCCCGCAGTCGGGCGGCGCGATGCCGCGCCGCAGGTTGTCGCGCCCGGCCCAGTTGGCCGCGCAAAGCCCGTAAGTCGCGTTCGCGTAGTCCATCCCGGCCTGTTGCGGCGAAACGTCGAGCCCGTATTGCTCCAGCGTCCGCAGGAAGGTCATTTCCACGTAAAGGTCGTCATTCGCGAAGGAGCCGTTGATCATCTCAGGCCTCCAGACGGGAACCTCCGCATCGGGAATCGTCCGTCCCTGATAGCGGAACTCCGTCGGAAGCCCCCACTCGACGCCGATCATCTGGCCGAGCCAGCCCGCCTTCATCTTGTCACGGTAGTCCTCGACGGACAGGCGGCGAACCGACGGGCCTTCCGTCGCCAATGGCTCCGCAGCGGCGGCGAACGCGCCCCACAGCGGCAGACCGACATATGCGCAGAGCCGCAGCACGCCCTTCTTCTTGTCGCTTTTCATCTTGTCGTTTTCCTTTCTTCTTGACATTTGGCTTCTTTCACTTCAAATCGACAGGCCCCGTCCCAATGGGCCTACGTCACCTCTTGCACCTCAGCAACGGCAGACATCACAACGGCGAAAAGCGAGACTCTGGGGAGGATTGCCTTCATTCTGGAGTCCGTCTAAAAGTTCAAATGCATTATACCACACAACCAAGCCCACGCGCAAGCCGTGCTACCATGGTTTCATCGCGGTCACCGCCCCGTCGAACGGCGCACGACGAGCGGCGCAGGGAGGCTGACCTCCTTTGGTGCGGCGGACGGGTCTGCGAGACGGGCCAGCATCATGTCAAAGGCATTCGAGGCGATGTCCGCGCACGGCTGCCGAATCGTCGTCAGCGGCGGCGAGAGGATCGTCGCGCAGAGCGAGTCATCAAAGCCCGCCAGCCGAACATCTTCGGGAACGCGCCGGCTGAGCGCATCCAAGAACTTGCGGACATGAACTGCAATCGTGTCATTCGCACAGACGACCGCATCGGGTTCGACGCGGCGAAACGCACGGTGGAAAGACACCTCATCTTTCGTGCCGTCCAACATCACATGCGCGAATGCGGCAGAAGTGGACAAAACCTTGCTCAAGCCATCCGCCCGATCCGCCACGCTCCGGCAAGCGGAGCGCGCGACAAAGAGCACCCGCCGGACCCCAACGTCAAGAAGGTGAGCGCCCAAACGACGCCCCGCGTCATAATTGTTGATTCCGACCAAGTCGAACGAACTACGTTGTGGCGCAGGAACAATGTCACAGTCCAGCAGGACGAGCGGCACGCCAGCTCGCGCGAAAACATCGGCAATCGCTCGATTCGTCCGTTCGGAATCGTCCAAAAACGTCAACGGCTGGAAGAAAACACCCGCCGGACGCTTCGACACAAGGTCGTGCGCGAAGGCAACCGCCTGCCGCGCACGCTGCACAGGATCGGGATTCGCCACATCGCCGAAGAGCAGTCCGAAGCCATTGCGCTGGCATTTGCGCGAAATCTCCGCCAAGATCGGCGGGAAGAATTCTGAATAGGCGACGCCCGGCAAAATGAGACCCAGCAGACGGCTCGCCCGTGCAACAACAGAGCCCACACTGGGCAATGTGCGCACGAGTCCCTTACGGCGCAACTCCGAAACGGCGTGGACCGCCGTCGAGCGCGCGACATTGAACTTTCGGCAAATCGTCTCAACGCTCGGGAAAGGCGTCCCCGCCGCAAACTCGCCTCCGAGAATCCGCGCCTCGTAGACGTCGCTGATCTCCTTGTATTTTCCCTGCCCCTGCATGGGTATGATTATACCAATTCTTTCAACTGCAGACAACCGCCCGGAGCGAACCGGAACTGACGAGCCGCGTCTCGTCCCAGAGCAACAGGCGGTCTCCCTTCCTGACGCGAACGCCATTCAGCAGACCGCTTCCGTCCGTGACAATGACAACCGCCCGCGCACGCGGCATCTCAAGCACGGCGGCACCGTACAATGTCCACAACGCAAACTTGTCGGTCAAGTCCGTCCCCAACACTGCACGGACTCCGTCATCCATGGCCGGCTGGCTACGACGAACAAAGCGGGCAAGCAAATCGTCACGCGAAGAGCCTGTATAGTCGTAGACGTCAAACATGCCCGTGCGCCCCAATCCCATGTCCATCTTTCGCGTAGGAATCTCCCGTCCAGACGGCGTGAAGCGTTCCGCAACGACCATGAGGTCACTCGGCTCCTGAAGCTCGACCATGAAGCATCCCGCACCAATCGCATGCGGCAACCCGCCCGCGACGAAGACGAAATCGCCCGGCTTCACGGGGACGCGATGAAGACTGGCGAGAATCGGATTCCCGCTCTCGTCAGCCTTCGGCGCATAATTCCACGCGTCAAACGCCCGTTCCCAGTCCACGCGCGTCACACGCTCCTTAAAGCCCAAATAAACACACGCATCCGCTGTCGTTCCCGGCAGGAAGTACCAGCATTCTGTCTTGCCGACGGGGCTTCCCAGTCGCACACGCGCAAACGACACGGTGGGATGCGCCTGAACGACCAGACGCTCGTCGGCATCCAGCAGTTTCACAAGTATCGGCAATTCGCCGACAACATCTTTCACGAGACGGCCATCGACCAAGCGGCCAAGCCCTTCGCCCGCAATCTCAAACGAGCCATTGAATGCCGAAACCGTCGATGCCGTCCAGTCTTCAGGACGCGTCATCCCCTCGTCTTGAGGGGCGGCGCACCCCGTCAATCGATCAATGCGTGCGCCGCCACGATACGTCCGCCGCACGCGATTCTGTGCCAAGTGTGCTATCATGGTTATATGATACCATGAATTCTCTCCGTTAAGAAAGCCGTGCTACCACGGAAAAAACTTTCATCTGACATCGAGCTTCGGTTTGTTTACATTCCACGGAACATCCGTGCGCCCTGGATTACACAATATGTAATCATTCGCTCCGCAAACGATTCGAAATCCGACTATGAGAAGAATAGGCACGCCTTTTGCAATAAGAAATAAATAAAGATTACGCAATTTCTTGCGAACAACCTAAGGAACGCGAAAGATGAACAAGTATATTGAATCAGTCTTGAAAGACGTAAAGGCCAAGAACGCGAACGAGCCGGAGTTTCTCCAGGCGGTTGATGAGGTGTTGACGACCCTCTCGCCTGTCATTGACGCAAACAAGGCCTACCAGCAGGAAGCCATCCTTGAACGGATGGTTGAACCGGAGCGCGTAATCATGTTCCGCGTGCCGTGGGTGGATGATAAGGGCAATGTGCGCGTCAACCGCGGCTACCGCATCCAGATGAACTCGGCGATAGGCCCGTACAAAGGAGGACTACGCTTCGACCCATCGGTCAATCTCTCCGTCCTCAAGTTCCTCGCGTTCGAGCAGGTCTTCAAGAACTCGCTCACGACGCTTCCGATGGGCGGCGGCAAGGGCGGATCTGACTTCAACCCGAAGCAGAGTCCGCACACGCCCGGCAAGCGTTGCAGTGACCGCGAGGTGATGCGCTTCTGCCAGAGTTTCATGACCGAGCTCTACCGCCATATCGGACCCGACACCGACGTTCCGGCCGGTGACATGAACGTGGGCGGTCGTGAGATCGGCTATCTCTTCGGCCAGTACAAGCGTCTCGTCAACGAATGGACGGGTGTCCTCACGGGCAAGGGCCTCTCCTACGGCGGCTCGCTGATTCGTCCGGAAGCGACGGGCTACGGTGACGTCTACTTCGCCGAAAACATGCTCGCCATGCGCGGCGAGACATTCGAGGGCAAGAGGTGCGTCATCTCCGGCGCGGGCAATGTCGCGACATACGCGGCACAGAAGCTCTTGCAGCTTGGCGCGAAGGTGATGACGCTCTCCGACCGTTCGGGCGCGATTTACTGCAAGGACGGCATCACGCCGAAGATGCTCAAGGACGTCATGGTCCTCAAGACCGTTACGCGCGGCGAACTCGCAGACTTCGCGAAGAGGACGAAATCCGTGAAGTTCTTCAAGGGTGCCAACAGCTGGCAGATCGCGGACGAGATCGACTGCGCGTTCCCATGCGCCCGCCAGAACGAACTTGACGGCAAGGACGCGGCCTACCTTCTCAAACACGGCTGCTCGCTCGTCGGAGAAGGCGCAAACATGCCGTCCACGCCGGATGCCATCGAGGCGTTCGTCAAGGCGAAGATCATGTACTCCCCGGGTAAGGCCTCGAACGCGGGCGGCGTTGCGACCTCGGGCCTTGAGATGTCGCAGAACTCCGAGCGACTGAGCTGGACATCCGAAGAAGTCGATGCGAAGCTCAAGGGCATCATGAAGGCGATTCACGACAACGCTTGGACGGCCGCTGAGAAGTACGGCCACAAGGGCAACTACATGATGGGCGCCAACATCGCCGGGTTCACGAAGGTTGCCGACGCGATGCTCGCGCAGGGCATTGTCTAAGGTGCTCCCTGAAAACTCCTGCCAAAGCGACCGCTCGGTTGACATGTGTCAATCGGGCGGTCACTTCTTTTTCGCCGGCGAAACCGTCCTTTTCGCGGGAGCAGGCTTCCTGACCGTCATCGGCTTCTTCGGCACGGGCTTTGTGATCGGCTTGGGAGCCGGCCTCTTTTGCAGGGTCTTCTTCGGCGGGGTCGCAATCCGCGGCGTCAACTTCGGCGTGGACGAGACGGGCTTTACCGCACCGTAGGCCGCGGCCATCGTATCCACCGTCCCGTAGAGGACTTTTTGCAGATAAGGATCGGCTTGACGAAGCCGTCCCGCACGCGTATCGGGATCATACGCGGGACGCATCGTCAAGCCGAGTTTGCGCCGCACGGACGGCATGGCGAAGAGCATGCCGCATCGCTTGCGTCCGCGATGTTTGTAGCGATGCCATTTGTTCGGCGCGCCGTAGGCGACATGGCTGTGGCAGACGACGCGCTGGTCAGGGATGCGGTACATCGACTGCAGCTCACTCACGAGCGTGCTGATCGCGCGAATCTGAGCAAGCGGCATCACCTTGTCGTGATAGCCGACGCATTCGATGCCAATTGAGAACTTGTCCACGTCTTCCTTTCCGTTCCACATCGAACGCCCCGCATGAAAGGCTTCGCGGTCACGGTCCACGATGCGGTAGACGGATCCGTCTTCGGTCACGCAAAAATGGCACTCGCCACGGTCCGAGACCTTGTTGAGGGAACTGCGCGCGGGTGCTTCGGTCGTATGCAAGACAATGAGTTCTGTTGAGGCCCGGATCTTGCGCTCTGGGTTGCGCGGCGACCGATAGCGGTTCGAGGCATCGATGGCGAAGGCCTGACAGGAGAACAACGCGAACGCGAGGACTACTAAGCCCCCTTCACGCAGACCGCGCCGTGTTTTCGATGTCATGCTGTTTATTATACCATACTCCGCCTCTTGCCGCGCTACTGAGCCAGAACCGCCGTACGGATGAGGACAGGGCCGAGCAGACCAGACGGCAAAAGCGCGTCATCCTTGTTCCAGTGTTTCCAAGTCGTAAAAGTATGGCGTCCCGTCGGGCTCCTCTTTCCGTCTTTCACCCACTGCGGCAATTCGACAATGGCCTGTCGGAAGTCCGCTTTCCGCCACGCGCAGTCCTCTGCGAAAAGACGGTCATCGCCAATCAGGCGGTTCGGCCAGCGGTTGGTAACGCGAATGCGCAAGTCGAGCGTCCCGTCGCCTTTTTTCGCGGCCTCTGTGATGTCCACGCGGAATGGCGGTTTCCAGAGAACGGGATAGGCGCATCCGTTTACGCGGACTTCGGCAAAGTCCTTCACGACGCCCAGATCGAGGATTGTCCGCTCATCCGAACGCGGCTTCGCGACCTTGAGCCTCTTGCCGTAAACGGCCGAACCGCTGAAGTACTTGATGCCGTCGTCCGCGCTTTCCGTCCACGAGATGAGCTTCGGGAACCGAGTCTCCGCCGGTGCACCCCAACCCTTCGGGAACGCGACTGTCCACGGTCCCGTGACAGGCTTCGCCGACGGAACGGACGCCGAAGCCGACAGACGTCTGCCCGAGGCCATCGTCACCTCAGCGGACAGCGTCCGATACGCGAGAATCTGCGGCGTGCCGTCTTTCGCCGTGCGCACGGAACAGTCCGGAAGTCGGTCTGGCGCACCTTTGGCAGATGCCGACACCTCAATCTTCACCGCGTGATCGCGCGTGGCGGGGCGACGAAACATCACGAAGACCGAACCCGACGGTTGGAACTCCAGACGGACATGCGTGCGCCCTCCCTCCTCGCGCCAAACAGGCGCTTCGCGAATCGTCCCATCTTCCGCATCCCACAATTCGGGGACACGCCCCGTCAGACGAAAGCTCACCTCGACTTGCGTCGATTCACGATTCGGCATTGCGACGAAGTAGCCCTCGCCAGCCGCGCCGTAGTCACGATGAAGATAGGCGACGTCTCCGTTTCCAAGGTCACGCCCCTTCTTGCCCGTCCACATGAAGTCAGGCGCCAACTTGAGTCTCGCAAGGGCCTCGTCGGACGAACACGTCAGCAGGTTCCTCTTGGCCCAGACACTCTCGGACAGTGCCTTCAGTTCAGCATCTGCGGACGGATAGTCCTTCAGGCCCGGTGTCCGCAACGGGCGAACGGTCCCGACGACGGTCGCCCCTGCGTCCAGCAGCGTCTCGATCTTGCGGAGGACTTCCAAACTCATCGTTTCGCTTTCCGGCAGGATCAGCAGCGGATAGGCCACGCCGCCCGGCACGACGACGCGTCCATGACCGTCCACCATCAGCCGCATCAGCGCCGCGCGTGCGCAAACGTCCCAGTTGTATCCGTACGGCAAGGAAGGCGGCTTCCGCGTCGCTCCGTCAGTGTTGCCGCCGTCGTTTGGCGCATCCTCGCCACAATAGAAAAGTCCGTCCGCCACGACCTTCCCCTCCTGCAGGAGGAACTGGCAACGCGACTGATAGGAAATCCAGTCCTTGGCCAAAGGCCACCAGGTTTGCGTGCGATCGAAATGCATTCCCCATTTGCCCATCGTCATGCCGGGCAGATACTTGCCGCCAGTCCACGGCTGATGCGTGAAGCGATGGTAGATGATGCGGTTGACGCCGCTGGCGAAGACGCGGTCGCCCTGCGCCTTGATTCCGTAGGGCGTCTTTTGCCAGCGGCCCGAACCGCCGCCGGGGTTTGCCGTAAACGACTCGGTCGCCGCGTAACGCCGTCCCCAGACATGCGCAAGAGAGGCGGGAAAGCGCGCATTGCCGACCGTGAAAAGCCCTGGCCCGGATGTGCTCCAGAACTCACCCATCGGGATATCGACGGACTCGCCGTACTGCAGGTTGTCCGACGGACAACTCCCATAAGGTTCCAACGACAGCCGAAGACCGCGCGAATGGCACTTCTTCGCCAACGCGCCCGCGTAGTTCTCGGCAAAGAGGTCCGCAATCGTACGGCGAAAGTCGGCGAGGAATCGTTCCGTCTCGTCCATCGACCCGACGACATGCCCCGTGAAGACAGGATAGTAGGGCGTCATCTCATAGCCTCGCCGCCGCGCAAACTCCTTCTCGAAGCCTTGCGTCCAGTTCTGTGAGCCGATTTCGTAGCTGTCCACCAAAATGTTGTTGAGGCCCGTCTCGACCGCGCCCGCCAGTGGTCCGAGGTAATCGCACAATTTGCCGACATATGCGTCAAAGTGGAAGTCCAGGGCGCACGCCGAAAGCTTGTCCACCTCCAGCCCAACGCCAAACCTGGACGCGGGATGATTGCGACGACCATTCGCCGCATAGCCAAGGCGAACAATCGACCATTCGCCCCCCGGAGTCTCCCACGTCAACGAACCGTCCGCACCCATCTGAGCCGTGAGATCGATGACGCGGTCTTTCGCCACGACCTGCTCGACCGTCGTCTGCGCACGGTCTGCCGTCACCGGCGCGCGAAAGCGGAACATCTTGGACGCGAGGTCTCCTACCGTCATCTTCTTCTCCAGCGCAAGATTCTCTATCCGCACCCTGAAGCGTTCCTCAAACTGCGGCATGAAGCGGAACGCTCGCGCCGTAACCGGACGCTCAAACGGACAGAAGCGCGTTCCGGAATCATAATGACCCGAAGTGCTGAGAATGACGTCGCGCGTGACAAGCGGACGAAAGGCCTGACCGTCCACCGAGACCTCGACAGCCAGTTTCCCCGAGCCTGACCAGAGATGCGGATAGACGAACTTGCAGGAAAACCCACTCACCGTGACCGGAGACGGAAAAACGACGTCCACCTGCTTCTCGCCCGGAATCATGCGCGCCCCCACATCATTCATTTTCCAACTGTCCGCCGGCGGGACTGGATAGGCCAGAACGGCAATGTCCTCGTAGAACCCATGCGGATTCGGAGGCGCGGCAAGCTTGCCCGAAAAACGACAGGGTCCCTTGACGCACGTCTCCGTGAAACACAACGTCTTCATGCCGTTCGCCGGCGGATTCCACGGTCCACCCGAACTCGTCCAGCCGCTGCAGTTCGGCAGACAGAGCTCCAGGCCCAGTCGCCGCGCCTCTGTGGCCGCATGCTTGATCGCATCAAACCAGGCGGGTGTGTTAAACGCCACGGGACCGGGCGGAATCTCACAGCCAGCATCAAAGATCTGCGCACCGCCCAGTCCGATCTCGGCCATCGCCTCCAAATCGGCCGTGATGCCCTCTTTCGTGACATTGCCGTTCATCCAGTGCCACCATGTCTGAGGCTTGGCGTCATGCGGCGGCGTGAGGAAGCCCTCTTCCAACGCGGATGCGATCACAGACAACGAACTCAATGTCAGCAAAAGCGCGAACAGATAAGTTTTTGTCATGGCCTTACTTCCCGGCAGTGGCCTTCTTCAAGCGCGAATCAGCAAAATCCATGAAGCGGTCCCAGTCCTCAGGCAACAATTTGTGCGGTCCCTTGTGACAGTGATAGCCCATGTTCTTTTCGCAACCATAGGCACGATAGATGTCATGCGCCGCATCCCATGCGGCCTTCTCGGCACGCGGACCGGCCCAAGCGTCCTCGCTGCCGCTCGCGACATAGACGAGACGCGGCGCAATCAGGTGCAAGAGATCGTCCGCATCATGCGGCAAGTCCATGTCGCGATTGATCCACGCCGCGAAGTTCGGGCAGAACCAATGCGGAAACGAGAAGAGAATCTGGCGAATCTTCTCGGCCTTCGGGTCGTTCGCACGACCAAGACGCGCCCCACCGCATCCCGAGCCGTTTGAGACGGCCATCGCGAACCGAACATCCTGCGCCGCCGCCCAAAGAGCCGTCTTGCCGCCGCGCGAATGCCCGACGACGGCGACGCGCGTCGCGTCCAGCTCAGGGCGCGTCTCAATCCAGTCCATGACGCGTGAATGCCCCCACGCCCAAGCGCCGATCGTTCCCCAGCCATCGCCCGGGCGCGAGACATCGACCAGATTGTCTTTGTCGCCCGTCGCCGCCCACGCAAGAATGCCGTGCGGCCAATACCCAAGGTCTTTCGAGTGGCGCGCCACATTCGGCGCAACGTTGTTGAAGTTCCACCGCACATAAGCGTAGCCGCGCGCCGTGATCGTGTTCGTCGGGATCCCCGGATACTCGCCAGGGCGAAAGCCCGAAGCGCGGTCTCCGCCGAAGTGATCGCCAAAGAGGAAGACCGGAACGGGATGCTGCGCATCCGCCCCGACCGGCAGAATGCAGGTGATGTCAATCCGAATCCCGACCTTCGGAAACGACACACATCGCTCCCCGATCCGCTCGTCGGGCAGACGGCCAAATGGCGTCTTCCCGAACTGCTGGTTCTCGAACCACTGCAGCACCTCCGCGCGGTCTTTCTCTTCCCATGCGCGTACACGTTCCACATTCGGCGTCAACCCACCTGTCGCAGCCAATGTCGCCGCCAACATCCACGAGACAGTGATCATTGCATGACTCCTTTTCCTTGTTGTGTTTTTGGTTTCAGTATGAGACTCTCATTCGACAAGGTCTCCAGTGACTCCACCAGGCCCAAAGCCTCCGAAAGAGCGAATCTTTCGCCTGCCGAAAGCCGCAAGACCGTTCGGCGGGTTTCGTGATCGAAGCCCAAGAACGCCGCGCCATCGTCAGGCGTCTCGCCAAAGGCGTAGGCTATCGCGTGCCCGCACAGGAGCGAGTCTGTCCGAAGCCATGCACGGGCACGCGCAAGGTGCGGCAGCATCACGTAGGCAAGGCGCAGGATGTCATGCGGACTTGACAGAAGCCCATCCGAACAAAGGCTGGGCAAGGAGCGCGAACGATTCGACGCAACCATTCGCCCCTGACGTGCCTCGACAGGCAGAAAGGACGTGTCCTTCAGCCCGTAAGGTTCGACCAAATAGGTCGTCAGGAGCTGATCAAGCGTCAGCCCAAGCCGTTCCGAAACGGCGACCCAGAAGAGCGCCGAGGCGACTTTGGAAGGACGCGGCGAGCCAAAGGCAAAATCAACGCGTGTGCGAAGCGACCAAAGGCAACGAACGAGCGCCGCGTGCGGAGTCTCCCCCGAAATCGGCTGTGCGTCATCCGGCAGAGCCGCCTGTCCCGCATGCAGGTCGCGCAGCGTGAGACGCTCGTATTCAGGCGGAATCGGCGTCGTCAGACAGTCCGTCACGGCGGCATTTAGGTCGATTCGTCCCGTATCAGCCAATCGCCAGACGACCGGCTCCAACAACACGCGCGTCAACGCCCCGACGCAGAAGATTCGATGATCGCCAGACCCGTCAATCTCCGTGACCGTCACGGACTCGGACATAGCCGAGAGCGTACACAAAGTCAGGACGATGGACAGGCAGCCTCTTTTCATGGTTGCGTACGCAGGAACTCGGCACGTTTGAGGACTTGTTCGGCCAACTCGGTCTTGCCGATCTTCTTCAGACAAAGGCCGAAGTTGTGGACGGCGACCGCATGCTTCGGCTGGATAAGGATAATCGTCTCAAAGCATTTCATCGCCTGAAGGAGTTGCCCCGCTTCAAGAAAGGCGCGTGCCGTCTCCTCCAGCCGTTCCATGCGCGCAAGCAGAAGCGGATCGTTCGGATTGCGCAAGGCCGCCCGCGCCCAGATCTCGCAGGCGGCCGTTTCGCCCGCCTTGTCCTTTGCCTCCCGAGCCGCCATATTTCCTTTCAGCACCTCTCGCCGCACATTCCGCATTGAGCGAATCTCGTCCGAAACCGTCTTTTGAATGTCCCCGTCAACGCCCGACAGGTCCAGCCAGTGAATCGCTGTCACGGTCTCCGGCACGAACCACTCGGGCACGACCTCGCCTTTCAGGTCGTTCGCGAACGCGGGGAAGACTTCATCCAGCGTACCGACATAACTCGCAAAGACTTCCGGCAAGGAGACTGTGCAGATGGCATCGTCCGCAACGGCCGAAAGAGCCTCCGACAGGGAAACCTTCGCATCGGGCGACTGCTGGACGACGAGCCAGCTCTTCTCGTCTGGCATCCAGAGATGGGCGGACTTTCGATCGGCGAAGGCCGACAACTCCCGCTTGAGATCCGCCGCCGTCAGTCCTGCAACGTCCAAAACCTTGAAGGTCGGGCGCGGCGAACCTGCCGTCACCGCGTTCTCAAGCCGATAAATGCCGCGCACGGCCGCCTTGACCGCCGCGCCGGTCTTGCGGACGGGCTGTTGGGCCGTTCGGGAACAGCCCGCAACGACAAGAACAAACAAAGAGGTGACGAAGATGGAACAAGCGCTTTTCATGCAATATTGAATAAAAGGTCTTGAGGGTTTTCTGATTACCCTTTCCGAATCGCCGCGACACACCGCGCGACGACGCCGCGACGGCGCTCGACCGCCGCCCGAGCCCGTTCGCCCAAGTCTCCCGAGGCGGAAGAAGTCGCCCCCAAGGCATCCCGAATGCCCTTCTCCAGTTCATCCGCGTCGCAGACCTGTCGAATCGCGTCCGCCGCCAAGAGGTCACTCATCACCGGACGAAAGTTCTCCGTATACGGGCCAACGAAAGTCGGCTTGCCGCACAGGCACGGCTCGATCATGTTCTGCGAACCGTGCGCACAGAGCGACTTGCCCACGAAAACGACATCCGCAAGACCATAGAGACCCATGAGCTCGCCCGTGGTGTCGGCCAGAAAAACAACTCTTTTCCCCGTTTCCTTCTTTCCGGCGCCCATGCGTGACCTTCTCACGCAGTCGAACCCTGCCGCGCGAATGTTTGCCTCGACGGCATCCGCCTTCTCGAAATGACGCGGCGCCAAGACGAGCGTCACCGAAGGATCCGCCTCGACGAGTCGCCGGTAAATCCCCAGCAAGACCTCGTCCTCGCCTGGCCAGGTACTGCCGCCCAGCAGGATCTTCGCATCGTGCGCGACTCCGTTCTCCGCAAGCCACGCGCACAATTCCGACTCTTTCGCCGGATTGCGATGCGCCACGTCGAACTTGAACGACCCCGTGACTTCGATCGACGCCAAGGACGCACCCGCCGCAACCAGGCGATCCCGGTCAAGGTCGCTCTGCGCGAAGATCTTCGTGAAGCACCGAAAGACATCACCGAAGAAACATTTCACCAGCCGATAGCGCGGCGCACTGCGGTCCGAGACGCGGGCGTTGATCAAGAAGAGAGGTATCCGATACTTCTTGGCCTGGCGGATGAAGTTCGGCCAGATTTCGCTCTCCGTCAGCACGATGGTGCGCGGACGCACGGTCTTGAGAGCGCTCTTGACGAAGTTCGGGAAGTCCAGCGGATTGTAGATGAGCGTGTCGTTTGGCCCGATCTCGCGCACGGCCATCTTCCAGCCGGTCGAACTCGTCGTCGAAAAGCAGAACCGCACGGACGGCTCAACGGCCCGCCACTCGCGCATCAGCTGCCCTGCGACCTGAACCTCGCCAACTGAGACGGCGTGAATCCAAATCGGCGCATCCGACGCAGGCGGCACGAGAAACGGATCGTGCCCGAAGGGAACGGATGAGGGGAAGAGCCCCGCCGGATAGAGGGCAAGGCGATCACCGAAGCGCACGGCGTATCCGCCGCGCCGAAGCATTCGCAACAGGAAGCCCGGCAAAAGGAACGGGTAGACGACCGAAAAGAGAACGTTGTAGAGTCCCCACTTCATCGAAGAACCTTCCGACTCAGCATTTCAGCGTTCCGAACGGGCTGAGGATCGTTCCCGGCGGCACGTTCGCGAGAACTGGCGTTCCGCACGCAACCGTCGCGCCGTCGCCGACCGTCAAGCCCGGCGCCGTGCAGCTGTTCGTGCCCATGAAGACATCCGCCCCCAGCGTCGTGTGCCCCGAAAGCGAGACGCCCGGCGCGACATTCGCGAAATCGCCCACGCTCGAATCGTGTCCAACGCCCGCGCGCGCATTGATGATGACAAACTTTCCGATGTTCGTGCCGACAGAAACGACCGCCTCGACCGCGATGAACGTCCCATGCTTGAATTCGGTCGTCGGCGAGACTTGCGCCGACGGATCGATCAGCGCGGGGAAGTCATGCCCGCGAAGGCGCGCGTAAAGACGGCGACGCGTCGCGTTGCAACCCACTGCGATGAAGACCGACGCCCCCGGATGGTCCTTCGAGGCCTTCTCGACCGTCCCCAGAAGCGGATAGCCCTCGAAATTGCCGCTTGCTTTGGCCGAATCGTCATCCGCGAATCCAATGACGTTCCAAAGCGGCGATTCGGCCGCTGCGTTGATGCGCTCGACCGTCCAGACCGCTTCGCGACCGAACCCGCCGGCACCGACAATGAACAGATCCCTCATCTTCGCATTCCTTTCGTTGTGGACATTATAGCAAATCACCAGACGGCGCGGCAGTAGATGCCGCTCGGACAGGGCAACGACTTTCCTTCCAGGAGCATCTCGCCCGATTCCAGCCGCGCGGACGGAAAAAGTTGCCCGAGGACGTTCCGCGCCACGACCTCGGAAAGGCCGGGCGTATGAGACGAGAACAGCACAAACGCCGGACGGTCCGATAACAGTTCCTTGACGAGCCCAAGCGTCATTTGAAGATCGCGCTCGATCTTGTACATTTCGCCCCCTGCGCCGCGGCCGAATGTCGGCGGATCAAGGACAACCGCCTCGTATTTCCGTGCGCGGCGAATCTCGCGCCGCATGAATTTATGCGCGTCATCGACAATCCAGCGGACCGGGCACTCGGCAAGGCCGTTGAGCCGGGCGTTCTCGCGCGCCCACTCGACCATGCCCTTCGAGGCGTCGAGATGGCAGACTTCCGCACCGCCCAAGGCCGCCGCCATCGTGCTGCCGCCCGAATACGCGAAAAGGTTCAACACCCGCACGTCTCGCCCCGCCTCTTTTCGGGCACGCACCTCTTCACGGATCCATCTCCATTGCGCACGCTGTTCGGGGAATATGCCAAGATGTCCAAAGTCCGTCCCGCCAAGCTTGAAGCGAATGCCCGCCGTCTCGATCTGCCAATCCTTCGGAAGATTCGATCGGCCATGCCAGCGGTTTCCGTCCTCGCGGTCGAACGACGCGTCGGCGTGTGCCCATGCGATCGCATCCTGCACAGGTTTCCACATCGCCTGCGAACAGGGACGCGCCAGCACGTAACGACCGAAGCGCTCAAGCTTGCGCCCCTCGCCGGAATCAAGGAGTTCATAGTCATCCATAGGATGTGCATTATACCAAAAACAGCCTCGTCCCGTCCTTCTCCTCGCCCACGCGCACGTTCTGCCACGACATGAGGGTCCTCAGATCGTGAGCCAGACGCGGAGAAGTTCGGAATCGCTCCAGGCTTGAGCCGTGCAGCCCTTTTGCGCATGCGGCGCGTCGCCGTCCGCATTCTCACTCAGGTGTCCGACACAGCCCGCATTCAGATTCTCCACGGCACTCGCCAGCACCGCACGGGCAACCTCACGCGAGCACATGTCCATCCGCACAAGGGCTTCGGCATAGAGCGGAAAAGGCCAAGCCCAGACCGTGCCGTTGTGATAGGCCGGCTTGCGAGACGTGTCTTCGTCTCCCGCATAGACGCCGCGATACAGCGGATGCTCCGCATTCAGCGACCGTACGCCCCCCGGCACAAGCAGTTCCTCCGTCGCCGTCAGGATCGACGCGTCTGACAGGACGCCGAGCGTGATCAGGAAGAGCTGATTGGGACGGATCGTGTCCTCTGGCGTCGCCTGACGCGCCGGTTCGCCGTTCGGCGCCGCAAGGCAGTCGCGATAGCCATGTTCCCAGCGGAAGAGCCTCTTGACGGACGCAAGGGCTTTTTCGGACTGCGCTTCCCGACCGAGATAGCGGAGCGCGGAAATCCAGAGGGCCTGAATCTCAACAGGGTAGCCAACGCGCGGCGTGCAAGCGGGATAGTTCGTGTCCATCCAAGTGAAATGCGGCGGCGACCAGACGAGGCCCGACTCCGGGTCGACATGGATACCGTTGGGCGTTCCCTTGACGTAGTGATCGACAATCGACGCGCATGTCGTCTTCAGACGCGCAATCGTCTTCGCGTCCTCGTCGGCCCTGTCGCCTTCTCGCCCAGCCGTCTTTCCTCGCTTCCACTTCTCCACTTCTTCCACGCACCGAATGAACCATAGCTGTGCGTCGGTCGTGTCCCGATTGCCGGCGGTCTTGCCGTAGATGATGTTCGGAAGCGTCCCGTTTTCCTCAAAGGCCGCGAAAGCGGAGAGGATCTTGAGCGCGTCTTCCGTCAGGCCGGCGGCGATCATGCCGCGCATGAAGATGAACGTGTCGCGTCCCCAGTCAAGGAACCACGGATAGCCCGCAATGACGGTCTTCAGGTCGTCGCGCTTGACGATGTAGAGGTCAAGCGCCGCGCGAAGAGCAGCTTCAAGAGGCTGTTCCGACAGGACAACCGGCAGAGGCGCACGTCCTGCGGCATTTTCGGCGGCAGACGGGGAGCCCGGCCCTGTCGGGCTGTCCTCGTACGTTCCGCAAAGCGTGACCGTCTCACCGATCTTGAGGTCGGCCGAGATCCATCCGGGCGAAAAGAGGTCGCCCAGACCGTCCTGTCCGCGCGCAGCCTCTTCGGGATGTCCGACGCAATAGCTCCACTGTGGCTCGTGATGATAGGCACCCCCCGTCACTTGCAGGGCGAACGTCTTCTCGTAGGGGCTGAAGGCGAAGCCGTCCCCCGTCACACGCGTCTTCGCCGGAAAGAGAGTCTCCAGCCCCGCATACGCCTTGGTCGTCGCGTGAAAGCTTCGCCATTCGACATCCGGGCGAAAGACAAGCCGAACCTGATCGCGCACGTCGTTGCCTGCGGAGAGCACGCGCGAGACCTCCAGGACCGCCATGTTCCGCCCGGGTACAAGCCGCAGCAAAAAGACGAACGCCGCGTCCTTGCCCATGCCGCACGGAACGGTAAAGTCCCAACGCGCGAAACGTCCCGCTGGATCCGCCGTGAAGCGCGTCACGCACTTGCGGTCGATCTCACGCGTGTAGCCTTCGCGCTGAAGCCAGCCGCGCGTCCGCGTCCAAAGGTTAAGGCGGTCGGACGGCACATCCGGATTCGGATTCGCCGCCAGCAACGCGTCATACTGCGAGCGGATCTCGCCCCAGCCAAGCCGCACCTGCGCGGCGGCGCCGGCTCCGTTCGAGAGGACGGTTCGGAAGTCGGAATGACGGCGGACCTCCTCGCCGGAGAGGGCCAGCTTCACCCGCGCCTTTTCCGCCGGCGGCGGAACAAGAAACGCGACACACGAACGAACGGCATGCCCGTCGATGTAGCGCGTCACGTCAAGCCGCAGACGGCGACAGTGCGTGCCGTCCCCCTCGTACGCCGGCGCGTTGAAGAGAACGCTCCCGTCAACCGAACGCGCAACGCGGAGCGTCCGTCCGCTCACAGGATCGACAAGACGCGCACGGAATGACGCGACAGCCGTCACTTCGGCCCACTGTTTCTCAGGCACGACGACCTCGCGACGGATGTCCCGTGGCACGCGAATGTGGAAAAGCACGTTTCCCGCGCGACGTTCCGTGCTCAGATGCGCGAGTTCAACGCCTTCGTACGGAACGACAGGAAAGCGGTTCGCCTCCGGTCTCTGAAGACAGAGGACCTCGCCTGGCGCGAGACGGACACGCCCTGCGACCGAACGCACGCCACCATTCAAAAGATCATCGGCCTCGCCCTGCGGAAAAGCCGAGTCGTCCCACGAGATCTCTGCCGGGGCCTTGCTGTCGAGATTGGCCAGGACAAGGACGGGGGCGCATCCCGTGCGCGTGCGAACGACCGCCAGCGTGTTCCCCTCGCCCCGCGTCACGACCTTCAGATGGCTCTCTCCCGAGAAGATCGGGTTCGTCCGAAGAATCGCGTTGAGACGGGCGATGAGATCGACCATGTTGTCGGAAGCTCCCCAGTTGAGGTCGTTCTTGCCGTGGACGTCGATCTTCTCCGTCGCATACCACTCCACGCCATTGGCAACGCCCCACGCGCCCTGCCACGACAGAAGCGCCGCAAGCTGCACGCGCAACCGCGCGTATGTCGCCCCACGCTTCGCAAGACGGTCGTTGTCATGCGTCTCGGCGAAATGGACAAGCGTGCCGTACGTCTCGGCGCGCGCAATCGCCCCCGGCAGATACCATTCGAACTGGCTGCGGTCGTAGGTCTGGAATATTTCGGAATACGCCCAGTCAAGGTTCGACTCGGCCAGCAGACGGTTCGTCACCGAGATTTTGCCGCCCAGACCTTCCAGCAGAAAGACGGTATCGGGATATTCCTCGCGCACCTTCGCGACAATATACTCCCACGTCTCAGCGGAAATCATGTAGCCGGCGTCGCACCGAAAGCCGTCCACGCCGTGCCGACACCAGAAGAGGAAGACTTGCGCCATGTAGGTGCGCAACTCGGCGTTCGCGTAGTCCAACTCGACGAGATCAGCCCACTTGACGCCCCAGGCGCCCGGCGAATGGAAGCGTCCGTCCGGCTCGTGCCGGAACCAGTCCGGATGATGCGTCTGCAGCGTCGAGGCCCAGCCCGTGTGGTTCGCGGGAAGATCGACGAAGAAAAGGCCGCTCTTCGCGTGCACAGCGCCGATCAGCTCCACGAACTGGCCAAGCGGCGTGACGGCTTCGTCGAACTCGGCCATCGCGGGATCGACCGACAGGAAGTCCGTCGCGGCGAATGGACAGCCGTATTCGCCCATCACGGCGTAAGTCGTCGGCACGGGGAACGGAGGAAGCGTCTGGACGATGCGGAAGCCCATCCGGTCCATGATCAGCGGCAAGCGGCGCACAACCTCGCGAAAGCTCCCGAACTGACGCGGAAAGACGCAGTAAATCGAATTGTTCGTCCGCGTCTCGGCGCTCTCGACCTTGATGTGCGTGTTGCGCCCCTCTGGCCATTCCGGCACGGTCGAGCCTTCGGGGAAGAAGCATGCCTTGCCTGAGAAGACTCCGACCTCGTCCAGCGGAATCTCGGCGGAGAACACGCCCGGAGCCGTCTCGGAGAGGGGAATGTCCGACCAGGCCTTCGCAAGCGGCGTCAGGCCCTTTTCCGTCTCGTCCACGATCTCGCGTCGGCGCACGTCACCGTGTCCGAGGTTCGTGCGAAAGGCCGCACGGCCTTTGCGCGACGGGTCAACCGACAGCTGCACGGTAAGCGTGTCGCCACGCCACTTGAGGAGGAAGGATTCTGGAGCCGGGATTTGGGTCATGGCACAGTCGGATTTGATGGAAGATTAAAGATTGTCCGAAGTCGGCGCGGATGCGCGTGAAGACGGCCAAGCCGTCCGAAGAAAGTCCAAACCGCGTTTCAAGGCTTCGGGGGTGACGTCGGAATGTGGCTCGAGGACGAGATGTCGCGCCGCGCGGGCCGTTGGCTCC
This sequence comes from uncultured Kiritimatiellota bacterium, assembly GCA_934635225.1. GTDB lineage: Bacteria > Verrucomicrobiota > Kiritimatiellia > RFP12 > UBA1067 > UBA1067. The sequence goes on from CAKTYZ010000011.1 coordinate 88,927, forward strand.
AACGCGGCAAAGTCGATCTGCCCTTCGCCGGGCGGGAGGTGGTCATCGCCGCCGCACGAGTCATTGATGTGCAAGCCGAAGGGCGAGCCAATCGAAAGGCCGGACAACCGAACCGTCGCGCAAGGCGACGTCGGCTGCGCTTCGTCCGAAGCGTCCGCGACCCATCCGTTGACCTGCCGCACATAGGCATGACCGGTGTCAAGCCAAGAGCGCACCCTGTCGCCGACAAGATCCCGAATCTCGGTCTCGTCCGGAAACCCTTCGAGATACGGCAGGTTCTCCAGGCAAAGCGTCACCTTGTTCTGTTCCAAGGCGGGTTGCAGAAGTTCAAGTTCCCGCTTGAAGATTTCCACAAGCCTCCGGCCAAGACGCGCACGTTTCTTTGGGCGATTGCGCCGGAACAGCGTGCGGCAAGGAACGCGCCCCGCATGGAGGACAACGGCATCAGCCCCCATTTCCGCCGCAAACGCGACGTTCTTCTTCACATGGACACGCGCCAACGCCCGCGCATTCTCGTCAAAATCCGCCAAGAGATAGAGTTCGGGATAGCCCCATGGCGCCGAAAGCGGCACGGGGCAAAACGCGTGGACCGATCCGACGGGCATTTCGTCCAATCGGGACTTGAACCCCTGAACCTGCACCTGCGTCGTGTGAAAGCCCAGCTCAAGCGCGCCGAACCCCAGCCCCAGCGCCTCATCGACAATCGCCTCCCCTGTCTCCAGCCGACGGTTGTTCCAATTGGTCGAGAGGGCAAAGGTCATGAGGGGAACGCCATGCGGTCGAGCAGGAACGAAAGGACCATGTCGTCGCTCATGTTGGCACGGTCACTCTGACGATAGGCGTCCTCGACCGCCTCGACATTCCGAAACGCGAGATGACGCGGCAACTTGCCCGCAATCATCATCTGTCGCGCGAAGCTCATCAGGGTCTTGTAGAACGTCTTGCGGACGAGCGGAATGTCCGCGTCGTCGGCCTCCTCCTTCAGCTCTTTCAGCGTCGCCACGAGCGCAAATGCGTCTTTCGCGGCGAAAGCCGCCGCCACGCGGTCGTAGGCCTCGCCTTCAAGCAACCCCGCCGGAAGCGGGAGATCGACGCGTTGCGTACGCGAGACGATGGTCGGCAAGATGACATCCGGCTGATCCGTCAGGAGAAGATACATCGTCTGCGGCGGCGGTTCCTCCAGCGATTTCAGAAAAGCGTTCGCTGACTCCGGGCGCAAACGGTCCGCACCGTAGATGACGCCCACCTTCCAGCCGCCCGAAAACGCCGTCGTGGACATTGGCTCGACGATTCCCTCGCGCATTGCGTCCACGGAAATGATGCGCGCCTTGCCTTCGGGCGCAAGCGTGACGACGTCGGGGTGCGAGCCGTTCTCGACCTGCGCCGTCTCGTTCGGAAAGAGTTTGAGGAGAACACGGCGAACAAGGTCTGCGCCGTTGCCGCGCACATCGCCGACGATCAGGTAGCCATGCGCGGCGTGTCCCGTGTCGATCGCACGACCGATCAGCGAAAACGCCTCAGAGACGTCCATACCTTCTCCCACACCTCGTCGGGCGTTCCGTTCGCGTCAATCGTGAGGATGCGCGTCGGCTCGGCCTTCGCAAGCTCGACGAAGCCCTGGCGAAGCCGCGCATGGAAAGCCTCCCCCGCACGCTCGATGCGATCCGCCGCCGTTCGCGTCGCCGCCTCGCGCCCGCGCATCCGTTCCGCCGCGACAGACGGCGCGACATCCAGCAGGAACGTGAGATCAGGGCGCAGCCCTTCGCAGGCGAACTCGTTGGCGGATTCGATGAACGCGAGCGACAGCCCGCGCCCATACCCCTGATAGGCCAGCGTCGAGTCGCTGAACCGGTCTGAAACGACCCATTTCCCCGCCGCGAGGGCGGGACGGATCACACTCCGCACGAGCTGGGCGCGCGCGGCGAGAAAGAGCAGAAGCTCGCTTCGGTCGCACGGCGCATCCGACGGCGGGTCCTTGATCAGCCGGCGCACCGCCTCGGCCAACGGCGTTCCGCCGGGTTCGCGCGTGAGGAGGACCTCGAAGCCCTCGGCCTCCAACGCGTCTTTCAGGCGGCGAACCTGCGTGGACTTGCCGCACCCTTCGCCGCCCTCGAACGTGATGAATCGACCGCAGGACACGTTACTCGTGGTTGAAGAGATCGTTGATCGACTCGTTGTTGTGCGTGCGACGAATCGCCTCGCCAATGAGCGGCGCGACGGAAAGCTGCGTAAGCTTGAACGGAAGCTTCGAGACGTCAAAGTCCTTGCGGAGCTGAATCGAGTCCGTCACGACGAGTTCGTCAAGCTGGACTTCCTTCATCAGACGCTCAACGCCCTTGTCCGTGAGCGGGAAGTGCGAGACGAACGCGTGGACGGTCTTCGCACCCTTCTCGCGGCACATCTTCGCCGCCGCCGAAAGCGTGCCGCCCGTCGCAGTCATGTCGTCGATCATGATAACGTCGTGGTTTTTCACGTCACCGACGACCGAGAACGCGTCCACCGAATCGCCTCCCGTGCGCTGCTTCGCGACAATGGCGAGCCCGCAGCCGAGCTTGCGGCTGTAGCCATAAGCCGTCTTCGCCCCGCCCGTGTCCGGCGCGACGACGATCGGGTTCGCCCAGTGCTGGTCGCGGATGTACTTGAGGATGATCGGCTCGGCGCGCAGATGGTCAAGCGGAATGTCGAAGAAGCCCTGAATCTGGTTCGCGTGCAGGTCGAGCGTCATGACGCGGTCGGCGCCCGCCGCTTCGATGAGATTCGCGATGAGGCGCGCCGTAATCGGCACGCGCGGCTGGTCCTTGCGGTCCTGACGCGCATAGCCGTAGTACGGAAGAATTGCCGTGATGCGCTTCGCGCTGCCGCGACGGAGGGCGTCGATGATGATGAAAAGCTCCATGTACGCCTCGTTCGGCTCCGGCGAACCGGACTGGATGACGAACACGTCGCGCCCGCGCACGCCGTCAAGAACCTGGCAGAAGGTCTCGCCATCGGGGAAATGCGGAATGTCGATCTTGTTGAGGGGCCGACCAAGATAGTCGGCAATCTTCTCCGCGAGCGGCAGATTCGCCGTTCCCGAAAACACCATGAAATCATCTTTCGTTTCCGTCATGAGTTGAGACAGTCCTTTCAGTTGTTGTGGGGTGCATATTATACCAAATCTGCGGACCCTTCCGCAAAGCCCTGCGCAAACCCGGCCTGTCCGCTTCGCGAACTGAATGCGAACATGTTCTTTTGAGAACGCCCTTGGGACAAGGCTCTTTCCTAATCGTGTCTCTCAAGCCCCACATGGCGAAGACCGACGGGAGACGGGTCTGCCAAGGCGGACTCAATCCAAAGGGAATGGTTGAGACAGGCGTCGGGCGACTTGTCGGAGCCGAAAATCGGACGAACGGACGTGATGACGTCAATTTCCAGAGGCAACCGCCTCCCGACAAGGTCTTGCGGAATATCCCACACGAACGGCGCCCAACCGCGTGCGCCCAGATCGCGCCCACCATAACGGACACGCACGACCGCCCCGCCGCCATCTACGGAGAGGCTTTCGCCGTGCGCAAACGCCGTCTCGGCGGCGTATGTCGCCGTCCCGGCGAAAGAACCGAGGCCCTGCTCCGCCAGAGAACCAGCGCCGACACGCGTCGGAACGGCCGAAAGCCGGCCTGGAACGCGTTCGGCGAAATCTCCGACCATCCAAAGGACCGGAAAGAACATCTTGCCGTCACGCCCGCCGGAGAGGCGCAGGACGTGCTCGCCCGCCGTCAAGTCCATCGGCGCCGTCTCGCGGCAGATGTCGTTGAAGGAATAGACAAGAGAGGTCGCGGGCTCGACGAAGTCGAGCGGTCGCCCGTCCAGCGACACCGAATGCCGCTCTTTCCCCACGACGCGCAGCACGAAGCGAACTCCCTTCAAGTCCGTCTCAAGCGAAATCTTCGCCGAGTTGTCCGGCGCATTGCGCCGGCTGCCCGAGGCCTTGGCCCGGGGACCAGACTCCCAAGGACGGTTGACGACCGGTCCGACATCAGAAGTCCAGAACCAGACGCGGCGACGCGAGGGCGCGTCCAGCTTCAGCCGCCAGTCCAGATTCAGCGTACGCGCAGATTCTGCCGCCGTCGAGCGTGGGGACAGGCCCCCGTTCGGCTCGATCGTCACCGCGCAGGACGCGACATCGACCGTTACGCGCGATCCGTCGCGATAATCGCGAACGATTCGCCCCGGCGTCCGCCGCCGCCCGAGCTTTCGCTCGGTCCAGCCAAGGATTTCCTCAGAGCCGACGAGCCGCGCCCCCGTCGCGCGATCCACGAGGTTCGTGCCCTGCCAATCAAGGACATGCGGCAAGCCCGTCTTCTCGTCCTCTTCGATCAACAGGTAGTTGAACCCGTTCCAAGAGAGCAGACGACAGAGTCCCGCCAGATCCGGTGCCGGGCTCTTCGCAAGCGCACAAGAGCCAAACGTCCGCTGGGGATAGACGACAGCGAGCGCACACGCCTGCGGCTTGCCCGCCCAGGCGGCCGCCTTCCGGGCCTCCGCGTGCAAGAGGGCCGACTCGCCAAACCACGGCTGGGCTGGAGAGGTAAACATCGCCCACGAATCCTTGAACTCGAAGCGCGTGGCACGCTGGTGGTAGAGGGCCTGGAAATAGGTGTCGATGCCGAACAGCGCCGCAATCCAGTATTGGCGACGCATCATCGCAAACGTGATGTCACACGGTCCGAGACCGAAAAGCTCAGCGGATCCCGGACAGCCGCGATGCCACGCGGCAGACTGCCCGAACGCCAGCGTGATCCATTCGTACTCCGGCCCGAGGTCCGACGAGACGAGATCGATGCCTGGCTTCGTCAGGCCTTCCAGTGTCCGCAGCGGCAGTCCGTTCACCCGCGCACAGCCCACGGGATCGTGTTCCGAATAGAGATGCCCGGTCGAGACGAGGCCGTTTGAGGCGCAAAACGCCGCAATTCGGTCGAAATAGGACTGCCGATAGCGCGCCGAGCGAAGAGCCGTCCAGACGCGCAACGCCTCGCCCGTCGCAAGAGTCCCCTTCCGAAGCCCCTCCAGGCAGTCAGCACGAAACGCGCGTCCGCCTGTTGCCGATGCGTAATCGTCTTCCATTGAACGCCAGCAAGGGAGGGACAAGACCTCGTTCTCGGGTCGCTTGAGACGCCACGCGCTTGAGCAGTGCCCTGGCTCGTCCGTGAAGAAGCCTCGAATCACGGTCCCCATGTCGCTTCCGAAGCGACGTGCATAGGCACGGTGCGTCAAGTCGAGAAAACGCTCCGCGCTTTCGGGCTCCAGATTGTTCGTGTCAAGGCAGTCGTTGTCAACATTCTTCTCGCGGCTGACGAGAAACTGCCACGACACATCTCCTGCCGCGTTCGTGACGGCGACCAGTTCGCGGTAGAGGCAGTTCGCATTCTCCGCCGGAACCCGCCCGCGCGCCGTTCCGCTCGGCCAGTTGAACTCGTCGTAAAGCCAGACCTTGAGGCCGAGCCGCCGCGCTTCATCCAGAAACCAGCCTATCATCCGAAAGAAGTCTTCACCCAGATACGCATAGTCGAGACCCGTCGAGGGATAGGGCATGAACTGCTCGTAACCGTTCGCATGGAGCATCCGCACGATCTCCCGGACCTCCGTCTCGGTCGGCTTACCGTTCGGAATGACAAACGGGACGATCGGCGACAACAACTCGTCCGCCCACGCGGACGAGACCAGCAGGGCCAACGTCGCCAGACCGATGGCGAGCGCGCGCCGCATCCGCACGACCAGGACATCTTCGCCCCGTCCGCCCGTCGTCCCTGTCCCGTTCAGTTCGTTCCAGTCATTAGAAGAGGTCATAACGTCGCGTACTATACCATAATCCCAATCGTCCGTGAAGTCCCCCACCGCACCCGTCATCCGGAGCGGACAAATTAGAGAAACTGGAAACACAAGCCTCTTGCCTATGAATTACATGAATTATCCGTTCTCTCGACGAAAAGACAGAGTTATTGAAGGAATTGTCCTAAATCCTCTGTGCCCACCTTGCGTCCGCTCTGAGGTCGGCCTTGGGAACGAAACGGACTCGACCGCACTGCGTCAGAGGGACGACCGGACGTCTCAGCGGAGAGGTCCAAACGTCTCAACGGAGACGCGGCGTTCTCTCCGTTGAGTCATCGCGTTCTCTCCGTTGAGAGATTCCGTTCTCTCCGTTGAGACGTCCGAACGCCGCCGCAGACACAGAGAAGACGCAAAGAATCCGACGGACGGGGACATCACGCGGGGTCCGTAGAAGTGGCCGAGACAGGTCTTGCCCGTGCGACACCGTTACCGGAGGACCTTCGTCCTCATGACAACGGCCCCTTCCTTCTCGTACTTGCCCGCGTCGCCGTCGTGCCGCGCACGACGAGCTCAACGGGCAGATGCAAGGCACAGACTTCCAGACGCGGATTCAAGATACGCTGGCGCAGGCGTTCAAACGCGACCGCGCCGATTCGTGCGAAATCCTGCCGTACCGTCGTCAGTCCCGGCTCGCTCCGCGCGGCATACGGCGCGTCATCGAAACCCACGACCGACAGATCCTTTGGCACGGAATAGCCCAAGGCTACAAGCGAACGGATCAGACTTTGCGCCACGTTGTCGCTCCCGCAGACAATGGCATCAGGACGTACCTTGCGACATCTCAGGAAATAGCGGCGCAAGGCCTCCACGTCATAGTCCGCACACGGGATTACGTTCTGAGCCGTCCACGAGAGGCCTGCCGCCGTTGCCGCGCCCGCGACGCCGAACATTCGGTCTCGCAGGTTTCCCGTCGGACCAATGGGCAGACTGTTCAGCAGAAACGCGATCCGCTTGTGCCCGAGTGAAATCAAATAGTCACCAATCTGCCGTCCGGCAGCTATGTTGTCAACGCCCACGACATCATAATCCTTCCGTTCGGTCACGCCGCCATCAACCAGCACAACCGGCGTCTTCTCAACGCGCAACCTGTCCAGTACTGCGATGTTGACGTCCTCGCACGCCTCGCTGACGAGCGGACGGAAGATCACGCCCTCGACACGCTGGCGGACAAAGTCTTCGACCGCGTCCAGCGTCTCCTCCGCTCGCGCCTTTGACGTCGCGCCCGTGATCTCTCGAAAAGCGAACGAATAGCCCGTTCGCCCGCCGACTCGCAAGATTTCGCAGACCATCGACGCAAAGACGTCAATGCATGAACGGTCGGGGAACAGAAGCCCGATCTTCCCCGAAGCCAGGCAACCATGCGGCGTCAGACGAGACCCTGCGCCCTGATGCCGGTGAATCAGGCCCTCGTCTACCAACCGCGCCAAGGCGCGACGCACTGTCGCACGCGTGACGCCATAGCGGCGAACGAGAGACGTCTCGCTCGGAAACGCCACCGCGTCAGAGAACTCGCCGTCCGCCAACCGCCGCCGCAAATCGTCTGCTATGGCCTTGAACTTATTGACCATGCAAAACGCCTTTCAAGCCCGCGCCCGTCAGCACGACCACGCCCCCGGGCGACAACGTCACGTCAATCGAGGACGAAGAAGTCTCTTCGACCGTTCCCTTGCGCGGATCGTAGACACGAACAGACGCCGTGTCCTTCTGAAACGTCACCGTGCCGCGCCACACCTCATTCGAGCGGTTGAGGGCCAGCCAAATGTCGTCCACGTCCGTACGGCGGTGCGCCCAGAGAAGCGGAGTCGCGGCCCCGTCTCCGCCTGGTGCGGCAGACGGCAAGGGCTGACGGCGCGCCAACAGCACGGCAAGCCGCGAAAGGTCATCCGACTTGAGGACAACACCCAGCCCACGCCCTTTCGCCTTGGCCTCAAACAGTCTGTCCGACAACTGCCGCGCCGACACACTGCTTCGCGGCGTCTCGTCAACGGCAACGACAAGCCCGCCCGTGTCACGAAAAGCCACGAGACGCTCCAGCACAGTCGGCGAAAGGACCGTCGCGCGCGGCAAGACGACCGCTCGCCAGCGCAAGGCGCCCGAGGAGAGCGTCCCATCGGTTTCCACGGAAGCCCTGGCAAGCGTCTGCGAATCGACGAAGACAAAGGGACGCCCCGCCGCATACAGGGCCTCAGACGCCGCGCAGAACGAGGCCGCCACGGCGGCATTCGCCCCGCCACCACCATAATGTCGCGACGGCTCGTAAGTCGCCATCAGCGTGTCGGAGGGATAAAGCACGGCGACATCAGACGCGTCAAAACCTTCGGACATCAGCGTCGCAAGGCGCCCGACAGACAGGTTGATGCGCTTCTGCGCGGCCGCATCCAATCGGTCGAAGACGTAATAGCTCGTGAACACGTTAACGCCGCCCCAGACCAATCGATTGAGCGTGCCGACAACCTCGTCTTCCGTCACATAGCGGATGGGCGTCTTGTCCCCCTGCGCCCGCCAACGCTGGACATGGTCGGAGACTTCACACATTACTCGACGCGCACCATTCAGCGCGGCGGCGCTTCCCGCAAAGCGCGCCGTCCGCCACGGGACCTTGTCGGGCAGGCTTGTCAGACAGTCCATGCCCGGCTCGTCCAGCGTCCTCAGACAGCGGAAAAAGTCGCCGTAGAGTCCGACATGCGCGGAAACGGCCTCTTCCCACAGGAGATGTCCGCCCGAACGCAGACCATGTCGCCGGCACCAATCGCGGATCTGCCCGAAGTAATTGCCCGACACGCGATCCGCCACGAGTTTCCAGAAACGATGCCGCCGAACGAGCGAGTCACCGCCCACATCCGTGAAGGCCAGATACGGCACATCGTCCAGCAACGCGCATCCACTGGCTTTCTCGTAGGCCATCGCAAGGTCCTCGCTCCACGGCAACGGAACATACGGCATGGACGAGAACCAAAAGGTCATCAACGACGGCTCGTCCGTGAAGGTCGCCTCGAACGCCTGCAGGTCGTCACCAAGGCGGTTCGCGTAGGTGTCGTGCGTGACAGCGACGAATTGCGCCCCGACTTCCTTCAGCAGGAGGTTCGGATACTTCGCCTTTCGCGCAATATTGATCGACGCATGAGACCCCTCGTAAACCGTCCCAACCGTCACGGCCATTGCCCGCCAACGTTCATCAGACGTCCCCGGAAAGGCCACGGAAATCACGCCGTCCAGAGGAGACGCCGAAATGAAACGCCCGTGTGCGCAATCGGGCTTGTCCCCGCTCATCGGGCAGACAAAGGTCCGCATATGCCGGCCGGGCGGCAACGTCAGCCGAACCGTCTCGCCGCCCGCGCCATCGACAGATGCAACCAGAATTCCCGACGCCTCCCATTGCGGATGATCCCTCAGCACCAAGTCACGCGCCGAACCCGACGGATAGCCGTCCTCATCATAGAGCCAAAGCGACAGCCCTTTCTCACGGCAACGACGGATGACGCGCCGAAACGTGTCCCAGCCATTTGTAGTCGTCAGATAACCCGAGCCAAAAGGCGCGTTGACGACCAATCCGCCATAGCCCAGTGACAGGAGTTCAGAGACCTCTGACTCGACACGCGTCAAATCGTCGGGGCGACCATGACGAATGGGCAGAAGCCGCACGGACGCCGGCGGATCGGCAAAACGCAAATCACGCGCATCCGTCGGAGAGGAGAAAGCGAAGACATCCGCCGTCATCCATGAGACGGCGAGAAGAACGAGAAGCAACGCATTTGGCTTACGCATCCATGGGTCTCCTTCCTGTTAGCGGATCGTGACGCTCAACCCACGCGGCGGACAAAGATAGAGTCCGTCCGGGCGCAGTCGCACCTTCCAACCGTCTGGCAAGGCCGAGAAATCCGGCGTTCCCGTCATTGCCGCGTCGGCCGTCTTCTCGCAGATGCGGTAGCGCATCGTATTCGAGAAGACTGACGCGTCCGAAACCGTCAGCCGAAGCCTCGAAAGGTCGTAAGTCGAACTGGACGCAAGAATCAACTGGTCGCACGCCCCGTCTTCACGCAGGTCCAATTCGACGACACCCGTCAGCTCTGCGCCTTCTGCGAGCGTCAGCCTGCCAAGCATATCCGAACCGCCCGGTCGAATCACCTCTGCGACAGCCAAGCGTCCCGGACCCGACACCGTTCCAACCCCGTCCAGCGAAGTAACCTTTTGCGTCACGCCACCAAGTGCCAAAACAGCATCTTTCGCCAAGACCAAGTCGGTTCCAGGCGGCAGCACATCGCCCATCGGAACGGTCTCTGCAACGACAGCCAGAACATCACGCCCAGCACGGGCGATTCGCGTCAAGTCGGCGTCCGACAAGGCCGACGACCAAATGCGTACGGCGCCGAAAGAGCCGCACGCGTCCTTCGTGTCATCCCATGCCCAGCCGAGCCGCAACGTCAGAGCCTTCATCTGCGCCAAAGACCAGGTCGTCGCACAAGTCACGGACTTCACGCACACACCCGTTTCCGTCTCGCGACGCGAGACCGTGACGGCGAATCCGTCGGCCGTCTTCCGCACAACAAGCGCAAAATGGCACTCTTCGTCGATCTTCCACGGATGCGTGCCGTCGCAAAGGACATTGTTCCAAGAGGTCTCGGCCCACTTGTTTCGTATCCGGCATAGATCCCATGCCACCGAATCGGCGCCCCATGTCAGTTCAAGCCCCGTGCCCACACCATCCGTAAACAGCGTCAGAAGGCGTTCCCAGTTCGGTTTCGCCCCAAGCTTCGCCCGGAACTCCAACGTCATGCCCATCGCTTCATTGAAGGCCGCGAAGGCCTCGTCAACCTGCAAATAAGCCGTCTCATGCGCCGCGCCCGGCAAGGTCACCCATCCGTCGGCGAGTGCAATCTGCCCCTTGTTCGAGCCACAGAACTTGAGATCCTTGCCGCCTATGACCGAAACGCAAGCACCATTCTCGACGCGCCAGCTGTATAGGGGCGTCGTCAACGGCGTTAACGCCAGCGTGCCAGCCGAGACGGTCGTCGCGCCCGCATACGAATTTCCGGCTGCCAAGGCCAGCGTCCCCGCGCCGCTTTTCGTGAGACCTGACGCGCTCAAGTCGGCATCGGGACCCAGCAAGGCACTCGTCCGGATCTCCTCTTCGGTCAGCGCGATCTTCCAGGTGCGGAACTCGTTATAGGACGCGCATGCATCCGGATTTCCCTTGTCAAACGAATAGCCGAGGTTCAGGATCATCTGCGCAAAGAAGGCGGGCGTCCACGCGGCGTTATTGACGGCAAAGTCCTTTTGACGTACCAGACGGCCGCTCTCGGGGTCGTGCCGGTAGAAGACGGCGTGCCACGCGCCGTCGACGGGCTTCAGGACGATGGCCAGATGCTCTTCCTGTCCAAGGACATATTCCGTACCCGAAGTCGCGAACACGGAGGTCTCATACTGGTCACCCCACGAATTCCAGCGCATCATTACGAAGTCGCTCGGGAAACTCGTCGTGGACCAGCACGGGGACAGCAGGTTCTGTGACCAAGCGTCCACCCAGTCCAAATTCGCGGAAAAGATGCGATCCCATTTCTTGGTGAACGCGCGCGGCGTCGCCCAAAGCTCGATCGTCACGCCGTCAGCAGATGCCGGAATCGCCCCCATGCCCAACTTCACGTAGGCACTGCCGTGCGAACCGCCCGGAAGCGACACCTGACGGTCGTCCAGCACAATTTCCGCCTGATTCGACCCCGCGAGCGTCGCCGTTTGCCCGCCGACCTCGTCCGCCAACGTGCCGTTGAACCGCCAGCGATGGGCGAGGTTCGCCCGCGTCAGACGCGTCTCGTCAAGTGTGGCTCGGAAAGTCACGCAATCACCACCCTTGACATCGACCGTCGCGCCGGCGACCGAAGCCGCGACCATGGACCCCGAACCGCCCGCTGTCCCCAAAAAGTCGCTCGTCACGGACTTGCGCGGGCGCGGTGCCAGCGTGCCGCCGACGATCGTCACGCACCCCCTTCCCTTGCCTGACCGAATCACGGGAGCCTCCAAAAGACCGTCCGCGCCGAGGACAAGCCGCCCTTCCGCCCCAGAGCCATCCGAATAAACGCCCAATCGAATCTCCTTCTCAGACGCGACTTTCGCGGTTTCGCGAACGGCCAAGCTGCCACGCCCGCGTTCGCCGATGCAGACAAAGTCCTCAGTACCCGCAAATGCCACCTGCGCCCCATCACAGGCAACGAGCGCCCCCTCGCCAACCGTCGATCCGTTGTTCCATTCTCCGAGAGTCGGATAGTTCCCGCCGAACATCGAACGGACGGTTGCGCCCGACAAGGAGAGCAGCCCCGCCCCCCAGCAACCCACGGCCAAGCGTCCGCTCGGCACGCTTAAGGAGCCACCCGTCAGGCGATAGGAGCCGACCGTGCCGCCGTCATTGCCCATGCGAAGCGGTGCGGACGCATCCTCCGCGCCTGTTCCGACCAGTCTGACCACCCCCGCCGACTGCGCAACCGAACCGCGCCCGTCGTTCCCCGCATCGGTCCAAAGCGCGTCCGCCGTCAGATCGGACGAAACAGACAGCATACGACCGTTTCCAACGAGAAGCGTATCACCAAGAGCCGGCGTTCGATTCGCATCCCAGTTGGCGGCAACCGCCGCATCACCATCAGACGTGAGGGTCAACATCTCCGCGACAAGCGCCAGCGGCAGAGAAGACAACAAGCAAACGCAAAGACATCTCATGGCCTCATGTTCCTTTCTCGTGAACTTTACATGACGGTATTATAGCGAATATAAACCGTCTTGGGCGACTTGTTTAGACAAGTTTCTGAGAGGAACGCCAAATCGTCAGGAGTCCCCGCATCCAAAGGCGGGGCGCCTGGTCACTTCCCCGTCTCGGGCGAGATGAAGTTCACCTTGCGGATCTCCGCACGCGGAAAGGTGCGCGAAATGCCAAGGGAAACCTCAACGACAATGGCCTCAGGGGTATTCGAGACGAGAACGCCTCGATAAGAGCCTCGCGCAGTGACGATCTCAACATCCGGCGTGAAGATGCGACGCAGACGAAGACCTCGGCACTTGGTCGTCTCCTGATTCTTGACCTTCGTGTGCCGAAGCGCATCCGAATAGCCGTCCTTCGAGAGGACAAGTCGATGCTCGCCTTCCAACACGTTCTCGATGACGAACGGGTCGCAGAACTCAGCCGCCGGATCCTTCGCTTTCGTGAAGCCGACGAATCGGCCGTCCAACATGACTTTTGCGCCAACCGGAGAGGCCACGACTTCGATCTGCCCCATGACATTCGAGAGTCGGAACTCCTCCGTCGCCGAACCGCCGTTCTCAAGCGTCACCGTCCGAGACAACGTGCCATAACCGTCCAATTCGGCGCGAACGGAATAGTCTCCCGGCTTCAGCCCCGTCAAGGCAACGGGAGCCTTGCCCTCGAAGCGGTCGTTCACGTAGAGGCGGGCCCCTTCGGGAACGGAAGCCAGATGAAGCGTTCCGGGGAGGCTTTTCAGCACAACGGGCAGCATTTGAACTTCACCCGCCGTCACAGCCAGTTCGCGCAGCTCATCCTCAAACCCGTCCAGATGGAACTTCACGATGGCGCGGCCTTTCGGCACGCCCGTCACCTTCAGAGGCGCCCGCCCGCGGGCGACGCCGTTCACCGTCACCTCCGCGCCAGCCGGCTCGCTGATGACGTCAAGCGTACCCGAAGCCAGCACAAGCCGTTCTTCACGGACAAGCGGCTTGCGCCCCTCAAACTTGACGGAGATCATCTGATCCAAATACCCAGCCTTGCGTAACCGAATGGTATAGACATCCTTCGACGCAAGGTTCGTAATGAGTCTCGGCGTGCGGCCAATCGAGACACCGTCGATTTGGATGTCGCAGCCCGCAGGTTCGGTCTTGAGCAACAGAAGCCCCTTTTCCTCGTTCAGCACCGTGTTCTTCTCGACAAACGGCCCTTCCGCCGTGTTGACAAAGCGATTCGCCTCAACATAGCCCGAAAGACGGAACTTCACCGCATGCCGTCCCGGCGTCAAGTCATACAGCATGATCGGCGTCACGCCACGGTCCTTCCCGTCCACAATCACCGTCGCGCCTGACGGGTTTGTCGTCAGGCTGACGCGGCACGAAACAGGTTGTTGATCATCGGCGAATGCCGACATCGCCAAAAGAAGCATTGCACAGAAGATTCTCATCATTTGTCTCCCTTCATACGCTTTTCGACATCCATCAGCTTCGTCGCGGCCTCACGGTTGCGATCGTCCCCACGGTCGGGAATCAACTCCAGAAGAATCAAGAGTTCACGTTGCGCCGTCTCCCACTGCTTGAGATTGATCGCGCGATCCGCCAGGAAACGCTGGTTTGCATAGCGTTTTTCAAGTTCAGCCTTCGTGCGTTCCAGCCCCTTGCGCGCGGCAACCGTGCAATCGGGCTTCGGATTGACAGTTTCCAAATAGAAAAGGGCCTCTTCATAGGCCTTCACCGCGCCAAAGAGATTGCCGTACTGAACCTCGCGGTCCTCCCACTTCGAGTCGCCCAGGACAATCGACTCCTGCGCAAGGGCCACAAGTTTCTCGCGCGAATACTGAAGAGCCCAGACGCCCAGCTGGTTCTTCGAGAACGCTTCCAGCTTCTCGCGCACGGCCCTGAAAGCCTCCGGCTCCTGCGTGTTGACAATGCGAACTGTCCGAACACGCGTCGTATAGACGACCCGGAGCGTCCAGCTTTCAAGTGCCGGCGGATCCGGTTCAACCCCTGCGTACTCGCGGTCTATCTCGCGAATCGTCTTGAACGCCAAGATCTCGTTCAGCTCGGCAAGGGCCCGTTCGTCCAACTTCTGGCTCTTCGTCACATGACGGTTTTCGGCCGGCACATTATCGACGGAAACCTTCAAGACGCCATCGGGCGCAAGCTTCATTTCGTAACGGAAGATTCGTTCGGAATCGGCCTCGACCTTCTCGTAATAGACTTCCCGCACGCTCGGCGTTTCATCCGGGACAGGCTGAACGGTCGATGTCTGCGGATCTGTCGGAGAGACCAAGACCAAATAGATCGCCAACGCCCCGAAGAGAATCAGAAACGCCCAGAGGATATTCGCGAGCGGCGAGCGGCGCCGCCCCTTCCCCTTCGGCGCGGCAGGCCCCTCTCCCAGACCCAGATCAATCGACGCCACGGGCTTCTCCTCGCCCTCGCCGACGACACGAATCGTCGTCTCGCCGACAACAATGACGTCACCGACCTTGAGATCCACCGGCTCGTTCTCCAAAAGACGGCCGTTCAGCATCGTGCCATTCGCACTGGCCAAGTCCGTCAGGCGGATCCCGTCTTCGCCGACCTGTTCAAAAAGACAATGGTTGCGCGAGAGTTCCTCGTCCGAAATGTGGATATCATTCGAGGAAGACCGTCCCAAACGAAGACCTCCCTCGGGGACTGAGACCCTCTTTCCGGCCAACGCGCCGTTGACAATTTCAAGTTCAGGTCTTTTCATCAGAAGAATCCTTTCATGGCTTGGCTCAAGACAGGGCCCAGCAAGATGATGAATACTGCAGGGAAAATACAAAGCATCAATGGCCCCAGCATCTTCACTGGCGCTTCCGACGCCAGCTTCTCGGCGCGGTCGAAACGCCGAGAACGCAGCTGATCGGACTGGATGCGCAGGATGGTGCCGATCGAAACGCCGAGTTCGTCCGCTTGGATGAGCGCGAACGCAACCGACTTGAGGTCGGGCTGTCGCACGCGTTCGGCCATGCTCCGAAGCGCCTCCTTGCGAGATGAACCGACTTGAATCTCCTTCGTCATCCGCAGAAGCTCCTCGTTGAGCGGGTCCAACCGCCGTGAACGGCAGTTGCGCTGCAAAGCGCTGATGAAATCCATGCCGGCCTCCACCGACAGCGTCAGCAGGTCAAGGACAAAAGGCAGCGCCCGCTGGATCGCGAGATGGCGACGCTTGCGCACGCCGCAAAGCCAGATGTCTGGCACGATCCAACCAAGCATCAGCTGCAAGGCGACAAACTCCTCGCCCGACAACAGGCCCTCGAAGCCAGCCTGCACAAGCAACGAGTCGGCACGCGCAACCGCATCCGTGAAAATCGGACGTCGTATCAAACCGTAGAAGTTAGGCGCAAACGGCAGAAGCGCACGAAAGACGAGCGGAATCGACCGCTCTTGCCGCCGACCATCCGCAAGAGTGACGTAGGTGACCTCCCCCGCGATTGACGCGAGATACCACGCAAGGCCCGCTGCCGCGAGCGCCCACATCGCCATCGTCGCTATCGAAAGGAAGTTCATGCCATGCGATCAAAGCCCATTAGGTCACGGCGTTGCCGCCGCCCGCCGACATTGTCGGCGACAGTGCGCCGCCACAAACGCCGGGTTCGCCCGCAAAAAGAATCATCCCTTCCGAGACGCCGACGGACATCTTGCGCGGCGCGAGATTGGCGACAAAGACGACTTCTTTGCCGACCAGCGCCGACGGATCTGGATACGCCGCACGAATGCCCGAAAAGATCGTCCGCTTGCCCAAAGTCCCCGCATCAAGGACAAACTTCAGGAGCTTCGAGCTCTTCGGCACAATTTCGCAGCATTCAACGACACCGATTCGCAGATCCAGCTTCTCGAAGTCGGGGAAGGTGATTTCAGGCTTCAAGGCCGGCGCGTCCGCACTTCTCTCGCTCGCCTTCTTCTCAGGGCCTTTGTCCTTGTTCTTGCTCGCGCGGCTCTCGTGCGCGACTTCGCCCGAATCGGCCGGCTTCACGGTCGCGGCAGCCACCATCGCCTCGACCTGCTTCATGTCAATGCGTGCGGCCAAGTACTCGTAGACGCCAAGCGCACGCTCCTCTACCGTCGTCGCCAGCGAATCCCATGTCCATTCGGACTCATCAAAGAGTTTCATCGCCTTCTCCGCATAGACGGGAAGAATCGGCTTCAGGTAGATCGCGAGAATGCGGAAAGCGTTCAACGCCGCCGTCAGGGTGACACGCGTCGTTTCGGAGTCCGTCTTCACCGTCTTCCATGGCTCCTTGCGATCAAAGTACTCGTTCGCCGCGTCCGCAAGTCTGCAGATCTCGACAACGACCTGATTGAAGCGCCTGTCCTCGTAGAATTTCGCAATCGTCTCGGATGCCGCGCGCATCTTTTCGAGCAGGGACAGCTCCTCCTCGTGCCCCTTCAGTGTCGCAAGACGCCCGTTGAGCTTCTTCTGGAGCATCTGCGCCGAACGCGAGGCAATGTTCGTGATCTTGCCTATGAGATCCGAGTTGACACGCTGGACAAAGTCTGAAAGGTTGAGGTCCATGTCATCCGTCGTGCCGCCAAGTTTCGCCGCATAGTAGTAGCGAAGTGCCTCCGGAGGCAAGTTGTCAAGATAGGTGCGCGCGTTCACGAACGTGCCCTTCGACTTAGACATCTTTTCGCCGTTCACCGTGAGAAAGCCGTGCACGAAGACCTTGTTCGGTCCCTTGAAGCCCGCCGCGTGCAGCATTCCCGGCCAGAACAGGCAGTGAAAGCGGATGATGTCCTTGCCGATGAAATGGTAAAGCTCGACATCCGGGTCATTCCAAAGGTCGCCCTTTCCGTTCTTGCCGCACCAGTTCTGAAGTGACGCGACATACCCAATCGGCGCATCAACCCAGACATAGAAGAACTTGTCCTTGTAGCCGGGAATCTCAAAGCCAAAGTAGGGCGCGTCACGCGAAATGCACCAGCCCCGCAACGGCTCTTTGAACCATTCGAGCAACTTGTTCGACACATCGCTCGTCGTATGACCGGGAATCCACTTCTCCAAATAGTCGTGTTGGGGTTCCAGCTCAAAGTAGAGGTGTTCGGAATCCTTGACGACCGGCGTCCCTCCGCATGTCGTGCAGATCGGATGGCCCAGCTCTTCCGCGCCATAGGTTGAGCCGCACTTGTCGCAGCTGTCGCCATACTGACCTTCGGCACTGCACTTCGGACAGGTTCCCTTCACAAAACGATCCGGCAGGAACATCTTGCAATGTTCGCAGTAAAGCTGAGGCGTCGTCTTCTTCGTGATGAAGCCCTGCTTCTCGACGGCGAGGTAGATTTTCTCGGACAAGGCCTTGTTCTCGGGCGAGTTCGTTGAATAGTAGTTGTCAAACGCGATCTGAAAGTCGGTGAAGTCCTTCAGGTGCAGGGCGTGCGAACGCGCGATCAGCTCCTCGGGCGTAATGCCCTCCTTGCGCGCGCGAATCATGACGGGCGTTCCATGCGTATCGTCCGCACAGATGTAGACGCAGTCATTCCCGCGCAGCTTTTGGAATCTCACCCAAAAGTCTGTCTGTATGTATTCGACCAAATGACCGAGGTGAATATCCCCGTTCGCATACGGGAGCGCACTCGTAACGACAATTCTTCTCTTGCTCATTGTGCTACCAATTATACCAAAAATACGGACATCCAAGCGGATTATTCCTCTGGGCCGTATTCAAGCGGGAACCATGTGCGATAGTAATTGTCGCGATGCCATGTGTTGCCAGCCGACGCATAGTCACAGAAGAACACGGTCGATTCATTTGCGCCCTCCGGGTTCTCATGGTGCGAGCCAAGGGGAAGCGTCGCCGAAAACGCCATCCAAAAGTCGTCCGAGGGCGTCCGAACCGTCGTGAAGCCTTTCGCCGTTTGGCCGTCCTTGAACGCTTTGCGACGGATGGGTTCGGTCAGGTCGCCGTCATTGAAACGGCTGTCGCGAGCCAACAGGACAGGACCGCGCGTAAAGGCGACATGATGTTCAAGCGTGTGGGCCATAACCGGCATGTCGAACGCAACCTCAACGACATCGCCCAAGACCCAGGTGCGAGACAGGGTATGGTAAGTGCCCGCCTTCACATTTGGCTGAACCTCGCCATTCACCTTCACGACAGTCTGCTTGCTCCACGCCGGAATGCGCAGACGGAGCGCGAGCGGGCCTGTCGTGTGGCTGACGAGACGAGCCCAGTCCGTCCGCGGATAAAGCGAATACATGTCAAAGCCCTTGACAAGCGCCGACGAGTAGAAGTTGACGGTCGCCGTTTGGCCGTCTGTCTTGTAGAACTCGCGGAGGAAGCAGAGGAAGCCGCGCGGACCGTTCGCCGTGCAGCAGTCGGTATGCATGTAACAATGGTGCTGGCCATGGTAGCGGTTTCCCGAAAGCGGCGTGTAGCCCGCGAACTCCGAACCGTCCGCCTTCAGTGCGCCAAGATAGGCATTGTAAAATGTGCGTTCGATTTCATCCGCCCACTTCGGATCGTCCGTCATCCCCAACAGCTTCTCGCAGAGACGCATCCACGTCGTCGTCACGCAGGTTTCCTGCAGACGCAAGTATGGCAGGTGCTGTTTGCGCGCACCGTGGAACCACGCTTCTGAACAAGCGCAGCCGCCTGCGAGGTTGATCTCCTCGCGAACGATGTCCTCGGCCGTCATCACGGCCGCCTTGACGAGGTCGTCCAGTTCCGCGTTCGGGACGCCGTCCAACTTCCGCTTCTCCTCGACATAGTCCAAAATGCCCTGATAACAGCTCATCATCTCGTAGGATTTCCAGCGGTTATGCTTCATCACATACCCCCCGTGTTTCTCGGCGACATTGCCGTAACCGTTGCGATCGGCAACCGAGACTCCCTTCAGCGCAAGGTCGAGGAGACGCGGACCTGCCGCCGGCTTTGTCATGCCTTCGACAAGATAAGCGGCAAAGTCCAGGTACTTCTGCGCGGCCTCAGAGCCTTCCAAGGCCTTGACGCGACGATAGAGCCAGACAACGGGTTCAAGGATCGATGAACTCGCGTAGCCAGACCAATTGCCCGTCTGCCAGAGTTCGCGTCCGCGTCTGCCGTTCGGCCCGAGCTCGCCAATCACATAGTCGCACAGGCGGCGGCTCGCCGCAAGGGCCTTGTCCCCCTTCTCCGACAATGACTTGTCGCCGCGTGAAACGTCATAATAATGGAGAAGCCCCATCATCGTGTACTTCATGCCCCAGACATCCCAACCTTCGCCGCAGCGCAGTTCGTCAGGATAGTTCCCAATGTAACCGTTCGGTTCCTGACTCGCGAGAATGCGGTCAACGCCAAGATCCATGTCCGTCGCGATCTTCGGAGACTTCGAGTAGACGAAATAGGGTGCGGCCGCGTGCATATACTTGCCCCAGAACTCGGTCTGCCACCAGAAACGCCGTTCGGTCTTTTCAAGGAACGGCGCGGTAATGTAGGCAACGTCCGTTCCGCCAACATGACGCGCAATCATCGCATCCAACCGCTCGCCAAGATAACCCTTGAGGCGAACCTCGCCAATCTCCGCAAGGCATCCCAACGAGATGATGCCGCAGATCAATGAAGCAAGCACTTTCGCCCGGAGCGATTTGACTTCGTTTTTCATCGTGTCTATCCTTTCTGGTTTTTATTTCTTCTTGAACAGTTCTTCTTGAACAGGTAGATTTTGCTCTCAGTCCCGTGGAGCAGGCGACCGATGTTGGAACGGTGCTTCCAAATGACAAAAAGCGCAATCGCGGTGATGAGCAGGCATTGTGGCAGGTTCGTCGCGCCTTCGCTGTCGAGAACGGGAAACCAGATCGCAATCGCCAAAAAAGCGGCAGCCGAACAGCTACTGAGCGAGATGTAATTCGAACACGCGAAAACGACGGCAAACAGCAAGAATGCCGTCCCGACGACACCCGGAACGAGACCGAGCAGCATGCCAAAGGCCGTCGCTACGCCCTTGCCGCCCTTGAACTTCATGTAGGGCGTGAGCATATGCCCCACGACACAGGCGACGCCAACCCAAAGAGCCGGGCCTCCCCAACACTTAGCCGCAAATGTCGGCAGAAGGCCTTTCAACATGTCACACGCAAACGCAAGGAGCCCCCACTTCTTGCCAACCGTGCGAAAGACGTTCGTTGCGCCGATATTCTTCGAGCCGACCGTCCGCACATCGACACCGCGCAACCTGCCGATCAGATAGCCAAATGGGATCCCGCCAATAAAATAACCGCTTAAAATCCATATGGTCTCATTCATTTCGTTCTCCTTTTCATTTGCCTACGATAGCTTCGCGCACGCGCCCGAAGCCTTTGCACCGACGGCATGATCCGCGCCAATGTATTCGCATGGCGCACGGTTCGCACATAATCCGCGCAGGAAGTGGAATCCATACCAGACATGGCTGACGACAACGCCACAAGCCGTCAACAGCCAACGCATCGGCCTCAAACTGAAGGACAAACACGCCACAAGCGACAGGTAAAGAGCCAAGGGGCCGCCAGCGACGACTATCCACACGGGACACACAGGACTCCATGGCGACACGCCAAGCAGAGCCAAGCCTGCGAACGCGACGAGGTAAAGATCAAACAGCGACGGAACGAAATAAGAAAGCCGTCGCGAATTTGAAGGAAAGCGCTTGCAGAAATAGCCGCGATGAAAGCCATAGCGGCCGAGTTGGCGAAGATGCGGACGGAACAGCGGGCGACGATGATGGTAGACAATGACCCATGGGTCATAGATGATGCGTTTCCAGTTGTCATGGATGTCCTTGCACAGAAGCGTGTCTTCGCCGGGCCAAAAGTCCGTGCGATAGCCGCCGATCCGTTCCAGCAGTTCCTTCCGCACGAACAAGTTGCAGCTCGGATAGTCCTCAACGTCCTTCCGCACGCCGCCCGCACGATAGCGATAACTGTAATTCCCCGAAACAAGGATGTTTTCGTAGACGCGCCCGCCCAACGCC
This sequence comes from uncultured Kiritimatiellota bacterium, assembly GCA_934635225.1. Lineage (GTDB taxonomy): Bacteria > Verrucomicrobiota > Kiritimatiellia > RFP12 > UBA1067 > UBA1067. Next base: position 110,470 of record CAKTYZ010000011.1, read on the forward strand.
GCAAGGCCCGTGTCTCCAGGCGGCGTCACGCCAGGACCGCCAACCGCGCCGATGTCACGCTCGCCGAAATACTTAACGGCATATTCCAGCCAGTGGGCGTCCGGATAGGCATCGTCATCGATGAACGCCACGATTTCGCCTCGTGCCGCGCGAATGCCGAGGTTGCGCTTTTCGGCGGGACGCGCCTTCCCCGTGGAGATGAAACGGATCTTCGAGTCATCCGCATTCGACGCGTCCGCGTCCGGAAGGACAAGAACCTCCCATTGCGAATAGCTCTGCGCTTGAATCGCCGCCAGACACTCATCCAGCATCCAGCTTCTCTTCGGACAGGCGATAACAATCGAGACCAGCGGATCGTGGTCCAGCTTCTGCGGCACTAGGCACTTTGAATAGTAGTTCAGAATCCGCCGACGATAAAAGACGGCAAGCGTGTCCAACGACATCCGATAGACGGTATCCGCCTTAAGCGCACCAAACTTGTTCCCGAACCGAATGACTACCGGCGCTTCAGCGATCCTCGCCCCCCGCTGCGCGGCGATGACCAACAGCTCAAGATCAAAGGCGTAAGTCTTCACAAGCATACGGTCAAGCGCATCCCCGAGAACTTCGCGCCGAAAGAGTTTCATGCCCGTCTGCGTATCGGTGATCTTCAAGCCGAACGCCAGACGAACAAGCGCAAAATAGCACATGCTGACCAACCGGCGATGCCACGGATACTGCACCATGGAGCCTGGATGCCGCTTGGAGCCGACGACGATGTCTGCGGACTTCGTGACCATCTGCTCGAAGAAATAAGGCGTCTGCTGCGGGTTGATGTCGAGATCGCCGTCCAATAGCATCACATAACGGCCCGACGAAGCCTCGTAGCCGGCCCGCAGTGCTGCGCCCTTGCCACCATTTCGCCGACAGATGACAGGACGAAGCGAGACGTGCGCGAAGTTCTCCAGACGAAAGCGTTCGAGAATCTCGTCCGTCCCGTCCCCACTGCCATCATCAACAGGGACGAGCTCCGTCTCAATTCCATGTCGTTCGAAGAGTTCGGCGACCTGACGAAGATTCCCGGCCGCCGCCGCCGCCAGATGGTAGAGCGGCATTATCACGGAGAGACGGCCGTTGCCGACCGTCTCTCGCGTAAGTTTCCATTTCTCTTCGAGAGGCGTCACGCCTGCGACGCCTGTTCGTCAAGAATGACGATCTTGAACTTGGCGGTCACGCCATGCCCAAAATCGACCGTCGGCTGGTACTCGCCAACTTCCTTGAGCGCATCGCCCAGTTCAATCTGGTGACGCTCAAGCTTGAGTCCGCGGTTCGCCTCGATGGTCGCGAGAATGTCGGGAATGCCGACCGAACCGTAGAGCTTCTTGCCGTCCGTCGTCGGAGCGGAGACGGTGATCGTGAGATCCTTAAGCTTCTTGGCGAGTTCGAGAGCGGCTTTCTTCTCTTCAGCGGCGCGCGCCGCGCGCTCGGCTTCGAGCTTCTTCAGGCGACGCTTCGCGGCTTCCGTCGCGAGCGAGGCGAGACCCTTCGTGAAGAGGTAATTGCGGGCGTAGCCAGGGGCGACCTTGACAATCTCACCAGCCTTGCCGAGCTTCTTCACGTTGTCCATGAGCATGACTTCGATGTGTGCCATTGCCGTGCTCCTTTCCTTAGGCCATGAGGCCCATGTTGCGGGCGCGTTTGACGCCCTGGCGGATCTGACGCTGCTGCTGGGAGGTCACCCCCGTGATGCGCGCCGGCAGAATCTTGCCGTAGTCGGTAATGTAGTACTTGAGCGTCTCGATGTCATTGACGTCGATCGCGTCGTTCTTGCGAAGCGGCGGACGCTTCCTCGCGGCGAACTCCTCGCCAGCCGAGCTATTGGATTTCTTGAACGCCATTTTCTTTTTCCTTAAATATTGTCTTTTCGATCATTCGAGTGTTCGAACATTCGACCTTTTCTTAGAACGGGATGTCGGCAGGGTCGCTCTCAGGCACTTCGGACGCGACAGGCTCGACCGCCGGCTTGGGACCGCCCGCAAGGCGATCCCCTTTCGGCAGGAACTTGATCGTGCTCGCACGCACCTTGAGCTTCTGATGCTTGACGCCGTCCTTCTCCCAACTGTCCATTTGAAGCCGTCCCTCGACGAGAATGGAACTTCCCTTCGACAGATACTGCCCGCAGAGCTCGCCCAACTTGTCCCATGCATCGACATCGATGAACACGGGGAAGTCTTGCGGATTGCCATTGCGGTCTTTTCGGCGCTCATTGACGGCGAGACCAAGCCGTGCGACCTTCATGCCGCTCGTGCCAGTCACACGCACGTCAGGATCGCGCGTCAAGTTGCCCATCAGGATCACTTTGTTGAAAGACGCCATCACGGCACCCCTTCCCGTACTTAGGCCTCGACCTTGGCCGCAAGGGCCGCAGCTGCCGCAGCCTCCTTCTTTGCCTGGATCTCGGCACGCTCGGTGCGCTCCTGCGCAATCCTCGCCTCACGGCGATCATCGACTGCGAGAATCTGCACGCGGAAGACGTCTTCAACGAGGCGGTAGCGGTTGACGAGGTCGTCGATCTTGGACGGATCGAGCTCAAGGCGGACCTTCACGTAAGTTCCGCGGTCACGCTTCTTCATGGGGCGCGAGAACGTGCGGCCACCGAGAACGACCGTTTCAAGGACATTGCCGCCAACGCGCGTCACTTCTGCAAGCGCCTTCGCGAGCGGGGCTTCGACCGCATCGTCCTTGGCGACGCCGACGAAGATGTAGAGAGCATCGTACTTCTTCATTACTTCTTCTCCTCCTTCTTGTCGGCCGCGCCGGCTTCCTCTTCCTTGCCCTTCTTGATGACCTCAGGGGCCTTCGCAGCATCCGCAACCGCACCTGCGGCCGCTCCGCCCGCCGCCGGAACGTCATCCGGGGCCTTGACGACCGCAAGAGCCAGCTCGCCGCGCGTCACAATCGCGTACTTCTCGCCAAGCTTAAGGTCGCGGACGAAAAGCGTCTGGTCGAGGTCAAGAGCCGAGACGTCAACGTCAAACTTCTCCGGAATGTCCGTCGGGAGAACATCGATGTCAATCGTGCGGAGAACCTGTTCTAGGACGCCGCCGCCGATCTTCACGCCCTTCGCCTCGCCAACGAGGTAAAGCGGAACCGTGACGCGCACCGCCTCGGACAGCGAGACTTCGCTGAAGTCAACGTGAATGGGCGTGCCTTTGAGGACGTCGTTCTGCATTTCGCGCAGAAGCGCCGGGATTTCCCGACCGTCCATGTCAAGCGTGACGAGGACCTGCTTGCCCGTGCGACCACGCATCGCCATCATGAAGGCGTGCGCGGGAAGCTTGATGAGCTCCGTGCCGCCCTTCTTCATCTTCATCACCGAACCGGGAATCATCCCCGTACGGCGCAAACGACGGACGGCACCCGTACCTTGCTCGGTACGTGCCTCCGCCTCGATTCGAATCTGATCCATTATTGCCTTTTCTGGTAATTTTCCGCAATACTCTCGCGCACCCGCGCTACACTCTTACGGCCAAAACAGAAGGTAGTATACCAAAATCCGTGGATATCGGTCAAACAGGGCGAATCATGTCGATCTTACAACAAGTCCTTTTTCATCGTCTTCATCTGGGAATAACGACTTCGACCGCCCCGACCGCATGGCAGGCAACTTCGTACGCGTTGAAGACGAAGTGCCAGCCGTCCTTCGCAAGATAGAAGTTGTCATGAAGCCTGACCTCGCCCTGAAGAGCCTCTTTTCCGATCTTCGCGACAACCGCGTCAGCCAGTTTCTTCCGTAAGGCGGCACTATTGGCAAACGCCGCCACATCTGCACACGTCAGGATATTGCCTGTCTTACGGTCAATTGTGCCGACCGTAATCGTCATGGTTCCATGTGCCCCTCCCGTGTAGGAATAGTCTTCACAACGAAAACTCAAGTAATCCCGATCAACATAGACAACCTTGTAGCCCTTCTTGAACTCCTGCGTCGTCGCCGTACACGGATAGACCATCCATGCATCATCTGAATCCGCAGATACGCCAACCGGCAGCCTCGCCGTTTCACGGCAGAACGCGATGTAGCGGTCACGATCCTCCGTGCCCGTTCTCTCCGTGACGCACCCCACCAGCAAGGCGGCCACGCCCAGCAAACCCCATCCTCGCATTTTCTGACTATCCTCCTTTACGTCGACTAACGTATTTCACTCACGAATTCCGAATCTGGCATCAATCGCCAACAGGCTCTTCCCGAATGCGGAAAGCTTCAATCGATGCGGCTTTCCTCGTCTGAGGGTCAAAGTCGATGATTGCTCCTTCCAGAGTCGAAGGCCCCTCGGCAACGTCAAACCGTGCGGGGATGCCCGTCATGAACTTCTTCGTCACCGGCTTCAAGTCGCGTCCGATGGACGAGACATACGGCCCGGTCATGCCCAGATCCGTGATGTAGGCCGTCCCTTTCGGCAAGAGCCGCGCATCCGATGTCTGCACGTGCGTGTGCGTACCGACAACGGCCGTCACGCGTCCGTCGAGATAGTGCCCGAGCGTCATCTTCTCACTGGTCGCCTCAGCGTGGAAATCTACGAAAATCGAGAGGTCCTTCGGCATCTCCATGAGCGCCCGTTCCGCCGCATGGAAGGGACAATCGACCGGGTTCATGAAAACGCGCCCCTGAACATTCAGCACCACGAAGCGAAACGTCGGGAGCGTGATGACGCACCATCCCTTGCCGGGGCATTCTGGCGGATAGTTCATCGGACGCACGAGATTTGCGACCGCGCCAATCTGTCCGGCAAATTCTTTTTGCCCCCACGTATGGTCTCCGAGGGTGATGGCATCCGCCCCAGCGTCGAATATCTCCTTCGCAAGGGCCGCCGTGATGCCTGAGCCAGCCGCGCAGTTCTCGGCGTTGACAACGACAGCCGACAGCCCCTTCTCGGCACGAATCGCCTTCAGGCGCTTCTGCAGCAGCCGACGCCCAGGCCCACCCACAACATCGCCAACCATTAAAACCCTCATACGGCAACCTCCACCTCATCTATGTTCTTCATGCCGCATATTATAGCATAACCGACCCCTCCTTTTTGTGGAATGGGAAATGGTAATATCTAACGGGTCAGCAAAGAAGAGTGGAAGGCCATGGGGATCGAAGAAGAAGAAAGACAAGCCA